>CAJXTI010000028.1 GCA_913061185.1 uncultured Oceanobacter sp.
AGATTTCTGCCTGTCTCGTGGGCTCGGAGATGTGTATAAGAGACAGATTTTGATGCGGTGGTGTGTGGTGATGACCTGCCACAACGTAAACCAGACCCTGCGCAGATTCTGCACGCCTGCGAGTTGATGGCGGTAGAGCCACAACAAGCGATCATGGTCGGCGATTCCCGTAATGATATGTACGCTGGCAAGGCCGCAGGCTGTATGACCGTGGCGGTTCCCTACGGCTATAACCATGGCGAAAATATTGCTACCTGCCAGCCGAATCTGATCATTCATTCACTTGCCGACCTGATTCGGCATGTTTAATCGCCTGTGCAGCTGCTTGTAAAAACAGGTGGCGCGAGTGTGGACCGGAGGCTTTGAGGTTGTCGGGTGGCAGGTAACAGGTGTAAGCATATGCTTCGGATTGTATTAATGGTCAGTCTGGTTCTGACCAGCGGGGTTACCCTGGCTGCCGAGGTGCGTATACACACGCCGCAACCGAGTTGGTCGAGTCTTCCTGTGGTTACCTCGGATAATCGCACCTATAGCGGGTTCAATAGCGGGTTCAATAGCGGGTTCAATCCCTATTTTGATGCGGCGTACGGCCTTAGTGTACTGAACTGGCCAAAAACCGAGTGGCAACGAGCCAACGAACCCGACGGCAGTAGCCGCCATGCGGTTGTCGGGCGATTTTTTCGTGTTGGTGGTGGTATCAGCTGGCGGTCGATACTGTCGGGCGGAATGAATGTCTGGCTCTGGAATGCTGACGACAACAAAAGCACTACGGACAGCGACGAGCGTTCGTCGAATACCGTCTATCAACAAGATGGTGCTGCGTTCAGCTGGAATGTACGGGCGATGTTGCCAATCAAACCAGGGCAGGGGCCGTGGTTTGGCTATGGGCGTATGTGCTTGCGCGCCAGTGCCACCAGTCTGGATTCTGCCCGCGAAGTATCGGGTTGTACCCCGATGTGGCAAGCCGGATTGTCGTTGGGAGGGTTCGGTTCCCGTGCCGTATCGTTATATCTCGAATACGACCGGGCACATTTTGAGGAGGTCCACAGCTATGCCATCAGTGCCGGGCTACGAGGAGTTTTTTGATGGATGCATTGGCTTTGGCCCCGCTATTGCCATTTGACCCACAGATGATGGGCAGTTATCTGCCGTTAACACTGGTCGGTTTGATTGCAGGGATACTACTGGGTTCGTTGGTGACCGGGATGGTTGCCAGACGTCGTGCACAGGCCGCCTTGTTTCTGGATCAACAGCAGCACCAGCAACAGCAGGAACAACAGCACCAGCGGGAACAGCGGCTTGCTGAATTGGAAAACCGTCTGAGAGAGACGGATGCCGCACTTAATGCTACCCGTACCGACGCGGCGCGCTGGCAAGAGCGCAGCCATGCCGCGCTGGCGCAGAAACAGGCGCTGGAAATCGAACGTCGTGAATCGCAGTTGTTGTGGCAAACCCGTCTGGCCGATTTGCAGCAGCGTTTGAGCAACAGCCAGACGGAACTGGTGAGCGAACGTCAGGCGCGAGAAATGCAGCAACAGCACGCCGATGAAAAACTGGCCTTGCTGCAGCAAAACAAGGAGCAGTTACTGCAAGAATTTGAACATCTGTCGCAAAAAATCTTCGAGCAAAAACAGCAGCAGTTTACCCAACAGAGTCAGCAAGGGCTGACCAGCTTGCTGACGCCGTTTCGAGAGCAGCTCGATGGTTTGCGCAAAAAGGTTGAGGATGTCCACCTTAGCGATACCCGTGATCGGGCCACGTTACAGGCGCAGATTGTTGAGCTGCACAAGCTGAATCAGCAAATGTCGACTGAGGCTCATGCGCTGACAACCGCCCTGCGTGGTGAAAAGAAAACCCAGGGCAACTGGGGCGAGATGGTGCTGGAAACGGTACTCGAGCGTTCCGGCTTGCGTAAGGGCGAAGAATACGTCCGGGAAGAAAGCCACCAGGACGACAGCGGCCAGCGTTATCGCCCGGATGTCATTATCCGCCTGCCGGAAGGCAAGCATATCGTGGTGGATTCCAAAGTATCGCTGAATGCCTATACCGATTACGTCAATGCCGACTCCGAGCTGGAGCAGGCGGCGGCACTCAAACGGCATGTGGAATCGGTGCGTAGCCATGTCCGCAGTTTGAGTGACAAGGCATACCAGCACCTGAATGGTCTTAATTCACCGGATTTTGTGTTCCTGTTTATGCCCGTCGAACCAGCTTTTATGCTGGCATTCCAGCATGACGAAAGTCTGTTTAATACGGCGTTTGAACAAAAAATCGTGGTCGTGACGCCAACGACTCTGCTTGCGACCTTACGCACGGTGGCCAGTTTGTGGGCCATTGAACGACGTAATAAAAGTACCGAAAAGCTGGCTGATCAGGCCGGTAAACTGTACGACAAACTCACTGTGGTGGTGGATAAATTCGAAAAAGTGGGCAGCCAGCTGACGACGCTGAACAAGGGTTATGATGAGGCCTGGAATTCGCTGAAATCCGGCCGTGGCAACTTGCTCAGTCAGGCCGATGGTTTCCGTAAATTGGGTGTTCGGGTCAAAAAGGAATTGGCTAAAAATCTGGTTGACGACGCCAATGCCGAGGATGAATTACATGAATCCCTTGGTAGCCGGGAAGCACCAGTCGATTGAATGAACAGTATTATCATTTCAGGCCGACTTGTTAACCATCGGCTATAAATCCGGATATAGACGCGGCAATTCGTCGAGCAGACCGGCAAGGACGGGGAAGCGGCTTATACTTTGGCCATCACTCCGGCAGGTTCTGCACGTTATGGTTTACCCTCGGCTTCAGCAGCAGCTTCAGCTTGCGTCGTTTGTCGTCACGATCATGGCGTTGCTGCAAATTGCCTTGGGTTTGGTCGTACTGTTGGGGTGGCTTTGGGGTCATTCTGATCTGACGGTGCTTGCACCTGGTTTTCCGACCATGAAAGCCAACACAGCAACGGGCTTTTTGCTTGCCGGTAGTGGCTTGTTGCTGATGGTCAAACGCTGCCTTATGGTCACGCTGATTATCGGTTTTGCCTTGATGACGACTGCGACGGTTTCTTTTTTACAATATCCATTTGAAATTAATACCGGTATTGATCAATTCTGGGTTGAGGATACAGGCAGCGATCAATTTCCCGGTCGCCCGTCGGAAATGACTGCGTTCGTTGCGAGGGAAAGACTGGTTTGAGCAATTTTTGCGCAAATTTGAGGAGAATGGTTCTATTTAACAAAAATTTGCTCAAAAAAGAGCCAGATTCAGCTTTTCCGCTGTAGATCAGCCCTAAGCCCGACAGACTTCTGGGCTTCGCGTTTGATCAAACATTTTTCCTGGAGAGCTTATGAGCCGCTTATCTGCGACCGCAGTGAAACAATTGATTCAATGGTGTGAAGAAAAAGCCACCGGGCTGGGAGTCCGGGTGTCGATCAGCATTGTTGATGAAGGGGGTCATTTGATTGGCTTTTCCCGGATGGACGGCGCCGCGATTGGCCCTGGTGAAGTGAGCCAGCGCAAGGCACGTACCTCGGCGTTGTTTCGCACGGACAGCGGCGCTTTTGGTGAGGTGGTTCGGTCGCGTCCCCTGACCGGGATTGAATCCACTCATGGTGGACTGGCGTTGTTCAAGGGTGGTATTCCCTTGTTTGATAGTGGTCATGTGATTGGCGGGCTGGGGATTGCGGGTGGTACGGCAGTAGAGGATCTGGAGATTGCCGAGTGGGCGCTGGCTCAGTTGAGCGACGGTTTGGCTGCGGGCTGATTTATCGGCTTGTGATACCATGGCGGTTTGTTTTTGCCAGAGCATTGCCTTGCAGTGCTGGCCCATCCAAGCGACCCGAGACACCTATGAACGAGCGTGACGACCTCTACCAGACCCGCGAAGCCCACAGTGCCGATTTCCGTTTTGATGACGCAGTGGCGCGTGTTTTTCCCGATATGATCAAACGCTCGGTGCCCGGCTATGCTGAAACCGTGGCGATGTCCGGTATTATTGCCGGTCGTTATGCCCGCGATAACACCCGCTTGTATGATCTTGGCTGTTCGCTGGGAGCGGTCACGCTGGCTATGCGTCATGGTGTACGTGCCCGTGGTTGTCAGGTGATCGGGGTGGATAATTCGGCCTCCATGCTGGAACGCGCCGCACATTATATTGCCCTCGACGATCATTCCCTGGCCGGTGATCCGGTGGCGGTTGAATTGTTGCAGGCTGATATTTGTTCGTTGACGCTGGACAATGCCTCGGTGACGGCACTGAATTATGTGTTGCAGTTTATCGTGCTCGACCAGCGCCTCGAACTGCTGACTCGTATCGCTGAGGCAACGATTCCGGGTGGCGCATTGATTCTGTCGGAAAAAATCAGTTTTGAGGTTGCCGAGCAGCCGTTGCAAGATGCCTTGCACTGGGATTTCAAGCGCGCCAATGGTTACAGCGAGATGGAAATTGCCCGCAAGCGCACGGCCATTGAGGATTATCTGATCCCGGAGCGCGAAGAGGTACATCGCCAACGGTTGTTGGCTGCTGGGTTCAGCCAGGTTATTCGCTGGTATCAGTGTTTTAATTTTGTCTCATTTCTTGCTATCCGTTAATGCCGCTACTACACGGTTACACGGTCTCTTATTCCTCCTTTTGCTTGAGTCTGCTTCATGCCTGTTGATGTTACTCCGTTGTTTGCTGATCTTGATGCTGCCGATGCGGCAACCCTGTTGCCATGGTTTCATGACGTGCTGACGGCCATGCGAGGGGAGGGCAGCCGCATGGCGCGCTGGGCTGAGGTGTTGCCGGAGCAGTTAGAGGATTTGCTGGTCACGAGGGAACACGGTGATCAGCAACGTTGGGTAGGCGCTTTGAGATTATTACCCCGGCTAGCGGCTGTTACGTGTGATCTTGGTACTTTTGATCTGGCGATCAAGGGCCATACCAGCCCGGCGCAGGCGCAGGCAGTGGAACAAGGGCTACGTGGCTTGATGCCATGGCGCAAGGGGCCATTCCAGCTGTTTGATAGCCATATTGATACTGAATGGCGTTCGGACTGGAAATGGCAGCGGCTGGCGCCTCATTTGTCCGACTTGACGGGGCGTACCGTGCTGGATGTTGGTTGCGGCTCGGGTTATCACCTCTGGCGGATGCTGGGAGCCGGCGCTTTCCGAGTGATCGGTGTCGATCCTTCACGGCTGTTTCTGATGCAGTTTCAGGCCATCAAGGGCTATGTGACAGCGGCCCAGGGAATCGCTCCCCAAGCGGATTTGCTACCGTTCAAAATGGAAGATGTCCCTGCCAATTTGAAAGCCTTTGATAGCGTGTTTTCGATGGGGGTACTTTATCATCGCAAGTCACCGATTGAGCATCTGGAAGAGTTGCGTGGGGCACTCAAGCCGGGTGGTGAGCTGGTGTTGGAGACATTGGTGATCGACGCGGATCCAGGTGAAGTGCTGATGCCAGAAGACCGCTACGCGATGATGCGGAATGTCTGGTTTATTCCATCGGTAGAGACGTTGTTGCTGTGGTGTCGTCGCACCGGCTTCCGCAACGCCAGAGTGGTGGATCTGAATCAGACCTCATTGGCGGAGCAACATTCAACCGACTGGATGCGTTATAACTCGCTGGTGGATTTTCTTGATCCGGATGATCTTTCCAAAACCGTCGAAGGCTACCCAGCCCCGCTACGGGCGGTGATTATTGCCGAAGCCTGAGGACTCTGGTTGGGTGGGCTTGCGCAGGTAGCGCTGCTTGTTGAGCAGCGCTACGGATTGAAAGCAGGGGAGGAATTATTGTTCTGTGGTTGCGGTGTCGGAATCCGCTGCTTGCTCATCCAGCAGTTGTTGTTCCGGTTGAACCCCTACTACCTTGCCATTTAAATCAGTTACCAACCAGTTGCCGCTCAAGCCAATTGCCAGTCGCACGGTGTCGTTGTATTCGAAGGTGCCAGCCGGTGCCCGGCTATTGATAAAATCGATAAAGCCACCGTCGGTGATGGGCTTGAGTTCTGCCGGGGTCAGATCCTTGTAGCTGGCCGGGCCAAATATCGAGCCATTGGAACTGGGCTGATAATAAAACACTTGATCCTCACTGGCTTTAATCGCATCCAGGGTGTCCTGGTTCAGGGTGTGGGCATAGAGTATTTCGTAGCCTTGGGGTGGAAACGCGACATACAGAGCGACCGGGCGAGTTTGGTGCACGGTATACACACCGGCTATCAGTGCGGCCAGTTGTACGGCGGCAATGATGCTGAGATCCATCTTCAGGCTTTTTTTCGCCGGGTTAAAGACCAATAGCGTCAGTGTTGGCCCGAGCACCAGATCAACTCCGGCAATCATCAACAGCGCCTGGTGCCAGCCCGGATCGGCAGCACTCAGAATGCCGGGATACCAGACGCCAAAAACCAGCGCGACCATCATCAGAAACAGCACCAGGCTGATACCAAAGTGAGCGGCAAATGCCTGATAACGATTAAGCGATGTGAGGTGCATAGGAGTTCCGTTATAGCGGTTGTCGTTTCAGTGTCTGTTACTTCAGTTTTGATGGCTTCAGTGTCTGTGACGGGGCCAGCGTTTTATCAAAGCCCGAGTCTGCCCCACAAGCCTGTGTTCTGATCACCGGTCAGAGTGTAATACGCATTGATAAATCAATCGCTTTACAATCTTTGGTCAGCGCCCCGATGGAAATGTAATCGACCCCGGTGCGGGCGTAAGGCAGCAGGGTGGCATCGGTGATATTACCGGATGCTTCCAGTTTGATTGGCCCTTCCAGGCGATTGGCAGTGGCAGCGCGGGCATGTTGTACCGCTGTGGTCATCTCGGCGGGGGTGAAGTTGTCGAGCATGATGATATCGGCATTGGCAGCGATGGCTTCGTCCAGCTGGTTCATGGATTCCACTTCAACCTCGACCGGTTTGCCAGGGGCGATGTCATGGGCAGCCGCAACGGCCTGGGCAATTCCGCCACATGCCATGATGTGGTTTTCCTTGATTAAAAAGGCGTCGTACAGGCCTATTCGATGGTTAAAACAGCCGCCGACACTGACCGCATATTTTTGTGCGATGCGTAAACCCGGCAGGGTTTTACGGGTATCGAGCAACTTGACGCCAGTACCTGCAACCTGATCGGCATACTGTCGGCATAAAGTGGCAGTGGCTGAGAGCGTTTGCAGGAAATTCAGGGCGCAGCGTTCGCCAGTGAGCAGACTGCGCGCTGAGCCTGACAGTTCAAATAGCAGTTGGTTTGGGCGCACCCATTCACCTTCGGAGACGCGCCAGATGACCTGGACGTTCGGGTCGAGCTGACGGAAGACTTCATTGACCCAGGCTTTGCCTGCGATGATGGCGCGTTCACGGCTGATAATACGGGCTTGGGAGCGCTGCTGCGTCGGGATCAGGCGGGCCGTGATATCACCACTGCCGACATCTTCGGTCAGGGCAGTGGTAACGGCGTTGGTAATATCGGCAGCGTGTAGGCTCAGGTTCATGACATGACTCTTGATATTAATTGTTGGTACGGTATAGGGGACATCTATTTAATCCGGTGCTCGAAATGACGGCGTTAAAAATCGACTCAAAATGCTCATGTATCACTCATAAATTGCGCTTTTTCGTCGATTTTTGCTTTGTCCTTTCATCGCTCGCTACATTTTCAGATGCATCCTATAGGCGACCCGGACTATCGCGGATTCTTGTGGTGGTGAATCTTACACGGAACCCGGCATGGGTGCATGACGCTGCCGGCCTCGGTTGTCGGGTGCGGAGGATTGTATCCGGTGTAGTATGAATGAGTGAAGATACCCAAACAGTACGGAGAACATTCAGTTTGGACGTAAAAGACGGGCGCTTGCCCGACGCGCAATGGGTGCCCTCACCCAACTTTGGCCAGCGTCCGCCAGCGGCGGTTGTTTCATTGCTGGTGATTCATAATATCAGCCTGCCGCCGGGTCAATTTGGCAGCGGGTGTATACAACGCTTTTTCAGCAATCAGCTGGCTGTCGACGAGCATCCGTATTTTGCTGAAATCGATGGCTTGCAGGTGTCCAGCCATTTATTGATTGAGCGGGATGGCACGCTCTATCAGTTTGTCAACTTTAACGATCGCGCCTGGCACTCCGGAGTATCGTGCTATGAGGGTCTGACTGATTGTAATGATTTTTCGATTGGTATTGAGCTGGAAGGCTGCGATAACACCCCGTACAGTGAGGCCCAGTATCAGGTGCTGACTCGGGTGACGATAGCCTTGCGCCGATACTACCCGATGATCGGCAGCCGTATCGCGGGCCATGACGATATCGCACCGGGTCGCAAGACGGATCCCGGCCCGGCGTTTGACTGGGGCCGCTACCTGAACTCCCTGAAACCGGATGAGTATGATTTATGAAATTTCTGATTCTGTTTATCTCGTTGTTGTTGCAACAGCAGTTGCCCTGGGCTCGTCGCTGGGGACAAGGCAGTTTGTACGATCGCTGGCTGGCACTGTGGCAGCGCTGGCCAGGGTTTGAACGCCTGAGTGCCCCCATCAGGCTGATACTGCTGGTGATACTGCCCAGTATTCTGGTTGCTTTGTTATTTGTGTGGCTGGAATCGTTTGCCTGGGGATTACCATCCGCCGTGGCGGAGGTCGGGCTGTTATTACTGGTACTGTCTCAGGCCAATATGGCCGCCGGTTTGAAACGCTACCGCGAGCATTTGGCCAGCGGTGATATTCAGGGGGCATTTCATTGTGCCGATGAAGCGGTTTCAGTACCGGGGTTGGCATTATCGTCGGATCCGGAAACCCTGAATACCCAAGTTTTGCATACAGTATTGTACCGCTGGTTTGAGTACTTCTTTTTGATGGTGTTCTGGTACATGTTTGCCGATGTGGGTGGCGTTGTGCTGGCCTGGCTAACATTGCATTTTGTCCGTGCTCAAGCGGCCTTGGGGCAACAAGCGAGTACTTCAGAAGAATCACCGGAGCAGCCGGAACAATCGCAGGAATCGGCACAGCAAGCGGAACAAGAGCAACAGACTGACACAGACGATCCGTCAGAAGCCGTTGATTCCGGCAATCAGTATGCCGGGAAAAAGGCGCAAGCCGATCGTGTATCAAGCTGGTGTTTACACTGGCTGGAATGGGCACCGGCGCGTTTGCTGGGGCTGACCTATTGCCTGGCTGGTAATATGACGATGGCATTGCCGGTATGGCGCCAGTTGTTGTGGAAAACGGCCATCGACAGCCAGCAAGTGCTGGTGGATGTGGCGAGTGCGGCGTTGTCGTTCAGTCACGAAAAACGCTGTTGGCACAGTGCTGCTGCCGATTGCCCGGCGGCGGCGGCGGAGCTGGATGAATGGCAGCAATTGCATTTGCGCAGTGTATCAATCTGGATGGTAGGCATTGCTGTAGCAACGATCGGTGGCTGGTTGCTCTGACAGTCGGCAGGGCAACCAGCTGTGATGAATGGCTTGGGTTATTAACCCACAGGATCAGGCTCCGTCTTTTGATAGCTTCTGATCATGCCGTTGAGTGTGTTGCAAGGGGCTTTCATACGGCAGCCAGCGCTGTAGAGGCTGGGGGTGATGGGTTTGCTCCAGACCACTTCTGCCTGGCAAAAACCGGTACGATGAACGTCCAGATCAGGTCGTACGTCGACCAGCTCCAGATTTAATTCGGTACCGGGTTCAATGGCTTCATAGGTCGATATCATCAGTCCTTCATCTGAGCAGTTCAGTAGTAAACCAAGGTAGGACAAATCGCCCTGCTGAAAGACACTGACGTTGGATGAAATATCGGCTCTCGGGGTATGACGTTGTTCGGTATGCCCGTTCATGCAAACCTCCTTCACTGGATTATGCGACAGTCACCAGACTGCTCTGAAACCTGTGAGGAGGTCAATGTTTCTATTTAGATCAAAATGACATGTCAGGCGTGTTTTTGATTAATACATGCTTTGAATCAGGTCGATACTTGGCTTGAGTGTCCGGCGCCAGGTAAGCTCCAGCTCCTTCGAAAAGTTAGGGTCATGGCGCGCCAGGGTTTCCATCAGAGCATCCAGCCAAAGGCTGTAATACATGGGGTTGATATTCATTTCTCCACGGCTGTGACTTTTCCCAAGGGCCTTTATTTTGGTATCCGGCATGCCGCGTGAGTGCATCACCAGCCATAGGATACCGCTGCGTAGCAAGGCACGTTGAGCCTCCATATTGGTGTTTTTGAATATCTCCCGAACGTCGTGTGACTTGCTCATGAAAATGGAATAAAAGTCTTCAAAGAAGACAATGTTGTTGCAGCTACGCCCGTAGCTTTGGAATACGATGTCCGCATCGCTCATAGATAACTCCTGGATTTCTCTGCGCTACCTGGACTCGGATTCGAGAGCAGGCTTTCCTTGAAATTGCTCCTTTAGTCGGGAGCTTTGGGTTTTGTCCGGTAACGAGCTACACTGCAATGACCGCTTAACGTTCACTTCGAACCGCGTTCCGTTTGTCTTTCTATTACTTTGACACGACCAGAATCCCCCTGGCTGCGATTATCAGTCAGGTGCCCGCTCTGCTAACAATAACGCTATTGTACTGGTTACTCGCCCTACAATCTGTAAAGTTAAATCCGAAGTCGAGTGGAGAAAAGCACTTTTACAGGTAACAGACAATTTCCGCAGACAGCTTGCACTTTCATCGTGAGTGGCAAGTGCCTATTTCTACGGCGAAGGCATCCCGAAGACAGGAATATCAGCTCAAAACCGACTGCTGTATCGGTGGTTTTTTGCCAGTGTTTCTGGACATACAGCCTGCCGGAGTGATCGGCAGGCTGCATCTGCAGGATGACTGAGGTGAGGGCGTTAGTCTTAGTCTTCCAGTAGGGAACGCAGCATCCAGGCTGTCTGTTCGTGCACCGTCAGGCGCTGGGTTAACAGATCTGCGGTTGGTTCGTCGTTAGCTTCACCGACCAGCGCATACAGGTTTCTGGCAGTGCGGGCCGCAGATTCGTGTCCTTGAGCCAGGATGGCAACCATATCCATTGCTTTGGGTGGAATGGCTGGGGCATCTGGCAGTGAGGCCAGTTCGGCAAACTGGGCGTAGGACCCTGGTGCAACGTGTCCCAATGAGCGAATGCGCTCTGCAATGGGATCGACGGCATTCCAGAGTTCAGTGTATTGATCCATAAACATCACATGCAGGCTATTAAACATCGGCCCGGTGACGTTCCAGTGGAAGTTATGGGTGGTCAGGTACAGGGTGTAAGTATCCGCCAGCAGTCGACCGAGGCCGTCAGCGATGGCTTGGCGATGAGTGTCACTGATTCCAATATTGATGCTCATAGTGTTCTCCCTTGGGTAAGCAGTCTGTGGATAAAAACATGATCCAGTCATGGTTGCCATGATTGGCGGTGTGACGATTGTGAGTATGCCTGAATGTCGATCAACAAATATTGATCGGGTACCCGATTGGTTGGGATACGCCCAAATTGGTTCCTCTCAATTTGGCGGTGCTTCGGATACTTGCGTCTGGCGGAAGATGCCGGTGCTTGTCATTTTCCGCCAATAGACAGACAGTGGACGCTTGTTTCCTCTCTCACCTGATCACTGCCAGTCTGTGCTGATCAACCGCCAGGAAACCGGTTTGTTTGATCGACCAGCAACCGATCGGCTACTCACCTCATCTTGCACAGTAATAATAGCTATCTTGTATTTGATTTTAGAATTCGATTGTTTTTATTGAGTCCATGGTCAGATGCTATAAGGTCTGAACAGGAGGGCTGGAACTTCAGACAGTCGGTTGCAGCTTGATGGTCTGGCCTATGGATTCCAGTGCCGCAAAAAAGTCGTGGCGACTGCGATGACGTTTGACCGCCTGGAAGACGCTTTCCATTTCTGTGGAATGCAGCGAAAAATAATGCAGCCACTGTTTCATGCGGTCAGTGAGTTGTTTGTCTTCCAGATGCTCAAGTCGTTCTGCGAGTTGGTAAAACAACGCCAGATAGTCTTGCCAGGCTAACTTTTGATGAAACAAGCCTTGCTGTTGCGCACGAATCTGCAGACCCAGATCGGGTTTTGCGACCAGGCCGCGACCAATCATTAACAGGCGTGACTGACTCTGGTGTTGGCATGCTGCCGCCTGGTCGGGTGTCCAGATTTCACCGTTGGCCAGTACCGGAATATCGACAACCTGTTTGATGTTGGCGATCCACTCCCACCATGCCGGGGGCTTGTAGCCTTCCGTTTTGGTGCGGGCATGTACTGTGAGCCACTGGATTCCGGCAGCGGCCAGAGCCTGGGCATTGTCGAGCGCCAGCGCTTTATCGGTGTAGCCGAGACGCATTTTGGCACTGACCGGAATGTGGGCAGGCACAGCGTTGCGGACGGCCTTGGTGATGGCATATAGGCGCTCAGTGTGTTGCAACAGCACAGCGCCGCCCTGGCTGCGGTTGACGGTTTTGGCCGGGCAGCCAAAATTGAGATCAATTGCCGGTGCACCCAGTGCGGCAACCCGTGCCGCATTGGCTGCCATCAGCTCCGGATCGCTGCCTAATAATTGAATATGCACCGGCGTTCCTGCCAGGGTTTTGCCGCCTTGTGCCAGCTCCGGGCAATATTTTAAAAATACGCGATTGGGTAATACCGTTTGGCTGATGCGAATAAATTCGGTAACACAATGGTCAATTCCCCCGACGGCGGTCAGTATTTCCCGTAAATGGAAATCCATTAATCCCTCCATGGGCGCTAACGCGATATAAAGAGAACTGTTGGGGTCAAATGGCAACATGGGAGTGCTCGCAGAGACGAAAAAGCGTGTAGACGAAATCAGGCGCGGAAATTGAGCATTATATGGTGTTGAGGTCAAGTATTTTGCCTTCCACTTTGGCCGTATATCCCGGTCAAATGTGTCAATAGGACTATTTGCTTAAGCTATAGTTGATATAAGTTTCAGAAATACTACTGGTTTCAGTAGCTTGGAGACCCTGTTTGGAGGTTGCCAGTAATTCGCCTTGATCTGGCACAGTTGAAAGAGTTAGTCCTTTTAAAGTAGTCTTATCCGGTTTTTCCCCGTTATAAACATGGGTTATGCCGGTGAATATTGGTGGGGAAATACTCGCTGTTCGTAAAAATTATTACTAAAAAGGAGCCGCTTGCATGTCTGAGCCAGGACTCGTCACGCAAGGTTTGGAATTGATGGTTTTTGGTATGGGTACGGTATTTGTCTTCTTGACGATGCTGGTATTCGTTACCGGATTCATGTCCAAGCTGGTAAACAAGTATGCTCCAGAGGAAGTGATCGTGCCGGTAGCGGCAAAAAAGAAACGGTCTCAACCTCAGGGAGTAGATCCGCAACTGTTGAAAGTACTTTCAGCTGCGGTCAAGGAACATCGTGCGCGCCAAAAGTAGCGCACGAATCATAATAACCAAAACGTTAACAACGTTATCGGAAGAAAAGGCCATCATCCATGACCGATTCTAAAAAACTCGGAATCACCGACGTCGTATTACGCGACGCGCACCAATCCATTCTGGCAACTCGCATGCGTATCGACGATATGCTGCCGATTGCTGAAAAACTCGATCAGGTGGGTTACTGGTCGCTGGAATCTTGGGGTGGTGCAACATTTGACTCCTGTATCCGTTTCCTGGGAGAAGACCCCTGGGATCGTATTCGCGAATTCAAGAAGGCTATGCCCAAAACGCCACATCAGATGCTGCTACGTGGCCAGAACCTGCTGGGTTATCGTCATTATGCAGATGATGTGGTGGAGAAGTTTGTTGAGCGTGCAGCGACCAACGGTGTGGATGTATTCCGTGTCTTTGATGCGATGAATGACCCACGCAATCTGGAAACAGCACTCAAGGCCGTTAAAAAGCAGGGTAAGCACGCACAGGGCACCTTGTCGTACACGACCAGCCCGGTGCATACCATGGAATCATGGGTCAGCCTTGCCAAAAAAATTGAGGACATGGGGGCAGACTCCATCGCCATCAAGGATATGGCCGGTGTGCTGACGCCTTATGTGGCTTTTGAGCTGGTGAGCAAATTGAAGGCCCAGACGGATCTGGAAGTTCAGTTACACGCTCATGCCACTTCGGGGTTGTCTGACATGACGATCCTGAAAGCGGTTGAAGCGGGTATTGACCGTGTTGATACTGCCATCTCCTCAATGTCCATGACCTATGGTCATACCGCAACAGAATCCGTTGTCGCTGCCTTGGCAGGAACCGAGCGCGATACCGGTATCGACCTGCTGTTGCTGGAAGAAATTGCCGCTTATTTCCGGGCTGTCCGTAAAAAATACTCGAAGTTTGAAGGTGCGCTCAAGGGCACCGATTCCCGTATTTTGGTGGCTCAGGTTCCCGGCGGCATGCTGACCAATATGGAAAACCAGCTGCGTGAACAAGGTGCTTCCGACAAGTTCGATGAAGTACTGGCTGAAATTCCACGGGTGCGTGAAGACCTCGGCTTTATTCCTCTGGTGACACCAACGTCCCAGATTGTCGGAACCCAGGCTGTTTTGAACGTGTTGACGGGTGAGCGTTACAAGTCAATCTCGAAAGAAACCCAGGGCATTCTGAAAGGTGAGTACGGTGCTGCTCCTGCACCGATGAACGCCGAATTGCAAGCCAGAGTTCTGGATGGCAAGGAAGTGATTACCTGTCGGCCTGCGGATCTGATCGAAAACGAAATGGACAAGGTGATTGCCAATGTCGACAAGCTGGCGGCTGAAAAAGGCATTACGCTGGCAGCAGACAAGATTGATGACGCCCTGACCTATGCCATGTTCCCGCAGATTGCTCCGAAATTCCTGGAAAATCGCGGCAATCCCGATGCATTCGAACCTGCTCCGAAAGGCGACGCTGAAGATACCTTCACCATTTCCGTTGATGGTAACGATTATGTGGTGAAAGTGGACGATGGCGGTGACGTTACGCATCTGGCTTCTGTCAACGGTGCTCCGCTGAGCATGGGCGGTTCTTCGACAGCAGCTGGCGGTGAGGTAGCGGCGGCGGGTGATGGTGATCCGGTGTGTGCTCCTTTGGCTGGTAACGTCTGGAAAGTACTGGTTGAAACTGGCGATCAGGTTGAAGAAGGCGATGTTGTCGTGATTCTAGAAGCCATGAAGATGGAAACCGAAATACGTGCTCCACGCACGGGTACGGTAACCGGCGTCTCAGCCAAAGAAGGTGTGTCAGTGAAAGTGGGCGACACTCTGTACAACCTCGCGTAAGGAAGGAGTGCCTGAATGGAAAGCCTGATTAACCTGTGGCATGACAGCGGCTTGTACCAAATGGAAACCGGTCAGGGTGCAATGATCCTGATTGGCTGTTTGTTGCTGTTTCTGGCCATACACCCAAAGTTTCAGTTTGAACCACTGCTGTTGCTGCCTATCGCAGTAGGTACCATTTTCGTCAATATTCCCGGTGCCGGTTTTTATGCCGGTCCGGTATTTGATGCCCATGGACACCTCGATTCACCTGCTGGATTGCTGTACTACATTTACCATGCCGGGATTGAAACCGGACTGTTTCCGTTGCTGATCTTTATGGGCGTGGGCGCTATGACGGATTTTGGTCCGTTGCTGGCTAACCCGAAAACCCTGTTGCTCGGCGCAGCGGCGCAGTTTGGTATTTTCGGCACTCTGTTTGGTGCCGCTTTCTTTACTGACATCGGTGTGATGGATTTCACCATGCAGCAAGCCTCCGCCATCGGGATTATTGGTGGTGCAGATGGTCCGACTTCGATCTTTATTGCATCGAAGCTGGCACCAGAACTGCTGGGTGCAATTGCAGTCGCGGCATATTCCTATATGGCACTGGTGCCGATGATCCAGCCGCCGATTATGAAAGCACTGACGTCCGTTGAAGAGCGCAAGATCCAGATGGTGCAATTGCGTACCGTCAGCAAGGCCGAGAAGATTATCTTCCCGATTACTTTGTTGGTGCTGGTTGCTCTGTTGCTGCCTTCTGCTGCCCCGCTGCTGGGGATGTTCTGCTTCGGTAACCTGATGAAGGAATCCGGTGTGGTCGATCGTCTGAGTGATACTGCCCAGAACGCATTGATCAACGTGGTGACTATTTTCCTCGGGCTGGGTGTCGGGTCGAAAATGAGTTCAGACAAGTTCCTGAACTTTGACACCCTGAGCATTCTGATTCTGGGCATGTTGGCCTTTTGTGTTGGTACGGCAGCGGGTGTACTGATGGCCAAAGTCATGAACAAGTTATCGAAAGATCCGATCAACCCCCTGATTGGCTCTGCGGGCGTATCCGCTGTACCTATGGCTGCGCGAGTGTCCAACAAAGTCGGCCTGGATGCCAACCCTCAGAACTTCCTGTTGATGCATGCCATGGGCCCCAACGTTGCCGGTGTTATCGGTTCTGCGGTGGCTGCTGGTGTGATGATCAGTTACTTTGGTGCTTAACAGACCAGCGTTATGTTGATGTGTTTACACCCATAAAAAACGGCGCTTCGGCGCCGTTTTTTATGGGTGGTGGATAACCGCTTACATGGTCTTGCATGGCAGTGGTACAAAATCCCTGCCATGCAGTCTTTTAGTACCCTTGGGGTCAATACCAGCAGATATCATTGGTGCCTTTCAAGCTGTTATAGGTTTCCAGGCCTTTGTTGCCAGCCTCGTTATAGGTCAGGATGCCACAGGCCCAGTCAGTCTGGCTGGCAGTGGGAGTCGCTTTTAATGTGTAGGTGTGAGTGCCCAGGGTTGAGCTGATGCTATAGCTATCACTGACGTCGTCGATGCAGCTGTTTTTTAGCGTAGCACCGCTGTATTTGGTGGCCGCTGCATACCGTTTTTCCAGTGTCTGGGATATTTCCAGTAAACAGGAGGTGGCGGCATTTCGGTTGGTCTTGATCACGTAATTGCGGTAACTCGGAATGCCGATAGCAAACAGGATGCCAATAATCGCGATGGTCACCATCAGCTCGATCAGAGTGACGCCCCGCGCAGCGCAGCGTCGTGGACTCAGGTTATTCATCAAGCAGTTCCCTCCAACCAGACCAGCCCTGGTCGCCAGTGGTAAATGTAAATGGGTTATCGAGCCCGAGATTGGTGATTGTCTCTCCGGTGGTCGTGCTCTGGGATGTGTTTTCTTCGCTATGGCCTTGCAGGGTAGGCGTGCCACCAATGGAAATGACGGCGGGTGTGAATGCTTTGCCGGTGCCAATTTTGACGTTGCTGCCATCCACCGATGCATCACGGTGCAAAACGTTGGTCGGAAACAGTCCAGTGTCGAGGGAATACAGATAATAGTAGGCATCACAGCTGGCTTCGGTATCTCGTTGCAGTGGCAAGAAGATCACGCTGGCGGCAATTTCTACCTGATCCGTAATGGTGACGTCGGATTCCAGTAGCTGAATATGTTCGTAGTTGGAGCTATGGTCGGTCTCTTTGGTGTAGGTGGTGCCGGCGTCGTTCCAAGAGCCGGATTCACCGATCATACTGATCCAGTCGGGTCGCCAACTGGTCTCGGAAGCGGGCAAGCGAAAGACTTTTAAGCGTTCTGTGGTTTGAGCCACCATGTAGTCCTCGCCTCTGAGAGTAGCCGACTGTAACCAGAGTACGTTTTTCTGCACCGTAGATGAGGTGCCTATGTTCCCTGTCAGCTTCCAGGACAAGCTGCCTTTCATCGAGCCACTGTCGATCAGCACTGCGCTATAGACGTTGCCCTGGTTATCGCCAAAAGAGACTTCAAGATTTTCCAAATTGCTGCTGCCGCTGACTGCGAAGTACTGGTAAGCCAGTGGTGCGGTGGTAGCCTTGCTGGTTTTACTTGATAAATCGTAAACGGTTTTACTTGAGCCAGATGTCAGCTCCCTTACTACCAGATCGGTGTTGTTGGTGATATACATGGCGTATTGCTTGTTGTTACTGGTGAAGGTTACCGGACGATGAGGATTGTCGCCGCTGCTTTCTTCCACCCAGAGCACGCTGTCCAGATCACCACCGGATGTTAGTTTCAAGGCATAGTGCATGGCACCGCCTTTGGCAGAACCAACAATGATGTTATCGCCAATGGTTGCAATTTGTCCTTCCATTGTGTGCTGGGTATAAAAGGTTGTGTAGTCATCCAGGTCGGTAACCAATGGTCGGGGCATAAACCCCCATTTTAATTGTCCGCCAGTATTGACGTCGTCACTGCGGTCAACGGCGTAGATAAAACCGTCATCGGTCTGAAAAATCACCAGATCATCCAGAATGACGGGTTGGGTGGTGTAGGGTGCACCGATCCAGGCGGAAGAATCCCGGTTGCCGAGGTAAGTACCATCAGCATAGTCAGGTGTGATGGTGTAGCTTTTGATCTGAGTGGTACTCAATGTGCTGAGTGCTCCAAAGGCGGCGACATCCAGGTTTTTAAATTTCACCAGTGTGCCGGAAGCATCCGTTGACCAGAGGCGTTCTTCGCGCAGAGAGGTTGTCATTTTGTCGTTGGCATCCCAGGTAGCTGTGCTACTGGTGCCACTGGTGGTCAGTTTGAATGCCATCAAGTGGCCGGTAATACCGCTACCACCCGTGACGGCATCTGAGGTGTCATCGGTCTGATAGGGGATATAGGTCAAGTCGCCGTAATTAGCGGAGCTAGTGACCGCTGGAGCCGCGAGGCTGTAGATGCCGTCGTTTGGTGTCACGTCGACAGCGGCAGCCGTGTACAGTTCGGTGAACATTCCGGTGTCCTGATAGGCGTATTCTACACCTGAGCTGTTGCCGACCTGGATGTTTTTCGCGAGTGCTTCGCCAATAAAGGCGGTTTGGGAATTTGCCTTGATCTCAAGTGTGCCATTGGCAACATAAATACCAGCGGCGATTTGCGCCTGGTCATTTATTGTCAGATCACCGTTGTGCACCCATATTTGCAGGCGTTCCGGATATTGCGTGGTATCACGGGCGCTGGCATTGCCATTCTCGCAACCGGCGACATTGATGCAGGAACCATTACCTTTGAAGGATGTACCATCATACAGGTGCAGTTTTACGACTCCGCTGCCATCACCTGCTTTATCACCGTTTGTTTCTGTCATGGCAACCTTGATGGTCACTCGGTCAGTCAGAACCATTTTATCGATATAGTAGGTGCCGGGTTCAAAGTAGACCACGTCGGTGTTAGATATATTCAGATAGCTGATGCGGTAGGGAAGTTCAGGTATTGTGGGGTCAGGATCGACGTAATAGTTAAAGTACATTTCTCCTTTGCTGCCTGTTCCTCCTTCTATTTCCTGCCATTCACTGCCCGAGCGATTATCGAATGTTGCGGTGTAGGTATTGCCACTTTTCTGGATGCTGAGAAGAAAGTTGCCCAGATCGCTATCAGCAGTGTTGTAGCCAATATCGGTGGTACAAGGAGAACTACCATTAACACAAAATAGCTTTTGACTACTATTGTAGCGATACCAGTTGCTGGGATATTGAAAGGTATCGCCATCGTTTTTATATCTGAAAATGGCAGAACTGGATGTTGTTAAAAAAGTGGGCAGGGTCAGAGGATCCAGCGTTGTATCACTGGCTGTTAGCCCACA
Organism: uncultured Oceanobacter sp.; assembly: GCA_913061185.1. GTDB lineage: Bacteria > Pseudomonadota > Gammaproteobacteria > Pseudomonadales > Oceanobacteraceae > Oceanobacter > Oceanobacter antarcticus. Next base: position 19,461 of record CAJXTI010000028.1, read on the forward strand.
ATCTGTTTTAGTCGGGTCTCCCTGGTAGAGATTACTGCTGCCTACGTTGACCGTTGAACTTCCAGAAAAGGTCACCTGGCAAGTTTTTGAATCCCCGCTGCTGCCTATGCTGACGGTTCCGTCTTCCAGCACAGCAAAGGCACCGGCCTCCAGCGAGGTCGATGTGACCGGATCACAGGCACCCGCCAGGGTCTGGTGAGTAAATGCAGCCAGTACAATCAGATGAGCAAGATATCGAAGCGGTTTCATCAATAAACCTCCTAGTGCAAAACGCTGTATACGGCTTGTAAGCGCACGCGGGTGGTGGGTTGGGAGCCGTAGCCTGCAACGGTGATGGTAAAGCGGTCGGTCTGGCGCGCTGCACCAGTGCTGCCAAGGCTGTTGGAATAGCCCTCGGCATCGGCACTGGTGTAGCACAGGCTGGATGTGTCGGTGTCGTTGTCGTAGCCGATCATAAAGCGGGGTGACTTGGACAGCTTCAGAGCCGCCAGTGCGGTTTGAGTGTCACTGTTGTAGCTGTACAGACTGACGGAGTCGTCATCGTTCCATGTGGCACTTTTTGCCAGCCAGGGAGTGGAGGTGTCGCAGTTATCAGTTCCTTGCCCGCCACCGCTGCCGTCTGAAACCGTCAGGGTTTTGTACATGCCCTTGTTGACGCCGAAGGTGTCGGCAATCTTGTTTTGTTCTACCAGGGCGAGAACGTAGGCTTTGGCTTGATCCAGCGTATATTCTGCCGCCTGGAATGCCCGGTTACGATCTTCGTTGTTCGACGCCATACGAATTTCGAGAGTGGTTGATTGCACCGCCGAAATACCGGCAACGGTGAGTACCAGCAGGACAATAATGCTGACGATAAGCGCGGATCCGCTTTGGTGGGATGCGAGCGCTGTTGCTGTTGCTTGCTGCCGAAGGGCCACTGCCTTGTGGAATGACATGTTGCTATGCCTCTGTTGCTCTGGTCGGGTGTATTGCTTCATCTGTTACTGCAAGCGACCGCGAATCGCGACGACGAAACTGCTACTGCGGCGAATTTTTCGGTCTGTGGGGGTTATTTCTGTCAGGGTGCCGTCGGTCTCACGCTGATAAAACTGATAAGGGGTCTTGGAGTCGGTGATGTTGTCTTCGAGGCTTTCGGCCAGCAGGCTGACGCGTACACTAATGACCTGATCCCACTTGCCTGCCGTGATAGCGGCGGCTGTTTTGTATTCATCGGGGTATCCGTCACTATTGGTGTCTACGGCGTACTCCAGTTGCATATCGGTAATGCCTTCGACTATTTCATGGGTTTCCGCGCTGCCTGCATCGGTGTTGCGTACAAACAGGGCGCTATTGCCGTCGTCGTTGGTTCCGACGTAATAACTGGTAGTGCGTACCTTGATCACGGAGGCACCGGCAGAGTAGGCGTAAGGAAAATTCTTGGTGGCATTGCCTGGGGTGGTGCTGTTACCGGTGTTGTGTACGGTGGTGCCATTGCTCTCGGTATAGTGTGTCACTTGAAAGATAGAGGCTGTCCGGCAATCGGTGATCACAACAATATCGCTGCCCCCGAAGGGTGCTGGATCCATTACCGTGGTGCGCAGTACGGCAGAATTGTTATTCATGGTGCCTTCGAGCTTGGAGCCGGTGCCGTAGGAACCGCGAACCACCAACACATCGGTTCCTGTTTTGACGTCGGTAGAAATTTCCGTTGGCAGGTTGTTGCCATTGTCATAACCCTGCACGATGGTGCCGAACTGCTGGTCAAAACCTGTGGCATCTTTGAGCATGTTATACATTGCATCAATACTGCTGAGGCAGGAATAGCCGGAACCCGCCATGCGAATCTCTCTGGACAGGTAGTCGTAAGAAATGCGGACATTTTCTTGTAATCGGGCCATGGCATCGTTGGTACGATAGACGCTCTGATTACTCTGGAATACCGAAAAAACGCCAGCAATAATCACTGCATCCAGTACCAGAACGATCATTAACTCGATCAGTGAAAAGCCGCGGGATTTAGCGGACATTACCTTTCTATTGCTCATAAGACGGCAACCATGTTGATGCTGAGAGTACGGTCATCTTCAATGTCGCCATCGTCGTCGAGATCCTCAGTAACAGAGTGGTCGTACCAGCTGATGGTGACGCCGCACATGGTGACTGCGGTAATCGCATCGGTAGAACAGGAGACAACGCCTTTGCCACTGGGGAGGGTGCGTGTGATTTCGCTTTGCCAGTCTTTCAGATCAGCCGCTGCCAGCCCGTCATCCGTTGTTGTGGCTGTCGCGGTATTGTAGTTATTGGTCGCAGCATATTTGCTGTTAGAGCGCAGGCGTTCGAACATGTCGTAGACCAGAATGCTGGCCTGCGAGCGTAGATACGCTGCGTTATTTTCTTGCAGGGCACGGGTTTGTAAGCCCGCCAGGCCGAGCAAGCCGATCGAAACAATCACAATGGAGACCAGTACTTCAACCAAGCCAAAGCCGGACTGCCCTTGTGGTGCTTTTGCTGTTTGAGCGGAATGAGTTATTGGATACATGAAAGGTCTCCGTCAGCAGTCGCTTTTTTGGGTGGCGGTGATGCTGGTGCGCCCACCAGACGCGATGCCGACTTCGCGGGCGTTAGTAGCGGCTGGTGCTTTGTTGGAGCAAATAACGACCTTGCCAGGGTTGTTAGTGATATTGCCGTCGGCCTTGTAGCGGATCGCTGCGGCAAATTCCGAATCCGGGTAGATATTGACGCTGGATGCGGCGTCTGCGTACTTGATGACTTCTTCGCTGTTATCCGCCGCCAGCGTGCCGCTGCCATCGGTGTCCTGAAAGGTGATCCAGCCATCGGCCCAGTTGCTGGAGTTGCAACTTGTCTGGTCTTTGCTGGGGCATAGCACCACATTGGTATTGCGTTTGACCGCTTCGGTGCGGGCGAAAACCAGTGCGCCCATAAAACGGTTGGCTTCCGCAGTCAGTTCGGAGCGGCTCAGAAAGCTGCTGAGGGATGGTGCTGCTGCAAACATGATGATGCCAAATATGGCGATGGTAACCATCAGCTCGATCAGGGTGAAGCCTGCTTGGGAAGGGCCAGGTGCAAGCCGGCGGTACAGATGAAGTGAAGACAACAACATGATGGTTCAGACTCCTTTTTAAACCAGTCAGCCAGCGTGCTTGTTACACTATAAGTGGCTGATAGTGGCCGAATATGACATGGGCTTTTATCGCTTGCAAACGGGTAATTTGGGTCACTTATGAACCCATGCTGGCCCTATTATCTGTATTTTATGACGTATCTTGACGTTGATAATAGGCGTTTAATTCCAGTGACTAGCTCTTTTTGAGTTTGCTCTATGGATCACGTAAAGATCTGGCGCCAAAGTATGGGTTTGTTTGCTCTGCTGCATTGTTCGTAAATACCGGGTAGTTATGTAAAAAAATAATTTCTTTGAATGAAGTGATAAGCGGTGCCAAATTCAGGATAAATGGAGTAGGTTTCTGACGGTATTTGGCTTGTTTTACGGTGAGTGGAAGGCTTGCTAGCGAGTGAGAATATCGTTGGTAGGATTGACGTAACTCATTGATTTTGTTCTGCAGAAGTAATAAGCCGGTCGATCCTGCTAGCGTCTTTTAGGCGGTTAAAAAAGAAGGGAAATTGCAAAAAAAAAGCACCGTTACGGTGCTTTTTAAAAGAAGAGAAATTCGGCTGTTATGGTTTCAGTTTCAGCGTGCTCAGCGTGTGCTCACGAATGCGCTCAAGCAGTTCGCTGTTCTCTATCAGTGACTCGCCGTAGGATGGAATCATGGTTTTTAAACCTTGCTGCCATTCCCCCGTCATTTTTTCTGCGAAGCATTTGTCCAACACTTCCAACATGGCATAAACTGCGACGGATGCCCCTGGGGATGCGCCGAGCAGGGCGGCTAATGAGCCATCGGCAGCGGCGACCAGTTCGGTGCCAAATTCCAGCTTGCCCTTGCCCTTGGCGTCTTTCTTGATGACCTGAACTCGCTGCCCCGCATGAGCCAGCGACCAGTCACTGGACTTGCAGTCAGGAAAGTATCCGCGCAAGGTCTCGACACGATCATCGTGCGATTGCATGACTTCGCTGATCAGATATTTGGTCAGATCCATATTGTTCATGCCCACCGATATCATCGGGAACAGGTTGTCAGCGCTGACGGACTTGAGTAAATCGAGTTTGGAACCAGATTTCAGAAATTTGGTGGTGAAGCCGGCGTAGGGGCCGAACAGCAAGGCTGGTTCACCATTGATGATACGAGTATCCAAGTGTGGCACTGACATGGGGGGCGCACCAATGGGGGCTTTGCCATACACCTTGGCATGGTGCTGCGAGACGATTTTTTCGTCCTTGCATACCAGCCACTGACCGCTGACAGGGAAACCGCCATAACCTTCGGCTTCTTCTATACCAGAAGCTTGCAACAGGGGTAGGGAACCGCCGCCAGCGCCGAGGAAGACAAAACCGGTATTCACTGTTTTTGTTTTGCCAGACAGGCGATCTCGCAGCGTGACCGTCCAGCGTTTCTGTTGCTGGTGGCGCTCGAAATCAATGACTTCATGATTCAACAACAGATCAAAATTCTCTTGCTGTTCCAACTGCCCAACCAGGTTACGTGTCAGTGAACCAAAATCGACATCGGAACCGTAGGATATACGGGTAGCAGCCACTTTTTCATTGGGGTCGCGGCCACCCATCACCAATGGCATCCACTGTTTGAGTACTTCCGGGTCTTCGCTGAATTCGATGTCTTTAAATAGATGGTGCGCGGACATTTTTTCCGCACGCTGGCGCAGGAAGGCAACGTTTTTCTCGCCCCAGACAAAGCTCATATGAGGCGTGGCATTAATAAACTGGTCGGGTTGCGGGAGACCTCCCGTCTCGACCAGGTAGCTCCAGAGTTGGAGGGATATTTCGAAATTGGCATTGATGGTTAATGCCCGGTCGATGCTGATGTTACCGCTGTCATCTTCCGCCGTGTAATTGAGTTCACAGTAGCCAGCGTGACCGGTGCCTGCGTTGTTCCATCCGTCGGTGCTCTCGTGAGCAACATGATCCAAACGTTCTACCATTGTGAGTTTGAGCGCCGGATCGAGCTTGTTCAGCAGCGTACCCAGGGTCGCACTCATTACTCCTCCGCCAACCAGGAGTATATCGACCTGTTGTGTAGTCATTACGATTTCGCCTTTTGATCAGAAAGTCGTTTTATCAGGAAGCCGGGCCACACCGAATCTTCCTGTCGCGATCAACTTCCAGGCTTGTGGCCTGCCGTCCCAAACCATACAACTATGACAGTTATACAGGTGGTCGGGTAAGTTGATGCAGAGCCGGGGCTTTATACACAGACTGTGGAATCCGTACAACTGTCCTCTGGAGGACTGCTACTAATGTATATTGCTGCTGCCGGTCTAATCCCGATAGGCAGTAAGGGTTCCTGCCCATTTTCCGGGAACTCGTCGCTAACTCAGGGGCAGCATGTTGCACGGCTCGCTCTGGAACACTCCAGACGTCAGATAATTGATTTTTGTAATCATACCTCTAAACGAGACAAATGTTGCAGTGCTGTGGCAGTACTCCTGCAACCGAGTGTTTCATTTACTTGTGTTTGCAAGCGCTTGATTACTCTGGATTAGGAGTCGTTCTCAATGATAGAACGAAGCCTGTTGCGGGTGAAAAATTCACCAGGCAAGGCGTTGACCGCAGAGAATGGCCAGTGGCTCCCGCGAACGTGTTATTCGTTGCTTATTGTGACAGGGGTGTCTGACAGGTATTAGCAATCTAATCTTTTTTGTATGAGGTATGATGCCTGCTTTTTGATGGAGTGGTAGCGGCGTGTTTGGCAGCATGATTAACAAGGGGTTGACTGCCCTGATCGAGAAAAAACTGGCAGGTGCCGGAACCGTAGAACACGTTGAGCTGGACAAGCAGCAACGAAGTATTCAGGTGACGTTGTTGCTGGAAGGAGAGTCCGAGCCATTGCTGATCAGTCTGGAAGGGTATCGACTGGAAGAGCAGGGTGGCCGGACGAGGATTGTGTTTGAGCGTACGACTGCGTCACGTCGTTGGATGACAGTGTTGCTGCAGGAGTATGGGCAGGGCTTCAGCTTTTGGGTGCCGGAAAAATATGCCAGCCTGGTCGGTTTTATATTGCCGTGACCTACGTAACGTAACTGAATGGGCTGGCGCTGTCATCCTGGATCAACAGGAAGGGCAATACGGATCCTTCGCAGCGAGGCTTCTGGCCCGTAAACTCAGATATTTGGGAGATCGGCTTGTCCACTGTTTTCGGGTTTCTGACCACTTTGGGATGGTTTGCGGGTCTTTTTTGCGGATAAGCCCTGCTGTGGCATTCTGGTGTGCTTTAACTTTTTGTTAGTATGCGCGCGCATAGAAGATTGAATTTGCAGCGATCCATATATAAGTGACTTGGCATGTGACTATTTTGGTGCGTGTTACTTTGCAATTGTCATGTCTCTGTTCTATTTTGTCGTATGAGTATGTTAAAAACTGTAAATTCAATGGCCAGTCTCGAGGCAAAAAGTGTTTGATTCTGGCTGCTGCTAGCAGTGCCTGAAAAAGGGTCATTCGAGGGATAAAGGGGATCGATTTGTCGGATCGTTTACGAGGATGGTTGCTGGGGGGGCTGGGCTTGCTGGCTGTCCTGCTCAGTCTGTACGTGTCCCAGTTACGAGTGGATGTAACATCCCAGGCGATTTTGGCTTACGGTCTGGTTGGCGTCGTCATTATACTGCGGATGTTCGAAAACAGAGTCATGCAAAATAACGGCTCTATTGAAACTCGTCGGCTGCTGCGGATTCTTATTCTGATTACCGCGTTTTTTGTTTCCATGCGCTATTTTGCCTGGCGTCAGCAAGAAACGATTACCTATTATGATTTGCTCAGTTTTATCTGCATGCTGATTCTTTTTATGGCTGAGATATACGGTATTATCATTTCTTTTTTGGGTAGTTTTGTAAATATCCAGGGGCGCAAGCGAGAGCATATTCCATTGCCGGACGATCCGGACAAGATACCAACCGTTGATATTTTTGTTCCCAGTTATAATGAGCCGCAAGAAATGCTGGAAATTACCTTGCTGGCTGCCTTGCAGATTAATTACCCCCAAGACAAATTGAATGTCTGTCTGCTGGACGATGGTGGTACATTGGGGCGTCGAAATTCGGATGACCCGGAACGGGCACGCAGTTCGCAGGAACGTCACGATACACTTAAAGCGATGTGTGAACGTATCGGTGCAACTTATCTGACACGGGAAAAGAATAACCATGCCAAGGCCGGTAATGTTAATGCCGCACTGGAAAAAACCACCGGTGAGCATGTATTGATTCTTGATGCCGACCATGTGCCAACGCAGGATATTCTTGAACGCATGGTCGGTATCATGGTTGATGATCCGAAAATGTTCCTGGTACAAAGTCCGCACTTTTTTATCAATCCGGATCCTATCGAAAAAAACCTTCAAACCTACGGCAAAATGCCGGGTGAAAACGAGATGTTTTATGGGGTAATTCAGGAAGGCCTGGATTTCTGGGATTCATCTTTCTTCTGTGGCTCTGCCGCACTGATTCGTCGAAAATACCTGCTGGAAGTGGGCGGTATTTCCGGAGATTCCATTACCGAGGATGCAGAAACCGCGTTTTTGCTGCATGCCAGAGGGTATCGAAGCGCTTATGTCAATCGTCCAATGATTGCTGGCCTGCAACCTGAAACCTACTCCGGGTTTGTGGTACAGCGGATGCGTTGGGCGCAGGGTATGGTGCAGATTTTTATACTGAAAAACCCACTTTTCTTCAAAGGGCTAAAGCCCTGGCAGCGGCTTTGTTACACCAGCAGCTCGGGATTCTGGTTCTTTCCGTTTGCACGGGCCACCTTCCTTGTTGCACCGTCGGCGTACCTGTTTTTCGGCCTGAAGATCTACGACGCCAATATGACGGAGTTTTTCTCGTACGCTCTGCCACACTTGATGGGTGCCTTGATTGTGACTGACTTTTTGTTTGGTCGTTATCGTTGGGCGCTGGTATCCGAATTGTACGAATTGATGCAGTCGTTATATTCCTTGCCAGCGATTCTTGAGGTCATTAAAAGTCCCCGATCGCCTGAATTCGCGGTGACTCCGAAAGGGGAGTTTATGGATGAAAACTTTATTACTTCTCTGGCCGGGCCATTTTACTGGTTGCTGGCTTTTAATATTGCCTCTCTGATTGCAGGTCTTATCCGTTTGCATGTTGTACCTCAAGATAGTGACGTGATTCTGATCACCATGTTTTGGGAGTCCTTTAACCTGTCGTTGATGGTTTGTGCCATTGGTGCATTGTATGAATTAAAACAGCGCCGTCAGGATCCCAGGGTAACGGCTGATATTGCGGCCAGAGTGATCGTGAATGGCAAGTCAGTACCTGCAACGATCGTGGATATGTCATCCGGCGGTGTGGGGGTTCGTATCAAGGGCAGTGTGTACCAAAAACTGGATGTTGACCTGCGCGGGCTGGAAATTGTGGTTCGTGCCTACAGTGTGGCAATGAAAGCGGACGTTAATCTACCTGGGCTGGTAACATCCACGGTGGATAAATCGGATGGCAGTGTGGTGCTCGGGCTCAAGATGGAGCTCCACGATCTGGATCAAAAACGGCAGTTGGTTGCGCTTGTGTATGGCGATAGCGAGCTCTGGGTGAAGGAACGGGCATCGCGCATGCCGACCCTCTCGGTAAGAGAAACGCTCTGGTTTTTGTTCAGTTCTGGTGCCATCAGTTCGGCAGCGCATTTCAGGCAACTATGGATTGATTTTGTGGCGGCCATGAGGCGCAAGCTCCGGGGCGCCGAAAGTCAGTAGGCAAAAAAGTAGGTAGACGAACGTAGGTAAACGAAAGTACCGATTTATCGCGCGAAACGGTTGGCAATGCTGTGTTTCGTACCATTTAAGTAACGGAAAAATGACAAAATGATGCAGTCTTTATTTCGCGCTTGGTTCATGACGCTTTTTGGCGCTGGTCTGCTGAGCTGGGCAACTCTGGCTCTGGGTGCCAGCAATGCGGCGTTACCTCCGAATACCATGACATTAGCCAAGCTGGTTGGCCAGACAAACCCTATTGACCTCCGTGGCACGCGAACCATCTATCCGGTGTATATACCCTTGTCGCAACGGATGGTGCCCGACAAGGTGGTCTTGCACCTTGAGTACGTCAACTCCATTGCCCTGGTTGGAGCTCGATCCCAACTGGTCGTCAAACTGAATGAAAATGTTGTTGCTCAGATCCCCCTTAATCCGGCCCGTCCAGAAGGGGTCGCGGATATTCGTTTGCCCAGTAGTCGTTTCAAACCGGGCTATAACCGCATTTCTTTCAACATTGCCCAACACTACACCTATGATTGCGAGGATCCTGACGCCCCGGAACTCTGGTCCCAGATTGATACGCAGAATTCCTATGTGAAATTTGAAGGTGAGCTGGCGCAAGTCAATCCGAAACTGTCCGGCATTGATTCCCTGTTCGACCAGCGCTGGCTGGGCGATTATCAGTTGACGGTGGCAACACCGGTTTTCCCAACGTCAGAATACGCAACCTGGGGCGCTATGGTTTCTCAGGCCGCTGCGGTTCACCTGGAATACAAAACGCCGCAAATTTTTCATGAAGTACTGCAGTATCAGAACACCACAGATAACAAGCGACTGAAGAATTACCGCTTTCCTTATCTCGATCAGAAACCGTTGCGTGGGCGCGATGCGATCATTGTAGGAACCCAGGCTGATTTACAGCAAATGTTGGGCAGCAGCTGGGCCAATACCGTCTCTGGCCCTTATCTCGGTGTTTTCCCCATGGATGAGGATCCAAGACAATTTATTCTGGTCGTTTCCGGCATCAAGCCGGAAGACGTCGCTACGGCGGCGCGTATTCTGGGTTACCTGAATTTCCCGTTGCCAGACCAGGCGACCGCCAATTTTTCCGGTTTGAGGATGGATCATCTGCCACGATTTGCAGCTGCGGACATGGTGTCCCAGAACTCGATCTATCGGCTATATGATTTCGGCTATGAGACAACCACCATGCGCGGTGCCGGAGGGGGCAGTGTCGATGTCGAGATTATGTTACCGCCAGACGTCTATGTTTCTGAAACCAGCCATGTTGAACTGAATCTGCACTTTGCCTACGGTGCTGGCATGCGCGGTGATTCTGTTTTTAATATTTTTATTAACGGTCGTTTTGAAAACGTGGTGCGTCTTAGTGAGGTCGAGGGTGAGGCCGTGCGCCGTCATACCATCAGCATCCCTACCCGGTCACTCAAGCCCGGTATGAATACGATTACCTTTGCCGCGAGCATGATTACGGACAACTCTGCAGAGTGCCAGATACGAAACGATAATAATTTGCTGTTTACCCTGTACGACGACACCACCATCGAGTTTAACGGCCTGGATAGCTATGTGCAGATGCCGAACATGCGTTTGATGGCGACGACCGGCTTCCCCTACAGCTTTAATGATGATGGCGAAACGACAGTCGTGGGTCTGGGCAGTAATGACTCTGATGTGCTGGCTGCATCCTGGACCTTGATGGGCAAGCTGGCAGAGGTGATGCGCCATGTTTCGACGGATCTGCAATATCGGATTGGCGATTTTCGTGGTGTTGATGGTGGCAATCTGATTGTCGTGGGTACGGTACAAACCCTCGATGCCGATCTGTTAAAACTGGCGCCGATCAAGCTGGGAGAAGAAAGTCTGCTGCAATATGCCCGTGCCGCCGGGGTTGGTCAGCAACCTCGCTATGAAGGCTCGCGCTTGTGGATCAATGCCGATGAATTTGGCACCCGTGAATTCAATTATGTTAACCCGACCTTGAAAGGCAATGGCCTGGGTGACTTTGGCTTGCTGATGCAGTTCCAGGGAGGAGACTACGGTAATACCGTGACGCTGTTTACTGCCGGGTCGGGTAAAAACTTGCTGGAGACGTCACGGGAACTGATTACACCGGAAATCTGGAGTAACGTTCAGGGTGATGTGACCGCCTGGAAGGCTGGTGAAGAAGATGTCTACGCCCGTACCCTGGGTGAGCGCTACCATATAGGCAAGCCACGCTTCTCCAACTGGCTGATTTACCACTTCTCTTCCGACCCTTGGGTGTTTATCGGCGTGTTGCTGGTGTTCTTGCTGCTACTTGCCCTGTTTATTCGCTGGTTATTAAAACGTTTCAGGGAAACTCATCACTAATGCATCCTCTGGTACAAGCGTTTTGCTATCTCTGCGTTGTAGTCACCGCTTCCTGTGGTGCCGGTAAGCCGGCGGCCATGATGGACAGTGGCTGGAAGCAGTATAAACAGGCGTTTGTACAAGCTGATGGAGCTGTGGTGGATAGCGGTAACAAGGGCATCAGTCATTCGGAAGGCCAAGGTTATGCGATGTTGCTGGCATCGGCCTACGGTGATCGCAAAGGTTTCAGAAAGCTTTGGAGCTGGACCCGTACCCATTTGCAGATACGGGATGATCGGCTGTTTGCCTGGAGCTGGTCACCCGCAGACGGGGTCAAGGATAAAAACAATGCGACCGATGGCGACTTGCTGATTGCCTGGGCATTACTCCGCGCCTCAGAGCGTTGGGATAACCCGGATTATCGTGAAGCCGCCCGTCTGATTGCGCAGGATATTCTCGAAAAACTGGTCTTCAAGGTCGGAGACAACACCGTGTTGTTACCGGGTGAATATGGCTTTCACCACGAAGACCGGTGGCAGATTAACCTGTCGTACTGGGTTTACCCGGCATTGCAGGCGCTTGATCGTCTGGTGCCGGACAGCCGCTGGCAGGCACTGGTGGACAGTGGCAAACAGCTCACCCGTATTATGTCTCAGGGCGACTGGAAGCTGCCGCCAGACTGGGTTGAAATAACCGCCACCACAGCACCGATTCCGGCCCCTGACCACCCGTCACGTTTTGGTTACGAGGCAGTACGGTTGCCTCTGTATCTGGTGTGGTCGGGTGAATACACGTCTGATTTGCTGCACAACAGCCAATCGTTCTGGCAACAAACCAGCAAGCGTAGTTATATGCCAGCCTGGGTTGATGTGGTCTCCGGCCAGGAAGCCGAGTATCCGGCACCTGACGGTTTTCGGGCCATCTGGCAGCTGACCGATCGGGCAATCGATAACGCCAAGAGCACCGGTTCGGTTGCCGCCCCTGATACGGCACTCACCAAAGACCTCAAAGGTCAGGATTATTATTCAGCCAGCCTGTTGTTACTCAGCCGGGTGGCTTACAAGGAGCGATTTCTGCAATGACATTGTCCACACTTCGTCCCTGGCTGCTAGGTGGCCTGATGATTTCGTCGACTCATGTGGCGTTTGGCGCAGCGAAGGATGTGGCTGATCCCTTTACTGCTGTTCGTGGTGATACTTTTTTACTGGCAGTCAGCACCTCAGGTCAAACCAATGTTCTGGAGGATGATCTGCCAACGGCAGAAACCACCAAAATCCGGGTACCTCAGACACAGGCAGCCCCTAATCCGGCGGCTGAGGCGTTAGGACGCGAAGAGTTACGTTTGTGGCAGTGGCTGCAAATGGAACAGTACCAGCGTATGGACAGCAAAATTACCGAACTGAAGCAGAATTACCCGGAGTGGAATCCGCCGCGCAAGATGCTGGAACTGCTGGAAGCAGGGAAAAACAAAAAGGAACTGGATCAGGCGGTAGCGACCGAAAACTGGCGCAGCATTATCTATTTGTCGCAGCGTGATCCCGGATTATTTACCTGTGGACAATACTACAACCTCTGGACGCTGGCAGACGCCTACTATGAATCGAACGATCTGGAAAGCACGCGCCAGATCTATCTGTCGATGATGAAAGACTGCAAGGCGGATGACACCCGGCTGAATACCTTTCGTCGGGCGCAGCAGCAATTGACGCTGGCAGATATGGATGCCATCTATCAGACGGAAGCGGCGCGCAAGAGCAATCGCATGAGTAAAACCAGTCTGTCACTGATGCAACGGGCATTGTTACGCAGTCGCGTATTGGTTGCCGCCAAAGATGGGGATGATGGTGTTGTTATTGATGCCATTCCTGATTTTGAGAAGGAAGTGATCAAGCAACGAGACAGCGGCTTTGCATTGATTTTTGGCTGGGCGCTCTATCGGGATGAGCAATTGATCCAGGCCGATGAATGGTTCAAGCGCGCACATGAGTGGGAACCATCCGAACAAACAATACAGGCAATGGCAACGATTCAGGGACGTCTTGGGCGTCTGGATGAAGCCGAAGCGCTGGCTCGCAGCAACCTCAGCGATCCGCTGATGCGTGATATGTTGGGGGGCATTCTGTCGCAGCGGGCCAGTGCTGCTTTTGACGAAGAAAACTACCTCGGGACGATGGCGTATCTGGACGAAGCAGCGGAATACACCCCGCGCAGTCTCGATGATGAAGCCATGTATGGCTGGGCGGCCTACCACACCGGCGACAAGCAACGTGCCGCGACATCCTTTGAAAGGGCTTACCGCGAAGATCCTACCGAAGACATGGCCCAGGGGTTGTATTACAGCCTGTACGACACCGATCGAGGGCAATTGGAAAAAGCCGCCGAAGCACAACCTGGGCCGTTACAGCAGCTGCTGAGCGCCAAAAACAGTGAGGAAGCTTTTAATACCGGGCATTATCGAACCGCTTACGACGAGGCTCCGGAGCAGTATCCGGAACTGCAAGGTGTGGGGTCTCCCGCTTTGCTGGGAGGGATGCTGTTCTATTTCCGGTCGGGCGACAGTGGCACCAGTCAGCTGGATACCCAGCGTTTACCGTTACTCAATGGTGAATTCAGTTATCGTCGTCATATTTTTGACTTGCAGCTCTCTGGTGTGACTTTGAATAGCGGCACATTGCAGGATTTTGCCCTGGTCGGTAGCTATCCAGGTCAGGAAGAAACGTATCAATACTCGCCAACAACCGAGATTAATAATGCTGTCGACCTGCTGCTGAATTATCGCTACGAAGGGCGTATATCACCTTACTTTGCCATTGGTCTGACCCCCAGCAATGCCCCGATCTCGCCACGTACCCAGGGATATCTGGGGCTGGATTACCAGATGCAGCGCGGCAATATCAATCTTGAGCTGTTTTCCCATCCTATAAAGGAGTCGATTCTGTCGTACGTCGGCTTGTATGACCCTTACGAAGGCATTTCCTGGGGAGCCGTCGACAGCCAGGGATTTTCAGCGCGGGTTTTCTTGGGACTGGGTAAGGATTTTGGCGCATCGGCGGGTTTGAAAAGTGCCTCGTTATCGGGTACGCGAGTGGCGTCCAATGACGAAATGGAATTCAATCTGGCGGCGCAAAAGCAATGGAGCAACGACGATTGGGAACGTATCACGCTCGGGCCAACCTTCAAATTTCAGCGTTTTGACCGTAATCTGAGCAAATTTACGCTGGGGCATGGGGGCTATTTCAGTCCGCAGCAGCTGTTTAAATACGGTGGTGAACTGACAGCACTGACGCGAGAACAGCGCGATTTTGTGGTTCAGGGTAAGGTTAACTTTGGTTACCAGCAGCATCAGGAAGACTGCGCACCTTTATTGCCACTGGAAAGTAACCTGTGTTCGGAGTTTTATACCAACAACAAGGTTGGCGGTATGTATCTCGGCTTAGAATTGCTTGGCATGGTACAAACCGACCCTCATGCCCAGCTGGGCGGGGGAGTCTTCTATGGCTTGTCGCCCGAGTTTAATGAATTCGGATTTATGTTAGCGGTACGTTTGACGCTGGATCCAAGGCGTTCAGTACTGACAGCTGATTTGCCGGACTGGATCAATACCATCCGTTGATCTGTCATCGGCCGTCACAGGTCATCGGCAGGCTTGATGGCATAAAACTGGTACCTGCCGATAAACAACGCAGGTGACTGATTTTCCAGAAGCTGCCACTGTTCCGGTGTCAGTTCACTGGCCGGACAGCCGTAAGTCTGTCGGGCCAGCTGCTCGGCTTCTGGCTGAGCCTGCATGCCTACCCAGCGCAGTCCGGCGTTAGCCAGCCAGCTGATGGCATCGCCGATATCAAATAACTGCTCTTGGTTGTGGCACAGCAGCTCGTAGCAACCGCTGAGGCTGTAAAAATCCGGTCGTTGCAGCAACTGCTGGCACTGTTGTTCCGAGAGGCCTGCAGTGGTTGCCAGAGCGGTTTCCATCAAGGCGTAGCGTAGCTGCTGCAATCCGGTGACAGATGTAATGGCTGTTGTGTCCAGTTGCTGGCGCAGGCGAGTGATTTCCTGTCTTGCCACCCTGCTGTGCAAGGTGATTTTGATCACGCCTCCTGGTTTCAGTACTTCGGCCAGTGCCAGCAACCCGCTCAGGGGGTTGGGCAACTGCTGGAGTACACCACCACATTCAATGGCATCGAACTGCTTTCCCAGCCAGCTGATCTGACGCAAATCACCCTGCATCCAGTCAATCGATACATCTATATCGGTCTGGTGTGCACGGCCATAACTTAATGCCTCACGACTGAGGTCTATGGCGGTGACGTTCAAGGGAGTGAATTTTTGGGCCAGTTTGAAGGCCTCCCGACCGGTTCCGCATCCCGCTACCAAGAGTTCCGCTGTGTGCTCTGTGGGGATCGAGAGAGCAGCCAGAGCCATTGGGAACAGGCACTTTAGGTGACTAAAATAATTCCCTTGCGGATGCTGTTGCAATGGACGCCAGCGAGGATAAAACAGGCAGTTATCAGCCTGCAGGGTCTGGTTCCGAGTGGCGCTTTGGCTGGAGGTCGGCGGGGAAATCAGCGCCTGATCTGGCGTACCAAAGGTCGGAATGACTGGGCGATGCAAACGTTGACGCTGTTCGTTATCGATCTGGGTGATGAGGTAATGCCGTAGTGGCTCGGGCCAGTCATCTGGGATGGCAAACAGTTTGTCGAGCAAGCCGGTTGCTGTCAGCGGTCGGTACATCAGCAGCATGAGCAGCGCTGGCAGTATTGAATCCTGCTGGTCTGCTGCCTGCTCCAACCAATACTCCAATAATCGGGTCAGCTGTTGGAGTTGCCTGGCTTCATCATCAGTTTCGGCCCAACAACCTCCGTTTATCCCGGTTTGGCTAATCAGTGCCAGCACCAGCGGCAGATATTGAGTGTCCAGCTCCAGAGTATGAATACAGCCCTGTAGCAGGCTGAATCGTATTTGGGTCAGATGGCGCTCCAGCAGCGGATGACTGAGGGTTGTGTGGTGCAAGCTGGCGAGCAGCAGCGGTTCTTGTATCAGTTGGTTGAGGCTCAACAGGGCGTGTTGCTGAAGATCCTGAAAGCGGTATTGCAACAGCTGTGTCGCCAGTCTGGACAGTGAAGAAACGTCACCTGACAATTGCAGATAATCGACCACCTCGGCTGCCAGTTCCGGGCAATAGCAATCAACGCTGGCACCGGCTGCGGCTTCAAGCAAACGGCTTTGCAGCAATATATCATCGCGGTGGATACGCACCAATTGACGATAATCCTCAAAAGCCGCTGCGTATTTTCCTTGTTGCAGACGCACATGGGCGAGGTAAAAAGGCGCTCGGGTGGCCACTCTGGACAGCTGTGAGGAACGCAAAAAGTAGTCTTCAGCCACAGCTGGTCGTCGGTCTTCCAGTTCGATCAGCCCGGCGCTGTACAGCAGACTCGGGCTAGTGTGTTTGATGGCAAGGCCAACTTCTATCCAATCCCTGGCATGTATCAACTGGCCCTGACGCATACAAATACGGCCTAACAGATTAATAATCTGAAGATCTTCCGGCTGCAGCTGATAAGCCTGTTCGGCCTGTATCAAAGCCCGTTGCAGTGTCAAGGCATCCTGATGTTCAACGGCCTGGGTGTAAGCGGAACTGGCTGCCAGATACAACGACCGCGCCCGTATCGAAGCGCAGGCATGGGAGGTTGATTCCTGGGAGGTTAATTCCTGGGAGGTTGATTGTGGCAACAGGTTTGCCATGGAAATGCCCTCGTAAATACCCCGGCGATGTGGATTCCGTGGCTGGTGATTCAGATCCGATGTAGCGGCAAGCCGATCATTAGCAGGCTCCCCAGGTTGTTAGATGATTGACAGCAATCATCTGCTGATAGCCTAAGCAGGGCTTGTGCCATTTTTTATCATCATGATTTATAAGGATTTTTTATTTTCTAGTGGCATGGAAGGTCACTTTTTACCGGGCTGGCGGAAGTGGTTTGCCGCCAGTGGATGCCCGGCGCATGTGCTTGATCGCTTAATTCGGTAACCTTCTTGTTAAAGAAAACGTCCGTTTGGCCGCTACAGCCAATAGAAGCTGAACAACAATGGAAGGAGCAGACCCTATGTACTCATCGGGCGCCAAGCAATACCAGCGAGTGAACACGACCTCAGAAGTACTGGATGCCGATCCTCATCGCCTGATCCAACTGCTGATGGAAGCCGCATTAACCCGTATGGCCCAAAGCAAGGGGGCCATTAAACGGGGTGATATGGCTACCAAAGCCAACCTGTTGGGTCGGGTTATGGAAATTATCAGCACCTTGCAAAGCAGTCTGGATCACAGCTCTGGCGGAGAGATTTCCGCTAATCTTGAGCGACTGTACGACTACATGAATCGCCGCCTGTTACAGGCAACCAGAGCAAACGATACCGACATGATTGAAGAAGTCATGAGCTTGATGCTGGAAGTCAAACGTGGCTGGGATGGTATTCGCGACGATTATTTGACTCATTCGGGGAATCGCGAGCCGCTCTCAGGCTATCAGGGTGAAAATACGCACATCTCGGCCTGACCAGTGCGACCTGACGGGCAACCACGAACATTTGGGTGATGGTGGGTGTCATCTTCCAGGCGTCTGTTAGTCATTGATATTACTAATACTTATTTCAGGTATTGTAAGACAATAGGGCGTTAGGGTAGTCTGCCGTCGTGCTAATGTTACGTCAGATACGTTTGTGACGAATTGCTGCGTCGATTATTTGACTTCGTCAAAAATACGCACTTAACTGAGCAACATGAGTCAATTGGATGACACCAAAAATAAAAAATAACAGTTCAGTGCTCTTGTGAACAGACGGACAGTATCCCTGGTTATCCAGTCAACTCCCGGTCAAGCCATCAACAGACAACGAGAATTCGCTGTTTTTTAGTGGAAGTGGAATAAGGCACTGCCTGAAATAAAGGAAGATTGCGTATGTGGAGAGAAATTAAAATCCTGCTGATCGATGACGATCACCAGCGTCGTCACGATATGCAGGTGATCCTTGATTTTCTCGGGGAAGAAGTCATCGTCAGTGACAGTCAGCACTGGCAGGAAGAAGTCAATCGCCGTGCCAAAAACAGCCAGGATATTTCGGCTGTGCTGGTCGGTGATGACAGTCGAGGCCTGTTCCATGGTGTTATGACAGCCGTTTACCAGTGGGACAAGTCAGCACCGATTATCTGTCTTGGCCGTGATCACGGACTGGATCGTCTCCCGGACTCCGTACGTCGCTCGGTGATCGCCACCGTAGAATCTCCTCCCAGTTACAACAAATTGCTAGACAGCCTGCACCGCTGCCAGCTCTATCGCGAACAATATTCCCATAGTGAAGGCCGCAGTGAGCGACGTGACATCCAGCTGTTCCGCAGCCTGGTCGGCACCAGTCGCCATATTCAGCAGGTACGTGAGCTGATCATGCAGGTGGCAGATAAAGACGTCAGTGTATTGATTCTGGGAGAATCAGGCACCGGCAAGGAAGTGGTCGCCCGTAACCTCCATTATCATTCCAGTCGGCGTAACAAACCGTTTGTACCGGTTAACTGTGGTGCCATTCCGGCGGAGTTGCTGGAAAGTGAGTTGTTCGGGCATGAAAAAGGTGCCTTTACCGGTGCGATTGCCAGCCGTCCCGGACGCTTTGAGCTGGCCGAAGGCGGCACCTTGTTCCTGGATGAAATTGGCGATATGCCATTGAGTATGCAGGTCAAGATTTTGCGAGTGTTGCAGGAACATACCTACGAGCGGGTTGGCAGCAATAAGACACTGCAAGCCAATGTGCGCATTATTGCCGCGACCCACAAAAATCTCGAAAACATGATTGAAGACGGCGGCTTCCGTGAAGACCTTTATTACCGTCTGAATGTCTTCCCTATCGAAATGCCGTCATTACGGGAGCGGGTTGAAGACTTGCCGCTGTTGTTGAATGAACTGATCGCTCGTCTGGAGAACGAAAAACGAGGCTCAATTCGCTTCAACTCTGCGGCGATCATGTCGTTGTGTCGTCACGAATGGCACGGCAACGTCCGTGAGCTGGCTAACCTGGTCGAACGACTGGCGATCCTTTTCCCGTACGGTGTGGTCGGGGTCAACGAATTGCCGAAAAAATTCCGCCATTTTGAAGACGATGAAGAAGAAGCGTTGGCCGCAGCGAGTGAGCCTGGCGATGACCTCGCTCAGGAAATGATGCCGCCAGCCAGCCTGGAAAGCGCCGCATTATTACCCGTAAACGGACTGGATTTGCGTGAATATTTGTCCGACCTGGAATCATCATTGATACAGCAGGCGCTGGATGATGCCAATGGTGTCGTTGCTCGTGCTGCTGAAAAACTCAATATTCGCCGTACTACCCTGGTCGAAAAAATGCGCAAGTACAACTTGCAACGTAAGGAAAAAGACTTTGCCTGACCCTTCGGGGAGTTGGTATTGCAGTGATAGAAAACCGGCGTAGAGCCGGTTTTTTTATGCCTGTATCTTGGCGGATAAAAAATCACCATATAAAAAGTCAATAAATATCAATGAGTTAAATTTATTTTAGAAGTGGGCACAGCCTTTGCTTTATCTGCCTGAACGCTGATTTATTGGCGATAGAAATGCAGAATGGTGAGGTGTTTATGACGATGTCCACAGCCCGTACCGATTCGGTTCAAACCCGTGTCGCCCCAACCATTGAAGACACCACCGCAGTTATGGCGATGACGGCTGGCGGTCGCAATCAAGCACGCCAAGGGCTGCAGCACACGTTACAAATGTTCAGTCGTATGTCACAACAGCTGACGGACTCCTGCGAACAGCTCGAAAGCCAGGTTGAACAACTGAGCGGCGAACTGGCTCAGGTATCTGCCGAGCGAATGCGAGAACTGGCAGAAAAAGAGCGTCTGGCCAATCAACTGGAACAGCTGCTGACTCTGCTACCTGCCGGTGTACTGCTGCTGGATCAGAACGGTTGCGTTGCCAAGGCCAATCCAGTTGCTGAACAACTGCTGGCACGGCTGGCCGACGTCGACAGTCTGGTTGGTCAACGCTGGCGTCGGGTTATCCAGCGCTGCTTTGCACCGCGTCATGATGATGGCCACGAAGTCTCGCTGGTGAATGGCCGCAGGGTACTGATTCGTACCACCCCCATGACCCAGCAACCCGGTCAGCTGGTGTTGCTCACTGATATGACTGAAACCCGCGCCTTGCAAGGCAAGCTGGCCCAGCATCAGCGACTGTCGTCGATGGGGCGCATGGTGGCGTCACTGGCGCACCAAGTACGCACTCCGCTTGCCGCCGCGACACTCTATGCCGGACATCTGGCTGATGTCGAACTGAACGATGCTTCCCGTGAACGTTTTGCTGGCAAGCTGATGGAGCGGTTACGCCATCTCGAACATCAGGTGCGCGACATGCTAATTTTTGCTCGCGGCGAATTGCCCTTGCACGACGAAATATCCATTGCGGAGCTGATCGAGGATCTTCAGGCCGCTATGGAAGTGCCACTGGCACAACACCAGGGGCATTGTGAAATCCATAACAACTGCCCGGCCAGCCGTATTCGCTGTAACCGCGATGCGCTGGTCAGCTGCCTGATGAACCTGGTGAACAATGCACTGGAAGTCGGTCGTGATGGCGGTATACCCAAAGTTCAGCTGATCCTGTCTGCCCGTCAGACCGGCGATCAGCAAGCGCCCGGCATCTCGGTGGTGATTGCCGATAACGGCCCTGGCCTGACTTGCGAGCAAAAGCAACGGGTACTGCAACCCTTTAACAGCACCAAAGCCAATGGCACCGGGCTGGGTCTGGCAGTGGTACAAGCCGTTGCCCGTGCCCATGGTGGCATCCTGACACTGGAAGATTCCGATCTGGGCGGTCTGGCCGCTGCGGTTCGTCTGCCGTCGATAACCACGCTGGCCAGTTAACTGACTCTGACACTCCTTGAGGAAACCTTATGATTATTCTGGTCGTGGAAGATGATCCGCAACTGCGTGAAGCCGTGGTCGACAGTCTCGAACTGAAAGGGCATCAGGTGATTGCCACTGCCGATGGCAAGCAAGCCATACTGGCACTGCAGCAGCAGCCGGATCTGATTCTGTCCGATATCAATATGCCGGAAATGGACGGACTTGCTTTGCTGAGTCATGTACGCGAGGAACACCCCTGGCTACCGATGGTACTGATGACCGCCTATGGCGATGTCAATCAGGCGGTGCTGGCGATGCAACGGGGTGCAAGCGACTACTTGATGAAACCCTTTGAGCCAAGTGAACTGGATGCGTTACTGCAGCCCTTTGATGTGCGCCCACAGGGAACAACCAAATCCCGACAAGAAGAGGCGCCAGTGTGCATTGCCACTGCCACCCGGCAACTGTTCCAGATGGCAGAACGTGTCGCACAGACCGACTCAACGGTATTGATCAGCGGTGAAAGCGGGACTGGTAAAGAAGTCCTGGCGCGCTATGTCCATCAGCATTCCCAGCGCCATAAACAGCCGTTTGTTGCCATTAACTGTGCAGCGATACCGGAAAATATGCTGGAAGCCATCCTGTTTGGTTACGAAAAAGGTGCCTATACCGGCGCTTATCAATCCTCGGCAGGTAAATTTGAACAGGCCCAGGGTGGCACGCTGTTACTGGACGAAGTTTCTGAAATGGACGCTGGACTGCAAGCCAAGTTACTGCGAGTTCTGCAAGAGCGGCAGGTTGAGCGCTTGGGCGGCAAAAAAGTCATTAACCTGGATGTACGGATTATCGCCACCACCAACCGCGACCTGGCCGATCATGTGGCTGAAGGCAAATTCCGCGAAGACCTGTATTACCGGCTCAGTGTGTTCCCGTTGCAGTGGTTGCCATTACGCCAACGGGTTGACGACATCTTGCCGCTGGCTCAACGCCTGCTGGCGCACCACGCCCATAAAATGAAACGCCGGGTACCACAGTTGATGAAAGAAGCCGAGCACAAACTGCTGCAGCATAGCTGGCCAGGCAACGTCCGCGAGCTGGACAACACCATGCAACGGGCACTGATTTTACAGACCGGCCCGCAACTGTTTGTCAACGACCTGCTGTTAACGCCAGTGCCCGGCAATAAACACCCCCAGCTTGAGCAACCGCTGGAAACGGTGCAAGTCGATATCGTTCAGGATGAGGGTCGTCTGGGTCAGGATCTCAAACATCGTGAGGTTGAGCTGATCTTGCAGGCCATCAAGGAAGAACCAAGCCGCAAGGACGCCGCCGAACGACTGGGCATCAGCCCGCGTACGCTGCGTTACAAAATGGCCCGGCTACGGGAAGAGGGCTTCGACGTCGAAGCCATGATTTAGCCGCGATTGCCAGACTCAAGCGGCAGACCGCAGCAGTCGCTGCCGTACATAACCATAAACAAACAAATACAGCGAGGAAGCCAGCAGGCAGACGGCGGTGCCCCAGTGCAGTCCCAGCACGGGGTAGGTATAACTGACACACAGGGCATACACCACCAAAGCCCCGAGGCCATCCGGGTAATGGCGAATGGTGCGGGCCACCACACTGGCACCTTGGCTCAGATGCAAAATCAGCAGCAGTGGAAAAAAACTCACCGGGAAGGCAGCCAGTAATCCGGCGCGTTGTGGGCCAAGTACATCCGCCAGCCCGGTAATCAGCAAAATGGTAAACGTTGCCATGGCAGCGCGAAACAACAGACGCACCAGCGGTTTGTGGAACCAGTCTGCGCCAATGTAAGGATCGCTGCTCGGCAGGGCCGTCTCGTCAATGGCACGAAACAGCGTGCGGAAGCACACAATAGCCACGACCACCACCAACAAACCCAAGCCGCGATGGGGCGGTAACTGCTGTAATAGCCAACTGCTGGAAAAAAAACACAGCAGACCGAAAATCACCGCGACCGGCACCCAGTGCAAACCGGTATGCCGACGAATCACCTGCCAATAACCCCAGGCCAGACAAACCGCTGACGTTAATCCCGACAACGTAAACACCGCACTGGTCGCGGCAAAGTCTGCACCCTGTTGCCAACCAAAAAAATACAGCGCAATGCCGGTTCCCAGCGGGAATCCGGCCAATAACCCCGCATGCCGAGGACTCATTTGCTCAGCGACACGGGCCAGCAAAACAACGGTCAAAAACGTAATCAGGATTTTGGCCAGAATCAGCACCAGGATAACCTCGGCAAAAGATAAGTGGGCAAGGGCTGTGACCGGACGAGAACTAGTTTTGCAGACACACCGCGCTGGAGTCTGGCAGCAAACCATCGTTCAGCGCCTGTTTTAACGACAGTCGACCGGCAAACCACAAGGGATAGCGCTTGCCTGGAATACTGGCGTCGGCAACATCATCGCCGCTGCGCAAGGCAACCACCAGATCTTCCAGATTGACCCAGATCCAGTCCTTACGCTCGCGTGGCGTACCGCATTGGGAGGCGGCAATCGACGCCGGATCAACGTAGGTCACTTCCGCCACATAAGTATAGAAAGGGCCAACCGTTGAACGCTTGCGACCTTCAAGATCAGCTGGCAAGGGGGTGGCAAACATACAACCGGTTTCTTCGCGGAACTCACGGGCTGCGGTATCAACAATGCGCTCGCCGTCTTCGCCATGACCGCCAAAGGCCGCCCAGCCATTACGATTCTTGCCGTTGTCGTAGGCCAGCAGCACCTGAGCTTGTGGGCCGACGCAAGTGTAGGCGATCACCCCGGCGGGAGGCTCGGCAACCACCATAATGGACGTTGTGACCAATAAAGGCAGCAACACAAAACCGATCAGAATTGACGTCAGCATGGTACGGCTCCATAAACCGGATGGCGACAGGGCAGGGCCAGGGTGGGTAATAATTGACCTGTCAGAGAACTATTTGTCAGAGAGCTATTTGTCAGAGAATTACCTGCCATAGAATTACCTGCCAGAGAACATCTGTTTGAAATACCAATAAAAGAATAGCCGAACATCAAGGCATCCAGCGATAGAGCCGCAGACTGACGCGACCATCGACCGACACCAGCACGCCCTCTGCCCGCAGGCGCTCAGCCTGTTCGCGGCCACCTTCAAGAATCGGCAAACTGATTTTGCCCTGGGCATTGATAACACGATGCCAGGGCAGACTGCTGTCTTTCGGTAATTGTCTGAGTAGCTGGCCTACCCAGCGCGCCCGTCGCGGCGCACCGATAAAATCGGCCAACTGACCATAGGTAACCACCCGGCCAGGTGGAACGCTGGCGAGCAGGGTAAACAAACGAATATCGTTAGGCGTGACCGGAGCCACCGATCGGGGCGCAATAACCATGGTTGCGGCCTGTTCTGGAAGTATTTGGGCCGACAGTGTAACCACAATGCCGGGGAGCTGGACACCCCGGCACGCAACTGGGATCAATGTTGCCTGAACGCCAGCCAACTCAAATACGCAAGCCGCCATCCACTTCGACGACCCGGCCCGACATATAATCATTCTCCATCAGAAAAGCCACCGTATGGGCGATTTCATCCGCTTGTCCAGTGCGTCGCGCCGGAATTCCGGCGGTCATTTTATCCAGCACTTCCGGCTTCATACTCTGGGTCATTTCGGTCGCAATAAACCCCGGCGCAATGGCATTGGCACGAATACCGTAGCGGGCCAGTTCTTTTGCCCAGACTGTCGCCAGACTGGCAACACCGGCCTTGGCGGCAGAATAATTACTCTGGCCAATATTACCGGCACGGGAAATACTGGAAATGTTAACGATACAACCCTGACAATCGTGCTGGATCATCTGCACCGCCGCCTCACGGCCACAAAGAAACACCCCGGTCAGGTTAACGTCGATGACCGCCTGCCAGTGCGCCAACGACAGCTTGCTGACGTCACCTTCTTTCACTTTCACCATCAGGCCATCACGCAAAATCCCGGCGTTATTCACCAGACCATGCAAGCCGTTGAAGTCACTGGCAAGCGCCGCAAAGGTGGCTTCTACCTCATCTTCCTGCGCCACATTACAGCGATAACTGCGGCCACTGCTGCCCGCCGCCTCGATCAGACCCAGCGTCTCAGCCATATGCTCCTGATTGATATCAATCACCGCAATACGTGCTCCGCGAGCGGCCAGATAAACAGCCATTGCCCGGCCAAGGCCCTGGCCGGCCCCCGTAATAGCGATCACTTTGTCTTGCAAATTCATAGCGTACTCCGTTGTAAACAGGGGACAGGCAACAACCATCTACTCTGCATAAAAAACGTTCATCGCTGCCATCAATAGCAGCTGGCGGTTCTGCTCAACACAACCGGACAGCCTTGAGAAATCGGCCCAGTATAATCCATGGTTGTTTCCTCCCAACCCTGCTTTTGGTGTAGACCAGCGCCGAAGGCCCAAAGGATTGTTATCTGCCGCTGTTCTGCCCTTGCTTTTTGCCCAATGCGCCCCGATTAAGTACAACATGAAGCGCTCTGGTTGCTTCCAGCGCATCATATCGATTGGAATTTTCGGGCGTTGGAGTATCCAACCCTACAGAATTTCAAGCACAGACCTGGAGGTAATCGTGCCATTTTTAGTCTTGTTTATTGTTGTGCCGCTGTTAGAGCTGGCTGTTTTGATCAAGGTAGGCGGCTATATCGGCGTGATCTGGACGCTGGTGATCATCTTTGTGACCGCCATTATTGGTGTCAATATTCTTAAAAAGCAGGGCATGGACGTACTCATGCGTGCCAGCCAGAAAATGCAGGAAGGGACACTGCCCGCACGCGAGCTGGCAGAAGGCTTCTTGCTGGCCTTGTCTGGCGCCTTGCTGCTGACCCCCGGGTTTCTGACGGATGCGGTCGGATTTGCCTTGTTGGCTCCCGTCGTCCGGCTGGCGCTGGTTGGCCATGTACTGAAACTGATCAAACCCCGAGTTGTGGTCGCCGGAGGCGGTTTTGCCAGTCGATCCGACCCAGAGCAGCCAGCGCCATTTGTCGACCGACCTGAACCAGCTAGCCATCGGCCGGAAGTGATTGAAGGCGAATATCGTCGCGAAGACTGAGCCAGTCGTTTGTTGCAGATACCACCAAATACAATTTTTTTTACGTCGGGGTGTTGAAAACCATCGCGGCGTCCCAATTATCGAAACACACAGATTTGGGGCGAGTGTAAGACACCATCGGCCCCGCACACCGTAAACATTGCTTTATACATTGGAGACAACCTCAAATGAAAATCCGTCCTTTACACGATCGTGTTGTTGTTCGTCGCAAGGAAGAAGAGCAAACCACTGCTGGCGGTATCTTGCTGCCAGGATCTGTCGCTGAAAAACCAAACCAGGGCGAAGTGGTAGCTGTCGGTACCGGTCGCGTTTTGACCAATGGTGATGTACAGGCTCTGGCTGTTGCAGTGGGCGACACCGTGGTCTTCGGCAAGTACTCCGGTTCCAACACCATCAACATCGATGGTGAAGAATTGCTGATTCTGAACGAAAGCGACATCTACGGCGTATTGGAAGCCTGATTCACGCTTCCTGTTGATCCCCGTTTGTAACCGAATAATTTTGAGGAAAGAACATTATGTCCGCTAAAGAAGTTAAATTTGGCAATGACGCTCGTCAGAAAATGCTGGCCGGTGTCAACGTACTGGCAAATGCCGTTAAAGTGACACTGGGCCCTAAAGGCCGCAACGTCGTACTGGAAAAGTCTTTTGGTGGCCCAACCATCACCAAAGACGGTGTTTCTGTTGCACGTGAAATCGAACTGGAAGACAAGTTCGAAAACATGGGTGCACAAATGGTCAAGGAAGTCGCTTCCCAGACCAACGACAAAGCCGGTGACGGCACCACAACAGCCACCGTACTGGCACAAGCCATCGTCAACGAAGGCCTGAAAGCCGTTGCCGCTGGCATGAATCCAATGGATCTGAAGCGCGGCATCGACAAGGCAACCACCGCCGTTGTTGAACAGCTGAAAGCCCAGTCCCAGCCATGTGCCGACAGCAAAGCCATTGCCCAGGTGGGTACTATCTCTGCCAACTCCGATGCAACCGTAGGCGCTCTGATTGCAGAAGCCATGGAAAAAGTCGGCAAAGAAGGCGTCATCACCGTTGAAGAAGGCAAAGGCTTCGAAGACGAGCTGGAAGTGGTTGAAGGCATGCAGTTTGACCGTGGCTACCTGTCACCTTACTTCGTCAACAACTCAGAAAAAATGACCGCCGAGCTGGAAAATCCACTGATCCTGCTGGTTGACAAAAAAGTCGACAACCTGCAAGAACTGATTCCAGTGCTGGAAAACGTCGCCAAATCCGGCCGTCCACTGCTGATTGTGGCAGAAGACGTTGAAGGACAAGCACTGGCAACACTGGTTGTAAACAACCTGCGTGGCACCTTCAAAGTGGCTGCTGTCAAAGCACCAGGCTTCGGCGATCGTCGTAAAGCCATGCTGCAAGACATCGCGATACTGACCGGTGGTCAGGTCATCAGCGAAGAAGTCGGCATGTCACTGGAAACCGCAGGCCTCGAAATGCTGGGTACGGCCAAAAAAGTCGTTATCAGCAAAGAAAACACCGTGATTGTTGATGGTGCTGGCTCCGGTGCTGAAGTCTCTGCCCGTGTTGAACAGATTCGTGCAGAAATGGCTTCATCTACCTCTGACTACGACAAAGAAAAGCTGCAAGAACGTGTAGCCAAACTGGCTGGCGGCGTCGCCGTTATCAAAGTAGGTGCCGGTTCTGAAGTTGAAATGAAAGAGAAAAAAGACCGCGTAGACGATGCCCTGAACGCTACCCGTGCTGCGGTAGAAGAAGGCGTGGTTGCTGGTGGTGGTGTTGCCCTGATCCGTGCTCTGAGCAGCGTAGCGGTTGAAGGCGACAACGAAGACCAGAACGTCGGTATTGCACTGGCCCTGCGCGCGATGGAAGCGCCCATCCGTCAGATCGCCGCCAACGCCGGTGCTGAAGGCTCCGTGGTTGTCGACAAAGTTAAAGCAGGCGAAGGCGCCTTCGGCTTTAACGCTGCCACTGGCGAGTACGGCGACATGATTGAACTGGGTATTCTCGACCCAGCAAAAGTGACTCGTTCTTCCCTGCAGGCCGCAGCCTCCATTGCTGGCCTGATGATCACCACTGAAGCCATGGTTGCCGAGATTCCTAAAGAGGCATCAGCCATGCCAGACATGGGTGGCATGGGCGGAATGGGTGGCATGGGCGGCATGATGTGAGGTAAATAACCTCCATCATCCTCCGGCTACCAAGCCAAATAAAAACCCGCACTGAGTAATCAGCGCGGGTTTTTATTTGGGCTGCATTCTATAAATGAGGTTTACGCTTGCGGCTATTTCACGGCTGTTTCACGGCTAAGTAGGCGAGGTGGTACAGGAAACAGAGGCACGAAGACTGCTGGCGTTGTTAGGGGGCGTTCTCAATTAGTTAACGCGTCCTGTTATGGAGAAAAAATCCATCAG
>CAJXTI010000029.1 GCA_913061185.1 uncultured Oceanobacter sp.
CTGACGGGTCAAGTCAAACGTCGGCGACACAGAGTCGAGATCATCCGGCAGCCCCGCGCAGAGCCGTGCAGGATTAAATAGATGTCTCCTAAAGGCTGTTCCGCATGGATGTGATGACAATGGCCAGTACACATTTTCCAACCCCTGACACTTCCGGTTCCACCGATGGATTTGCTGCCCTCAAGCAGCGTCATCGTCATGAGCGTGATGGTTATCCTGAGTTTCTTGATTTGCGGGTTCACGGGCCTTGAGCTGGTTACACCGTGCTGAGCAGTGTGACGATGATGATGGTGCCTTTATCTTCCTTTGGATCTCACTAAACGCAGCGTATGCCAACGACGCAGGCGAATACCGCGAAAGCGAAGCCAGTACTTTTCGTTATTTTGTTACCCGAATTGTTGCACTCGATCATCAACGAGTCATCACTGACTTATTGTGGGATACCTATTCTGGCCCAATACGTTTGCTGCTCAGTAACGAGTATGTTTACCAGCGTTATTGGGATTATCACAACCAGAAGCCGGACATAGAAGAATGGCAAATCAGCTTTAACCGAGCACGGGATCAATCCAAGTCGGCATTGGCCAATCAAAAAACAGCGGACGTATTGAATATCGTGATGGATAGACTTTATACGCTCCGTAATCAACTGGTGCATGGTGGAGCAACCTGGAATGGCAAAGTGAACCGCAGTCAGGTTCGTGATGGGAGAAATATTCTGCCTCTCTGGTTCCCGTTATTATTACCATCATGATGGATAATGCGACGGCGCATTGGGGGGAGCCTTTTTATCCGGTGCGTCGGTAAGTGGCGTGTTCTGGCAGAATACTCAAGACTCTATTCAGGGCAGCTAGCAGCTAGCTCCCTGGATGTACACGGAGGTGGTTCTGCGAGGCACACGCTAGCACCTCAAGCCTGGTCTGAATTCAGTAAATGTCTCGTTATGTCTGGGACAAATGGCCGGGTTTATTGATAGTACTTAACCACGGCCGTATCGGACGTCAGATTGTTGCAGCAGCGCTTGTAACGGTTCAAACAGGGCCGGTGTGACGATCATGATATTGCGGCTGATCAGCTGCGGATTGTCGTTGTTTGCCAACGGGTGAATATGGCCCAGACGGGCGCCCGCTTCTCGAGCAATCAGTTGCGCGGCGGCACAATCCCAGATCTTGACGTTTTCGTAGTAACCATCCAGTCGGCCACAGGCAACCCAGCACATATCCAGTGCGGCAGCACCGACCCGGCGCAGGTCGGCACAGTGTTTGAGTACTTGTTCCAGGCGGCCGATCAGGTAGTCGAGGTCATCTTTCTGATAGGGGAAGCCGGTGGCTATCAGCGCGCGATTCAGCTCAGTCTTGGCGGAGCAGTGAATCGGTTGGTCGTTCATATAGGCTCCATGGCCTTCCAATGCATAAAAGGTCTCATCCTGGAAGGGGCTATGCACTACAGCTGCTTTGGCTTCTCCTTTGTGATAGTAGGCGATGGATACGGCGACCTGATGATGGCCATGGGCGTAATTGACGGTGCCGTCGATCGGGTCAATGATCCACAGGTGTTCGCACTGGGTGCTGTTTTCTGGCCCCAGTTCTTCTGATAACAACTGATGATCCGGAAAGGCGGCCAGAATGCCGTTGCTGATC
Organism: uncultured Oceanobacter sp.; assembly: GCA_913061185.1. Lineage (GTDB taxonomy): Bacteria > Pseudomonadota > Gammaproteobacteria > Pseudomonadales > Oceanobacteraceae > Oceanobacter > Oceanobacter antarcticus. The sequence continues at coordinate 1,641 of CAJXTI010000029.1, forward strand.
AGCTGGTCGGCGGCGACATCGGCTTGGGTGACCAGTTCGGCACCGTCGTATTTGAAGTTGATCTGCAAATCATTACGCATTTGTGTGATGGCGTCGCCAGCCTGACGTGCCAGTGACAGTGCGAGGTCGAGCATGGGTTGATAATTCATGTGGGTCTTTCCTTGTCGGCAAGGGGAGGCTGATCCGTTCATTGTGCCCAGCGTTGGTTACATTTCGCTGGTTATATTTCATTGGTGACGAACTCAATCCAGATTGTCATGGCGTTGATGACCGCACTGGCCATGGCCGGTTGTGCTGCTGCTGTGGGATGAATTCCATCGGCCTGCATTAGTTCTGGTTGGGTTGCTATGCCTTCCAGCAGAAAGGGGAGCAGCAGAGTTTCTTGCTGGTTGGCCAGATCGCTGTAAATGCTGGCAAAACCATCCGCATAGCGGGCACCGTAGTTGGGCGGTATTTGCATGCCCAGCAGCATCACCATAATGCCTTCGTGTTCTGCCATGGTGATCATTTGTTCGATATTGTTGCGGATAACCGTGAGCGGTGTACCGCGCAAGCCATCGTTACCGCCCAGTTCGATCAGCAGCAGGTCTGGTTGATGCGTCTTGATCAGTGCCGGTAACCGTGCCACACCACCTTGGGTGGTGTCGCCACTGATGCTGGCATTCACCACTATTGCCTGTGGAACACGTTGTTGCAGCTGTTGTTGGAACAGAGTGACCCATCCCTGTTGAATCGGTACACCGAATCCGGCACTAATACTGTCTCCCAGTACCAGGATAACCGGTGCGGTGCTGCGCCCGCTGTCCAGAGGTTCTGCCAGTGCCGGTAATCCGGTCAATATGACCAGTGCCAATAACAGGGTTTTGATACTAGCCATGCGTAATAACAGCGACATCTCTCTTTGCTCCCTTGAAAAATTCACAACGTCCTCTGCGGCTGCCTGTGGCCACACGTCAGCCCTTGAGTTAACCCGTGTTGGCAAAACAGTGCAAGCCGGAGGGCAGCCGTTGACGTTACTGAATGCGGTTTCTCTGCGAGTGGAAGCTGGCACCAGTCTGGCCATTGTTGGCGCTTCGGGCAGCGGCAAATCGACGCTGCTGGGAATTATGGCGGGGCTGGATCTGCCTTCTTCCGGGGAATTGTCATTGCTGGGGCACCGGCTCGATCAGCTGGATGAAGACCAACGTGCGTCTGTACGGGCAGAGGGCGTCAGTTTTGTGTTCCAGAATTTCCAGTTGTTACCGGGTCTGACGGCGTTGGAAAATGTGATGTTGCCACTGGAAATTCGTCAGCAACCCAAACCGCTGCCAGAGGCCAGGCGTCTGCTGGAAAGTGTCGGTCTGGGCCATCGCATGAGCCATTACCCCAGCCAACTGTCGGGAGGAGAACAGCAGCGCGTTGCTCTGGCACGGGCCTTTGCTGGTCAGCCGGGTATTTTGTTTGCCGATGAACCGACGGGCAACCTGGATCGTGCGACGGGCAAACAGATTGAAGACCTGCTGTTTCAGCTGAATGCAGAGCATGGCACCACTCTGGTATTGGTGACCCATGACCCACAACTGGCGCAACGTTGTCAGCGTCAGGTATGCATGACCGATGGTCAGTTGCAGGAAGTGGCGACCGGGGCGTCGGTATGACGGAATTACACATAACACGCTTGCCGCTGCTGGCGCAGTGGCGACTGGCGCTCAGGCTGTTGTGGCGCGAAGCGCGTAGTGGGGAGTTGACGCTGATTTTATTGGCGCTACTGATTGCTGTCACCTCGACCACGGCGATTGCCTTGTTCAGCGCTCGTCTCGAACTGTCGTTGGATGACAAGTCCGGTGCCTGGCTGGGGGCCGATCTGCGTATTCGTTCGAGTGCGGCCTTTACTGCAGAGCAGTTGCAGCTGGCCACGCAGCTGGGGCTGGAGACCGCACAGGTGTTGTCCTTTCCCAGTGTGGTCTTGTATGGCGACAATATGACCCTGGCTGCGATCAAGGCGGTGGATAACGGTTATCCGATGCAGGCCCGGCTACAAGTTATAACGGCTGGGAATCAGCTGCCTGTGCTGCAGCAACATGGCCCGGCAGCTGGCGAAGCCTGGGTTGAACCCCGGTTACTGGCGCTGCTGGATGCGGCGTTGGGAGATGAGCTGGAGCTGGGTGACAAGCGTTACCGGGTTACCGGTGAGATTACTGAGGAGTCGGATCGGGGCGGTGGTTTTTACAGCTTGTCGCCACGGATGATGGTGCACTGGGATGATGTACAAGGCAGCGCCTTGTTGGGGCCAGGCAGCCGTTTGAACTATCGCCTGTTAATGCAGGGTGACTCGGCGGCATTAACGCAATTGCAAGTGGACTGGCCGCTCAGCGATAAGGAAAAATTCGAAACTCTGGCAGACGGCAATCAGCGGATGGCCAGTTCATTACAAAAAGCCCGGCAATATCTGGCGTTGGCATCACTGCTGGCGGTGGTATTGGCCAGTATCGCAGTGGCAATTTCGGCTCAGCGTTATGCTCGTCGGCACTTCGATATCAGTGCCCTGATGAGGACGTTCGGTTTGCATCGTGGTGATGTGCTGCGGCTCTACCTCTGGCAGTTGGTGGCACTGGGTTTGGCCGCAGCGGCGATCGGTGCCGTACTGGCGGTGGGTCTGCAAGCGGGCATAATTCAATTATTGGCAGAAGTATTGCCGCCGCAGATGCCTGCTGCCCCGCCGCTGGCCTGGCTGCTCGGACTCAGCTCTGGACTGGTAACCTTGCTGGGATTCGGCCTGCCACATCTACTGCCGCTGGCAACCGTGTCGCCCTTGCGGGTATTGCGCCGGGATCTGACCCCCGTGCCACTGGCCGGTTGGCTTATGACCGGGCTGGCGTTGCTGTCGCTGACGCTGTTGCTGTGGGTCTTCACCCGTGACTTGCAGCTCACCCTGTTGGTGATGGGCGGTGGTTCGGTGCTGGTATTGATGTTACTCGGGGCACTGCAGTTGGTTATTGCCGGGTTGCGCCAGCGATTGGAGAATACCTCAATGGCATTACACTGGCGTTTTGCCTGGCAGCATCTGAGCCGCGACAGTCGCCAGACGGCCGGACAGGTTCTGGCGTTTGCCTTGACTCTGCAAGTGATGATTGTGATCGCCATGCTGCGTAACGACCTGCTGGCGGACTGGCAGGCCAACCTGCCTGATAACGCTCCGAACGTGTTCGCCATGAATATCCAGAACGCTGACAAGCAGGCGTTTCAACAGGCGTTGGCAGAACGTGGTTTTGCCTCCAAAACCCTCTATCCCATGGTGCCGGGACGGTTGCTGACGATTAACGGCAACAGTATTCAACAATTGGGGTTGGCGGATATCGGCGCTATTGATCGTGATCTGGCGTTAACGTCCGATACTCAATTACCCGCTTCCAACCGCATCGTTGCCGGAGACTGGCAGGCAATGATCCACCCCGGACAGTTGTCAATAGAAGCCGGACTGGCTGAGCGGCTGGGGGTGAAACTGGATGACCGGCTGGCCTTTCGGGCGGCCGGCGTCGAGTTTGAAGCGACTGTCAGCAGCCTGCGCGAGGTGGACTGGACGTCCCTCAGTCCCAACTTTTTTATGATGTTCTCGTCAGACATTATGGCGCAATTGCCACCCAGTTATATCACCAGTTTTAATGTGCCCGAACAATCACAGTCTCAGCTGACCAGCCTGATTCGGGAATTTCCGGCGGTCAATATCCTCGATATGCAGGCATTGCTGGGTCAGCTGCAAGGGCTGTTGTATCAGGTTAGCCTGGCGGTGGAACTGATTCTGGTGGTGGTGCTGATTGCGGCGACCCTGGTGATGGTCTCGGCGCTGGTGGCCAGCTTGCGGGAACGGCTCCAAGAAGGTGCTCTGTTACGCACGCTGGGTGCCAGTAGCGCGATGATTCGCAAGGCTCAGGTCAGCGAATACTCACTGTTGGGATTGATTGCCGCATTGCTGGCGCTGGTCGCGGCCGAAGCCTTGTGCTGGGCCTTGTACACCCAGGTGCTGGATATTCCCTATGCCGGCCTCGGCTGGATCTGGCTGTGGTTACCGCTGGTTGCGGCATGGCTATTGGCTGGGTTGGCCACGCTGTTGTTACGCAAAACCGTCAACGTTGCTCCCTTGCAAGTCATACGGGAGCTGGGTTGAGTATCAGTGCGCAGCAGGCAAAATGAATCACTTATGTTAGTGTATAACGTTTTGACCTGCTGCGGATTTTGATATGGCACTCCCTGACAGACCAGCCTCTAGCAAGCCACTTGCGCCTCTCTCAACACCTCTCACGAAGCCGGTGTCAAAAACGGTGCGCGTTTACCTGATTACCGGTTTTCTCGGCACCGGTAAAACCACCACTATTTTGCATTTGCTCAAGCACCGGCCTGCTACCGAAAAGTGGGCGGTGCTGGTGAACGAGTTTGGCGAGGTAGGGGTGGATGGCACCCTGCTGAAGGCGCTGGGCGACGGTGTGGCGATACGGGAAGTGCCGGGTGGCTGCTTGTGTTGTGTATCCGGTCTGCCGTTCCAGATCGGGATGAACAGTCTGATTACCCGGGCAAAGCCCGATGTTTTACTGATTGAGCCCACCGGGCTGGGGCACCCGCGCCAGATTCTGGCGATTCTCAATCAGCCCGGTTACCAGGACGTACTGTCGGTTGGCAGTACGGTGACGCTGGTCGATCCGCGTCACCTGAGCCAATCAAAATATCGCCAGCATGAGATTTATGCCGACCAGCTTGCTGTCGCGGATGTGCTGGTGGCTAACAAGACGGATGTGTGTCAGCCAGAAGACCTGTTGCAGTTTGATGCGCTGGTGGCCGAGCGCCAGGTGGATAACCCCCATCTCAAGTCTGTCCGGGTGATTCAGGGGCAGCTGTCGCCCGATTTACTGGCAGCGGTTGAGAGCACCGCAACGACAGCATCGGCGGACATATCATCGGCGGGAACAGCAATGGATTCGCCGGGGTTACCGCTCATGCTGGATTTGACCCAACCCCTGCAGCTGGCTCTTGGTGAATCCTTCCGGGCTTTAGCGCATCAAGGTGATGGCTATCAGGCGTTAGGCTGGTTGTTGGCGGAAGACTGGGTGTTTTCGTTAGCGGCATTGCGGGGCTGGTTTTATAGTCTGGACGTTGAACGAGCCAAGGGCGTGCTGGCGACGGATGCCGGGGTTGTGGCGCTGAACTGGCGTGAAGGCACTTTGACCGAGCAGATACTGGGCGACGTTGAGGTGATTGCTTTTGAGAACCGGCTGGAACTGATCGACCTGAAGCCGTTACCTCAAGCATCAATGGAAGCGGGTTGGCAGGCGTGTGTATTAAGCCGGTAAACCCCGGTAAGCAGATAGTTCGTTACACTGGGGCCGTCAATACAGCACCGCGCTATCTTTAGCTACATCTTGCCCTTGACTTGATTAAACAAGAGTTTTGTCACTAAAACAGCGCGGTGCTGCAATATTCCGCCGTCATACTGCCGGGCTTTTGGGATCCGGCGTGGCAAACCGCTGTTTTCCGTCTTTTCTGAATCCTCTGATGATAAGCAGGTTGCGATCATGCGCACGTTTCTTTCAGCACTAGGCATTTCCCTGCTGACTCACACCTGTCAGGCCGAGCTCCTGATCAATGAAGTGGATGCGGATACCAGCGGCACCGACAGCGCGGAATTTATCGAGCTTTACGATGGCGGCAGTGGCTCCAGCTCACTTAATGGTTATACGCTGGTGCTGTTTAATGGCAATAGTGACACATCCTATCTGGCGCTGGATTTGTCTGGCTTCAGCACCGACGCCAAAGGCTATTTTGTGGTCTGTGGCTCCACCGCCAATGTCGCCGGGTGTGGTGTTGAGATCGGTGACAATATTCTACAGAACGGTGCCGATGCCGTTGCCCTGTATGCGGCCCCGGCGGCGGACTTCCCGAACGGGACGGCGGTGACGGCTAATCAGCTGCTGGATGCCCTGGTGTACGGCACCGGTGACGAAGATGATGCCGGTTTGCTGGATGTCTTGCTGCTTGCGGACTCGATTCAGGTCGATGAAGCCCAACACGGTGACAAGGATACCCAGTCGTCCCAGCGCTGTGACACGACGGTCCGCTCGGGTAATGCCTTCCAGGTCGCAGTTGCCACGCCTGGGGCTGCCAATCGCTGTTCTGACGACAGTGAAACGCTGGTCTCTGGCCGCTGTGGCGATAGCGCCGGTGTGACAAGGATCAGCGCCGTACAAGGCGCAATTGACGACGCGAACAACGATGCCAGCCCGTTGAATAACACCCGTGTGGTGGTTGAGGCGGTCGTTACACTGGATGCCCGTGGCGGTTACGGTGGCTTCTGGATTCAGGAAGAAGACGCAGATGCCGACAGCGATGCCAGCAGTTCGGAAGGGGTGTTTGTCAAAAGCAGCGACTATGATCTAAGCGCAGGCGATACGGTACGGCTGGTGGCCAGTGTGACAGAGTCTGCGGGCGTTACCCAGCTGGACGAAGTCAGTGAGCTGACGGTCTGTAGCCAGGGTGCAACCTTGCCGTTGGTCATCAAGCTGGTATTACCAGTAGCGGATTTGTCCAGCCTGGAAGCGCTGGAGGGGATGCGTATCCAGAATCAACAGGGTCTGGTGATTTCTGACCTGCACGGGGCTGGTTATGGCTTGGGTAACTACGGTCAGGTTGTGGTGTCGGCGGAACTGCATTTTCAACCGACGGATGTTGTCTTGCCCGGTTCGGCAGAAGCAGCCACTCTGATACAGCGGTATGCCCGGGATCGGCTGCTGGTCGATGACGGGGTGAAGGCCTATTACCCGACGTTTATTCCCTTCCCGGATGTGACCACTGGCTACAGTGCGGACAATCCGGTGCGTATCGGGGATACTTTCACCACCCTGAGTGGCGTGATACATCACTTTAATAACGACTTTATGCTGATTCCCGGCAAATACGCGATCGCCGCCAGCCATGCCCGCACCACCGCGCCAACTGTGAGTGACGCAGCCAACCTGCGAATCGCGACGATGAATGTACTGAATTATTTTAACGGTGACGGTCAGGGCGGCGGCTTCCCGACCTCTCGTGGGGCCAGTACCTATAGCGCCTTCCAGATGCAGAGTAACAAGATCGTCGCGGCGCTTGATGCTATGGATGCGGATGTGGTCGGGCTGATGGAAATTGAAAATGATGGTTATGGCGAAAACAGTGCCATTCATCAGCTGGTGGATGCGGTAAATGCCTTGCAGGCCAGCGGTGATGAGTATGCCTTCGTTGATCCGGGAACGGCCCGGACAGGCACCGACGCGATCGCCGTCGGCTTGTTGTATCGGCCGGAGCGTATCCACCTGAGTGGTACAACCAGAGTTCTATCGTCGGCCAACTCGCCGCGTGATGGGCAAGGGGTGTTATTTGACGACAGTAAAAATCGCCCATCCATCATCCAGTCGTTTGAATTTAATGATTTTGTTTTTACGGTGTCGGTGAATCACCTCAAATCCAAAGGCTCTTCGTGTGGAGAGGTTAATGAAGGCGCAGATGGTCAGGGTAACTGCAACCGCGTGCGTACCCGTGCGGCAACCGGCCTGCTGCAGTATTTGCAGACCAGACCGACCGGTGTGGCATCCACTGCCGTTCTGGTGATCGGCGACCTGAATGCCTATAGCCAGGAAGACCCGCTGCAAGCCTTCCTGGCTGGCGGTTACAGCAACCTCAAACATTCAGATATTGCCACCGAGGAAGCACCGTATACCTACAGCTACAGCGGCTTGTTGGGCAGCCTGGATCATGCTTTGGCGACGGCGACGCTGGCCTCACATGTGGTCAGTGCCGGTGCCTGGCACATTAACTCGGTGGAAGATTCATTGATGGGTTATGAAACCGAAGCCAATGGCCAAAGCTATTCCTCAGTAGATAACTACGCCAACGCGGATCCTTATCGCTCATCCGATCATGACCCCGTAGTGATTGGTTTACGGCTAGACGCCAGTGTTCAACAGAACCAGCCGCCGGTGCTGGTGAGCACGCTGACGGATGTCCGTATTACTCGCGCAGGAGCCACTGTCAGCCTGGATCTGGCAGCGCAATTCAGCGATCCCGAAGGGGATGTACTGGATTTTGTTGCCAGCGGTTTACCTGTTGGCTGGGCCTTGTCGGCCAGTGGCGTGCTGACCGGTTCGGCCACTGCCACCGTGCTGGCCGAACTGCCGGTAACCATCGTGGTTACGGCAAGAGATGGCGAAGGTTCGGTAGCGGCTCCATTGCGGGTTCTGAATGGAGTAGCAGGCTCGGTGGATGAACCGGACGAAGCCGATGCGGGTGACAGTGTGACTGCCGGTGATGGTACTTCTGGTAATGGTGCTTCTGGCGGCGCTATCAATGGCTTGCTACTGCTGGCGGGATTACTGCTGCTGTGGCGTCGGCGGATATAACTAATTGTCTCTCTGGACAGACATTTCCTATTCAAAATGACCGAGTGCCACGCAAGACAGCACCCGACAGCTCACTGTTCTGGTGGTCTCGCTGGTGCTTGTGCTCCGTTATTGGTCTCTGCTGCGATACATTGTGGCGCAACCTGCTGAGGGTGTTCAGACATGCCTTGCAGAATCTCCGGTAAATACCCTGAAGACGCCATGCGATGGAGCGGGCAGCTTATTTGTGCCTTGCTTTGGGGCGCTCGCTGCACAACATTGGATGTATCTTGCGGGCTTGACATCCAGCACATCCTGTAACTTTTTGTCAGACAATCTAAAATTTTGAATCACAGTGGCTGTTTCTGCGGACTTACCCCTTTTGAGGGATTGATGACCTGTTTTGATGTATGCATTGGCACAATAGTTGTACCTGCAAAGCGGCTGTTTGTTACTTTTCGCTACACGTCAGGGGATTAGCACATGTTTAATGGACTTTTGGGTAAATATCGAGCGGTGGTTTTATCTGTCGCCATGTTTATTTTTCTGGATGCGGGCGTACTGGTGCTGAACTTTTATATTTCATCCCAGTTGGCTGAAGATGCCAGTAACGTAAACCTGGCGGGACGACAACGGATGCTGTCGCAAAAGACAGCAAAAGCATTTTATGACTATGACAAGCGGCTGAGTGAGGGTGGGGAAAGCGAATCGGCCTACCAGGAATTACAGCAGGCGGTGGCGCTGTTCGACCGTACTCTGGTTGCGTTTGATCAGGGGGGGGCAACGCGGGGTGCCAGCCGTAATGAATTGGTGCTGGACGCGGTTTCATCCGACGCATCCCGTGCTGCGGTAGAAGCGGCCAAGACGATCTGGCGGCCGATTTCATCCGAATTCAAGGCGTTGTTTGCAACAGCGTCTGGCACTTTGGGACATGAACGCGCCTTGCGGCGGCTGGCACCAATGGTTCGAGACAATAATAACCAGTTGCTGAAACTGATGAATGATCTGACCAACGATCTGGAAACGATCGCACGCAACAAGTCAGAAACCCTGCGAATGATCCAGGCCGGTGCGATTACGCTGGCGATTCTCAACTTCCTGTTGATTCTTTTTCATTTTATTGGCCAGTTGCGGCGCAGTGATTCTGTCGCGGAAGAAGCCCGTAGCGAAACCACGGAAATTCTCAAAAATGTACGTGAAGGCCTATTGTTGCTGGATGGCAACTTGACCATTGGTACCCAATACTCCGGCTCCATTAGGGACATTTTTGGTCATCAGGAATATGCCGGTACCTCCTTTCGGGTGTTACTGAAGAGTCTTGTGACAGAAAGCGATATGCAAACGGTCGAGGAGTACATCAAGCTGTTGCTGAACAGCAGCGTCAAGGAAAACCTGATTGGCTCGCTTAATCCTCTTTCGGACATCGAAGTCAGCTTGCCGGATGACCGTGGTGGTTTTCAGGTGAAGCATCTGTCTTTCCGCTTTAACCGGGCGATTGAAAACGGCGAGATTCGCCATGTGCTGGTAACGGTGCTGGATATCTCCGAGCTGGTTGGACTGCGGCGTGAGCTGGAGCAGGCGGCGAAGAACAATGGCCTGCAAATTAACGCCTTGAAAGAGCTGTTACACGTCGACAAGGATTCGATGATGCTGTTTATGACCGCTGCTGAGAGCAGCCTGGTGGCGGTCAACGATATTTTGCGGCAACGGGTTAATAGTAGTTCTGACTTCCGCGACAAGGTAGTCAGCAGTCAGCGGATTATGCATCGGGTAAAAGGCGATGCCAGTGCCCTGAATTTGCCCGAGGTTGTTCGTGCGGTGCACGAATTTGAGCAACAGCTGGAAGAAATGGCGGACATGGCGTCGTTGCAGGGGGGAGATTTCCTGCCGTTGACGTTGGCGCTGAATGATCTGTTCCGCTTGCTGGGCGACATGAAAGATGTGGTTGAGGTGCTTGGTGTCACACCGATGAGACAGCAAGAGCCCGTAGCGGTGAGTACTCTGGATAGCGACAGATTGGGGAGTCTGGTGACGCGTATTGCTGCGGAACAAGGCAAACAGGTAACTTTTGAGCTTGCACAACCCGAGTGTATCAATCTGCCTGCTGAGCAGCTCAAAGTGGTTCAGGACTGCGCCATCCAGTTGCTGCGTAATGCTGTGGTTCATGGTGTCGAACCGATTGCCATACGCCAGCAGCGTGGCAAGGATGACGCTGGCAGGGTGGTGCTGAAAATAACGCAGGAAGACGACGGCTATCGGGTGTCTGTGCGTGATGATGGCCGTGGTATCCAGTTGGAAACTATTCGCCAGCGGGCCATCGAAAAAGGTCTGTACAGCGCCGAGCAACTGGATTCCATGCAAGCCACCAGAATTATGAGTCTGGTCTTTGACCCCGGTTTTTCAACACTGGAGGAGGCTGACGAGCACGGTGGTCGTGGTATCGGTATGGATGTGGTGAAGGCTAATATCCAGCAATTACACGGTCGTATTCGGGTGGCTAATCGTCCTGGTCAGTACTGCGAAATATCCTTTTTGATTCCTGCTCAGGTTGAGCAATATGAAGTAGCGGTGGCGGTATGAAAAGACTGATGATTGTTGATGATTCGCTGATTATTCGTCGGCGAATCAAACGCGCTCATGGATTGGAGGATTTCAGCGTGGTCGGCACGGCAGCTGACGGCGAGCAGGCGGTCAGTCTGGCGCGCCAGACCGACCCGGATCTGATCACGATTGACCTGACCATGCCCAACATGGATGGCATCGAGGCCATTCCGATTCTGGCGTCAATCTGTCCGAATGCCCGTATCCTGGTGGTATCGGCATTGGCAGACAAGGCCACAGCCATCAAGGCACTGAGTCGCGGTGCGCACGGTTTTTTGTGCAAACCATTTACAGACCAGGAATTACACAGCGCGCTGACGGAACTGGCGAGCGATTAGACGCCGTACTGGCGATCTCATTTATCCGGTTGGAGAACACGAATGGATAAAGAATCCATTGAGGTATTTATTAATAGTCTGACTCATTTCTATCGTCAGGTTGGCGTTGGAGAGGTCAGTGTTGGGGTGCCTTATCTGTTGGATAGCAAGTCCCCGGTAGTGTTTGATTTTACCGGTATTATTGGTATCTCCGGCAAGCGTAGGGGCTGCGTTTACTACACTTGTCCCAAGGCGATGCTGACTCATATTCTGACCTCCATGGGGGAGCGCGATGTCAGTTCAGCCCATCTGTGTGATGTCGTGGGCGAAATTGCCAACACCATCGCCGGTAATGCCAGAAAGGCATTCGGCGCTGATTTTCTGATCTCGGTGCCGGTGGTTGTACAAGGGGAACCAGAACGTATTCATATGCCAGATAATACCCGCAGTGTGGTGATTCCGACCCGCTGGAAGAACTACCAGTCAATCATTGTCGTAGCGCTGGAGTAGTGGCGCTAAAGCTAAAGTAGTGGCGCTGGATGTCTGCTGCAGCCGGATACGCTCACTCAGTGCTTCCAGTTCCCTATCGTACAGCGGTTGCTGGCGTGTGGACTGGCCATCCGAGTAGATCAGCCGGGTTTGCATTTGCCAGCGGCATGGATGCTGTTGTGTCAGCCACTGGTTCAACAGCGTCATCGGCATGTCGGTCAGCCCTTCGAGCATCTCAGCCCCCAGCTGTTGTAACTGGGTGCTGAGCTGCGCCAATGCCTGTAAGCGGTCATCGTCGTAACAGAACTCGTTGCCGGTGCCGCATAACACCACTTGTTTGCCGTGATAACTCAATTCTTCCAGAATGGGCCAGGCGTCCGCCCAAGGCGTTTCTGGCGTACCGAAGGCATGGATCGGCAATGCCAGCACCAGTGTCTGGTAGGGCTGGATGTCTTCTGGTACGCAACTGAGCAAGTTGCAAAGCGCAACGGGAGCCCAGTGAATATGGTGTTCCAGTGCGCAGGCCGTCGCAGTAGAGCAACGGCAACTGCTGTCGTAGAGGATGGCTATGTCTGGCATGACACTCGCTCCGGTTAAATCAGGTAACGGGTGGATGCCGACAAATCCTGACTCAGACGGCGGATACAGAGGCGGCCCTGGGGCTGTTGCCGATACAGGTGGCGCAAGGCAAAAAAAGGCTGGTACAGACTTTCAAGGCAAAGTTGGCGACAGTGCGGATTGCAGTCATCGGCGAAGGCGGTGTTACGCAAGTGGCTATAAAGACGACGTAGCCAACTTTCCTGCAGCGCCGGGAGATGGCGACTGCCTGCTTCTGCGGCCAGATCAAGTCCGATGTCCAAGTATTCATTAACCCAGAGTGTCAGCAGAACCGCGTTGTTTTGCAGCGGGATCAGCTGTTCCAGTTGTTCCAGACGACGGCTATTACTGGAACCGGACGTCAGGAGTGGCCATGGGTTTGTGCCGGAATGGGTGCGGGCGGGTTGCATCGGAAAGGCGAGTAGCGTGGCGGACATGAGTGTGGTCTCTTTCTGATCGAGTCAAGACCACTCTAATGATAATTATTCGTATTTGCAATAAGAAATAATTATTTCCAGTCGAAGGCTTTTTCTTGCCCGTGTGTCAGCTTGATCCAGCCCGGTTGATCACCGCTTTCTGATTCATTCCATTCTCGTGCAGCACAACGGATTTCAGTTTCCAGCACATGGTGGGCTGACCTGGCACATTCAAGGTCGTCAGCCCATGGGGACTGGTTTTGCTTGATCCACAAACTGTCGAAATTCCCTTCCGCCCGAACGGTAAATACCATTTCCATGGATTCACATTGCCAGAAGTGGCTGTTGCCCTTGATGGCGGTTTCGGTCACCGGGCCGATGCTGGATTCGAGCCAGGCACGCACCTGTTCCGGTTGTGCCTTTAACAGGTAAATTTCAATATCAGAAAGAGTTGGAGTCATCTTTGTGGCTGTGCCTCATGAGTCGGAATACGCTTAGCGCAATATACCCCAAGGTGGCACTGATTGCGCCGCCTGCTGTAATCAGCAATCCGAGCAGTGTGATTAATTCCTGGCCAACAGAGTCGGCCAGACGCAGATTGGCGGCGTAGATAATACTGCCACCGAGAAAAAAGAAGGTCGCACCGGCCACAAACAGACCCAGATTGGCGCGTTCCATCTCCGCCCGGCGTAACATCCATTGGTAAGCACGTTGCCAGATGTTTGCCTGAATCTGCATGGATGGCTCCCTTTTTAAAGCGATGACAGTTGCCGTTACTCTGTATCAAGAGTCTGTATCAAGAGCGGCATGGGTAAGAGTGGCACGGTTATTTGTCTCATGGCGTGCGGGGTCTGCGACACGGAGAACATGTCAAGTATAGAAGAGATCGTGCCGGTTGTGAGTTGAAAAAGAAAATCGCCCTGCAGCTGCCAGTATTCATGAGTAAGTACTGACCGCGACGGGGCGTTGCTTAACGCAAATTGCTGGTGGTTGCTGATGGAATCCGGTCAGCGCCCCAGCGGAAGGGAGATGAGCTACCCTCATAGCTCACCAATAGAATAACTCTCTGGTTATGTAGCGGCTATGTGACCGGATGTCGCAGTGGCGGGTGGGGTTTTGCAAGTGTGTTGCTGGCGGTGCGAGTGGGTGTTGTCTTTGGTGCTGTCTTTGGTGTTATCGGTGGAGGCAACGAAGGGAATGGAACGCCTACCGGCGATCCGGCGGCATTGGTTATGTGGTTGTTTTATAGCCGCTGTTCTGGTAAATTCCGCGCTCCTTTTTATCCGTACACTGTTTGATCTGAGGACTGTTCGCAGCGCCGCCGATCATAAGAACAAAAACGGACTCCTTGTCTTACCGGATTGGCCGGAAGGCTTTCTACCCATAAGGAGCTGACAATGCGTCACTACGAAATCGTTTTTCTGGTTCACCCAGATCAAAGCGAACAGGTTCCAGCGATGGTTGAGCGTTACACCGCGACGATCGAAGGTTCCGCAGGTTCTATCCACCGTTTCGAAGACTGGGGCCGCCGTCACCTGGCATACCCGATCAACGAAGTTCATAAAGCACACTACATTCTGATGAATGTTGAGTGTACCCAGGAAGCCCTGGACGAACTGACCACCAACTTCCGTTACAACGATGCCATTCTGCGTAACCTGGTGATCCGTCGTGATGAAGCGGTCACTGAAGTTTCTCCGATCAAAGCCGCTGAAAGCCGCGAAGATCGTCGTCGTTCCGAGCCGCGTGAAGACAGCCGTGAAAAAGCGGTTGAAACCGATGAGTCTGATGTTGAAGACTCTGCCGATTCCGCTGAAGACGAAGAATAAGAGAGGAGTTAACTCATGGCACGTTTTTTCCGTCGTCGCAAGTTCTGCCGTTTCACTGCTGAAGGTGTAACCGAGATCGATTATAAAGATCTGGAAACCCTGAAAGGCTACGTTACTGAAACTGGCAAAATCGTACCAAGTCGTATCACTGGTACTCGCGCCAAGTATCAGCGTCAGTTGTCTACAGCAATCAAGCGCGCGCGCTATATTGCACTGCTGCCGTATTCTGACGCACACGATAATTGATTGGTCTTGTTGGTTAGGTAGACTGAGCCGCAAGCCTGTTTACCTTAATCAACACGAGAACCAGGTATGAAAAAACTGGCTCAATGGGCCATGCAAAGCCGACTACAAGCAATATTGGTAGCGGCGATTGCTTTTGCCATTCCCATGCTGTTCTGGCTGGGAGCGGCGCTACAGGCGCTGGTGTTATTACGCCAGCCCTCCAGGGACAGCGTTCCGGTGGTTTTGTGGTCTTCCTTGCCAGCATTGGCATGGTTGGCGGCGGGCGATCCGACGCCTGTTCTGGTGTCAGCAGGAACTATCCTGATTGCACAGGTATTACGTTACTCGGTGCGCCTTGATTGGGCGATTCTGACAGCGCTAATACTGGGAGAATTGATTTATTGGTGTTTGCCCTTGTTGCTTGCCGATGTACTGCCCCTGGTGGTGTCTCGCAGCGAGGTTGCTGTCATGGAAGCGTTGCAGTCCAGCCCGGACTTGCAGGCGCGTCTACGACCCTTGGTTGGCCCCATGATTCATGGGGTACTGGCTGCTTTGCATACGCTGGTTATTATCTTGTGTCTGTTGTTGGGACGCTATTGGCAGAGTGCCTTGTATAACCCGGAAGGGTTTGGTGCTGAATTCCGACAGTTGCGATTGCCTTTGGCTTTCACGCTGCCTGCTGTACTGGTCGTGTTTGCTGCTGGCCAGTTGTCGCCGGAGTTGTCTGGCATGGTGCCGGTGTTAACCGTCGCCATGATGTTGGCAGGTCTGGCAGTGTTCCATGGCGTGGTGCATGGCACCAATGCCAGTCCGAACTGGATGTTGCCGATTTATATCGGTTTGATCGTGTTTGGGCCATACATGTACACATTACTAATTTTCGTAGCGATGCTGGATAGCGTATTCGATATCCGCATGCGACTAAAAGACACGGCGTCTGGTGACGAATAGCACCGACTCCCTGTAATGAGGAATTCAAGATGCAAATTATTTTGTTGGAAAAAGTGGCAAACCTGGGTGAACTGGGTGAGATGGTTAACGTCAAGCCTGGCTACGCACGTAACTTCCTGGTTCCCAAGGGCAAGGCTGTTCCTGCTACCAAGGCTAACGTTGAGCACTTCCAGGCACGTCGTGCCGAACTGGAAGCAACGGCGGCTGCCAAATTGGCTGAAGCACAGTCTCGTAAAGAGAAGATTGAAGAAATCGAACTGTCTGTTGCGGTCAAAGCCGGTGACGAAGGCAAGTTGTTCGGTTCTCTGGGTAACCGCGATATTGCGGATCTGGCTTCCCAGGCAGGTGTGGCGTTGGCGAAGGCAGAAGTTCGTCTGCCAACTGGCCCAATCCGTGCCGTCGGTGAATTTGATGTTGCGATTCACCTGCACCCGGAAGTAGAAGCGGTACTGAAGCTGCATGTTGTTGCAGAATAAGTAACCGTCAGTTCGGTGAATGTTTGTTCACCAGCTGCGAAAAAGGCACTATTGGGCGTTGCTCTCTAGTGCTTTTTTTATGTCTGGCGATTACGCCTGTGGCAGGATCCTTTGCTCCAGGTTACTTGCCGGACGTTTCGCACAGCAGGTAGACAGGGCAGCTCTGACAAGACTGGGCGATATTCAGGAAAGGCACTATGACTGACGACTATCACAACGATGACACCGCTGAAACCAGCCAGCGTACACCGCCGCATTCGGTGGAGGCAGAACAGTCTGTGCTGGGTGCCTTGATGCTGGATGAACGGGCCTGGGAATCGGTCAGTGAAACACTGCGCGACAATGATTTTTATCGTCATGACCACCGTCTGATCTTTCGGGCAATCAGTCATTTGTCGTCGGTTGAACAAGCCATTGATGTGGTGACGGTGGCGGAAGAACTGGAAGAACGCGGTCAGCTTGAAAGTATCAATGGCGGTTCTTATCTGGCTCGCCTGGTGGATATGACGCCGTCGATTGAAAACTGCGATGCCTACGCCGAAATCGTGCGCGAACGTTCACAGCAGCGACGCCTGATTGAAGCTGCCAGCGATATCATGCAGAAAGCGTATGAGCCGGGTGGGGATGAAACCCTGACGCTGATCTCGGATGCGGAAAAAGCCATTGCGGAAATTGCCGAGGGTAACCGTAAGGATGGTGGCCCCGAGAAAGTCGCCCCGATCCTGAAAAAGACACTGGATCAGCTCGACCAGATGTTTAACCAGCCGGATGGCCTGACCGGATTAACCACCGGATTTAACCACATCGATCAGCGTACATCCGGCTTCCAGAAGGCTGACCTGGTGATTGTGGCGGCGCGTCCATCGATGGGGAAAACCACCTTCGCGATGAACCTGGTCGAAAATGCCTTGCTGGCCAGCAAGCGCCCCTGTCTGGTGTTCTCCATGGAAATGCCATCGGAATCCATCGTGATGCGGATGCTGTCGTCGATCGGCAAAATTGACCAGAGCCGGATTCGTAGCGGCAAACTGATTGAAGAAGACTGGCCGAAACTGTCGGCAGCCGTCACCATGCTGAAAGATCTGCCACTTTATATTGATGATACCGCCGCGCTGACCCCGCAAGAGATGCGCGCCCGTGCCCGCAAGGTCTACCGTGAAAACGGCGATCTGGCACTGATCATGGTGGATTATCTACAGTTGATGCAGGTGTCAGGCAAATCCGAAGGCCGTACCCAGGAAATCTCCGAAATATCGCGCTCGCTGAAAGCCATTGCCAAGGAATTTGAATGCCCGATGATTGCGTTGTCGCAGCTCAACCGCTCGCTGGAGCAACGCCCCAATAAACGTCCGGTGATGTCCGATTTGAGGGAATCCGGCGCGATCGAGCAAGACGCGGATATTATCCAGTTTATTTATCGTGACGAAGTTTATAACGAAGACACCCCCGAGAAGGGCGTCGCTGAAATCATCACCGGCAAACACCGTAACGGCCCGATTGGTACAGATCGTCTGGCATTTATCGGCAAATACACCCGCTTTGAAAACCTCGCTCATGGCTACGATGACTACGACGACGAATAAAACTGGCTGGCATCAGGCGTGAAGCCCGTGACGTGTCAATCGTGGTGATGAAATGTTATTCAGGAATAATTAATGAAATTTACCCCAACACTGACATTTGAGGGTGGCCGTATCCGTCCGCTGGAAGCCACCGACCGTGATGCGCTGCTGGTTGTGTACCAGCAGCCGGAATTGCCGGGACAGCGACCGTTGGAACAGCCGGAACAGCTGGATCGCATGATTGAACTCAGCGTGCAGATGGCGGCCACCCAGCGCGGCATGATGTGGGCGATTGAATTGGGTGACGACGCTTCGGGTTATCAGCTGTTGGGGATGGCCAGTGCCTACGACTGGCAACCATCGCTGCTGAAAGTGGCACTGAGAATTGATGGGTTATCAGCCCTGACGATGGCGAATCGTGCTGCCGTACTGTGCAGTTGTATCCACTTTATGGCCGCAAAATATCACCTGCGTAACTTTGCCTATGCCTGGGTTCAGGGGCAGAGCGATGCCATTCCGGCGATGCTGGAGAGTATCGGCTTTCGAGCTTCTGTCATCATGCGTGATGGCTGGCGTCTCGGGCAGCATGACTACTGTGAGCAGACGCTGTATCACCGCATTTTGGCAACGACCGATATGGACACCGCGACGGAGGCAAACGTATGAACTGGAATCTGGAAGTCGGCCCCTTTGTTATTCGTTTGCCGGTAATGGATCAGGACGGTGATGCCTTGTATGGTTTACTCAAGGATCCAGAGGTCAGCGCTCATATTCCCAAACCTCCGATGTACGCATCGGTACAGTCACTGGATGAACTGCGCCGGGCCTCGATGAAGTTTCAGGGCCGGGAGGGCGCTTGCTGGCTGGTGGAGTGCCACAGCGGTGATGTCGATGCCCTGGCCGAGTTGCTGGCTCGGGTCACGCTGTACAACATCAACTGGATGCTCAACAGCGCCCGCTTGCAGTGGGAAATCAGCCCAGCGGTAGACGTCGCCGAATTCGAGACCATCATTGGTGCGATTGAGGCCTTTTGCTTTAATGAACTGGGATTACATCGTCTTGAAGTGGCACTGGTGCCAGGCTCCGCTCGGCATGAACATTTTCTGGCCCAGCTTGGCTACCGGCATGAAGGGCGTTTGCCTGCACAACTGGAATTTGATGGGCAGTGGGTGAACCTGGATCTATATGCCCGTTTGGCAACCGATGCGACCGTTGAGGCTCACGTCTGACAAACTCTCATCAATGGCACTGCGGAACGCGGATGGTATTCCTGTATCTCATTGTTTTTATTATGTTCAGTGGTTCTATTGTGTCTGGTTATCAATGAATGGATCAATAACGTGTCCCAAACACCTATCAATACGCTGGCTGATAGTCGGTTCCTGGAACAGTTACGCAGTCAGATGTTGTCGTTTGCCCGCCTGCAATTAAACGATGACCATCTGGCAGAGGATGCTGTGCAGGAGGCGCTTGCCGGAGCGTTGAAAAATGCCGAGGCGTTTAAACGTCAGGCGGCGTTAAAAACCTGGGTGTTTGCTATCCTCAAAAACAAGATCACCGATGCACTAAGGCAAAAGTACCGTCTGCAAGAGCACGTGCTGCCCGAAGACGACATCTGTAAGAATGGCGAGGATCTGGACGACCAATTGTTTGACCGTCGTGGTCATTGGCATGCGGATGAGCGGCCGCAACACTGGGGATCGCCCCAGCGTCTGGTGCACGAGCGGCAATTCTGGTCGGTGTTTGATGCTTGTCTGAATCACTTGCCTGCGCAGCAAGCCCGCGTGTTTATGATGCGGGAATTTCTGGAGCTGAGCAGCGACGAGATCTGTTCCGCCCAGTCGGTCTCGGTCAGCAACTTGCACGTCTTGCTGTATCGGGCGCGATTGCAGTTGCGGGAATGCCTGGAAAATAACTGGTTCTCCGGAATCCGGGAGACGTCGATATGATGAATTGTCGTGAAGCGACGCGACTGATGTCGGAAGCGCAAGAGCGTAAATTGACACTGGCCGAATCCGCTGAATTAAAAATTCATACGCTGATCTGTTCAGGCTGTAAAAACTTTGGCCTGCAAATGCAGACATTGCGAGGGCTAATGCACTCCTTCGCTCAGGATGACGAGCCGAAGAACAAAAAGTCTGATACCAAGGGATCTTCTGACGATACTTCCTTGTGACCGATGCTGTAAACACACCTTGCAAAAGGCCTGATCAATGATTTTGTAAGAAACCGGATCGACTAGCGACTGATTGGAAAGTACAGCGGAGTTGTTCTCCGTCCCGTTCTCTACTCACCAGACAGGAATATTCATGAGCCTTCTTGCCTCTCTCTACCGTCCGGCTGACCAGGTACTGCGATCTGTCCAGCCTCTGGATGGTCTGGCGCCCTTGTTGATGCGTCTCTATCTCGCTCCGGTACTGATGCAGGCCGGATGGAATAAGCTGATGGCGTTTGACGATACCGTGGCCTGGTTTGGCAACCCCGCTTGGGGCCTCGGCTTGCCGATGCCAGAATTGATGGCGGCGCTGGCAGCAGGAACCGAGTTTTTCGGGGCCTGGTTGCTGATTTTCGGATTTGCCGTACGCTGGGTATCCATACCCTTGATGTTTATCATGATGATTGCTGCCTTGTCGGTGCACTGGGAAAATGGCTGGTTGGCGATTGCCGATGCTTCCAGCTGGCTGGCGAACGATCGTGTTGCCGACTCGGCAGAACGGCTGGAAGCTGCCCGCAGTATTCTGCAAGAACATGGCCACTATGACTGGCTGACGGGGCGCGGTTCCTTTGTGATATTGAACAACGGTATTGAATTTGCCGCGACCTATTTCCTGATGCTGTTGAGCCTGTTTTTCACTGGTGGTGGTCGATATCTGAGTCTGGATTACTGGCTGGCTCGTCATCATGGGCTGCTGCGCTAGGCTGACGCGGGTTCGAGCAGAAAACAAAAACCTTCCGGACATTTTATGCAGCGGAGCTGACAGCCTTATGTCGAAACACGGTTTGGGAACCGCTGCTTGTAGCAATCCACACTGGTATGAGCGAATACTCCCATTTCGGGAGTTTTCGTCGTTTTCGTACACCGACAATTATTCACCGCTACCGCAAGACTGGTGGGTGGTGGTCGCCGATATTCGAGGTTCTACCAGAGCGATTGAGAATGGGCGTTACCGTGACGTCAACAGCGTCAGCGCCGCCTGTATAGTTGCCATGATCAATGCCGTAGCGCCGTTGCAGGTGCCGTTTGTCTTTGGCGGTGATGGTGCGACTTTGTGTATTCCACCGGATTGTCGCGATGCGGTTGCCAGGGCAATGGTGGCCAGCCAGCAGTTGGCGACCCGTGAGTTTGATCTGCAATTGCGTATTGGCATGGTGACGTCCCTGTCGTTGATCGAGGCCGGTGCGCCGGTGCAGGTCGCTCGTTACCAGCCTCACCGTCATTTTCAGCAAGCCATGTTTACTGGCGGCGGTCTGGCGCTGGCAGAACAGTGGATCAAACAGGAAGGCAGTCCCTGGCTGCTGGATAGCCAGAGAATTCCGGCCGTCGCGAACTTTGGTGGCTTTGAGTGTCGTTGGCAGGAAGTGCCCAGCCCGGCGGAAGAAACAGTGGCCATTATGGTCGAGGCTTGTGCATCAGATGCCAGGGGTCGCGCCGAGGTACTGGCCCAGGCCGCTCGCTGTATTTTTTCTATCTATGGTGATGACAGCCTGCATCACCCTCTGCGTTCAGACTCACTACGACTGATAACCTCTCCGGCATCGCTGATGACTGAAACCCGCATTCGCTGTCACGAGGATGGCTTTTGGAAACGGCTGCATTATGTCGTCCGTACCTTTGGACGGGTATCGGCCGGTCGATATCTGATGCGGCTGTCTGGCACAAGTCATTGGACTGGCTATCGCAAACGCCTGCTGGCGAATACCGACTACCGCAAATGTGATGATGGTTTACGGCTGGTACTGGCAGGCACTGCAGACCAGCGTATGCAGCTGGAACAGCAATTAGAGGCGCTCGAGCAACAACGGCTGTTGGTTTTTGGCATCCATGCGTCACGAGCGGCGTTGCTGACTTGTCTGGTGTTTGATTATTACCAGCACCATGTGCATTTTCTGGATGCTGCCGATGGCGGTTATGCCATGGCATCCAAAGATCTGAAGCGACGGCGCAAAAAACAATAAGGAATGATTGTCCCCTTTTGGGATGACTCAACGTCTTCTTGATAAGAGAGGCTGAATTTGGCCCCAGATCCAGTGCCCGCGTTTAGTTTGACGTTGATGGCGTGATGTTTGGCTACCATTAATAAAAATGACATGAATGCGTGGTCTGATGGCGAAACCTTCGTCTTTTTTCGGGATTGGCCATGAAACTGACCAGCCAGGCATTTACAGCCCGCCTAGCTTGCGACAAAAATCCAGCTTCTTCGTTACCCGGCGATGACGACAAAGGTGCGCCTTACGAACACCAGTTGACCCAGGATATTCCCCGTTTGCGACGTTACATCGCCAGTCAGGTGAACAACCCTCAGGAAGTGGATGACTTGCTGCAAGATACCTTGCTGCGTTCACTTCGGCCCACCAATCATGAGCGTATCAGCAGTCCTGTGGCTTACGCCCTGCGGGTCGCACGTTCGGTGGTGGTGGACTATTGGCGAGCTGGCAAGCGGCAGCCCGAGCTGCTTGAATCCTTGCCGGAAGCTGTCGGTATCTGTATGGAAGATGAACATATTGACCGGCAAAAGCTGGAGTTATTAAGCAAGGTTGTTGCTGCCATGCCAGAACTACGTCGCCAGGTGTTTATCCTGCGACGGGTTGAGGGCTTGTCTCGTGAGCAGATTGCTTGTCAGCTGGGTCTTGCCGATGAAGCCGTTAAAAAACACATCACCCGCGCAATGATGGATATTGCCAAAGCGATGGCGGGTGCAGGGTATACACATTGAACACTGTGTTGGATCGTATCGGAATCACGACAATAAGCGGGAGGTGGCCAATGGATATCTGGCATGACCTGACCGCATTCGCAGGCGATTTATGAATAAACTGATGTTTTCTGATGATGTGCTGGAGGCGGCTACCGATTGGTATGATCGCATGGAAGAGCTGACGCCAGAGCAGCTGCAGAGCTATCAGAGCTGGCTTGAACAACGCCATGAACATAGAGCGGCGGCGGAATACATTGCCCGTTATTTTGGTGATAACGAGGCGCTTGCTATTGCGGTGCTACAGCGCTCTGCCACAGAAGGGCCTCCTGCCAGTCATCCTTCAGTGCCCCCCGTTGCTGGTGATACTGACCGGGTTGAACCGTCGGCATCAACAAGCCTGCTGGATCAGATTCGGGCATGGTTCAGCCATGAGTCCTTGCAGCCGCTGTTGGCGCCCTTGATGCTGGTGATACTGCTGTTACCACCAGCTATCGGCTATGTTGTTTTATCTCAACCTGCGACCAGCAAAACCATCAGTTACGCGACTGAACGGGCAGAGCGGCAGAACATGATGCTGGAAGATGGCTCTCGAGTGGTGCTGAATGCGGATAGCCGCGTGCAGGTGACTCTGAGTGAGTCGCAGCGTTATGTTGCTCTGAATAAAGGTGAAGCCTACTTCTCGGTCAGCAAAGACAAACAGCGCCCTTTTATTGTGGATACCGATCTCGGGCAAATCCGAGTGGTGGGTACAGCCTTTAATGTTGATCGTAGCGGTGACCATCTGGTGGTGGTGGTCGAGCACGGTATTGTTGAAGTCACGGCCGCCGGTACAACCTTGCAGTTATTGGCCGGAGATGGGTTGCGACTGGCGGAAGGAACACTTTCCATGTTTCGTGATGCGGACGCTGCGGAATGGCGCAGTGGCTGGCGTGAAGTCAGTGAAGAGCCATTGTCTGAGCTGATTGCCCATTTGCAGCAGTACACTGCGCGTGAGATTGTGCTCGACCAGGTGGATACCCGCCAGGTTTTTTCCGGGCGCTACAGTCAAACCGATGTGCAGACAACGCTGGCGTTGATTGCCAATCTGTTTGATCTGAAACTGCAAGTGACGGATGACCGCCTGCTTCTGAGCGGTCGCTAGCGTCCTGTTAGCCAACAACCAGCTGATAGGCCAGAATCAACAGTACGACCAGCTCGATGATGGCAGCGCCTTGCCAGAAAGCCACCGGGTTACGCTCCATCAGCGGTGGGCGAGCCTTGCGTAAAAAATCCTGATTCGGTGTGTGCAGATCGTGCACAAACTCGAACATATCGTCGTAGCGCTTGTACGGATCAATACGGGTTGCTTTCTGGATAGCGTCATCGACCCAGGCAGGCACTTCAGACTCCTCATCCACCAGAATACTGCGGTATTGCAGCCGCTGCTGGGCAGACACTGATTTGCAGCGTGCCACTTCCACGCCATAAGGGAATTTACCGCTTAGTAAATGGTAGGCCAGTACCCCCAGCGAAAACTGGTCAGACTGTGGCTGGCCTCCCTGACCAAGAAAATATTCCGGTGCCATATACAGCGCTGTACCGGGCAATTCGTTGCTATTGTCGAGTCCGATTTCTGCCAGTCCACGCACGCTGGTGGAGCCAAAATCAATGATTTTTAATCGCCCTTCATCGTCAATCATCAGGTTATCTGGCTTGAGATCCTGATGCAGCATTTCCAGTCGATGAAAAGCACGCAGACCACGGGCAACCTGATCGATGATGACGCGTACCTGCTCCAGTGTCGGTTTGGGATTGTCCCTTAGCCATTGCGCCAAGGTGCGGCCTTCAAAGTATTCGCTGACGGTATAAAGATATTGGCGAGGTCTGTCCGGTATCCATGGCTGGATAACGTGGGCATTCTGGATGCGCCGACCAATCCACTCTTCCATCATCAGACGTTCGAGATAGTCCTCATTGTGTTGCTGCTCGACAGACGGCAGCTTGAGTACGACTTTTTCGTTGCTTGGCAGATCACGGGCCAAAAATACATGGCTGCGGCTGGTGGTATGCAGGTTACGTATGATCTCGTAGCCATCAAACGTCATGCCTGGCTCCAGCGCCGGAGGCAGTGGCAGCCGGGTCACGTCGGGCAGTAGCGATGTCTGGCTGCTGTCGGGGACGGCAGTCATGCGGATCAGCTGGATACTCAGGTTGTCGTCACTGCCGTTATCCAGTGCATGCCGGGCGATCTGCTCGGCAGCGTTATCCAGATCATCAGCATGCTGGCGAATGGTTTCACGCAGATATTCCGGTGTTACGTATTCATAGATACCATCGGTGGTAAGGATAAACACATCCTCGGCTTGCAGGCTGGTATGGCGATATTCAACCTCCACGCTTTCAGCCATGCCCATGGCGCGGGCCAGATAACTCTTTTCGGCAGATTCCCAGAGTCGGTGATCGCTGGTGAGCTGTTCCAGCGCCTGGTCTCGCAGCCGGTATATACGGCTGTCACCGACGTGAAAAATATGGGCGTTATGGCCGCGCAGAATCAGTGCGCTGAGTGTGCAGACATACCCCCTGTTGATATCAAAGCGGAATTCACTGCGCCGGGTTTGCGAATAGAGCCAGCCGTTAATCGCCCGCATGACCTGCTCACCGGAGTGTTGCACGGTCCAGGTTTCCGAGGTGCAGTAATAATCTTCCAGCAGACTGTTAATGGCGGTTTCACTGGCAATATGGCTGACGTCGCTACTACTGATACCATCCGCAATCGCCGCTGTGATGCCCTTGAGAATAAGCTGGGGCGGAGTGGGGCTGACCAGACCCAGGTAGTCCTGGTTTTTGGCTTTAATGCCCTTGTCAGAATATTGGCCTGCGGCAATACAGAGGCGTTGGGTCATGCATGATTTCCTGACATCTGTTAGTCAAAAAAGAGGGCCAACGGCCCTCTCTTCTATCTTGCATCATGGGAAGGGATCAAGAACCCAGTTGGCGCTTGGCACCGGTGCGTACGTGGGTGAAATACAGTGGCAGACCGACCAGCAGGAAGCCACCAAACAGGTTACCCAGTGCGGTAGGCAGTTCGTTCCAGATCAGGTACTGCATGAAGGTGAAGTCACCCCCCATGATCATGGAGAATGGGAACAGGAACATGTTAACGATGGAGTGTTCAAAACCCATAAAGAAAAACAGCATGACGGGCATCCACATCGCGGCCATTTTACCGGTGGCAGAGGTCGAAATCATCGCACCAACCACGCCCATGGACACCATCCAGTTACACAGCATGCCGCGAATAAAAATGGTCAGCCAACCGTCAATACCGTGAGCAGCATAACCCAGTGTGCGGGCTTCACCGATGTGGCTGACTTTGGCAGCCAGTGCGCCACCATCGGTGTTGTAGCCGTAAGTCAGAATAAAAGAAATCATGAAGGCGACGGTCAGGGCGCCAGCGAAGTTACCAATAAACACCAAGCCCCAGTTGCGCAGCAGTTGCGGCATGTTACAGCCTGGACGCTTGTCGATCAGTGCCAGTGGCACCAGCGTGAACACACCGGTCAACAGGTCAAATTTCATCAGGTACAACATGATAAAGCCAACCGGGAACAGACAGGCACCGAGAATCGGAGAGCCACTCTTCATGGCAACGGTAATGGCAAATACGGCAGCCAGACCCAAGATGGCACCGGCCATAAAGGCACGGATCAGGGTGTCTTTGGTCGACATGAAGATTTTTTCTTCACCGGCATCGACCATCTTGGTCACAAACTCGGAAGGCGCGAGATAGGACATATCAAATTCCTCTGGTTCGGTAGGTATCGGGTCAAGGTCGATACCGAATAGTTGGTTCATGCCGCCAAAGGGCTAACACGAATGCTCAGGTCACTGAATTGAGTGGTCGCTGGCGTTTTGAACCTGTCCGAACGAGGTGTTTCGACATGCTGCAGAGCACGACGTGGCACCATCCGCAGGCAAAAGTCAGGGAAGCACTCAACGTCGTTGTTTTCTAGACCGGGAATCACCATTGATTCACCGTCTGGAGATCATAAAGCATTTAATATGCCAGTATTATCAACCAATTGATTTTTAAGTGTTTATTATGATTTTAACGTGGTGGGTGATCAATCAGACCATTGCTCATGGAATTATTGATGAGTTATTTTAGGGCTATGACTTTTCGGACGCTCTAAATGAGTGCGCGTCCTGACAGGGAGAAACATATCGCTGAATCAGTGTGCACCGAGCAGTCGCTGCCACTGTTTCAACCGCCGCTGGTGCTTCGGAAATGCGGGCCACCAGGCCCGCTGAATCGTGCAGATTACCAGGCTTTGTAGGGCAGGAACTTGCCATTCATCGTCAGTAGTACCCGATCTCCTTTGGGGTCTTCGATTTTTTCGACATCCATAGTGAAATCGATGGCACTCATGATACCGTCGCCAAATTTCTCCTGAATCACTTCTTTCAGTGTATCGCCATAAACACCAACGATTTCGTACAGGCGGTATACCAGCGGATCTTGCGGCACTTGCTGTTCCCAGGTTTTGGTGGGGTAGGCAATCAATGCCGCTTTGACCTCTTCAGACAGTTCGAGGATGTCGCATAGTTTACTGGCCGCGTTTTCCGGCATGCTGTTTTTACCCAGGCAGGCCGAGGTGACCCAGACAGTCCCCATCGCCATGGAGGCAGCGATGGCTTCCCAGCTTAATGCCTTGGCCTGTTTGGCCAGAATAATGGCTTCAGTCATTTCCAGTTTGTTCATTACAGCACTCCGGGGATTAGAGAGGGTTTGGGAAAGTGGCATTTATAATGCCAAAAAATTAAAGGCTGTCAGGAATAGTAACGAGGAGCAGAGTAACCAAGTGGACAATAACCAAGGAGTCTTGGTGTTGGAACATTATTCCAGCAAGTCGCTTTTACTGCTGCCTAATTGCAGCATTTCAGAGACGCTGATGATATTACTGGCGACTTCGACAATACGCTTTTTGTTATCCATCGCTGCCTGACGAATCTGGCGGTAAGCCTCTTCCTCATTGATCCCCTGATTCTGCATCAGCAAGCCCTTGGCCTTCTCGATCAGCTTACGCTCATCCAGGGCCTGACGGGCCTGCCTCAGTTCATCGCTCATCCGTTCCAGATGCTCAGCCTGGCGCTGTACCAGTTCTGAAATCGAGCTGGCCAGCTTGGTATTAAATCCGGGAGTCACTGTCAGTTTGTCTGATTCGCTAACCGAGTTTGGCAAGGAAGACAGCGCAGACAACGGCAGCTCCTCGATATCCGTCAACTCGCGGATGTGGTTGTGATGCAGATGCAGATCTTTTTCCGCTTGGGCAATTTTTTGCTGGCAGAGGTGAAGCAGTTCAGAGGCCAGCTCTTTTTCAATCGTCTGCATCTGATCAATTCTGTGCGTTGACAGCTCATACCAGACTTCGCTGATCGCCGTTGGTAGCGTATCGCTACGGCGGAATCGGGCAATCATGTTACGTAACTTGTTCAACTCTATGGTGGCTTCACTACTTTCTGCCTGACGCCATTGGTCGGCGGGCACCGCCTGGGTCAAACTGGCAAAAATATCGAAACAACGGTGCTGGGCATCCTGAAGGGTCTTGATACGTTCCTGCTGCTTTTTGGTGAACTCGCCAGCGGTAAAACCGATCACTCCCCAAGCCCGCTCCTGGCCAGAATATTCTTTGCCCTGAACAAAGTTGAACATGGCGACCAGTGCGCGAGTGATATCGGGGTCGCTGGCAATATCGGCTGCTTCAAACACCACACTGAGCAAGCCGGAAATGATGCGGTTGAACAGCCGGGTATTTTCAGCCGCAGTGAGTAGCTGCTCACTCACCCGTACTCGCAGTGCTGGCAACTCATCCAAACAGTGCAACACAAACGCCAGGGCACTGAACAAGCGGGCGGAAGCAGGTGAGTCACCATCAAGATCCAGCAGTGACAGCGCTGCCCGAAAAACATGCTCCGCTTGTTCTGTAGCGTTTAACTCATCCAGCCGTTGACTGGCGAAGCGCTGCCCGTGAGAGACCAGATAAATATTGGATAAACCGCGTTCACGTTGCAGTTCATGGATCAGATCGGTGACCCTGGTGACCAGACCACTACTTACTAACAGTTGTTTCAGGGCGCTGATCTCAGCGCGTTTGGCAGCTAGCAGAAAATCTTCAGTCGTCAGTATCATCAGCAATCACAGTATGGGTTTGAACTCATATTGGGAGGATAACAAGGGCGGCCATGGTTCCACAGCGCTTTGTCTTGTATCCGCAGGGCCAGCTGACAAAGTGGCTTAAAGGCAGGCAACAGCCCTGATACTGCGGGGGCGGGAATACTTGATATACATTTTAGGCGTTCGACAACAGGAGGATACTTTTCTTGAAATCCTCATCGATAGATTTCCAGTCTTTGTCGAAATCAGCGTTCAGGTCTTCTCAGATGCCTGCTTTTTTTAAGTATTTCTGGGCTTTGGAGGTTGGCATAATATTTAGTGATTTAATTGACTCAACAGCCCTGCTTTTGGGGGGAGCTGACTGATCGAAGCTGGAGCTGATGCTCGTTTGTTCTTGGTATTCATTAGCTGTCACCTTGTATCGATGAATAAGCAATAGCTCTACTCTTAGAGTAGAGCTAAGCCAAATAATTTACATCACCCGCATCCCAGGCTGCGAACCTTCATTGGGTTCCAGCAGGTAGATCTCTGACCCACCCGGCCCTGCGGCCAGTACCATGCCTTCGGACAGTCCAAACTTCATTTTTCGTGGTGCCAGGTTGGCGACCATGATGGTGAGTTTGCCTTCAAGGTCTTCCGGTTTGTAGGCGGCCTTGATGCCGGAGAAGACGTTGCGGGTTTCGCCGTTGCCGATGTCCAGCGTCAGTTGCAGCAGTTTTTCAGCACCTTCGACGTGGTCAGCCTTGATGATGCGAGCAACACGCAAATCGACTTTAGCGAAGTCTGGGAACTCGATGGTGTCGGCAATCACTTCGTTGCCGTCTTCCCGGAGTTCTGGTCCTTTGGATTTTTTCTTCTTGTCTTGTTTTTTACTCTCTTTGCTGGCGTTAGCGTTGCTGGCAGCCGCAGGCTCTTCGCCGTTCTCAATGGCCAGCTCCGTTTGGGTTTCTTCCAGAATCGCAGTGACCTTGTCCATTTCGGCGCGGGCCAGCATGGGTTGGAATTTGTTGATGTCATGGCCCAGCAGGATGTTGCTGCGGCTTTCCCAGTTCAGGTCGTCGAGGTTCATGAATTGGCAGGTTTTTTCCGCCAGTTCGGGCAGTACCGGGGTCAGGTAGGTCATTAACTGGCGGAACAGATTGAGGGCAACGGAGCAGACGTCGATGACTTCTTGCTGGCGGCCTTCTTCCTTGTTCATGGCCCAGGGGGCTTTTTCCTGGATGTATTCGTTGGCGCGGTCGGCCAGTGCCATGATGTCTTTCATGGCTTTGCCGAAATCGCGGGCTTCGTAGTGCGCAGCGATCTGGTCTCCGGCGTCGATAAATTCTTGCACCATGGCTGGCTCGGCACAGCTGTCGCTGAGTTTGCCTCCGGCTTTGAAGACAAAGTTGGCGGTACGGCTGGCGATGTTGACCAGTTTGTTGACCAGATCGGTATTGGCGCGCTGGACGAAGTCTTCGAGGTTGAGGTCGAAATCATCAACGCTGGAACCCAGTTTGGCAGCAAAGTAGTAACGCAGGTAGGTTGGGTTCAGGTGGTTGAGGTAAGTTCGGGCTTTGATGAAGGTGCCGCGTGACTTGGACATCTTGGCGCCGTTGACGGTGACAAAACCGTGGGCGTTGACGGCCGTTGGAGTACGGTATTCGGCGGCAGTGAGCATGGCCGGCCAGAACAGCGCGTGGAAGTTGACGATATCCTTGCCGATGAAGTGATACACCTCAGCATCGGAGCCAACCTTCCAGTAATCGTCGAAGTTCAGGCCACGGGCCTGACCGGCGTCGGAGTTGCAAAGGTTTTTGAACGAGGCCATGTAGCCAATGGGAGCATCCAGCCAGACATAAAAATATTTGCCTGGAGCATCAGGAATTTCAAAACCGAAGTAAGGGGCATCGCGGGAGATGTCCCATTCTTGCAATCCGGAGTCCAACCATTCGGCCAGCTTGTTGGCAATTTCCGGTTGCAGGGTGCCGGAGCGTGTCCATTCTTTCAGGAATGCATCAAAATCTTGCAGCTTGAAGAAATAATGCTCGGATTCTTTTTCAACCGGTGTGGCACCCGAGATGGTGGAGTACGGGTTTTTTAATTCGGCCGGACTGTAGGTGGCACCGCAGGCTTCGCAGTTGTCGCCATACTGGTCGGGAGTGGAGCACTTGGGGCAGTCGCCCTTGATGTAACGGTCGGCCAGGAAGATTTCTTTTTCCGGGTCGAACGCCTGTTTGATGGAGCGTACCGCGATATGGCCTTTGTCGCGCAGGCGAGTGTATATCTGCGCCGACAGTTCACGGTTTTCTTCACTGTGGGTGCTGTGGAAGTTGTCGAAGCCAATCTGGAAAGCGGCGAAGTCGGCTTCGTGTTCCGCTTTGACAGCAGCAATCTGGTCTTCTGGCGAACGGCCTTCTTTTTCGGCGCGCAGCATGATCGCGGTGCCGTGGGCGTCGTCGGCACACACGTAGGTGCACTGGTGGCCACGGGACTTCTGGAAGCGTACCCAGATGTCGGTCTGGATGTATTCCAGCAGGTGGCCGAGGTGAATGGAGCCGTTGGCGTAGGGCAGGGCGCTGGTGACCAGAATTTTGCGAGTGCTGTTTGTCATGGAAGGGCTACCGGTGGAAAAACGGGTGAAAATCAAAGGGCAACATTGTAGCGGGTACGGGGAGGAGGTTCACCCTCGGTGGTGATGGTAAACGCGTCGGCGTTGCGGTTCCTCCGATCGATAAACGGCAGTACTTCTTCACGACAGCAGCAAGTCACGACAGCAGCACCAGCAAGACGGAGCTGGTGCCACAGTAGATCAGTCCGGCTTTGGCGGTCTGGGCTAGCAGGGTATTCAGTTCGCCTCCGCTGAGATGATGAATACTGCGGATCAGGTTCAACACCGGTTTCAGGCACAGCAGCACGGGAATCAGCATGAGCCATGGCTGCGGCCAGGCCGCCAGCAGATGGATCAGCAAGGCAGCTGCAGTAACGCCGAGAAACAGCTGTCGCGTGCCTGCTTCGCCCAGACGTGCCGGTAAGGTGAGCTTGCCGCTGGCACGATCGGTAGGAATGTCGCGCAGGTTGTTCACCAGTAAAATAGCCACACTGAATAATCCGGCGCTGGTGCCATATAGCAGGGCGGTGAGTGTCAGCTCGCCAGTTTGCAGCCAGTAGCTGCCCATCACGGCAACCCAGCCAAAGAATATCAGTACCGTGACTTCTCCAAGGCCCACCGAGGCTAATGGCAGTGGACCAGCGCTATAGGCAAATACGGCCAGCAGGCAGGTGATGCCGACCAGCAGCAGGTTCCAATGGGTCAGTGCGGCCAGTGTCAGGCCACACAACATGGCCATCAGGGTGAATAGTGCCAGTGCGATCGCCATGGCTTTGGGCGTTATAAAACCGGATTGCACCATCCTGGCGGGGCCTAATCGTGCTTCCGTATCGACACCGTTGAGGCCATCAAACAGGTCGTTGGCGAGGTTCACCGCAATCTGTAAGGCAATGGCACAAAGTATTGCCAGGCCGAATACCAGGCCATTAATGGTGGTCTCGGTGGACGCAAGTGCAGTGCCCAGCAGAATCGGGCCAATTGAGGCTGGAATGGTTTTCGGGCGAATGGCTAGCCACCAGTACGACACGCAGGATTCCTCTGGAAGTGGGATGGTTATTGGGTTGGTCGTTGCTGTGCGATATGTTAACACCTGGTTTGACACGCCAAAGCCTGATGTTTGAGTGGTTGTAAATCAGCAGACCGCATTCATGAGCAGCTTATAACAAAACCTTGCGTTAAATAGGTTCTTGATTTGCACAATGGACGTTAGAGTAAGGTTTGTATTAACCCCGTACCCAATAGCAAGGAGCGCTAAATGCAGCAAATGGTTTCACAAGTGGTTTTACCCGTTGTCCTGGCACTGATTATGTTTGCCATGGGGCTGGGCTTGACCCGCCAGCACTTTATCGCGGTATTACGCCAGCCCATGGTGGCGTTGCTGGGTCTGGCATTGCAGATGGTGTTACTGCCACTGATCGCCCTGACTATTATTTTGATATTTAACTTACCGCTGATTGCCGGTGCAGGACTGTATCTGGTGGCCTTATGTCCGGGTGGTGCCACTTCGAATCTGTTTACTTTACTGGCACGCGGTAATGTGGCGCTGAGTATTTGCCTGACGGCGATGACCAGTATGCTGGTGCCGTTTACCTTGCCCTGGTTATTTTCTGTCTATATGCAGGCGGAAGGGGCGGAGATGAGTCAGTTCGGCTTGCCACTAGGCTTGATGACCAAACAGCTGATCGTGGTGACCCTGGTGCCGGTATTACTCGGGATGGCGATTCGTCATTTTTTTGCAGCTCTGGCTGTTCGGGTCGAGAAACATATCAAGACCGTGGCGACGTTAGCCATGCTGGCTGTGATCGGATTGCTATTGGCCAGCAACTGGGCATTGCTGGAAACGATGTTCTCGATCAGTGGCGCTGCCGTTATGACGCTGAGTTTGTCGTCGTTATTGCTGGCATGGAGCGTTGCCCGGCAGTTACAGCTGAGTCAGGCAGACAGTCGCACTATTGCCTTGGAAGTGGGTGTTCAAAATGCCGGTACGGCGATGATGGTAGCGCTGTCGTTATTGCATCAGCCGGAATTGGCCATGGTGCCGTTGATGTACGGCTTATTGATGAACATTCCGGCGTTTGGTTTTATCGGCTGGATTACCCGGCGGGATGACTCTGTGCAGCAAGAGCAGGGGCAACAGCAAGCGGGTTGAAATCCGGCTTGCTTGTTGTGGCGGCCGGGCTAGCGCGGACTTAGGCGTTCGTTTTGCGTGGCTTGTCCAGCGTCACCCTGACGGCTTTGATCATATTATCCTTGAGCTGCAAGATCTCGAAGCGGTAACGCCCGATGCGCAAACAGACGGGCGATTCGGGAATATGTTCCAGAATCTCCACAATCATACCATTGATGGTTTTTGGGCCAGCAATGGGTAAATCCCAATGCATGGTCTTGTTCACATCGCGAATAAAAGCGGTGCCATCAACAATAAAACTGCCATCTTCCTGCGGATGTACATCCGGTGAACTGGCCGACAGCACATCGGTGGTGAATTCGCCGACGATCTCTTCGAGAATATCCT
This sequence comes from uncultured Oceanobacter sp., assembly GCA_913061185.1. Lineage (GTDB taxonomy): Bacteria > Pseudomonadota > Gammaproteobacteria > Pseudomonadales > Oceanobacteraceae > Oceanobacter > Oceanobacter antarcticus. The sequence continues at coordinate 35,657 of CAJXTI010000029.1, forward strand.
CCAGCGTACAAATCCCCTGGACATCACCGTATTCATCAACCACCAGTGCAATCCGGCGCTGGTTTTTCTGGAAGTTGAACAGCTGGGTATGGAGTGGGGTGCTCTCGGGAATAAAATATGGCTCGCGTGAAGCGGCTTCAATATCCTCGCGGGTAAACTCGCCCTGACTCATCACTCGTGCCAGTGAGCGGGCATGAAGAATGCCAATGATGTTATTGATGTCGCCACGATAAATCGGCACACGGGTGTGTTGTGTGGTACGCAGCAGCTCGACCAATACATCCATGTCGTCGTCCAGATCGACCCCATAGATCTCATTCCGTGGCACCATGATGTCGTTTACCGTCATCTTTTCCAGATCGAGGATACTCAGCAGCATGTGCTGGTGGCGCTTCGGAATCATCGATCCAGCTTCGCGTACCACCGTGCGCAGCTCTTCTGTGCTCAGATGATCCGAATTGGTGTTGCTGGTGTCGATGGGAATCAGCTTCAGCAGACCATTGGCAATGGTATTTACAAACCACACAAACGGATGCAAAAACCACTGCAGTCCCAGCAGGATAGGGGAGGCCGGGAACGCGATCTGCTCCGGGGCTATAGCTGCCAGGGTTTTGGGAGTCAGCTCAGCAAAAATCAGCACGATCAGGGTGAACAGAATGGTGTTGACGAAAACGGCGAGATCCGGATTGTCAGGCCACAGCCGTTGACTAATGATGGTCGCCAGCGCCGCAGCGGCAAAGTTGACCAGATTATTACCGGTAAGGATCGTGCCGATCAGGCGGTCGGGTTTTTCGAGCAGCTTGGAAGCCAGTTTGGCGCCCTGGTGGTTATTTTTAACCAGATGCCGCAAACGATAGCGGTTAAGCGACATCATGCCGGTTTCGGAACTGGAGAAGAATCCTGAAAAAATGATCAGTACCGCGAGTATGCCGAACAGCACACTTAAGGGAACCTCGTTCAAGACTGCGTCCTTTGACTATTAAGATTCCGCCATCATAGGGCGCGCATGAAAGCTGTCAACTGAAGAAGGGTGACGGTCTGATCATGCAGCCCGGCCTGGCATATTTCTTGGTGTCTGTTGCATCTGTCCGCAGTGCTTTATGTCTGCTTTATGTCGTGCTTTGTTGATAGTGCATGGTTGAATCATCAATGATTCAGATGTCAACCTTGATCAGCGTAGGCCCGGTTCGATGTTAGCTGAGACAAGCCCTTGACGATTTTGAACACCGTCCAGATAAACGTCCCCAGTAAAATCAGCCAGCCAATAAAAATAAAGGTAGTCACAATGCCAATCACCGTCATGCCCATCCCCCACCAGAACACTTTGATGATATTGACAAAGTGATCCTCAAACAGCGATCCGCGGAAATCATCAATTTTGACCATCGCCCACACCCCGCCAATGACCCAGAACAAGCCGGTAAAGTAGCCAGCACCCAACAGACAGTAAGCAATCAGTGCCTGGGTTTTGGCATTGTCGTCTTGCGGCGACAACGGTGGTCTTGGTGGTTTGGTTGCTGGCTGGTGGGGTGATGGCTGGTTTGGAAAGCCTGACATGGAAATCTCCCGGAATAGTCTGCCTTGGATGGTCGCAGATGTTCCTGGTTCACGCCATGGCAATAAATCCGGGCGTCGCTTCAACACGGTCAAGCCAGGCCTGGATTGCGGGATAGCGCTCAAGCTCAAAACCGCCTTCATGGGCAACATGGGTATAGGCATAAAGGCTGATGTCGGCATTGGTGAGCTGGTCACCGCAAAGATAGGGCGTTGCTGCCAATTGTTGTTCCATGACCCCTAGCGCCAGGTAACCGCCAGATTGTTTTGCCTTGTATTCAGCCTGACGTGATGCGGGCATGCCCTGGTATTTGGCAATAAAACGGGCAACAGCAATGTAGGGTTCGTGGCTGTATTGCTCAAAACACTGCCACTGCTGCATTTTTGCCAGTGTGAACGTGTCTTTGGGGAGCAAGTCGGAATCCGCCGCCAGATAGTTGATGATGGCGTTGGATTCGCTCAGTGTGCGGCCATCGTCCAGCTCCAGTGTCGGAATCTTGCCATTGGGGTTTTTGCGTAAAAACGCCGCGCTGCGGGTTTCGCCAGCCAGAATATCCACCGTAATCCACTGATGTGGGATATTCAGCATGGCGCACACCAGCTGGATTTTGTAACAGTTGCCGGACTGGCTATCGCCGTAGATTTTCATACGCTCTCCTTGCATGGGTGTGTGGCGGGCAGGTGTCCCGCTGGTTAATCAGCTGGCTCGCTGGAGCAAAATATCAAATTCCTGTTTATTCACCGGCATGATCGACAGCCGATGGCCCTTCTTTACCAAGCCCAGTTCGGTGATCTCTGGCATGGCCTTGATGGTCTTGAGTGGCAATACGCGGGGGAATGTCTGTTTCAACTTGACGTCCACCCGATACCAGCGCGGCTTTTCCAGCGTGGCTTTGGGATCATAGTATTTTGATTGTGGATCAAACTGGCTGTGATCGACATAGCCTTCCTGCACCACCTCCGCCAGCCCGGCAATCCCTATTTCTTTACAGCTGGAGTGATAAATAAACACCAGATCGCCCGATTTCACCTCGTCACGGAGGAAATTGCGCGCCTGATAATTACGCACGCCATCCCATGGCTCGGTTTGCTCCGGGCGGGATGCCAGATCATCAATGCCAAAGGCATCCGGTTCTGTTTTAAACAGCCAGTAGTTCATAAGGTGTCGTGGGTGGCCATCATCAAGAAGGAAGGCTGATTCTGACGTCTGGATTGGCCGCTGTCGAGAGGCTGAGGAAGGGTAAATCTCAACGCAGTAGTGCCAGTTGAAGGCAATGTGAAAGAGGGTGCTGGTCTGTCTATTTATCTATGGCCTATGGCGTCTATGCGGCTTGGTTGATGGATGACCACAACGGGCTGTAACGACTACTTAGATATATAGCCATAAGATGATATATATCATCCTGGCGGAGTTGCTCCGGCCAGGCGGGAAGCCTACTGTGGCAACAGACGAATAGGCAGTTGCTTGAATAACCACCGCAGGAGGTCGTGAACATGCAATGTAATGTCGGTAAGAGTGATCGGATTTTTCGTATCGTCGCAGGCTTGGCAATGATACTGGCGGGTGTGTTTTTTCACTCCTGGTGGGGCGCTGTTGGTTTGGTGCCATTGGTAACGGCAGCAATGGGCTGGTGCCCGCTGTACGTCGTACTGGGTATAAAAACCTGCAAAGCGCCGGATTGACCGCAAGGGCATCGAACGGCTTTAAACGTTAAGGCGGGCAGGAAATTTTTGTCGAGCATCTGGAGTGCCGGGGAATAAGTCAGGAGTTGCCGCCTGCTATTCCCACTTTGTCATTTTTTAAACTATCGCTAGTACTATAGAATGAGTCAGTTAGACCGGCCAGAGTGTTTCCAGCATTTTGGGCATTCATCGGCATCGAAGGCATTCTGTGATCATTACTCGTTTTCCCCCGCAATACCCTGCTCAGTGGCTGTATTCACTTTTCGCGCTGACGCTCTTGTTTGCGCTCATGCTGAATCCGCTACAGGCGGCGGAAGCTGATGGTCTGGCAACCGGGTTAGAAGCCGGGCCAGCGGCGAATCTTAATCTCACCGAAGAAGAGCGCACCTGGTTGCTGAACCATCACACTATACGGGTGCACAACGAGACCAACTGGGGGCCGTTCAACTACTACGAATTTGGCCGCCCGAAAGGCTACTCCATCGAATTTATGGATCTGCTGGCGGAAAAACTGGGCATCCAGGTTGAATACATCACCGGGCCGAGTTGGGGTGAGTTTATGGCGATGCTGGGCAAGCAAGAGCTGGATGTGATGCTCAACATCATCAAAACCGAAAACCGCAGCAAACACATTTTGTTTACCGACCCGTATGTCAATAACCCGCCTGGTATCGTGGTGCGTGATGACAATAACGACATCCGCGACCTGCGCGACTTGAATGGCCGGGTGCTGGCGATTCCCAAGGGATTTTTCTATCAGGAAATCATTGAGCGCCACTTCCCTGGTATCAAATTGTTGCTGTTGACCGATCAGCTGGAAAGTCTCAAGGCGGTATCGTTTGGCCATGCCGACGCCACCATTGGCGGTATCGCTATTCAGAATTACCTGATGCGTAATCATCTGATCAACAACACCAAGGTGATTGGCGGTATCGACGATCCGCGTTTTGACAATAACCTGCGCATCGGTGTACGACCCGACTGGGGAATCTTGCGTAATATTCTGCAAAAAGCGCTGGAATCTGTGACCGAACAGGAACGCAATAGTCTGGGTCGCCGCTGGCTCAGTAGTGGCTTGCAGAGCACTCAGGTATTGCAATTGGATAAAGACGAAAAGGACTTTCTGGCTACTCACCCGGTTTTGCGTGTTCACAACGAAATGGCCTGGCCACCGTTCAACTTTAATGAACAGGGCAAGCCCAAAGGTTTTTCTATTGACGTGATGAACTTGATCGCCAAAAAAACCGGTTTCCGTATTGAGTACATCAGTGGCCCTGGCTGGAGCGATTTTCTCCACATGATGCACGAGCGCCAGCTGGATATGATGCTCAATATCGTTAACACCCCGGAGCGACGTGAATATATTCGTTTTACCCGCCCTTATGCGGTGAACCCGAACATTATTGCCAGTAAAAAAAGCGCCAAATACGAGAGCATCGAAAGCCTGAAAGGCAAAACCGTAGCAATACCCAAAGGCTTCTTTTATGAAGAAGTACTCAGCAAGGAACACCCTGAGATCAAACTGCACCTGGTGAAAAATGCAGTTGAAAGTCTCAAGGCCGTCTCGATCGGCAAGGCCGATGCCGCACTGGGCGAAGCCGCCGTCTTTAACCATCTGATTGCCCGCAATATGCTCAACGACCTCACCATCTCTGGCGAAGTGGACGTCGGTCAGCCAGATCTGGCCAACCTGCGTATTGGCGTACGTTCCGACTGGCCGATTCTGCAAGGCATCATGGATCGTGCGGTCGACTCGCTCACCCGTGATGAACTGGCAACTATCTCCCAGCACTGGATGGGTAACGAAAACTACATCGCCCGTCCTGGCAGTGGCCTGGCGCTGACCAATGCTGAAAAAGCCTATCTGGAAAAACAGCCCAACATCACCTTCTGTGCCAACCCCGACTGGATGCCGCTGGAAAAAATCGGTGAAGGGGGCAAACACGAAGGTATGGTGGCTGATTACCTCGGCCTGATGGCAGATCGGATTGGTATCAGCCTGACACTGGTACAGACCGACAGCACCGCCCAGTCGCTGGAATACGCCAAGAGCCGCCGCTGTGACATCATGTCGGCCGCGTTTGAAACCCCTGAGGCGGCACGCCAACTTAACTTCACCAAACCTTACCTGAGACTGCCGTTGGTGATTGCCATCCAGGAAGACTCGTTATTTGTGGATGGCCTGAAATCCCTCGACCAGCAAACCATCGCGGTGCCCAGTGGCTATGGCTTGCTGAAAAAATTGCAACGGGATTATCCGCGTTTGCAGGTGATTGAAGTGCCCAGTATTACCGATGGTCTCCGGCAAGTTGAGGAAGGCCGGATCTTCGGCATGATTGGTGCCATTGCACCGATTGGCCACGCTATTCGCAAAGACCGCTTTATCGACCTCAAAATTGGCGGGCGACTGGATGAAGACTGGAAACTGGCCATTGCCGTGCGCAACGATACGCCGGAGTTGCTCTCCATGTTCAACAAGGCGACCGATTACATTACCGAAGAAGAACGATCCAAAGTTTTCCAGCGTTGGGTCGCCGTGAAGTTTGAACAACAAGTGGATTACCACCTGGTCTGGAAACTGGTGGCTGCGGTGCTGGCGATTATGCTGGCCATCGTCTTGTGGAACTGGAAACTGGCGCGCTTGAACCATCGTCTTAAAACCGAGATGGGACTACGCCATAAAGTCGAACAGCAGTTGCAAAACGCCAATAACGAGCTCAGCCGTAAAAACAATGAACTGTCGGTACTGTCGACTACCGACAAGCTGACAGGCCTGGCGAACCGCCGTTATATCGAAAGCCAGCTGGACACCGTACTGGAAAGCCAGCAAAGCGAACGAAATCCTTTCTCGGTGATGCTGCTGGACATCGACCACTTCAAACAGATTAACGACCAGTACGGCCACCTGTTGGGAGACGAAGTGCTGAAAAGCATCGCCCGTATTCTGGAAAACAACACCCGTGACACCGACAGAATTGGCCGCTGGGGCGGGGAAGAATTCATGATTATTCTGCCCAATACCTCCGCTGCTCTCGCTTACCGCCTGGCAGAAAAATTACGCACCGCCATTGCTGCAGAACAGTTTGAAGACGTCGACCACGTCACCGCCAGCATCGGGCTGGTCGACAGCAGCATTCCTGGCGAAACCGCACGACAACTGGTACTCAAGGCCGACAACGCGCTTTATTGTGCCAAAAAAGCCGGTCGTAACCGGGTGGTTGCCGACAGCGAACAGCCAGCGCTTGATCTGTACTAATCAACGGACTGAGGAATCACGACCTCTGTGTCAGACATGACGCGGAGGTTTATCAGCAAGGTGCACAACCAAGGTGCACAACCAAGGTGCACAACCAAAAGTGATCCCAAACACAGGATGGCTCAATATAATCGCTTGGTGACAAACCAGATTGCAACTCTACCGTCGTCTATCTACGCGTGCGTATACCGAAATCAGGCAAAGTGATTCGCCTGCTGACCTATCGCCTGTACACTTTATCCGAACGTAAAAACAGGCCGATAAAGCCACCCAGCAACAAGCAAAACAACACTTGGCCGATCACTTTGGTATCACGCGAAACCGGCGGCACTGATGAGCAAACTGGAATGGATCGATAAGGTAACCCTATGCTGAAGCAGGCAACACTGCGCAACCTGACGGTATTCAAACAAGCAGACCTGGCGTTTTCTCCAGGTTTGAACGTTGTCGTAGGGGAAAACGGCAGCGGTAAATCTCATTTGCTCAAGGCGATATATGCCCTGATTGCCACCAGTGCCCAAGAGGGCTTGAAGCCCCAATCCGAAGCGCCCACCAAAACTCTGTTGCAGAAAGCTTACGCTGACAAGTTGATGAATGTACTCAGACCTGAATATTTGGGACGACTGGCGCGGAGGAAACAGGGCAGAGAACGCTGTGAAATTTCGTTACAGTTTGTGGAATCGAACCTTGATATCCATATCAGCTTTGCGACAAACAGCAAATCGGATGTACAGGTAGATCAACTACCCATTAATTGGCAAGACAAGGCACCGGTATTTATCCCTACGCGTGAAGTACTCAGCACCTACCACTGGCTCAGCAGCCTGTACCGGACATCACATGTTGATATTGAAGAAAACCTGATCGACCTGTGTGATCTGTTGGGAGCCCTGTCCGTCAAAGGTCCACGGGAAAAGAAAGTTGCCGAGTTGGTTTCGCCTCTCGAACAGGCAATGGGTGGCAAGGTGATTCTGGAGCCGAATGGCCGCTTTTATTTAAGCATTCCTGGTAGTGGCAAAATGGAAATGCCATTAGTAGCGGAAGGCTTGCGCAAACTGGCAATGGTGGCCCGGCTAATCAGCACCGGCTCCCTGCTCGACAAGGGTTACCTGTTATGGGATGAACCGGAAGCAAACCTGAACCCGAAACTGATCAAGGTAGTGGCTGCCTTGCTGCTGAATCTGAGTCTGCATGGAATTCAGGTGATTGTCGCCACTCACTCCTTGTTCCTGTTACGCGAACTGGAAATTCTTTCCGGGCACCGGGACTATGCAAAATTACAGAATCGCTATTTTGCTCTTTGCCAAACTGACAGCGGTATGGAAGTGGAACAAGGTAATCATCTTGACGATTTACAGACTCTGGTTTTACTTGATGAAGAATTAACCCAGTCAGATCGCTTTATGGAGTCGCAAGGATGAAATGTTTTACCGAAGGAAAGCTGACTTTCAAATTCGAAAGTGATGACTCCAGCCAATACGACAACTGGTCGTTTTATCGAAACCAGTTTAACAGTGCCTTTGGTGGAACCAAGGCGATTGATTTTATTTCGATCAACAGCAATCACACCTGGCTGATCGAAGTAAAAGACTACCGCTATGATCGACGAACCAAACCCAGTGATCTGGCAGATGAAGTAGCGATAAAAGTACGTGATACTCTGGCCGGTTTGGTTGCCGCTCAAAGCAATGCAAACAACAAAAATGAAAAACGGCTCGCATCCCTATCACTGATTTTCTGGCGGCATAGCAATCCTTTTGACCCACTCTGAGATGAATTTAGGCGAAAACGCCTACTGGACAACTAGGGTGACAGAGCGGGCACCTGCAATAACGCAAACATTCGGGGATTACTGGCCGCTTTTTCGCGGAACCAGGCACCAAACTGATCGGTATATTGTCGTTGCCAGTCGTCCAGTTTGGCACCCTGGCTGCCAATATAACTGCCCAGTTTACTGACTGCCTTGGTCAGGGGTTTAACCGGATTCCAGAGATAACCACTCGGGTCAACCAGACTGACCGGGTTGTTCATTACATAGCTGTAACGATTAAACGACTGGCTGTTGGCCGGGGCCTGGACAAAGGGGTCGGCATTCAGCGCAGGATGTATTAGCCAAGGCCGACAGGCCGGGGTAATACATCACTTGATTAATGTAATACGTTATTACATCTACGCTCTGCAAAGATCTCTGGCAGCGCCAGAATACGCTCCTCCTGCCAGCAACGCCGGGGCTCGTAGCCGTTGCTCGACGCCTGATCGGTGCCGCACAACAACGCCCGACGCACACAGAGGGAAACGCAGTGATACCAGGGCGTTGCATCCAGTGACACACGTTGCTTGCGAGGCTTCGGCATGATCGGTTCCTTCCGGGGATTCCGATCAGTATGGCCCTGTCGGGATGAAATAAAATCAGGCGAAATGCTGATTTGGGTGATCCGGGTTGTCGTGCAAAAGTCTGCCGATAGCAGCTTACGGGCAAAGTGATTCCGGCGATTGAGAAAGCGGGCAGGGGTTGAAGACCGGGGGCGATTTTTGGGGTATCCGTTCGGATACTCCAGTAAGTTCAATGGATGTGGGCAGGTTCGGTTCCTGTTGTGGAATCGAATCGGGTCTATGCTGGCCAGCACCCTCCGTTGGCATCATAATCCACAGCAGATTTGCTATGAAGAGAAGAAGATATGAAACCCTCTGAAGCATTGGAATTGAATCGGGCCGTGATTCGGCGGGTAGTGGAGGCTTATCACGCGAGCAATGCGCGAGTGTTCGGCTCTGTGCTGAGCGGTCAGGACACCGATAACAGCGACCTCGATATTCTCATTGATCCGACACCCGACACAACGCTGATGGATGTAGCTGCCATCCAGCTGGAGTTGCAAAACCTGTTGGGGGTATCGGTGGATGTGCTGACGCCACGATCCCTGCCGGATGCGTTTCGGAGTCAGGTTCTCTCTGAGGCCATGCCGGTATGAATAAGGAACTGAGGGTGCCTGATTACCTTGGGCACATTCTCAAGGCCATCGAACGTATCGACCGTTACACTGCCGATATGGATGAAGTGGCCTTTCTGAATAATGAACTGGTGCAGGATGCGGTTATTCGCAATATTGAAGTTATCGGCGAAGCATCCAATAACATTTTACGTGTATCTTCTGAGTTTGCAGAGGTACACGCCGATATCCCCTGGCAGGTGATGTACACCATGCGCAATCGGGTCTCTCACGGATACCATAAGGTGGACCTTGAGATTGTCTGGAATACGCTTCAGCGTGACCTGCCAGAATTGCATCAGCAGATACTGCAAGTATTACCATCGGTTTGACGATGGAGGGTGCCGACATTGATGTCTGAGCGTGCGGGACGCAAGCCCCGCCCACCAGCCCTGCCGAGCTTTTATCACCATCAGCAGTTTGTTGAATGATGCTGGCATGATGGCTTCAGTTTGTAGTACGTTGCCGTACTACGTCATATATATCAATCATACATATCAAGAAGTGGGGAGCGTCTATATATGTCCTGGATATGTCCTGGTTACCCTATTGGCGTGACTGTTCTGGTTGAATATTCCGGATACCTCAAGAAGAGATAAACTCTTCGCCAACAGAGGTGCCAACCATGAGCCAGAAACGCAGTTACAAGCAGTACCTGCAAGAATTTAAGGAAGAAGCCGTTGCTCTCGTGACCGAACAAGGTTACTCCGTTCCAGAGGCCGCCAAGTCTCTGGGGATAGCCACCAATTTGCTCTACCGGTGGAAGGAAAAACAGGCGCAATCAGCCAGTGAATCGAAGCCTGCGGAAACTGAATTGGAAGAGCAGAAACGGCTTCGTCAGGAAGTCAAAATCTTGCGTATGGAGAAAGAGATTTTAAAAAAGGCTTCTGCTTTCTTCGCGAAAGAAATGAAGTGAAATACCACTTCATTGATAAACACTGACAGAGCTATCCGGTACGACTGCTCTCTCGTGTTAAGCAGCATCGTAAACTGGTTCAGCCCCGGCAAAAATTTACCCAGCGTTTTGATGCATCGCTGATGCAATTACGTGAAAACGTAGTGGGTGATACCGCACATGTTATTAATTCTTTGATGCATCGCTGATGCAATTACGTGAAAACGTAGTGGGTGATACCGCACATGTTATTAATTCTTTGATGCA
>CAJXTI010000030.1 GCA_913061185.1 uncultured Oceanobacter sp.
CATCCTGGGAGCGCCAGCTGCCATGCTGGCCCGGCCTCGAATATTAGCCACAACCCTGGCGGGCGCGGCGGCCCGCCCTCCCGGAACATCCAACGCCATGGATAAGCTCCGCATCCTGGGAGCGCCAGCTGCCATGCTGGCCCGGCCTCGAATATTAGCCACAACCGCTGACGGGGGCGGCGGCCCGTCCTCCCGGAACATCCAACGTCACGGATAATCTCCGCACCCTGGGAGCGCCAGCTGCCATGCTGGCCCGGCATAGAGTATTAGCCACAACCGCTGGCGGGCGCGGTGGCGCGCTATCCCAAGGTAAATTGGTGACGCTGCCCAAGAGTCAATGTCACCAAGATTTGTCAGAAAGCCGACAAGGAGATAACTACTCTCCCCTCGTCGAGGTTATTCCAACGATCACTCCAATCACATGTTTTCTAACCAATTGATTTTATTGAATTAAATCCAAGCTTGATGGAATTTTTATGGCCTGGTGTTTGCAATACCATCGGTAACAGTCATTGACCCGTTGCCATCGGAGAGAGTATGAGCGAATTGACAAGCGTCGCCTGCGTTGCAGACGTAGAAGCCGACCCACAAGCAGTTCTGGTTGCCTTTGCCTCTATGGACGGCGATATGGTGGATCAGCATTTTGGTTCTGCCCAGGCGTTTTACCTGTTTGCCGTTAGCGCTGATGCTGCTGAATTACTGGCCAGTCAGGAATTCGGCCACGAAAAGAAAGATGGTAACGAAGACAAACTGAAACCCAAGCTGGCCTGGCTGGTGGGAGCCGACGTTGTTTACTGCGGTTCGATTGGTGGCTCGGCAACGCGTCAGCTCATTGCTCTGGGGGTCAATCCCATCAAGGTCAGTGGTGGCCCGGATGTTGAAGAATTGATCGAAGACATTCAAAAACAAATGAATGGCACGCCAGAATTCTGGCTGGCAAAAATATTAAAAGACAAATCGCAAAACAAAACCGACAGTCGTTTTGACGATATGGATGACGAAGGCTGGGACGGATAAATCATCGCCAGCCAGCCTTGCTCGGGGTTTCCGCATGATACAAGCACCGGCCAAGGCGTTTTACACCGGCCAGACCTGATATTTGCTACGCCGCTATCGCAGCATGCTGCTCCAGCTGCTGAATCAATGCGTGTTTATCTTCATCGCTCAAAAAGCTGGCGCGGAAACTGTTGGCCGCCAACTGTACTGCTTGCGCTTTGGTCATCCCCAGATCGTCCGCCAGTGCTTCAAAATTCTCGTTCATAAAGCCGCCAAAATAGGTGGGGTCATCCGAGTTCACCGTCACGCACAACCCCTGCTCCAGCATCTCCAGAATATTATGCTCGGCCATGGTGTTAAACACACACAAACGCACGTTAGATAACGGACACACCGTCAGCGGCACTTGCTCAGCAATCAAGCGCTTCACCAGGGCCTCGTCTTCCACACAACGCACACCGTGATCAACACGATCCACCTGCAGCACATCCAACGCCCCCCAGATGTACTCCGGTGGACCTTCTTCCCCGGCATGAGCAATCAGCTTATAACCCTGCTCTTTAGCCTTGGCGTACAGCTGTGCAAATTTTTCTGGCGGATTACCCAACTCCGAACTGGCCAAACCAATTCCCACAAAATCGTTCCGGAATGGCTCGACGCTATCCAGCATCGCAAGGGCTTCTTCCTCACTCAGATGACGCAATAAGCTCAGGATCATCAACGCTGATTGGCCATTTTGTGCTTTGGCAGCTGCAATCGCCTTACGGAAACCTGCCAGCACAGTTTCAACCGCCACGCCATACGGCAGATAGGTTTGAGGTTCCACCATGATTTCGGCATGAACAATATTCTGCTCACGGCACTTATCAAGGTAGTCCTTCATCAGGTAATAAAAGTCCTCCTCGTCACGCAATACCGAGGCACCCAGATAATACAAATCCAGAAAACTTTGCAGATCGTCAAAATTGTAGGCCTGCTCCACCGACTCAACGCTGTCGTAAGGAATCTCAACGCCATTTTTAGCGGCCAGCTGAAGCAGGCGACTGGCCTGCAAGCTGCCGTCGATGTGCAAATGAAGTTCGGCTTTGGGCATGGCACGCAGCCATTGTTTGAAATCGTTCATGCGGACCTGTGGTGTCAGTCATCGTATTACAAGGATAGTCGGTCGAACCCGACCGCTCGGTCAGGCATTGTGCCGCAGTAAAAGAAACAGAGCCAGCAGGAAGCTGACAGTCACCCCAGATAATCTTAAGTGATCAGAATGCTTGATCTACTCGCTCGGTGAACAACTGCTTTCACACGCACGACAAGCCTGACGCCTGGCTTTGTGCTTTTTAGGAAAGCTCTCCCCATCATCGTAATCGATAAACGCGTCGTAGTGATCATGAGCTCGCTTGACGTTGTCCGGGTGTTTGATCGGACACCAGTACCACTCCGTGCGCCCAGCCACTTCGCAAGCATACGCAAACACACCATTGGCATAATCGCAGTACAAGCAATTGATTTTTTGCATCAGCGTCAGATACGACAATTTGCCACGGTCGAGCGCCAGATATTCCCGCCGATTCACCTTGGGAATCTGATACACCGGAAAACACATGGCCTGATATAGCGACACAAACACATCCGCAACCACCACCGGAATAATCAGGCCGTAAATCGCAGGTGCCGTGATCGCAATTAACAAAAAATGCTTGGGGTTCTTCTTGATCCGTTGCAGCAGAGCCATGATCGATGTCCTTGGAGTCACTGGAGCAGAATATAACGAAAGCAGATCACGAAACACCAGCGGGAAACCTCTCAACTGACTGCAAACTCCGTCAGTACCAAAGAATTCAGTACCTGTTTTTCTGCCAATACTCCCGCCAGACCGATTACTGCCTTCTTAGCAGGAATCCGCGCACGAGGCGGGTTCAATATTCAGAATGGCGTGTAACAAAAAGCCCGGCCAGATTGCTCTGGCCGGGCTTTTTGTTACTGCTGTCAAATTCCAGCGTGATACCTGTTCCGTTGTGCTGTCCTGCTCAATAAAACAGCATCTAGAAGCCTGGTTTTTCAGATATTAGAAGCCGATCAGAACGTCATTTCCGGTACGTCGTCTGGTACGATCAGTTTACCGGCGGTTTTTTCGATGATTTCTTCTACCGATACGCCGGGTGCGCGTTCTTTCAAGTGGAAGGCACCGTCTTCAATTTCGAGCCAGGCCAGGTCGGTAAGGACTTTTTTGATACAGCCCTTGCCGGTGAGTGGCAGGCTGCATTCTGGCAGCAGTTTGGATTCACCGTGTTTGGAGGCGTGGGTCATGGTGACGATGATATTGTCGGCACCGGCCACCAGATCCATTGCACCACCCATGCCTTTGATCAGTTTGCCGGGGATCATCCAGCTGGCGATGTTGCCGTTGACGTCCACTTCGAACGCACCCAGTACGGTCAGGTCAACGTGGCCACCGCGGATCATGGCGAAAGATTCAGCCGAGCTAAAAATAGACGCGCCCGGTACAGCGGTAACAGTCTGTTTGCCAGCGTTGATCATGTCGGCGTCGATTTCGGCTTCGGTAGGGAACTGTCCCATGCCTAACAAGCCGTTTTCTGATTGCAACATCACTTCCATACCGGCGGGCACGTAGTTGGCCACCAGCGTCGGAATACCAATACCCAGGTTTACGTAGAAACCATCCTGAAGTTCGCGAGCTACACGCTGTGCCATTTGTTCACGAGTAAGAGCCATTGTCGTCACCTGTTGTTAGTTGTGTAGTCGTTGAATCAGCTGTCAGACACTGTCCGCTTTTCGATACGCTTTTCGAAGCTACCGACGATCAAGCGGTTGACATAAATGCCTGGGGTGTGGATCTGGGAAGGTTCCAGTTCACCAACTTCCACCAGCTCTTCTACCTCTACAACGGTGATTTTTCCGGCAGTGGCTGCCATCGGATTGAAGTTCTGTGCCGTATGGCGATACATCACATTGCCATACCGGTCGGCTTTCCAGCCTTTTACAATCGCAAAATCTCCTTGAATGGATTCTTCCAACAGGTATTCACGGCCATGAAACTCACGCGTATCTTTGCCTTCCGCGACCGGCGTACCAACGCCAGTGGCGGTATAAAAAGCTGGAATACCTGCGCCCGCAGCACGCATTTTTTCAGCCAGGGTACCTTGCGGGGTCAATTCCACTTCCAGCTCACCATTTAGCAATTGCTTCTCGAACATGGCGTTTTCACCCACGTAAGAAGAAATCATTTTTTTAACTTGCTTGTCTTCCAACAAAATACCAAGACCGAAACCGTCCACACCGCAGTTGTTCGATACAATCGTCAACTCGCGAGTGCCTTTGTTCTTGATCTCGGCGATCAGATTTTCCGGAATACCACACAGGCCAAAACCGCCAGCGATGACGGTCATGCCGTCTTCGAGCCCTTCCATTGCCTCGGCATAACTGCCAACGACCTTATCAAAACCTGCCATGTTTGTTCTCCTGGCACCGGGTGCCTGTCACAGAGTATAAATGCTGGATTAGTTAGGATTATTTGAGCCTGACGAGTTCCTTGTACCCAGTGGAACCTGCCGAATAACCTGTATGACGCCCCCAGTCTCGTCGATTTCTTTTAATTCGTTAAGTAGATTATTCGGATATATTGATTTGTTTTTCAAACGAATCACCATTCCCACAACCAATACGTAGTGCCGAAGAGCATATTGAGTGATGCAATGGGTTCCCGTCACCATGACCAAAGTGGACTAAGCTGTATTTCAGAGCATACCGATACGAATTTGGCCCACCGCCAGCATCACCACAAGGGATGATCGCGGAGGATCATCCCTTGTATCCACGAAAAAACAGGGCCGTTTGGCAAAAACGGGGATTCGACGTATGAAAAAAGGTTTACTGGTAGCCCTGTTGCTGCTGGCCGCAGGTTCGGGTTATGGCTACCACTATTATATGGAACTGCGCCAGCAGGCCGGGCTCGACAGTCCCTGGCCCAGGGTCGTTGGTATTCCGCCACATGCCCGCCAGACAAATCTACCGCCCTATCAGGGGGTGTTTCCCCGCTTCCAGACCTTGCCGGAGGAATATTTCCACTTTCCGATTGATTTGGGAGACAAGGGGCCGATTGAACCGCTCAATGCCGGATCGTTACAGTATCCCTTTTTATGTCAAAGCGAAGAATCCGGACTGGGGCAGCCACTGGTCGATAACACTCAGGGCTGGGGGGTGCCGGTATTTGCCAAAACCCCGAACGGCAAACGCTCGGATTTGATGATTGGCTACAGTAAGGATTGCAGCCTGCCCTCTCAGCTGCATTATCTGTATTACCTTAACGACGACCGCAAATACCCGCAGCGGGTCGATGCCGACATCCTGACAGTGCCCACCAATACCGAGCTGCTGATACGGGCGGAAACTGGCACGATCAACCGCTCTACGTATACCCTGTTGATGCCAACGACCGATCAGGATCGGCCCGCCGACCCCGATACAACACTCTGGAACCACAAACTGATTTACTACTTCAAGGGTGGTATCAGCATTGGCTTCCAACAGGGCAAACTGCGTCTGGATCGGATCATCAAGGAAATGCGGCCCGCGCTGGAACAAGGTTATGCGGTGATCTATTCCACTGCTAACGAGACCAACAACACTTACAACATTCGCCTGCAGGAAGATACCGCACGGCGGGTAAAACGCCAGTTTATCGGCCGCTATGGGCAGCCACTGTACACCATGGGGTTGGGCGGATCGGGTGGCGGTTTGCAGCAATATCTGTTGGCCCAGAATGCTCCAGGGCTGATTGATGGCGGTGTTGCCTTGATCGCTTACCCGGATATGGTGACGCAAACCCTGTACGCGCTGGATTGCGAACTACTGGAGTACTACTTCGACCATCTCGCCAGCGATCACCTTTTTTGGCGCATCCCGGCCAATCGTCAGGCGGTGATGGGACTGAGTGTTGCGCCCGATCAGAACACCGGCAAGCAGCCCCGTATGGCCTGGCTGGAAGGGCTGGCTCAATTGCTACGCGGGCAATGGCCTGGCGATACGCCCCCCGGCTCTGAATGCAACGCGGGCTGGCGCGGTTCTACACCGCTGATCAACAACCCGGAGTTTCACACCGAATGGGATCGTTTTGCACGCCCGGTACGTCAGCACAGTTACTGGACCCACTGGCAAGACAACCGCGACGTCTATGGTACCGATGACAGTGGCCGGGCCTATTCCCCCTGGAGCAACCTGGGGGTGCAATACGGTTTGCAGGCACTGCGCCAGCACGTCATATCACCTACACAATTTCTTGAACTGAATGCCCGTATTGGTGCCTGGAAACCCGCAGACAACATGCAGCCTGCACGGCTCTGGCATCTGGGTGGAGACCCAAGGCTTTACCGGCTGACGCCTTACAGCGAACACAACATGACTCACAACGGCAACGTGATGGCTGTGGCTCCGCGTTTCCATGGCAGCCTTGCCGCCGCCAAAGGTGCCTATCAGGCAGGCAGTGTCTTCCTCGGCAAGATCGACGTCCCTATCATGGACGTGCGTATGTATCTGGATCCCGAACAAAACATCCACCACAGCTGGGCAGCGCTGTCGATTCGCCAGCGCTTGCTCGACGCAGGCACCAACATTGGCCTTAGCCCGCTCTGGATCACAGCCAAACCCTACAACCCTATGTGGAATGCGGTTGCGGTGATGGATCAATGGCTGATGGGTATAAATCAGGGCTTGTCGGCCTTACAAGCCAAGCCACCACTGGCCCGCGATACCTGCTTCAGCAAAGACAAACAAGTCATCGCCACTGGCGCGCAGGTCTGGGACGGCGATTGGAACGGGAAACCGGACGGTCCCTGCAGCCAACGGATGCCGTTTTTCAAAGGTTCACGGCAGGTTGCTGGAGACAACTATGCTGGCCATACCTTCCATTGTCACTTGCAGCCCGTCGAACAAGCACTGGCGCAAGGATTATATCGACCGGTGAATATGCACCCCTATCTGACAACGCTGCAAAAAATCTTCAGTCATGGGGTGTGTGATTACCGGCAAGCGGATCTGGCATTTCCCAAACAACTCATCAAGCAACTCATCAAGCAACCACCAACAAGCGAATAACCCGAACAGACCATCTCCTGCCCGCGTGATTATGGCGCGAAGATGGTACTGACCTCCGCCACAGTATATCGTGGCGCTACGGGCAGATACGTTGCAACAATCAAAACCGATGCTGGATTCAGACGCACACAGCCGAACAGTCTCGGGTCATCCAAACCAATAATTTATATTCCCGTTATTTTCTGACTTTACCGGACGATCCCTATGAAACTGGTTTTTGCCGCCATCTCGCTTGTCGCTGTTTTGCTGTTGGCGGGTTACTTCTATGTCGAAGAGTTAGTCAAAGATGCTCTGGACTCAACAGAGCTCCCTGGCGTCGAGCAGATACCAGCAGCCAGCCGTGTATTGTCGTTACCGTCCTATACCGGATTGTCGCCAAGTCAAATCATTCGTCCGTCAGAAACCTTCCATTTTCCAATCCCCTACGGCAGCGAAGGGCCAATAACGCCCTTGTTTGCCCTGACAACACGGCAGTCCGATGGCTCCACCCAGCAAGTGCCACCTCTGTATCCGTTTTTATGCCAGTCGCTGGAATCCGGTCTGGGTCAGCCACGGGTAGACAATCAGCAACGTCTGGGAGTCGCGGTATATCGAGAAAATGCCGATGGCTCACGGACAAACGAAGTGATCGGCTACAGCAAGGATTGCGGGCTGCCAACCCGCTTGCATTATTTTGTTGAAGACCCCGCCTCGGCCAACCCCGCCAAGCCGGATTTTGTACGTTTTGACAATCAACTGCCAACCTCTGACGTTGGTGTCAACAGCACAGCGGCGTCTCCCTGGATTCGTATGGAAACCGGTAGCATTAACCGGTTTATCTATGTCGTGATGATGCCGGTAGGGAATGCGGATCAACCAGACGCTATCGATAAAAGTCGTTGGAATGGCAAGCTGGTCTACAACTTCAAGGGTGCTGTCGGCATTGGTTTCCAACAGGGCGAAGCGCGGTTACAACGCTTGCTGCGTGATATGAAACCGGCGCTGGAGCAAGGCTTTGCTGTCGTTTATTCCACCGGCACCGAGACGGACTTTCATTACAACGTCTGGCTCCAGGAAGACACCGCCCTCCGGCTCAAACAGCAATTTATTAGCCGCTATGGCAAACCCGACTACACCATAGGTTTTGGTGATTCCGGTGGAGGCTTGCAACAGTATCTGCTGGCACAGAACCGCCCCGGTCTGATTGATGGCGGCGTGGCGATTATCGCCTACCCGGATATGGTCACCCAGGTCACTTACGGGCTGGACTGCGAGTTGCTGGAATATTACTTCGACCATCTCGCCACTGACCGTGACTTCTGGCGCAATCCGCAGCACCGCAGCCTGGTTGAAGGACTGAGTTACACCAACGACTTTCAGCCCGGCGTGGTCGACTATCTGAGCTGGGCTGCCAGTCTGATGCGACTGGAATGGCCGGTCATTCCCGCTGGTACCACCGAATGCGCCCACAGCTGGCGTGGCATTTCAGCCAGCGTCAACAACCCCAGATTCAATACCCATTACCCTCGTTACAGCACTGCCGTCAATGCAGCCACCGACTGGAATCACTGGCAGGACTTGCGCCAGGTATACGGCACCGACGCTCAAGGATATGGACTGCTTCCCAGCGACAACCGTGGCGTTCAATATGGCCTGAATGCCTGGAAAAACGGCCTCATCAGTGCTGCCCAGTTTTTCGACCTCAATCGCAAGATTGGCGGCTGGAAACCCCAGCCGGAGATGCAGCAGGCACACCTCTGGCTAGCCAGCAACGATGACAGCTGGCGTCGTTTCAGCCCCTATGGCGAACACAACATGACCCACGAAGGGCACCTGATGTCGTTGGCACCGCGCAGCACCGGCTCCAGAAAAGCCGCCAAAGCGGCCTGGCTATCCGGCAATGTATTCAGCGGCAAACTCGATATTCCGCTGATCGACGTACGCCCCTATCAAGACGCCAAACCGGACATGCACCACAGCTGGTCGGCGGTTTCGTCCCGCAGCCGGATCATTGCCCGCAACGGATTCAATCGCTGGCAAAGTATCTGGATGAGTGAACCCGGCTACAAAGCCCGCTGGGATGCCTTCGCTGCCATGGATCGCTGGCTCAGTGAGCGTCGCACGGGAAAATTGGCGCGCGATACCATCCCTGCCTACGCCAGTGATCGCTGCATTAATCAACAAGGAGAATTGATCGCCAGTGGCGACGATGTTTGGGATGGCCACTGGAATCACCACCCAGATGGGACTTGCACCCGGCAGATGCCGTTTTTCCAGAGCAGCCGTCAGGCTGCTGGCGACGACGCCAGAGCCACCACCCTGATGTGTCAACGAGTACCGGTAGCCGAGGCGATACGGAGCGGTCTTTATACTCCACTGGATGTCACCACTTTTGCAGCGCAACTGGCGACAGTGTTTCCCGATGGGGTATGCGACTTCCGCCTTCCCGGCTTGGGCGAGCAGCCCTTGCCAGCGTCCGGCTAGTCAGAGATCACACCTAGCCAGAACGGGCAAGCAGGCTGGCATTACCGCCGGCAGCGGTGGTGTCGATACACACATGGCGTTCCAACAGATAACGATGGCTGTTGCTGTCGTCGCTGATCAGCGCCAACAGAGCACCCTCCCGCGCTGCCAGTGCCTTGCGATAATCTCTCAACCACTCGGCCTTGCCACACACAACGGCATCAAAGCCATTGAGGCTGCTGAGCAAGGCAGCGGGAATCACTCCGTCCAAAGCCTGAATCGGCCAGTGGTTGCCTTGCAACTGGCCGACAGCAGCCACCGCTCCGGGAGCCACTACCACCACCCGGTTACCACAGGCCAGAGCCATTGCCGCCTGTGTCATGGCCCGCTGCAAACCTGGGCCACAGCACAGCAACACACCCCGCGGATACAAAGACCAGCGATTCAGTTCTCCCGTCGGCCCCGGCAACAACTGTGTCGGTTGATGATCAAGACGAACCTGAATATCCAGCGCGGCAAAACTATCGTTCACTCGCCGTAGCAGGGTTTGCGCAGCATCTATATCCACCGTCGGGATAGCCGGATCAAGAGCTAAAGCAAGCGCCGGGATCGGCTGAACAGCCTGAGCAGCCTGAACAGCCTGAATCGCATCGTCGAGATCGCTGCGACTGACGAAGTCGGAGCCAGCAGGTACAACTGTAAACGCCGCCGCTGTTGGCTCCGGCTCACGTCGCAGAAAACGGTAAAGATACAATGGACCACCGGCTTTTGGGCCAGTACCCGATAAACCTTCACCGCCAAAGGGTTGTGAGCCAACAACGGCACCAATCTGATTACGATTAACGTAGATATTGCCCGCACGGATACGACGACACACTCTGTCGATACGGCTCTCCATACGGGTCTGCAGACCGAAGGTCAGGCCGTAGCCCTGGCGATTGATTGCATCCACTACCCGATCGAGATCCGCTGCCCTGAACGTCGCCACATGCAGCAGCGGGCCAAAGATCTCTGCCGTCATATCTTCAATACCGGCTACTTTCACCACCGCCGGTGCAACAAACAACCCCTGCCGCTGCCGGGGCAGATCCAGACGTTTGAGCAAACACCCCCGGGCAGCAAAATCGGCAACGCAGGCGTCAAACCGATTACGTGCAGCGGCATCAATCACCGGGCCAATATCCGTCTTTAATTGCCAAGGCAACCCAACGGTCAATTCATCCATGGCACCGTAGAGCATCTCCAGCAGCGTAGCGGCAATGTCTTCCTGCAAATACAAAAGCCGCAGTGCCGAGCAGCGCTGACCGGCACTCTGAAACGCCGATGCCAGCACATCGCGAACCACTTGCTCCGGCAAAGCAGTCGAATCGACGATCATGGCATTCAGTCCGCCGGTCTCGGCAATCAAAGGGGCACTGGCTGTCATGCTGCCAGCCATGGCGCGGTTAATGCTCTGTGCCGTTGCCGTCGAACCGGTAAAACAGACGCCCTGAATGCGGGCATCCGTGGTCAACGAAGCACCCACCTCGGCACCGGAACCCGGTAACAATTGCACCACAGCCGCAGGAATGCCTGCTTCGTGCATCAGGGCAACGGCTTTCGCTGCCACCAATGGCGTCTGCTCTGCCGGTTTGGCCAGCACCGCATTACCGCTAACAACGGCGGCCAGCACCTGGCCGGTAAAAATTGCCAATGGGAAATTCCAGGGTGATATACAGCTGAAGACACCGCAGCCACGCCGTTCTGAACCGACGGACAACGCCTGACTGGCGTAATAGCGGGCAAAGTCGACGGCTTCCCGCAGCTCACCCATCGCATCCGCCAGGGTTTTTCCGGCTTCGCGCTGGATCAGCGCATACAGCTCGACCGCATGTTGTTCATATAAATCAGCCAGTCGTTGCAGTGTCTCGACCCGACGAACAACCGGCTCGCCAGACCACAATGCAGCACCCCGCACAGCAGCCACGATCGCGGTTTCAATATCAGCAGGGCTGGCATTGAGTACCTGGCCGACAACATCCTCTGGATCCGCCGGATTGATCACCAATTGCGGCATACCTCCCTGAACCGTTCCAGCGATCAGCGGCCGGGCTTGCCATTTGATCTGGGCAAAGTGCTCCCGTTGTGACAGCAGGCTTGCCACTGCCTGCGGATCGGTCATATCCCAACCACGTGAATTTTGGCGAGTGTCACCAAACAGTTGTGCCGGTGGCAGAATCAGCTCACTGGGGGCGGGTGTGAATGCGCCGGCCAGCTCAAACGGATCCCGGACGATGGTTTCAGGAGCGATGGTGGCATCGGCAATCTGACTGACAAACGAGCTATTGGCACCGTTCTCCAGCAGACGCCGCACCAGATACGCCAACAGATCACGATAGGCTCCGACCGGGGCATAAATCCGGCAGCGGCTGCCATATTCCGCCTGCACGGCCTCATGCAAAGACTCACCCATGCCATGCAAGCGCTGGAATTCGTATTTGTCCTTATCAAGCCGCTCTGCCAAATGCAGCACTGCAGCAACCGAATGGGCGTTATGGGTAGCAAATTGCGGGTAAATACGGTCGGTCATACCGAGCAGCTTTTCCGCACAACACAGGTAAGCAACATCCGTGTGCACTTTGCGGGTATACACCGGGAAGCCGTCCAGGCCGAGCACCTGAGCCCGCTTGATTTCAGTATCCCAATAAGCGCCCTTTACCAGCCGCACCATGATGCGCCGATTCAGCTGTCCAGCCAGAGCGTAAAGCCAGTCCAGAAGCTGAGGGGCGCGCTTGCCAAATGCCTGTACCACCACCCCGAAGCCATCCCAACCCGCCAGTTCCGGGTCTTGCAATACCGCAGTAATTACGTCGAGCGACAAATCCAGCCGATCGGCTTCTTCGGCATCAATATTAAAACCCATGCCCGCCTGACACGCCTGACGTGCCAGCTCACGTGTGCGCGTCACCAACTCCACCAATACCCGTTCACGCTGGGAAAATTCATAACGCGGATGCAAGGCGGACAATTTGACGGAGATACCAGGATTGTCGGCCAGTGTCGCTGCAGTACATTGCGGTGCCAGTGCAACGATCGCCCGGCGGTAGGCCTGCTGATAGAACTGGGCGTCTTTTTCGGTACATGCAGCCTCCCCCAGCATATCGTAAGAGAAAGTGTAACCACGGGCTGCTATTGGCCTTGCCCGCAGACTGGCTTGCCTGATATTTCGCCCCAACACAAACTGGCGACCGAGTTCTTTCATCGCCACTTGCATGGCGACCCGTAACAGCGGTTGAGCCAGTCGTTTTCGCAGGCTGCGCCAGCGATAGCCGCTGTCCTGATCCACAGTGGGAGCCAGCCATTTGCTCGTAAGCATCAATATCCGGGTCACGCTATTAACCCGGCGAGAAGGCGAATTCCCCCGATGTGCATGCCAGTTGCCAAACGTCAGCTTGTCTTCAATCAGCCCATTTCTGGTGAGCCGGTCGGGTATCCGTAACAGCGCCTCCGCCAGACTCATCAGAGCCACCCCTTCACGGCTGCTGAGCTGATATTCCGCCAGGAAATCTTCCATCAGGGTCGAACGGCTGTCGGCACGTACCCGCTGCACCAATACTGCAGCTGTCACGGCAATCGCGCCACGCTGAGTCGGGTTCCGTGCCAAACAACTGTGTGCTACCAGCTCATGCAGCGCCTGCGTTTCATCCACAAGAGACCGTTCACGCAGTACGCGGCGCATCGTTTCGATATCAGTCGTCATGGCGCAGCCCTCCATTATCAGGCTGTCAGCAATCTGCTGGCGTTGCGGGGAATCGGATATTAATCACCCATAAGCGCCGATTTTCATCCACCATTGGCTGTTTTTCCAACCCGGTCGGCAGTTTTTTGTCCCCCTGGACATGCCCAAACAAGCCAGCAAACACTAACTTAGACAAAAGTAGCATAGGTCAATTACCTATCTTTTTTATTGCTACCACGATCACTTCGAATTTCTATCAATCACCGTATTGATGGCCAATACAGACATTTATAGGCCAAGAACCTATCGACTACGCACGTATTAATACCTAGCAAAATAACCCAACAAGGAAAGCCATCTACGTACAAATACTATGCGTAACCGCAGTCCAACGAATAGCCGTAGCAGCCATCTGCGACGACTATAAGGAACTCCACGAGACGATTGATGGTCGTGCAGGCAATCGCCGCCTCGACGTCGTTCTGACGGGTTATAAAAAAGGATAACAACAAGATGCTCAAATTATCAAAACTGAAGCGCGGCCTGCTGGCCGGACTTTGCGGTCTGGTTGTCGCCTCTGGTGCCCAGGCAGCGGACAAGATTTACCGTCTGAAAATGGCTGAAACCTGGGGAGCCAACTTCCCGATTTTTGGTGACTCACCACGTAACATGGCCGCCATGGCAGAAAAAATGTCCAACGGCCGTTTGCAAATCACCATCGACTCCGCCAACAAACACAAGGCACCTTTTGGGGTCTTCGATATGGTGCGTGCCGGGCAGTATGATCTGGGCCATTCGGCTTCCTACTACTGGAAAGGCAAGGTGCCCAACACCCTGTATTTCACGACCATGCCCTTTGGTATGACGGCCCCCGAGCAATACGCCTGGTTTTATTACGGCGGTGGTATGCAGCTGATGGACAAGGTCTACAGCCAGTTTGGTCTGATGAGTTTCCCCGGTGGTAATACCGGTAACCAGATGGGCGGTTGGTTTCAGAAAGAAATCAACTCGCTGGACGATCTCAAGGGCTTGAAAATGCGTATTCCGGGCTTTGCCGGAGAAGTGATGGCCAAGCTGGGCGTCAGCCCGACCAATATTCCGCCAGGGGAGCTGTATACCGCCCTCGAACGTCGCACAATCGACGCGCTGGAATGGGTCGGTCCGTCACTGGATCTGCGTATGGGGTTCCACAAGATTGCACCCTACTACTACACCGGCTGGCATGAACCAGCAACCGAGCTGCAATTCCTGGTTAACAAGCGTACCTGGGACAAACTGCCCGCCGATCTGCAGGAAATCCTGCGGGTTTCCATGCGTGCAGCGGCCTACGAAATGTACATTCAGTCGTACCACGAATCCGCCGTTAACCTGGACGTGATCAGCACCGAATACCCCAACGTCAAGATCAAAACTTTCCCTGCCGATGTGATCGCCGCCATGCGCAAGGCCAACGACGAACTGCTGGCTGAAAAAGCGGCAGAAGACCCACTGGCCAAGGAAATTCTCGACTCCCAGGCCAGCTACATGAAAAAAGCCCGCGCCTGGACGGATATTTCCGACAAGGCCTATCTGAACAGTATCTCCGTCGGCCAGTAAGCCCCCGGTGATTCATGGCAGCTGACCACAGGGTCACCCCCGACCGTCAGCCTGCCAGGGGCAGAGTCAGGCATCTGCCCTGCTTCCCAAAGTACCCAAAAAAGTACCCCCAAGGGAGAAAGTTATGTTAGTTCGGCTTGAGCGAGCGATTAATCGCTTTTCCGATCTGCTCGGTACGATATCCGCCGTACTGTTTGTGATCATGCTGGTCAACGTCTTTGTCGACGTTGTCCTGCGCTATGCGCTAAACACCGTATTTATTGGCTCCCAGGAAATGGAATGGCACCTGTTTGCCGCCATGTTCATGCTGGCCGTGCCCTACACCCTGAGAGCCGAAGGCCATGTCCGTGTCGATCTGGTTTATGAGCGTTTGCCGATGGCGATGAAAAACTGGATTGATATTGGTGGCGGCCTGCTGCTGTTACTGCCCTTCTGCCTGCTGGTGGGTTATTACGGCATCGGTTTTGCCCACGAAGCCTGGGAGCTGGGTGAAACCTCCGGCGATCCCGGTGGCTTGCCCGCCCGCTGGGTAATCAAGGCCGTTATCCCGTTGGCCTTTTTTGCTACGTCAATCTCCGGCGTCGGCATGATACTCAGCGCCGTTAACGAGTTACGTGGCGTCAAACACGAACACCACAAGGAGGCAGCACTGTGATTGGTATTGTGATGTTTATTGTGGCCCTGCTGATGCTGATGTTCGGCTTCCCGGTGGCCTTTACCTTTGGCGGTGTGGCACTGATTTTCGGCGTTATTGCCGAAGGCCCGGACATGTTCGCCTTTATGCCGTTCCGTATTCAAAGCATTATGGAAAACGTCACCCTGATGGCGGTTCCACTGTTTATTTTTATGGGCATCGTGCTGCAACGCACCCGACTGGCGGAACAATTACTGGAAGCCATGGGCAAGCTGTTTGGCCGGGTTCGTGGCGGTTTGGCGATCTCAACCGTGCTGGTTGGTGCCCTGCTGGCGGCTTCGACCGGCGTGGTCGGTGCCTCTGTCGTGGCCATGGGTCTGATCTCCTTACCCGTGATGCTGAAATACAACTACGACAAGTCCCTGGCCTGCGGCACTATTTGTGCTTCTGGAACGCTGGGGCAAATTATTCCACCGTCCATTATCCTGATTATTCTGGGTGACGTGATGGGGATTCCGGTCGGCGACCTGTTCCAGGCAGCAGTGATGCCCGGCTTTATTCTGATTGGCATTTATATCCTCTACATCCTGGTGTATTCCTTCCTCAAACCGGAAGCCGCCCCGGCGCTCCCCATCGAAGACGACGGCAATACCAGAACCCAGATGTACACCCAGGCGATCATCGCCATTATTCCGCCGCTGGCGTTAATTCTGGTGGTACTGGGATCGATCTTTGCTGGTGTCGCCACGCCGACCGAATCCTCGGCTCTGGGCGGTATTGGTGCGATTTTACTGGCGACTGTGTACGGCCAGTTCAGCTGGAAAATGCTTTATCAGTCGGCTCAGGAAACCGTCAAGATCACCGCGATGGTATTCGCGATATTACTCGGTGCCACCGCCTTCAGCATGGCCTTCACCTACACCGGTGGCGACTACATTGTTGAAGAAATCCTGACCAACCTGCCAGGTGGTGAAATCGGCTTCCTGATCCTGTCGATGGTGGCGATTCTGATTCTCGGCTTCTTTATCGATTTCGTTGAAATCAGCTTTATTATCGTCCCGATTCTGGCACCAGTCGCCGACTCGCTGGGAGTAGCACCGCTGTGGTTTGCTATTCTGATTGCGATGAACCTGCAAACCAGCTTTCTGACACCGCCGTTTGGATTTGCGCTCTTTTATCTGAAAGGCGTCTCACCGCCACAGGTGCAGACCACGGATATCTACAAGGGCGTTATTCCCTTCATTCTGATGCAGGTAGGTGTGGTAGTTTCCATTATGATGTTCCCTGAGTTTTACGGTCTGGTTGACTAGGAGCCAAACCCGTCAGCCCATACTTGTCGTATGGGCTAAAACAACCATAAAAAGAATCGACATTACCGGTGAATCTGTCTCTCAAAGCCAAAATCCTGTTGCTGACCGTACTGCCACTGATTGCGCTGTCACTGACCATCAGCTGGATGTATCAGCGACAGGCCAAGGAGCTGGCGCAACAACAAGTCGATATTTTTGAAGAAAATCTGATGGCCAGCCGCCGCGAGGCGCTGAAAAACCACGTCCATCTGGCCATGAACTCCATCTTTCCAGTCCTCGAACAACTCGACGGCGGCCTTGAACACTCGATTGCCGAATACCAAATCAAGCATCAACTGCGTGGTATGCGTTATGGCAGCGATGGCTACTTTTTTGCCTACACCCCCGATGGCATCAATCTGGTACACCCCACCCAGCCGAATCTGGAAGGACAGGATCTGATTGGCCTGCAGGATGAAAACGGTCAGTTCGTCATACGTGATTTGCTCAATATCGCCAAAGCTGGCGGCGGTTATTACCAGTACCTCTGGCGTAAGCCGACCGATGGCAACGACGTCAACAAACTCAGCTATGTCGTCCAGATCCCGGAATTGGGATGGATGATGGGTACCGGCCTGTATGTTGACGACATTGCCAAAGAAATTGCCCTGATGAAGCAAAAGGTCGCCAGCAATGTGCGTAACAGTGTCTGGGCTTCAACCATTTTGCTGATTGTCACCCTCTCGACCGTGGTGCTGATTGTCACCCTGGTCAATATGCACACCACCCAACTGGCCGATCAGCACTTGCAACAGCTGGCCAACCGGTTTGTGACCTTCCAGGTGATACAGCGGCGTCATTTTGCCCGAGAATTACACGATGGCATCAACCAGCTGCTGGTGTCGGCCAAATTGCGGCTGAATCTTGCCGACAAACAATGGCCAGACCGCCAGGCGCTGGAGCATCAAACCAAAGCCGTCGAACAACTGAATATCGCCATTCAGGAAATCCGCCGCATCTCCCATAACCTGCGCCCGGTGTTGCTGGATGATCTGGGACTGGAAGCCGCGTTACATGGCCTGCTGGATGAGCTTGAAGAACAATCCCACATCGATACCCGCCGCCGTATCCGGCTGCCACGGGAACGCCTGCCCGATGCCATAGAAATGACCATCTATCGCGTCGTGCAGGAAGCCATTACCAATATCCGCAAACACGCCAGAGCAACCCAGGTCACCCTCAGTCTGACCGCCAGTTTTCAGCAACTGGTACTGACCATGGGGGACAACGGCTGCGGTTTCGCCAGTGACGAAGATGCCAGCGGTATTGGCCTGATGAACATGCGTGAACGGGTCGAGCTACTAGGAGGAAAGTTTAGTGTTCGCAGTCGACGTACCAAAGGTACACTTGTGAAAGCAGCTTTTCTGCTCAACCCGGAGCCGGAACTGGCGCGGGGCCCAGTACTCAGCAAGGAACCCAAATGAACACCACCCGCGCGCGTCCGCTTATTCGTCTGTTGATCGCGGACGATCATCCGATGGTGAGAGAAGGACTGAAAGTCAGCCTGGAGAGCGAACACTTTATCGAAGTAATCGCCGATGTCAGCAATGGTCAACAAGCACTGGAACAGGCGGCTTTGCTGGGGCCAGACGTGGTCTTGCTGGATATTTCCATGCCGGTTATGGGAGGCCTGGAAGCCTGTGAGTCCTTTCGCCAGCGCTTGCCAGAAATTCGCCTGCTGATTGTCACCATGCACGATAACCGCGAATACATTCTCAAGGCTGTACAGGCCGGTGCGGCAGGCTATGTATTAAAAGACGTACCGACCGAAGAGCTGCTGCTGGCGGTGCAGACGGTCTTTCAGGGCGGCACCTACTTCAGTTCCAGCGTGGCCAAAACCCTGTTCAGCGAGTTCGGCACAGCGCCAGCCCGGCTATCCGCAGGCAGCCATGGCCAACAGGCACTCAGCCCCCGCGAAACCGACGTACTGGCCTTACTGACCGAAGGCATGGGTAACAAGGAAATCGCCAGCCAGCTGAGCATTTCGGTACGTACCGTAGAAGCTCACCGGCTGAAGATCAAACAGAAACTGGGCATCAACAACTCCGCCGGTCTGATTCGTTACGCCCTCGATCACGGTATAGGCAAACCCGTATAAACCTGTTCGTCAGGCTGCCCAGCGGCAGCCTGACGCTCACGAACGTTCAGTCAACACCCAATTCCTCTCTTATCCTTGCTGTCAACAAGATAGACTCGCGGTTATATACTCTGCGGTTATATCGACGATCGGTTATTCAATAACCAGCCACCAGTCGCTGACTGTCGCAGAGAGTCTAATTATTTTTCAGGTATCAAAAAGCGCCATCACATCGTGAATTGCCCAACAATCCACGTTCGTGAACTGACGCACATCTCATACATCAACACCCGCTTATGCTGCGGTCGTAACTTCCTAAAAGTTAACGACCAAAGGAGATAGGGTTCATGGATCAGTTGAAATTTGTCAGGTTAAGGAAAACACTTTTGTCTCTCGCCATTGCCGCCATCGGAACGCAAGCTCATGCCAGCCCCAACTACGGCGAAGCGTTACAAAAATCCATCTATTTTTACGAAGCCCAACAAGCCGGTGAGTTACCTGCCTGGAATAGGGTGGAATGGCGCGGCGACTCTACCCCTGACGACGGTGCCGACAACGGCGTTGATCTGACCGGCGGATGGTTTGATGCCGGCGACCACGTCAAATTCGGTTTGCCGATGGCCGCTTCCGCCACCATGCTGGCTTGGGGTGTGATCGAAAACCCTGCGGCTTACACCCAATCCGGCCAAATGGTTCATATCAAGAACAATCTGCGTTTTGTCGCCGATTATTTTGTTAATGCCCACCCTGCTCCCCATGTGTTGTACGGTCAGGTTGGCACCGGCTCCAGTGACCACGCATGGTGGGGGCCTGCCGAAGTAATGCATGCCACTTCGGGAGCAGCATCAACCCGTCCCTCCTACGCCATTACTGAATCCTGCCCTGGCTCCGACCTGGCTGGTGAAACCGCCGCCGCGCTCGCCGCCATCGCCATGGTATTTGCCAGCGACGATCCGACCTACTCAGCCACCCTGCTGACTCACGCAGAACAGCTGTACGACTTCGCAAAAAACTTTCAGGGCAAATATTCCGATTGCATTACCGACGCCCAGTCGTTCTACAATTCCTGGAGCGGTTATCAAGATGAACTGGTCTGGTCTGCGGCCTGGCTGTACAAGGCCACTGGTAACAACACCTATCTGACTAACGCCAAAACCGACTATAACCAGCTCGGCACTGAAGGCCAAAGCAGCAACAAATCCTACAAATGGACCCAGGCCTGGGACGACAAGTCTTACGGTTCCTATGTACTGCTGGCGCAGCTGACCGGCGAAAGCCAGTACCGGGCCGATGCCGAGCGCTGGCTCGATTACTGGAGTACCGGCTACAACGGTGAGCAAGTCCCTTACACCGCCGGTGGCCTGGCACAGCTGGATCAATGGGGTGCCAACCGCTATGCGGCCAATACCGCCTGGGTCGCACTGGTGTATTCGGACTACCTCAAATCCATTGAGCCATCCAACAGCCGCATCAACAGCTACTACAACTTCGCCACCAGCCAGCTTGAATACCTGCTGGGTGACAACCCGATGGGTCACCCCTACCAGATTGGTCTGACCTCGTCAGGGCCACTCAACCCGCACCATCGTACGGCCCACGGCAGCTGGGCAGATAACATCAGCACCCCGGTTCAAAGCCGCCACCTGCTGATTGGCGCACTGGTCGGTGGGCCAGCCAGCGGCGACAGCTATACCGATGATCGTACCGATTATGTTGCCAATGAAGTTGCCACCGACTACAACGCCGGTTTCACCTCGGTGCTGGCACGCCTCTATCTCGACTTTGGTGGTATTCCCATCGCCGAGAGCGAATTTCCACCCGCAGAAGTACGTGATACCGAGTTTTTTGTCGAAGCCAAGGTTAACGCCAGCGGCCCCCGCTTTGTCGAGCTGGCCACCCAGGTACATAACCGTTCAGCCTGGCCTGCCCGTATCAGCAATGCGCTGACGATGCGTTACTGGGTTGATCTCAGCAGCGAAATAGCCGCAGGATATGCCGCAACAGATGTCACGGTTTCGACCGCTTACAGCCAGGCCAGCGCTATCAGTCAGCTGACGTCATGGGGTGATCCATCTGATAATATTTACTACGTCGACATATCCTTTGCCGGTATTAATATATTCCCCGGTGGCCAGTCGGATGAGAAAAAGGAAGTGCAATTCCGCTTGTCGCTACCGACCAATACCAACGACAGCGACTGGGATAACAGTGACGATCCGTCTTGGGACAACTACACCAGCGCGTTGATCGACGCCCCAAAAATCGCCCTTTACGACGCCGGGGTACTGGTTTGGGGAAGCGAACCAACGCCAGCCTGTGGTGCTGACACTGGTATCAACTGTATTCCATCCGCGACCGCAACCAGTACGACCACACCATATGAAACAGCCGTTAGTATCAGCCTCAGTGGCAGTGATGAAGATGGCAGCATCAATGGCTATCAACTCGATACCGCGCCAAGCCACGGCAGCGTAACCATCACGGCAAGCAGCGCCGATTACACTCCCGCCAGCGGCTACTTTGGCAGCGACAGCTTCACCTATGTGGTTGTCGATGATCAGGGGGCCAGCTCAACCCCTGCTATTGTCAGCATCACGGTGGAAGAACCTATTGTGCCAGCGGTCAGCATCAGCTCCCCGGTGGATGGCAGCGATATCATTCAAGGCAGTGATTTTGTCCTCAGCTTCGACATGTCCAATGTCGATTCGGTCGAGATTCAACTCAACGGCGGCGTCGTGGCCAGCGCCAATGCCAGTGGCGCTGTGACCCTGACCGCCCCGTCAACCACCGGCAGCTTTACTGTCTCCCTGACCGGTCTTGATGAAAGCGGTACAGCGACTGGGGCCAGTGCCACACTGACACTGAATGCCATCGTCGCACCGCCCAACAGTGCCCCCGTTGCCGCGTTCAGTGTCAGCAACAGCTTCCTGAACATCAACCTCGACGCCAGTGCATCTACCGATGACGATGGCGATACGCTGACCTATCAATGGGATCTCGGCGACGGTAATAGCGCTTCTGGTGTGACCAGCAACTATAGCTACAGTACTGCAGGTAGTTATGACATCACCCTGACCGTCAGCGATGGCGAAGACAGTGATACCTCGACACAAAGTGTCACCGTAGCCGAAGCCCAACCAGGCAGTTTTGACTGCAGTATCGGCACCATCGACGAATGGAATACCGGTGCCGTATTCAACGATATCGTCGTCACCAACCTTGGCGACAGTGCCGCTGCCTGGACCGTCGTACTACCCGTCAATGGCGCAACCAGTATCGCCAACAGCTGGGGAGCGAGCGTGGCACTCAGCGGCAGCGATATCATTGCAACCGGTGGCAGTCTGGCAGCAGGTGCAAGCTACAGCTTCGGTTTCCAGCTGGCTCATGATGGCAACTTCAGTTCCGGCGGCTGTAACGATGCATCAGGCACGACAGGCACCGATACTGGAACGGATACTGGTACAGATACCGGCACCGAGACAGGTGATACTGGCACAGCCGCTTGCAGCTTCACTATTGAAGATGAGTGGAATACCGGCTACACCGGACGTGTCGACCTGACCAATACTGGCAGCAGCAACATCGATGGCTGGGCCGTCAGCTGGAGCTTTACCGATGGCAGCACCATGACCAGCGGTTGGAACGCCAGCTTCAGCGGCAGCGATCCGATCACTGCGATACCCGTCTCCTGGAACAGCAGTATTGCACCGGGAGCGACGGTCTCCTTTGGTTTTCAGGGCGACAAAGGCAGCAGCGGCGCACCCAGCGTGACAGTCACTGGCGACATTTGCCAATAAACCACTAACACAGCCGAGCAAGCCCCCGCGATTGCCATCCGGTGTTATCACCGGGTGGCTTTTTTGGATTCACGCATCGTCTCCTCAATGCGAAGGCTAACCTGCAGAGCATGGGGTGCTGCATCAAGCGCAGTCATTGATAGATGTGCCCATGAGTACTTGCGAGCAACTCCGTTTAGCGAAGTCCTGGCGCGCTTCGTAACTGACCAACTACCCTGATACGATCGGCTCGGACTGAATCTGACCCAGTAGCTCGACCATGCTGTGGTAATAATAAGACACCAGATTCGGCACCCATTTTTCCTGATGCCCCACCAGGCGTGGGCGAATAAACTGGTAACGAGTCTCCAGCTTGGTGACCAGATCCTTTGATTGGACCGTTTGCCTGATGATGGTTAATTCCTTTTCTATTTCCGTATCCAGCAATTCCATAATGTCTGGCCGGCCATCCATCAACAGCATATTAATCGAACTGAAAGTGCCCGTTTGATAAGCCAGATTCTGCATCGACAAATACAGCGCCATACGGGTTTCCGGGGTATTCGCCTTGTCGTGAGGCTGTAATAGCTGTTCCAGCCGGGCATGGTTTTGAACAACTTTATTGATCCAGACTGGCCGCATATGAGCGTATTCTTCAGGCTCTGCTTCCAACCGTTTAATCGACTTGATCAGATTATCTATCGGCTGACTCAGCTCATTGGCATAGGACTGCTTGGCCGCCCATGCACGAACGTCTTCAAATGCCTCCCAATACTGTTGTTGCAAACCAGGGTCGCGGTTTTCAAAACTGGGGTTATAAAACATCAACAAGTTACTGAGGCCATTTAACGACTGCAATCGGGCTTCCGTTACCGAGTTGATCCGGGCCTGAACAGAGAGCGATGTCAAAGCCATCACTAATGCCAGTGTCCATACCACCAGCCAGGATTTAATCGAAATCATGGGGCTACCTCAGTTTGTTATTTTTATTGGAGAATCCACACCCGGAAAAACCCTGAACCCTCGGTGCAGCGGTGGCACCAAGGGTCAGGGTTCATTCAAAAGGTATTATTCGGGGTTACAGCCACGAACTTGCAGACAGACTGAATCAGTCCATTGCTGCAAAGGTTTGCGCACACCAGTCGGCGATAAAATCACGCATCGCCGTACCGTTATCGGCACCGCAGTGTTCAATTTCGAAATCTTCGGGCGTGAAAACACGGATATCACACTTGGCCGCGTTCACTGCCTGTTCTTGGCTGCGATAGGCGTCCGATACCGGCACCTGACGATCGCCCTGGCCATGAGTGATCAAGAATGGCATATGGATTTTTTCGATCTGCCCATCCAGCGTGATGTTGTCACAGTACTTCATAAAGGAATCCATGTTGTCATGGCCCCAGACCCACATTACGTGATCCCAGTAATGCGGCACCGGATTTTCCCCTTCACGCTGCTGGCGACGGTGTTGCAAATCGCCCCATAAATGGTTGGCACCCATCACCGCACACAAGGCAAAACGCGGCTCGTTGGCGGCTGCGCGAGGAGCGTAATAACCACCCAGTGACAAACCGAACATACCGATTTTGTTCTCGTCCACATCGGCACGAGACGCCAGATAGTCATACGCCGGAGTGGCCCAGGCTTCACTGTTATAAACCGCTGTCAGGCCACGCTTGCGCAGCGCTTCGCCAGTTCCTGGCTGATCCACAAACAGGGTGTACATGCCACGTTCGAGGTTCGATTCCCCATGGCCCGCCATATAAACCTGTTCTTTCATGGAATCCAGACCATTACAGGACACCAACGCCGGACGTTTGATGCCGCTGCCATCGTGGACAAAAATTGCCGGGTAAGACGTATCGCCGTAGGGGATTTCAACAAAATCGATGTGCAGACCCCGGCATTGCACGTACTTGCGGAACAACTCCAGACCTTTATCGTAAGCTTCCCAGCGTGGGGCGTAATCCCGCGACTGCATCCGCTCAGCCGACAGGTAATAACCAAAGGCACGACCATACTTGGTGCCCGCAGACAGGGTATAACCAGCGGCTTCATCGGCTTCGGCGTTTTTAGTGACTTGATCGGCTACCGCAATCCAGCTGTCGAACAACAGCGCCGTGCCCGCGTCCTCACCCTTCGCTGCCGCTTCCTTGATAGGACGAATGGCAACGTCCACCTCACCATGGTTACCACCACACACCAACGCCAGGTTGGTTTGCAGGTTCCAGACGTAATTCCCCGGGAATGGTTCAAACATAGAATTCTCCTCATGGCCCAGCAGTTATCTGCCAGCCAATAGCCAAGACCTGAGCGTCATCAACCCGGAGTGGAATAGCAACCACCGGTAATACGGAAAGATGACGCCCTGCGTTAAATCAGCAGACGCGTGTATCCGAACCGGCGCTTAAAAAGGAAATAAAGCGCATTGTTATTGTTCTCGTACCAGCGAGTTGCAGACACCGGCACGCCGGCATCTTTAGTTACAAGGACAGGCTAACGAGGATACAGGTATCGGTGAAATCGTTTGATCCCATGGGAGGTATCGACAAATCAGGACAGAAAAAGCAAGCCAATGCTGAGCCACATTACGCAGCCACAGGCCGTGATAGAGGAACGTCCAGATAACTTGCGGCTTGATCAGCGCAACTTGAAGCCGATGCCAATGGAGTTTTGCTTGCGGGTATAGTCCGAAAGCGTATTCATGGCACCAAAATGCGCTTTGATAAAAAACGGAATTTCCAGGTTATTAGCCGGAATCCACGGCAGCATCAGGTGAATGTCGTAGGAATCCGTTCCCAGCCCCTGATCGCCAATCACCCATTCCACCCCCAGCTCCATTTCCGGAATGGCGGCAAACGGGGTTTTGAAGGGTTTATTCAAGACCAGATTCACCCGGTCGTAATCATTGATACGCAGCCCGCTGTTGGCCTGCTTACCCCAATAGACCTTGGAGTCGTCGGTTAAATAGAGCTTGCTGCTCACCCAGAAACTGAAACAGGACAGCCGACTGCTGCAATCATCGTCATCAGCATCACGCCCAACCGTATTAAACTTGCCTTCCAGTGCCAAGTAGTTGGCACTGCGACTGATCGAGTCGAAGTATTCGTAGCCGCCACTGTCCAGCTCAACCTGGGCAATGTATTGGCCATAATAGGGCGACGCCGGATTGTTATATGTCTTTTTGGCGCTGATTACCTGACCATTGGATCGGTGTTCCACACTGATATTGAACCATTCCAGCGCCGTATCGCCCCAATACACATCGCGATAGTATTTGCGATAATGAAGCGCC
This sequence comes from uncultured Oceanobacter sp., assembly GCA_913061185.1. Lineage (GTDB taxonomy): Bacteria > Pseudomonadota > Gammaproteobacteria > Pseudomonadales > Oceanobacteraceae > Oceanobacter > Oceanobacter antarcticus. The sequence goes on from CAJXTI010000030.1 coordinate 25,992, forward strand.
GGATTACTGATCCGGTTAATCACCGGGCTGGATGGCCGGGTAGCGGCATAAAAATCAAATTCGCCGGTATAAGAAAAGAAGGCTTCCCAGCGGTTGCGATAATTTTCCAGACAGTCTATTTCCGGCACTGATTTTTTGCCGCCGTCGGCATTCAACAGTTTCAGTGGCATACAATGGGGTTTGGTAAACAGGTATTTAAACGAGTAATGGGCTTCAATCGCATTGTCGTCTTTATCCGTCACCTGAAACAGCGAATAATTTGGCCGGTAGGCCATCAGTCGGCTTTTTTTGACGTCGCACAAATCCGGACGCTTGCTGCACGCTTTCAGAATTTTTTGCTTTACCAGATCTTCCTTGCTGCACAGCGCCTGAGAGCGATAGCAATCGGCGCTAACCTTTACATCTTCATAAACACCCGCAAACGAACGGGTAACAACCAACAGCAATAACGCCAATCCGAGTAAACCTTTGCCTACGCCCGGCATGTTTGATCTCCGATAATTTAAGGTAAGACAGTCTGCTTACGCCAACCAGACAATCGACTGTAACAGCCGCCCACCAATATATGAGCAGCATCACGCACTTATCTACCCGATCAACGGCATTGCTGTATTTGTCATGGGAGGGAAGCAACGCACGCTTTTCAGCAGCCTGTTATGAGGCTGCTGCGTCTGTCTCACCTGTCATTTCGCTCATCATCCATTCCTTGAAGGCTTTCATGCCAGCCGTGAGCGGACGATTTTTGCGATACACCAGATAAAAGGCCTTGTGAGTATCCAGCTGAATATCGAAGGGAACGATCAGCCGCCCGGAAGCAATTTCACGGGAGGTCAGCGTACTGTCTGCCAGGGCCACACCGAGGTTTTCCTGTGCAGCCGCAGTGGCCAGCTGGCTGCTCGACATCTGCAAACTGCCCTTCGGCACCAGGTTGCCAACACCCGCCTGGTGCATCCAGTCTTCCCATTCCCACTTGCGCTTGCTGACGTAAATCAGCGTATGACGGCGTAAGTCATTGGGTTTTTCCAGCGGGTATTTGCCGCTCATCAGCAACGGACTGCACACCGGCACCAGCATGACCTTGCAGAGGAAGTGGGTTTCGATGTCATCCCACTCGCCATTACCGTAATAAATGGCAATATCGGTGCTGACGCGGTTGAAATCGATCAAACCTTGCGAGGCATTGATTTGCAGCTCGATATCCGGGTACAACTCCTGAAAGCGGGACATATGCGGCATCAGCCAGCGAGTCAGAAAATTGGGTGCCACGCTGATCTGGACAACATTGGTTTCGTGGCTGCTGGTGAGTCGCTGGGTCGCGACTTCAATTTCATCCAGCGCGTGTTTGATGCCGTTGAGGTATTGCTCTCCTGCCGACGTCAGCTCGACTTTACGCTTGTTGCGGCTGAACAGCTGAACGCCCAAGTATTCTTCAAGTGTTTTGATCTGGTGACTGACTGCCGATGCGGTCACAGCCAACTCCTCGGAAGCGGCAACAAAGCTGGATTTTCTGGCCGATGCTTCAAATACTCGCAAGGCATTCAGTGGCGGCAAACGACGCATCAAGGTTCCTGAAGGATGAGTTTATTTCAGCATAATGAGTGTAATACAGCGTCTTTTCAACCATCAATACGACTCTGTTACAATCACCCCCTACTCCGTAACCACTCTGAATCTGCCGGTTTTATGAATCCTCATCCGCTACGTTATTTGTCGGCCTACTCCAGCGACGTCCAGCACCAGGCCAACCAGCTGCTGAATAGCAACCAACTCGGCAGCCTGCTCAAACAGCGCCATCCACAGGCCCACCAGCTGTCGTCCGGGTTACTGTATGACTATGCTCAAGATCTCAAAAACCGCTATATGCGTTCGTCGCCACCGATCAGCAAAGTAATTTACGACGACAAAATTCATGTGGTTGAGCACGCCCTGGGGCTGCATACCTTTGTCAGCCGGGTGCAGGGAGGCAAACTGAAGGCCAAAAACGAAATTCGGATCTCGACGCTGTTTCGCAACACCCCCGAAGCCTTTCTGCGCATGATTATTGTTCATGAGCTATCCCATCTGAAAGAAAAAGCCCACAACAAGGCGTTTTACAAACTCTGCCAGCATATGGAACCGGACTACTTCCAGCTGGAGCTGGATGTACGGCTGTACCTTTGTCACCGGGATTTATACGGCGATTTGTGGTGACAAACCAGGCTGACATAGAGAAGCTGACATAGAGGGGCTGACCCTGGCCGGTCAAAGTCGCGAATTGCGACTGTGCTTGTTTGCACAACACGCTTCACCAACAATAAGCAAAATATCCTGCTGGAATGACCATGGACACACTGCTCGACGAGCTAATTGCCATCGTAGCTTATCGTCATGCCGACCACCTGATGCCGGTACTGGTTGGCTACCTGGCGACGATTGTACTGCTGATAAAGCTGGGCGGACGGCAATGGAGCCTGATTTATGTGGCGCTAATTCCGTTTGTCAACTGGAGTTTTGGCTGGGCGCCCAACTGGCAACTACCCTTTGCCCCCGAGTTTGGTTTTAACCCTGTCACGGTAGTCACCGGCCTGGTACTGGTGGTGCGGGATTTTGCCCAGCAAGAGATGCAGCACCGGGTTCTGATCGCCATGGCGATTGGTGTTGCCTGGTCGTTTTATTACGCCAACCCGTCCATTGCCATCGCCTCGGCGGCGGCATTTGCCATTGCCGAGTTGCTGGATTGGGTACTGTTTACCTTTACCCGCTTCCGCTTGTCGACACGGGTTATGCTGTCCAGCTTGTTTGCCGCGCCGCTGGATACCACGGTGTTTCTGTTCGGTGCCGGATTCCTGACCTTGCCGAACTGGATTATGTCAGTGTTCGGCAAACTGCTGGGAGCTGCAGTGGTCAGTGCCATGGTGAGAGCGCATGAACAAAAAACGGCTGTCGCCCCAGATACTCCCCCGCATCCCTAACATGGATTACTGGCCTGTCGCTCTACCAGCAAGCCGGTATTTGGCGGAGCAACAGCAATTAACCAGCCTCAACCTGATCCAGCCAGCGATTCATCAAGGTACGGGCAAACAGTGTCTGGGCTTGCTGATACTGTTCAAAATCCTGTTGTGTCTGTTGGATCATACGATTCACATCGTCCTGATTTTTCTCCGGATTGCCAATCAGTTCGCGCCGGTTCCAGATGTCGACGATATGAGGCGTCACTTCAAAGTGGCACTGGAATGCCCAGGTGGTTGTTCCCATGCGGAACGCCTGATTGGGCACCTGATCACCACTCATCAAGGACACAGCCCCGTCCGGTAAGTCGAAGGTATCGGAGTGCATTTCAAACAGCGGCGGCTGCTCGTCCAGTCCTTGCAACAAAAGATCCGTACGAGCTGCCGCAGAGAGACTCAGACGGGTAAAACCGTACTCAAGAAATCCCTGCGGCTTCACCTCGGCACCAAACGCATAGGCAATCGCCTGACAGCCCAGACAAGACCCCAGCACCGGTTTACCTTGCTGATGAAAGCGACGAATACACGTCCCCAGGCCATCAAAATAGGGTTTCAGTTCCGGATCATGAACGCTTTGCTCGCCACCAAAGACAATCAGTGCATCAAAGCCGTTCGGGCTCGCGGGCACGCCATCACCCAGACGGCGATAAAACCACTGCAAGGTGCCACCACGAGTAACGACGGTTTCGCCAATACGGCCTGATTCCACCTCGCCATCCATCCCACCGGCCATAATGGCTGCAATTTTCACGCGAACGACTCCTCTTGTGTTGTAAACACTCGCTTTAAACATCCCAACTGAACATCCACGTCAAATACCAACGTCAAATACCAACGCTGAACGCTCATTTTTGAATAAAAAAAGTGCTTCGCCAAAAAAGTGCGGGTTGGCTGCCCTTGGGGGGCTGACGAAGCACCAAAAAACTTGCCCGGAGCTGTCTCAGGCCAGGTAATCGTCCAGCCCTGGCGTGCGATAGCCGTCCTTCCGCCAGGTAATCGGGAAGTAGCTTTCATCCACTTCGTTAGAGCCAAACTTTTTGTATTTACCGTAAATAGGGCCGTTTCCGACCGTCATTTTGTCTGGATTAAACTGGATATCGGACTGGAAAAAATGCATGGCCAGCGCCCGTCGTGGGACATCGGCACGATTCACCCGTGAGCCGTGCCAGGTCCAGCCGTCGTGGAAAGCACAGCCTCCCTTGGGCACCACAACCGGCACCAGTTCCAGTTCGAGACCATGGGTTTCTGCCCATTCGCGCACTTCTTTCAGATCATCTTCCGGGCCATGGAACTGCATGATCGGTTTGGCTTCACCCCACTGGTGCGAGCCTTTGATGTACACCAGCGTACCGCCTTCGGCAGTAGTGTCATCCAGCGCCAGCCAGCAACTGACCAGCTCGGGCTTGTCGATCCAGAGTGAATACATGCTGTCCTGGTGAAATCCGATCGAACGACCCTCTACCGGTTTCCACAGCAGGTTATCAATCATCAGTCGTGATCCACTCCAGCCTCCCAGCTGGGCACACAAGCGGCCCATATTTTCGGACAACACCTGACGGGCGACGGTCAGATCCGACTTCCAGGCATTACAAATCTGTTGGGTGTACGGCGGTGTTCCGGTGGGTAAATTCACTTCGTCAGGTTTGATGCCTGTCTCATAAAGCCCTTGTTCAAAAATCGGCGCGTAACGGCTGAGAATGGCATCGGCGTCTTCGGTCTCGACCAGCTTGTCGACGATCAAAAAACCATCCTGGCGAAATTGTGCTATCTGCTCTTGAGTCAGTTCAATCATGGTGTGCTCCAGCGACTGCCCGGCATCAAGGCCGAGGCAGCCGTTTATCATTCAGTGGTATCAGTCAATGGGATTGATGGTTTACGGGAATTCCCCGCTGAATCCGCTCAGTAAAAAGTCAGGTAACGCTGCAGCTCCCACTCAGACACGGAACGGTGGTAATCCTGCCATTCCTGTCGCTTCAGCTTGAGGAAGCTGGTAATCAGGCGCTCCCCCAGTGCTTCTGCCAGCAAGCTGTCTTGCTCCAATGCCGTCAGTGCCAGATCGAGGTTTTCCGGTAAGCGATCAACACCCAGCTCACTCACCTGCTGCAGGGTCAGGTCATAAAAATTCAGTGATTGCGGTTCAGGAGGCGTCAGTTCCCGGTCAATGCCGTCCAGACCGGCCGCGATGATGGCAGCGGTCGCCAGGTAGGGATTCATGCTGCTGTCACCGATACGAACTTCGATACGACCATAGGGAATACGCACCATGGCGGAGCGGTTATTGTCGCCGTAGGCAATAAAGACCGGCGCCCAGCTGGGGGCCGTCGGTGTGCCGGTAATCAGCCGTTTGTAAGAGTTCACCGAAGGACACAGCAAGGCGGCCAGCGCTTCAGCATGAGCCATCACCCCGGCAATAAACTGATAGGCCATACGCGACAAGCCCATACCGGAGGGATCGGAGGCATCGTGAAAAACATTATCACCAGCCTCATTCACCAGCGAACAATGCACGTGCATGCCGTTGCCAGTGGTTGTAGCACTGAGTTTGGGAATAAAACTGCAGATAGCACCTTCGTTGTTGGCAATCTCTTTCGCTGCCATTTTGAAGAACTGCATGTTGTCGGCCGATTTCACCGCTTCATCGTATTTGAAGTTGATTTCAAACTGGCCGTTGGCGTCTTCATGATCAATTTGATACACCTCCAGACCAACCTTGGTCAGCGCGCCGTACAAGCCTTCGATAAATCCGGCATTACGGGTCAGGCCACGGTAATCGTAGGTCGGACGCTCCAGCGTATCGGTACTGTCAAACGGCGAGATATGGCCATCATCATCCTGCTTCAACAGGTAAAATTCCGGCTCCAGTCCGGTCATCAATCGCAGTCCGCGCTTCGACAACCGTTCTGCCTGTTTCAGCAAGACGTTACGGGGATCCATCTCACAAGGCTGATCACCCACCATACCGACACCACGAATGCAGGCGTAGCCCGGCATCCAGGGCATCAAGGCCAGCGTGTTGAGGTCGGCCACCATCATGAATTCAGGATCTTGTGGTGACATATCGAAGCCGAGAATGGCACCACCGGCAAACCCGGCACCGTCGGTCGTCAGCCCAGGCAAGCACTGCACTGGTACCGACTTGCTTTTGATGCCGCCGTGGACATCCACAAACTGGGCAAGAATAAATTGCACACCATGCGCCGCCAGAAACTGCTGCGCCGCTTCCAGCGCATTGTCTTGTGGGCATTGCCATACAGTGCTGATCGTTGGGGTCGTCGCAGACATGCTTTCATCCTCTGTGTTCTTGATGAAACCAGTCTGTCAAAATCCGGCCGGCATAGCGTTGACCGTTAAAACCGCTGTGTTGACATTAGCCGCCATTCACCGGCTAACGGGCAAACAGCCCATACCTCAGAATAAATTATTGATGGCTTAACGGTTGTGATTGACCGCGCCACTCGCTCGGATTGATATGTTTCCAGCGCACAAAGGCACGGGTAAAGGCACTGACTTCGGAATAGCCGAGCCGATAAGCCACTTCAGAAACACTCAGGCGATCGTAGTTGAGGTAATACTCCGCCAGATCTTCACGCACACTATCCAGTACTGATTTGAACGAACAGCCCTGCTCTGCCAGCTGGCGCTGCAGGCTACGCGAAGAACGGTTGAGCCGCCGTGCCATGTCTTCCAGTGTGGCATCGCCATGAGGCAAGCGCTCGATCACCTCACTGCGCAGCCGTTGTACCAGCGACAAGCCGGGATCCGCCTGCAGCGCTGCCCGACCTTCGAGATCGAGAATGGAGCCAAGGGAGATATTATTCAGCATCGGGTTAGCATCGGGCATGGGCTGATCCAGACAGGACTGGCGGAAACGGATCACATTACGCGGCTGGCCAAAGCGGACGTCGCAATGAAAGGCATCCCGGTGCGGTGTTGCATCCACCAGCGCCGGATGCTGGAAGTGCACCTCAACCGGTGTCCAGCCCAGACCCATGCCCCGTTTCAGTACATTATTGAGCATGCCGATGGTCAGCTCGGCATCCTGACGGCGATCCGGTATATCACCATCCAACAGCCGGTATTCCAGTTCGACGATGCCGTCAGCCATGCCCCTATCCATGCCGGAGCGATGACACTGCAGCAGACTATTGCGCTGAAAAACATGGAAGTAGCGTTCCATACCGGCAATGGCCGAGCGAACATCGGGCGAGGTAATGGCGTAGTAGCCAAACAACCCCAAGCCTTCTGGACGAAACTGCTCCCCAAACCACAGCCCGAAGTGCTCATTACCAGTCGCCCGCGCCGCTTCGTGCATGGAGTTGCAGTAAAACTTGAGTGGGATATGACGGTTGGGTTGTTGGTAAAGCCCTTGTCGTAATCCGGCCCGAGCCAACACCGCCGCACTGTTGGCACCCTGGACTTCGATAAATTCTTCCAGCCCAACCGTCACGGAACCCAGCACACTGGACAACAAGCCGGTGGATAATCCCCGCGTGTGGATAGACATATGCTTAAACCCCAGGAATAAAATATTCCTGGGGTTTAAGCAACAAACACACCAAGCCACACCAGACAGTGAGAGCCAACAACAACTGACCAATAACTGGCAGTCGATAACCCGCTGGCAGTCGATAACCCGAGGGTGGTAGCAATCAATCCTGCGGTTCGAGCAACCCCGCCGCCGCCCGCTGCCGAATCCCGGACTGGAATGACGGAGACTGCATTTCCATCAAACGACTCAGCGAGCGCAAGGTATCCGCTGCCAGCGCTGGATCCGCAAGCATCTCCTGGATCGGTCGCTCAGAACTGAGCAGCAGCTTATGTTTGTGTTCGTAGAGGACATCCACCAGCCAGATAAAACGCCGCAAGGTATCCGCCCGCCACAAATGCCGCGTCTGGATATCGCTAATCACCACCGTCGACCAGCGCTCCGCCAGCTCCAGATAATCCAGATGTGAACGCGGGCCTTCACAAATCGCCGCCATATCGAACCAGACACAGGATTCATCTAACGCTCGTACTGGCAACCCTCGGCCACGCAATGGCACAGTAGCGGATTCGGCGTCATTCAGCCGCAGTGCATGCCCCCACTCTGCCAGACGATTCAGCAGCCAGTCATCCGCCGCTTGGTCCAAGAGGTTGATATAATTTGGCACCAACGCGGCCTCGCGATAGCGATAATCCTGGTCGTGGTCGAGATGCAACACCCGTAAGTGTTTTTCAATCATGGCGATGGCACCCAGCGCCCGATGGTGCAAATCCGGATCCGGTAACAACTCTTGAGGGGGATAGTTGGACGTAAGCACGATGACCACACGCTGCTTGATCAATACGGCAAGAAAGCGTTCCAGCAGAATCACATCGGCAATATCGTGCAAATGAAATTCATCCAGACAAAACAGGCGGCACTGGCTGGCAACCTGGTGTGCCAGTGTCACCAGATAGTCATTCTTGCCGCCACTATTCGCCATACCCCGGTGCAAATCCCGCAGAAACGCATGATAGTGGATACGCTTGGCCGCCAGTGGAAACTGCTGAAACAACGCATCCATCAACAGGGTTTTACCGCGTCCCGGCTCGCCCCATAAATAGGCACCGACCAGCCGCTGGCGACGAATAAAAGACAGGTTACGCTTGCCGTGCACAGCCTGCTGTTGCAGCTGCTCCAGCGCCTCGGCGGCACGCTGCTGGCCAACATCGAGTTGAATCTTGCGGTCGCTAAACCAGGCTAGCAGGGAATGAGGCATCGTCATCAAAGGGATCGGTTAAAAAATACAGCCAAGCAAAGAAAGTAGAAAGAACAGACACTCGGGTTTGATTAATCCAGCGGTTAACTTGAAACAACAGCCGCTAACCGCTAACCGCCGCTGGCAGCCTAATCGTCGATTCCGAGCAGTTCCACTTCAAAAATCAACAAGCTACCCGGCTCAATTCGACCGGCCCGTTGTTTGCCGTAACCCAGCGCTGAAGGAATATAGAAGATGTTTTTCTGCCCGACGGTCATCAGCTGAACGCCTTCGGTCCAGCCCGCAATCACCTGATTCAGACGAAAGCTGATGGCTTCTCCACGTTCGACCGAGCTGTCGAATACTTTGCCATTTAACAGCGTGCCATGGTAATGAACCGTCACCTTGCTCGTGGCGACCGGGTGTTGCTCGCCATTGCCTGGCTTCAACACCTTGTATTGCAAACCCGATGCCGTCGTCACCACACCGTCTTCGGCACCGTTTTTAGTCAGAAACGCCGTCCCCAGAGTGATATTTTCAGCGGCACCTTTGCTGCCGACACCGGCACGACGCAAGGCATAACCCAACAAACCGGCGATCACGGCAACCAGAAGTATTTCCAGCATGTATTCTACCCAATCATGAATTCGGCCCGAATCATAAGCGACTCGGGCGCAGGAATCAGTAGTTCGACAACTCCTTGTCATCACGAGTGAGTTTTTCGCCGACGTTTTCGACCATTTTCAGCGCTTTCAGTGAGCTGGATAAAAATTCCCGTTGGTACAGAATCCCCACCACAGCGGCGGCACCGGCCAGAAACAGCCAAATATTCACGAACCACAACAGCAACGCCAGCGAGAAATAAAATGCCCGCAAGCCGTTATTGTAACTGTGACCGGCCTGATCGATCACCTTGGCAGCGTAGATGGCAAAACTGCGACGTTCAGCAGCCGTAACGGTTTTGTCATCGGGAAATGGCGCGGCACCAATCAATACAGATGCAAACCCGAACTGACGCATGGACCAGGTAAAGGTAAAAAAGGAATAGATAAACACGCTGATCATCACCCCCACTTTCAGCTCCATCGCCAGGATACTGTCGGGCGTAACAAATGAGATGCTCAGCAACATATTCTGGATTTCATTGACGGCCGACAGCGCGGTCAACAAACCTGCCAACACCAGCACACAGGAAGAGGCAAAAAAATTGACATTACGCTCGACGTTGGCAAGCAAGGCCGCATCCCCTACCCGGATTTCACGCATCAGCAAGCGCCGCATCCAGTTAATGCGGTGCACGTGCATCACCGATGACAGCGAAGCAGAATGTTTGGCCATGTACTTGGCGAAGCGGTCATAGGCAATCCAGCAGAACAGAAACCAGGCCAGGGCAGCCCAGTTCATCCAGCTGATGATGTCCTCAGGGTTGTTTTGCAAAGCATCCTCGATGTCTGAGTGTGGTTTTAATGTTAATAACGTTCTTCTTTCTGCCTGAATTCAACGCCAAAGTCATATAACCACAGCAGCGTGAAGCAGTGTGTGTATTCAAACAAAGTCTTCGGGAGCCATCCAGCTGGATATATCACGACACTGTTGATTCAGAACAGGCTAACGGCTGTCTTGATTCTTTGCCCCAAGCCATTCACCCGAAACCATTAACCCAGACTCGTTACCCTGACTCAGTCACCCGCCAGGCGAGCATGTAACTCGGCGGCAGTTTCCTTGCGCTCAGAGTAACGATCCACCAGGTAATCGCTGCGATCCCGCACCAGATAAGTGAAGCGCACCAGCTCTTCCATGACATCAACGACCCGGTCGTAATAACTCGACGGCTTCATCCGGTCGTTGTCATCGAACTCCCGCCAGGCTTTGGCTACCGATGACTGGTTCGGAATGGTCAGCATCCGCATCCAGCGCCCGAGTACCCGCATCTGGTTGACGGCATTAAATGACTGCGAGCCACCGCTGACCTGCATCACCGCCAGCGTTTTGCCTTGGGTTGGCCGAACCGAACCGATCGACAGCGGAATCCAGTCGATTTGGGCTTTCATAATACCGGTCATGGCGCCGTGACGTTCCGGCGAAGACCACACCATGCCCTCGCTCCAGCTGACCAGCTCTCGCAGCTCAGCCACTTTGGGGTGGTCGGCACCGGTATCATCGGGCAATGGCAAGCCGGACGGGTTAAAAATCCGGGTTTCAGCCCCCATTGCTTCCAGTAACCGCGCCGCTTCTTGCGTTAACAGACGACTGAACGAGCGTTGCCGTACTGAACCATACAACAACAAGATACGCGGCCGATGGCTCGAAAACGGCCGCCGAAATACCGCTTCTGCTGTCGGTACATGGAACAGGGTTTCTTCAATATTAGGCAGATCAGAACAACTCACGGGCGTTACCTTATGCTTTTGAAAACCACTTGAATCACGCTGGAAACCAGTGCCGGGTGCGATTGGCAAACGCCACCAGCGACAGCATCACCGGCACTTCCACCAACACCCCGACGACCGTTGCCAGCGCCGCTCCTGAATGCAAGCCGAACAACGAAATCGCCACCGCCACCGCCAGTTCAAAAAAGTTGCTGGTGCCAATCATGCAGGCCGGAGCCGCAATGTTATGGGCTAGCTTCAACCGCAGTGCGGCCCAGTAGGCGATCGCAAAAATACCGTAGGTCTGGATCGTCAGCGGAATCGCAATCAACAGGATATCCAGCGGCCGGGCAACAATGGTATTGGCCTGCAAGCCAAACAGAATCACCACGGTGGTGATCAAACCTACGATTGACCAGGGCTTGATAGCATCAACAAAGCGATTCAGTGCCTCAGCCGAGCCATCCACGGTCAATACCTTGCGGGTGAGATAGCCCGCCAGCAGCGGTAACACCACATACAGACCGACCGACAGCATCAGCGTATTCCAGGGTACCTGGATGTCGGTCACACCCAGTAAAAAACCGGTAATCGGTGCAAAGGCAAATACCATAATCAGATCATTCACCGACACCTGCACCAGTGTGTAGTTGGGGTCGCCCTTGGTCAGTTGGCTCCAGACAAACACCATCGCAGTACAGGGGGCAACGCCCAGCAAGATCATCCCGGCGATGTATTCACTCGCGGTTTGAGGATCAACCCAGCTGGCAAAAAACACCCGGAAAAACAGCCAGCCAAGTAATGCCATGGAGAACGGCTTGATCAACCAGTTAATCACCAGCGTCAGCAGCAACCCTTTGGGCTTGCGACCGACGTCGCGGATGGCACCCAGATCGATCTGGATCATCATCGGATAGATCATCAACCAGATCAGCACCGCAACCACCAGATTGACCCGCGCCACTTCGGCGGCCGCAATAGCGGTAAACACCTCCGGCACCAACAGGCCCAAAGCCATTCCTGCCACAATGGCAGTAGCCACCCAAACCGATAAAAACCGCTCAAAAATTCCCATAAGGCCGCCTAAAACTCCGTCGCCAGAGACTGTAATTGCGTCTGTATTACAGCGGCCGACATCGTCATCTCCAGCGCATTCACCTGAGCAAACCGCTGTTTCAAGGTATCAATCAACTGATCAAATGCCTCGGACTGCGCCGCTGCATCGGCTATTTTGGACGGATCAGCGAGGCCCCAATGCACCTTGCTGCCAGCACCGATCCAGAGTGGGCAGGCTTCACTCGCCGCACTGTCGCACACCGTAATCACATAATCCGGGGCAAACAATTCAAACGCATCCCACGACTGACTCATCAGCCCGGTGGCCGATATGCCATGACGCTGTAGCGCCACCAACGTCCCCGGATACACCTCACCGGCAGGCTGGCTACCGGCACTGCGCACCTCGAAACGATCATCCAGCACGGCACGGGCAACTGCCTCGGCGACAATACTGCGACAACGATTATGGGTGCAGACAAACAAGAGTTTCATAGTGGCTCCAGCTAAAAAAAAATGGGATCAGAATTGTGCACCTGGCCGTGGCGCGCAGCAGCCGGGTGCTTGCTCAGTCGGAATGCAGACTTGCAGGCGCGCTTCACACTCGGCAAGGTCGTGCGCATAAAGCTGTGCAACCTGCTCCAGTACGGCGTTGGCAGCCGCATCCAGCATCGGTTGCAGCCGGTAATACACCCACTGGCCGCGCTTTTCGCCAACCAGCAAGCCACTGGTGCGTAGTAGCGCCAGATGCCGTGAGACCTTGGGCTGGCTCAACGCCAACGCTTCGGTCAATTCGCAGACACACAATTCCTTGTGGTTAACAATCAGCATCAGCGCCGCAAACCGGGTCGGGTCGGCCAGCAACTTAAACAACTCAACCGGAGGAAAAACGGCAACCATCAAGCGACTCTCCAATCCACGAAACAATCCATGAGACAATCCACGAGACAAGCGTCTTGCCAATCCACAGGCAAACCACTTGGCCTCAAAATATATGCAAAATCATATATATGATTTTTCATATATACAAGCCAAAACATGCGTACGAAAAAGACCACGCTGACAACCTGCCCACAACCCCGTATTATTTCCGCCCGTTTTTTGCACCTGCACGCCGGAGTGACCACCATGACAAACACCCCTATCCGCCTTACCGAATACAGTCACGGAGCCGGGTGCGGCTGCAAGATTTCGCCCAAAGTGCTGGACACCATTCTGCTCTCCCAACTGCAGCTGCCCGATTTTCCCAACCTGTTGGTGGGCAACAGCAGTAAAGACGACGCCGCCGCCTACGACATCGGCAATGACCAGGTCGTATTGAGTACCACCGACTTTTTTATGCCCATCGTCGACGATGCGTTTGACTTTGGCCGCATCGCCGCCACCAACGCCATCAGCGACATCTACGCCATGGGTGGCAAGCCACTGATGGCAATAGCCATTCTCGGCTGGCCCATTAACACCCTGGCTGCCGAAGTCGCCCAACAGGTCATTGACGGTGGCCGCCAGGCCTGTGCCGATGCCGGTATTCCCCTCGCCGGAGGCCACAGCATTGACGCACCGGAGCCGATTTTCGGTTTGGCCGTCACCGGCCTGACCAGCCGCAAAAACCTCAAACAGAACAATCAGGCCCAGGCGGGCGACATTCTTTACCTGACCAAACCGTTGGGTATCGGCATTCTGACCACCGCCCAGAAACAGAAAAAACTGCTGCCCCAACATACCCATCTGGCCCGCGACATCATGTGCCAGATGAACCGTGTCGGTGCCGAGGTAGCGCCACTGGAAGGCGTGCACGCGATCACCGACGTCACTGGCTTTGGATTGATGGGTCATTTGCTGGAAGTGTGTGAAGGCAGTGGCGTCACGGCTGTCATCGACGTCAGCAAGGTGCCGGTCATCAGCGAAGCCCGAGAGTATCTGGCCCAAGGCTGTATTCCCGGCGGCACCGGCCGCAACCAGGACAGCTACGGCCACAAACTGGCCGACATGCCTCACACCATCAAGGATCTGTTGTGCGACCCGCAAACCAGTGGTGGCCTGTTGATCGCCGTCGCCCCGGAACAGGCAGCCCGACTGGAAGCTGTACTAAAGCAAGCTAATGTCCATCACCAGCCCATTGGCGCACTGTCGGCCCGGTCTACAGACAACCCGGATACTCCCTTCGTCGCTGTCCAGGGAGATTGGATCAGCGGAGGATGGTTATGAGCGCTGACCAGAGCCAGCCAACACGCCCGGATGCCCGAGAGTTCCTGGATATTTTCCTCAACGACATCCCCATGATCGACACCCGTGCCCCGGTTGAATTTGAAAAAGGTGCCTTCCCGACCAGCGTCAGCCTGCCGTTAATGACCAACAGCGAGCGTGAACAGGTCGGCACCTGCTACAAGCAACAAGGGCAGGAAGAAGCCATTCGACTGGGTCACCAGCTGGTACAGGGAGAGATAAAACAGCAACGAGTGCAAGCCTGGGTCAACTTCGCCCAGCAGCACCCGCAAGGCTATCTGTACTGCTGGCGTGGCGGTCTGCGCAGCCAGATTTGTCAGCAATGGATGCATGAAGACGGCACCGACTACCCCCGTATCACGGGCGGCTACAAGGCCATGCGCAGCTGGATACTGGCAGAGTTCGAGCGCCAGTGCGCCGAATTGCCGATGATCATCCTGGCAGGCACCACCGGCTGCAACAAAACCGGCCTGCTCAACCAGCTCCCCAACAGCGTCGACCTCGAAGGCCTGGCCAACCACCTCGGCTCCAGTTTTGGTCGCCGCCCCTCCGGCCAGCCCAGCCAGCTCAACTTCGAAAACGCCCTCGCCGTCGCCATGCTCAAAGCCGAACACAGCAACAGCGTTCAATCCGGCCAACACCTGGTATTGGAAGACGAAAGCATGCTGATTGGCCGTTGCGCCTTGCCACACCTGTTCCGCAACGCCATGGAGCGCAGCCCGGTTGTGGTGCTCGACACCAGCCTCGAAGAACGGGTTGAACACACCTTTCACAACTACATCCTCACCAAACTGGCGGACTGGCAACAACAAATGAGTGATGAGGATGAAGAACCCGCCTTTGATGCTTTCGCCAACGACCTGACTGAATCACTCAAACGGGTGAAAAAACGCCTGGGAGGCGTGCGCTACGCCGAAGTGGCCAACGAGATGGAAAATGCCCTCAGCGCACACCGTCACGGCCACCCCGACGGCCACAGAGGCTGGATTACCGTGCTACTGCGCGACTACTACGACCCCATGTACGAATACCAGCTGAGTAAAAAAATGGAACGGGTTATCTTTCAAGGCAACCGCACCGAAGTAAAAGAATTCCTCAGCCGTACAGAGCACGGAGCACAACCAAGTCCCGCTGATATTTCACCCTCCCAACCTGGATAACCACATGTCGCTTGCAGCGCTGGATCGCTCCACACAACGCAACCTCGGCAAACTGTTCTCAGCCCAAGCGCTAGGCGGCTCCTCCGCGCCGATCATCCTTTCCATCGGCGGACTGGTCGGCCAGACACTGACACCCGACCCCGCACTGGCAACACTCCCGGTCAGCCTGTATGGCATCGGTGTCGCGGTGTCCATGATTCCAGTCTCCCTGCTGATGAAAAATGCCGGACGCAAAATCGCCTACCTCACCGGCACCCTGCTCTGCGTACTGGCCGCACTGCTGGCAACCACCGCCATCGTCAACGCCTCCTTCTGGCTGTTTTGCGCCGCCCTCGGGTTGGCCGGATTTTATGGTGCCTGCGTGCAAAACTACCGTTTTGCTGCTTCCGATCTGGTACCCGCCAGCCACAAACCCAACGCCATCTCCCTGATCATGCTAGGTGGACTGGCCGCCGCCGTGATTGGCCCACAAACCGTGTACTGGACGCAAAATACCTGGGCATCAGCCCCCTTTGCGGGCAGCTTTATTGGCCAGGCCATACTGGCACTGCTCGCCATCCCCATCCTGCTATCACTCAAACTGCCCCCATCTCATGAAGCCGATATTAACGGCGACGCCCGCCCCTTGTGGCAGATCGCCAAAAGCCCCGGATTTATCACCGCCGCCCTCGCAGGCACCGTCTCATACGCACTGATGTCCTTCATCATGACCGCCGCACCCATCGCCATGGTGCACCAAGGCCACAGCGCCGGAGATGCCACCCTCGGCATTCAATGGCACATCCTCGCCATGTTTGGCCCGAGTTTTTTCACCGGCAAACTGATCGCCCGCTTCGGTGCGCGCTGGATCACCGCGCTAGGACTGATGCTACTGTTTACCTCCGCCGTTACCGCCATGTCCGGGATGGAAGTGATACACTTCTGGGGATCACTGATCCTGCTCGGACTGGGCTGGAACTTCGGTTTTATTGGCGCCACCACCCTGCTCACCCACACCTACCAACCCTCGGAAAAATCCAAGGTACAAGCCCTCAACGACCTACTGGTATTTGGTACCGTCGCCGCAGCCTCCCTGGGCGCAGGCAGACAATTCAACCTCTACGGCTGGTACGAACTCAACCTGATCACCTTCCCCGTGATCGCCGTTACCCTGCTGTTACTTGTGGCTCTGCCCTGGTGGCAAAAAAACAGCCAAAAACCTTTACTCTGACGCCAGAATTAGTGGCTACAAAACTATCGATGACCATCACTCGGTTTATTCTCCGTGCGACCAAATAAACCGAGTGCACCCAACTGCCGGTACAAGTTATTGCGGCCTAATGCCATATCGATAACTGAAAATTACCCGCTCAAAAAACAAAGGCTTGCAGTAGAGGAAAGCCTCACCAAGTCAAATCACAGCACAATTCAATATGCACTGGAGCCACATCTACTAATCATTGATTCGGTTTATCCCCGGCTACGCGGGGAACGCCCTTTGATGGTGATTTTATCCATCCAAACTCTCGGTTTATCCCCGGCTACGCGGGGAACGCGTTACACCAACGGATTTTGCGTGCATCCCTGGCGGTTTATCCCCGGCTACGCGGGGAACGCGAGTCTATGCGTGGCGTTCAGCCAGGCTCTGACGGTTTATCCCCGGCTACGCGGGGAACGCATCCAAAATCCGTACCGATTACATATTTAGTCCGGTTTATCCCCGGCTACGCGGGGAACGCATTGTGCAAATCACTGAGCACAGCACCCAGATCGGTTTATCCCCGGCTACGCGGGGAACGCCTGTTCCAGAAAGTGCCGAATCGCAAACCGACCGGTTTATCCCCGGCTACGCGGGGAACGCCTGAGTCAGCAAGGATGATTGCCGAAGCTATACGGTTTATCCCCGGCTACGCGGGGAACGCATCGCGGCGCGAGATCGGTACATCCGTGAGACCGGTTTATCCCCGGCTACGCGGGGAACGCTACTTTAATGTGAAGCGATACGGTGATGGGGACGGTTTATCCCCGGCTACGCGGGGAACGCCCATACCCCATAACAACATTAAAGCTAACTACCGGTTTATCCCCGGCTACGCGGGGAACGCAACTCGTCAAATACCACCGGCAGTGCGTCAAACGGTTTATCCCCGGCTACGCGGGGAACGCTCCTCAGCACTGAATGACGTCTGCTCGCCAGCCGGTTTATCCCCGGCTACGCGGGGAACGCGATTTCACCTGACGCAATGTGGTTTGAGTCGGCGGTTTATCCCCGGCTACGCGGGGAACGCTATCCAAGATATCGCATCTTCACGAGAAGTTTCGGTTTATCCCCGGCTACGCGGGGAACGCGCCTCAACACGAGTCGCCTTGGTCAAGGTTTCCGGTTTATCCCCGGCTACGCGGGGAACGCGCTGACAGTACAGCCGCGATACGCTGTCGAACCGGTTTATCCCCGGCTACGCGGGGAACGCGCGGATTCAGCGGATTATTGGGTGATCGATTTCGGTTTATCCCCGGCTACGCGGGGAACGCGCCCGATATAGAGCTAGACGTACCGCCCCAAACGGTTTATCCCCGGCTACGCGGGGAACGCCGGCGGCCACAGTGTTAAACCGAATCACATTACGGTTTATCCCCGGCTACGCGGGGAACGCATGATGGATAACGCGTATTTGTTGGCGGATGCCGGTTTATCCCCGGCTACGCGGGGAACGCACCCGCCTGAGTACATGTAGATGCCGTCATTGCGGTTTATCCCCGGCTACGCGGGGAACGCTCCGGGTTTTATGCGGCTATCTGACTCGACAACGGTTTATCCCCGGCTACGCGGGGAACGCGTTGTTGTTGATTGTCAGACCGGCGGCATCGGCGGTTTATCCCCGGCTACGCGGGGAACGCATCTGCGCGTAGTTCGGCGGATGCCTAGCTATCGGTTTATCCCCGGCTACGCGGGGAACGCACCTCGCGAACGTTTGGATTGCGCTCATCCAGCGGTTTATCCCCGGCTACGCGGGGAACGCCAGCACCGTAGCGGGCCGATCCTCCGGCATCTCGGTTTATCCCCGGCTACGCGGGGAACGCGACATTCACACCGTTTTTTCTTAGCACCATCACGGTTTATCCCCGGCTACGCGGGGAACGCTATATTCCGGCTCTGTTTCTAATGATCGTCCTCGGTTTATCCCCGGCTACGCGGGGAACGCTAACCTCAACCCAAAATACCTAGCCAAATCCGCGGTTTATCCCCGGCTACGCGGGGAACGCGCTACGTTGCGCCGGGAACAGCCGACGTCTGACGGTTTATCCCCGGCTACGCGGGGAACGCACTGCTGGCGCTGGCGAACACCCAATCACTGCCGGTTTATCCCCGGCTACGCGGGGAACGCTACAGCAGAAAGCTATGAATCGATTGTGCATTCGGTTTATCCCCGGCTACGCGGGGAACGCCGGGGCGCGTTTCAGCAGTTGAGTCATCATTGCGGTTTATCCCCGGCTACGCGGGGAACGCTCGTCTTTTTTGAACAACCGGTCGCTGAAACTCGGTTTATCCCCGGCTACGCGGGGAACGCTGCCTGTGCATTGGCCGGTTCAGGGTGCTGCCCGGTTTATCCCCGGCTACGCGGGGAACGCTTTCCTGAGCCCTTGCAGTTCGGACACTCATGCGGTTTATCCCCGGCTACGCGGGGAACGCTTCATCAAACCCAATTGAGTATATATTCGACTCGGTTTATCCCCGGCTACGCGGGGAACGCGCAGGCTTTCAGCTTCAATTCGCGAGCGGTGGCGGTTTATCCCCGGCTACGCGGGGAACGCCTTGTCGTTGTCCAGTGCCGTCTGGGCCGTGTCGGTTTATCCCCGGCTACGCGGGGAACGCATTCGGCGGGCCTGAAGTCGCGCGATATGATTCGGTTTATCCCCGGCTACGCGGGGAACGCCAGAAACGAAAAAGCCCCGGCGAATGCCAGGGCGGTTTATCCCCGGCTACGCGGGGAACGCTTTATTTTGGAGGCTTCATGAAGCAAGTCATTCGGCTGTCTCTTATA
>CAJXTI010000031.1 GCA_913061185.1 uncultured Oceanobacter sp.
TACGGAAATGCAACACCACCGAAGGGACGCCCTCCGTGGCTGTCCGATACGACGGAGCATATTGCATAACGGCGCATATTGCACAACGGCGCATATTGCACAACGGCCACGGACGGAGCCGGGCCCTACGTCATTCATCATTCTGAATTTGATTCAGAACCTCGACTCCCTCTTTCTGACCCGGTAAAAAATCAGTACTGTTCATGGCTTCTGCTGTTATTTTCAGGATACCCGTATGGCTGCCCCCGCTTCATTTGATTTCGACGCCATCATTCCTCGTCACCAATCGGGGTCGTTCAAGTGGGATTCTAATCCGGGTGCCGATGTGCTGCCGATGTGGGTCGCGGATATGGATTTCAGCGCGGCACCTGCTGTATTGGATGCGCTGGCACGCCGGGTGGAGCACGGGGTGTTTGGCTACACGCTGATTCGCGATGACTATTATCTGGCTTTGTCTGGCTGGTTTGAGCGTCGTTATGGCTTTGTTATTCAACGTGACCAGGTGCTGACAACAACCGGGGTCGTACCGGCGATTTCAGCCATCTTGCGGGCGCTTACCACGCCGGGAGATGGCGTAATTGTGCAAACGCCGGTGTATCACTGTTTTTTCTCATCGATTCGGAATCAGGGTTGCAACGTGGTGGAAAATCCGTTGCGGCTGATCAATGGCCGTTATGAAATGGATTTTACCCATCTGGAACAGCAAGCAGCGGATTCACGTAACAAGCTGTTGCTGTTATGCCATCCGCACAATCCTTCCGGGCGGGTGTGGACAGCAGAGGAGTTACGTCGTTTGGGAGACATCTGTGCGCGCCATCAGGTGGTGGTGGTGAGCGATGAGATTCATTGTGACTTGTTATTTCCTGGCGAGTCTCATCAGCCGTTCGCCGCCCTCGGGCCGGAGTATCAGGCCAATGCCATCACGCTGAACTCTCCCAGCAAGAGTTTTAATCTGGCCGGATTACAGATCGCCAATATCATTGTCGCGGATCAGGGTATCAAGGCGCTCATCCAGCAAGCGCTGCATATTCACGATGTTGCTCAGGTGAATCCGTTTGGGGTAGAGGGTCTGATTGCAGCCTATAACGAAGGCGGCCCCTGGCTGGATGCGTTACTGGATTATCTGTACGGCAACTACCAGCTGATACAGTCGTTTCTGCACAGCCGCTTGCCTCAGTTGACAGTGTATCCGCAACAATCCACTTATCTTGCCTGGATCAATACCACCGCCACCGGGCTGTCATCCGATGAGTTGGCGCATCGCCTGTTGACGGACGGCAAGCTGCGTATCAGCAGCGGCAACGGGTTTTTGCCGGGTTCTGAAACCGCCGCTGCGTTTATTCGCCTGAACTTTGCCTGCCCCAGGGTTTTGCTGCAGGACGGCCTTGAGCGTTTGTATCGGGTAATTAACGGATAGCCAGTGTCAATACGTTCTTTCGACGGCACCTTCTGCCGCCGGCGGCAGACAGTCGTTTTTCCGCGACTAACAGCGTATAGTCGCGCCTCTCAGATTGGGCCCCTGCGCCCCAGCATGCAGACATCATCAAGAGGATCCAGCAGTCATGCCAAAAGCGAGTGAGATCAAGAAGAACGCCGCCGTTGAGTACAACGGTCGAGTGTATTTTATTAAAGACATTGAGCGCTCTGTGCCTCAGGGGCGTGCCGGTGGCAGCCTTTACCGCATGCGGATGTACGATGTGGTCAGTGGCCAAAAAATGGATGAAACCTTCAAAGATTCAGACATGCTACCGTTTGCCGATCTGACGCGCCGTCCGGCGATGTTTTCCTACGTCGATGGTAACGCCTGGGTCTTTATGGATAACGAAGACTACACGCCCTACCATCTGGATCAGGAAGCGATTGAAGAAGAAATTCTCTTCGTCAATGATCAAACCCAGGTTTTGCAGGTACTGGTCGTTGATGGTCAGCCTGTCGGGCTGATTCTGCCCTCCATTGTTGAACTGGAAATCGAGGATACCGAGCCATCGATCAAAGGGAACTCGGCAACGGCGCGTACCAAGCCAGCACGGTTGACTACCGGTCTGACGGTGCAGGTACCTGAGCATATTTCCACGGGCGATGTGATTCGTATTAATGTGGAAGAGCGTCGTTTCCTTGGCCGTGCCGGCAAGTAACGACGTGTCAATCTATCCAGTTGGCTGGCTATCTGGCAGCTGGCTGGAATGTAATACGGGCTACAGCGTAGCCCGTATGTATGGGTTCCGGTATTGATTTTGGCTTTGGTGCCAGTATCGATTTTACCGTAACGTCAGTTTTTGTTGTCATCATCCGTATCAAATTCACCCCAGTCATCGTTGTCGTCCAGCTCGCCAATGTTTTCATCGGCTTGGGCAGCGGTTAGTGGGTCAATATCGGTATCGCCAGCCAGCGATACCGGATTGTCCTTATCTGACAAAATATCGTCCTCACCCACAATCTGTTCCTCGCCTTCCGACATAAAGGCTTCGAAATCATCCATATTCTTGATGTTTTCCGCCTCTGCCGCATCGTCGTCATCCAAAGAGCTTGATGCTCCCTCTGGCTTTGCCGCCACCACAGCAGATTTTTTCCGACGCAAGAACCACCACGTCAGGCCACCCATCAGCAAGCATCCAACAACACCCGCAACAATCGCTAGCCAGAGCCCGCTGGACGAAGGCTTATTATTGTCATCCGTAGTGGAAGTTTCTTTCGATTCGGCCTTGGCTGTTGCAGGCATCTCAACCGGCGGTTTGGCGACAGGTGTTGCTACTTCAGCTCTGGCTTGCAGCGGTTCTGGCTCGGCATTCGGCTTTTCTTCTGGCACTGGAGCCGGTGCGGCTGGAGCAACCGGTACTTGCGTTATTGGCTGATCCACCAGAGGAGCGTTTACCGGGGCTGATGCTTGACCCAGGGGATAACGCACCTGAAAGATTTCCGGCTGGCTGCGGAAGGTTTTGCCCCCCGTTGTGACACCACGAATATTTAATTCGTACTGATAGATACCTGAACCTTCGGTTGCCATCGCGGGTAATTCCCAGCTCTGACGTTCGGAGTTAAATTGCATCGATGTGATTCTGGAACTGCCATCCGGGTTAACGCTACGCACTAATACCCGGCTGAGTCCGGTATCAACCAGTTCGGACGTGGCTGCTACCTTGATGGTCAACACTTGCCCGGCAGTATCTTCGTTACGACTGACCACAAATGGCTCGGCCAGACTGGCGCTCATCACCCGTTTGCGAGAGAACGTTCGGCCCTGTGCCTGAATTTCAAAGCGGTATTCACCAGGCGCTCGGAAGCGTTCCAGAGTTTCCCGAAAAATGCCGTCGTCAGGGAGGGATTCCGGATCAGAAATCAGTTTGCTGCCGGAGCGGCCATCCGGCGTGGTAACGGTCAGGGTAAAATCGGTTAGCCCTAACAAGGCACCAGCTGTCACCATATTGCCTTCGTTATTCAGCGCAATGGCGATATCCAGCGGGTCACCACTAAAAATAGTGGCGTCGATACCCTCCACTTGCAACTTCAGGTCAGAGAGAATTTGCACCCGGTTTTCGGGATCAAGATCCGCTTCAACCTGCCATTCGCCAGATTCAGGCGCAGTGAGTGTCATCAGGTCAAAATTGACATCCCGGTGCCAGCGCAATTCAGCGGTGCGGGTGTTGGCATCGTATACCTTGCCAGACGGTGATATCAGCCGGGTCGTTTGACCACCCGGCTTACGGAAGATCAGGGCGGTAAATTCTTTCACGCTGGCATCAATGGAAAAACGATTGTCGTTCAGAGGCACTTGTTCTGCCGGAGCCGAACGTTCAAATGCCCGCAAGAAGTGGCGCGTCAGATCATCGGCATTCTGTGGTTGTAAAAACAGCCCGTCAGTTTCCAGCGCTATTTGCTGCAGCAGCGCCTTGTCGGCGGCATCCGACAAAGCCAGGGTATGAATACGCACACCGGCCTGTTTGAACTTTGGCAGTACCTGTTGCAGCAAGCGCTGCCGGGAAGCCACATTAGCCGCCGCATCCGGGCCGCCACGGGTAACATCAATCATGCCATCGGTGAGCAGAATAACGCTTTGTTGGTAGCCGTTGTCGGTGGCTATTTTCCAGCTCGCCTTGTCGAGTGCTTCAGTGAGATTGGTGCGCTGCCCTGCCGAGTTAATCTGCTGGCTGGCGGCTCTGGCCCGAAGACGCCAATCATCATTGACCGCTGCCAGCGGCACCAGCATGTTGACGTAACGTCCAAAAGTCCAGACTCCGGCCTGGGCACCGTTCGGCAGTAACTCCACGACAAGATTCAGCGCCGGAATACGCAAATTATTCGGGTCGGTTTGCTTCATACTGCCGGAGATATCGATAATGACCCGGACATCAACCCGATCAGCATCCGCTGCGGCGGCCAACGCCAGTGTCGGCAACCATGCCAGCAGCACAACAAGGGCACAGATTGCCGAACGGAACAGCCATCGAATATCAAACCACGGTGGTAAACGACACATATCGAGGCTCCCGAGCAAAATCAGAGATTAGCTGCCGACATTCGACGCCCTTGCTCCGTGCTGTACCAGCCAGGCGATGAGGGCATGTCACACCCGGATCCTGTTGATCATCGTATTGGTGCATATCATCCAGCATAGAGTCTTGCCCGGTTTCCTTGCCTGTCTACAAGAGGAAAGCAAGCCGGATGCGGTAGCAACGGCTTACACAAAGATTGCTTTATTCATCAGCACTCTATGTAAACCTAGCAAAGATCTTTATTTAGGCCAGCAACAGAAAGAAAAACAAAGTGAATAACCGCCGTTGCGTCACCATCACACAACGGCAGCTGGAGGAGATTTGCCGGGAAGCCAAAGCAGCAGGGCTTATTACTCGTGGGCGTAGTTTACATCGGGAGGTTGGGTCGACAGCGGACGCTGCAAACGGACGATCCAACGCACCAGAGCGTAAAGGATGCCAAGCAACAGCCCCACCAGCCACCAGGTCAGGGCATTTTGAGTGATGACAGGTTCATCACTTAGCGCTGAAAAAGCGGCCACCATAAAGGCTGGCGCATAATAGTCAGAACCTGGGCTGATCGGGGCTGGCGACAGCAGCAATACCGGGCCAAGCATCACCAGCATATCGCGCAGGACACTCGACGATGTCATCAAGCAGAACATGGCGCGCCAGCACCAGCAGCCCAGCAGTGCAAATCCAAGGTATATTGCCCAAGCCTGCACCGGGTTATAGAGGTTATCCATGCGTCATGCTTTCCAGATTATGTGATCTTCCCAATCGTCTTCCGGTACCTGATCATCAGGCACCCCCTTCCCCGCAATCGAAATCCCGGCCTTGTGCACCGAGTTCGGGTCACCGCTGATCAGCGGATGCCAGTCGAACAGTGGCTTGCCCTCGGCCAGCAAACGATAGGCACAGGTATCCGGTAGCCAGAAAAACTGGCTCGCCTGCTCCGGTGTTAACCAGACACAGGCTGGCACTTTTTCCTGACGCTGCTGATAGACGGTACAGCGGCAATCGGTGGTATCCATATAGCGACAGTGAATATCGGTATAGTAAACCTCACCCGTGTCTTCATCTTCCAGTTTTTGCAGGCAGCAACGAGCGCAGCCATCGCAAAGTGATTCCCACTCGGCCTTGCTCATGTCATCCAGGCGTTTGTATTGCCAGAAAGCGCCCTGGCTCATTCGGTATCCAGTTTGCAGAACAGATCAAGCTTGTCTGTCTCTTTCGGTGGTGGCATCTGCAAGAAAAACCCCTGGGTTGCTATTTGTTCAAGGATGCGTTCACCAGAGAAACGGGCGAGTTGTTTTTCCGGTGTGATGATCATGGTCATCGCCAGTTCAGGTTTGCCGAATTGTTCCAACAAGACTTCCGGCACTTTTTTCAGGCCGTCCTTGCGAGAGACATACAGGTAGGTTTCGTCTTTTTTGCGGCTTTTAAATACGTCGCAAAGTACTTTGCTCATGTTCAGTTCCTGCGGTAGGTCGAGCCATATGGCTCAGTGACGGTCGTCCGCCTTGGTCATCATATCCAGCAAGGTGTCGCCAATCTGGGATTTACGCCAACCCTGAAGTACATCCGGTAAGACATAGCTGCCGCTGTTCCAGCCGGAACGAATCAGCGCGTCCAGGGCTTTTTTCCGGGTCAGGATTTCTGGCGGTATCTCCAGCACTGCTGCACGACTGGCAACGGCATCCCGAGTGAGTTTCAGCCACTGTCCGGCTTCGGGTGTCAACGGTCGGTCGAGCGCCACTGGCCAGAGAGCATCATCGTCCGCCATCGCCTGGCTCACGATTTCCATTAGCACCTGAGCATCCTTACGAACCATCTCGGGTCGCAAACCGGCTTTCACTAGCTGATCCCGATTTTTGGGTTTGTAGCGTGCGATATTCCAGAGGCTGTTGTCATCCACCACCTTGCTACGAGGCACATCACGCTCACGCGCTTGCAACTCGCGCCAGCCCACCAGTTCCTGCAGCAGGTGCTGCTCCTGCGGGCGCAGCTTCCAGGCCAGTTTGACCCGTCGATAATAATCTTTGGGCACTTCTTGCTGGCTCTGCTCTTCAATCGTGCGCTGGCAGTCTTCTTCCAGCCAGCTCATGCGATCCATGCTGACCAGCTTTGCCACCAGCATGGGGTAAATCTGGCGCAGAAAATACACATCGGCAACCGCATAGCGAATCTGGTCTTGGCTCAACGGTCGCGCCAGCCAGTTCGAGCGGGTTTCTTCCTTGTCGATATCAATATCCAGCAAGGCAGCAATCAGTCGCTGGAAGCCCATCGATCCGCCCAACCCGGCCATTGAGGCCGCAAGCTGGCTGTCTGCCAGTGGACTGGGTAACACTCCGGTCAGCTGCCGGCAAACTTCCAGGTCTTCAGCACAGGCATGAAAGACCTTGGTCACAGCAACAGCCTGAAACACCTGCGCCAGTGGCTGCCATTCCGTCACACTGAGCGGATCAATCAGGTAGCAATGCTGACTGTCCGCCACCTGCAATAGCCCGGCTTGCGGGTAAAATGTCGAGGTGCGGACAAATTCGGTGTCGAGTGCCAGAAAGCCCTCATTCATCCAGCCCTGACAGGTTTCCGCCAGCTGCTGGTTGGTCGTAAGCCAGATTGGCTCGGGCACTTGAGGGCTGGTCAACACATCTCTCCCTGGTTCAGCTGCGGCACACAGGCCCGGCAAATCTGAACACTAGTCGGTCGCAGCCACATCGGAATCGCTTTCCGGTTGCTGCAAAAAAGGCACACCGGCCCGCTGGGCCAGGGTTTGCACATAGAATCCGGTCGTACGCCCTTCAACAGACGCATCCAGACAAATCACCAGCCGCGACGGCTGTCGCTGCGGGTCGCATAAACGTTGATACAGAGCGCCCAGTCCCAGTTGCTCAGGGCCGATACCATCCACCGGGGAGAGCAAGCCATGCAGCACAAAACATTGTGCGGCGGGATCAATATCCGTCAGTTGTTCAGGCTGTGCCAGTACCCATAACTCGGTATCCGCTTCCGCCTGCCCTGAACATTGGCCACACTCACCACTCACGCTATAACAGCGACACACCGGGCACAGCGACACCTGACAGCGCACTGCCACCAGCGCCGCTTCAATATCAGCGGCCAGGGTCGGTTGCAGCACCAGTTTGCGCGCCATACGTCCGGCGGCCTTTGGCCCAATTCCTGGCAACTGATCCAGACGCTGGGCCAACGCCACCAAGGGCGCAGGAATAACACCGCGTACTGCCATCAGAATGGCAGTTTCATACCCGGTGGCAAGCCCATGCCTGCCGTCATTTTCGACATGTGTTCCTGACTGGCGCTCTCGATCTTGCGCACTGCGTCGTTCACCGCAGCGGCCAGCAAGTCTTCCAGCATGTCTTTGTCTTCTGTCATCAAGGAATCGTCAATCGCGACCCGCTTGACGTCGTGACGACCATTCATAATGACTTTTACCAGCCCAGCGCCCGATTCGCCGGTCACTTCGGCCTCTGCCAGCTGGGCCTGCATTTTTTGCATATCTTCCTGCATTTTCTGGGCTTGTTTCATCAAGTTGCCCATGCCGCCTTTGATCATGTCGATCTCCTCGGATGGCGGGCCTTTATGCCCGCACGGGTTATATTATTCGCCCAGTGGTCGAATCGTGTCTTCGACCACTGTCGCATTAAAAGTTGTCAGTATATTGCGGACGTGATCATCCGTCTCGATTGACTGCAAGGCAATATAGCCTGCTTCTGCCGCCATACGCTGACGCCGCTGTTCTGGAGTTTCTCCGGCCGGGCTACGTAATACCATTTCAATTCTGGCCGTCGGAACCAGCGTTTGTAACGCCTGCTCGACCCGCTGCTGTTGGCCTGGATTAAACAGCGCACTCTGTTGTGGATCAACATCAAAGCAATACAGCGAATCGCGCACTTCCACCAGCGCACTGTTGCGGGCGATGGATAAGGGTAGCCCGGCCAGCGGCAGGTGCTCCAGCCACATCCACCAGGTATGAGGTGCCAGTGGCGGTAAATGTTCCGGGTTGGCAACTGCGCGCTGAACCGTTTTGACCGCTTTGGGTGCCGTAGAGACCTGCGGTGCTGGCTCAAACGTCATGGTGTTATCGGCAGGTGCATCCATCAGGCGGCTGAGATTGCCACCGGCGATGGCAGCGCGATCAGCAACAGGCGCTGAGGGTTGAGCAACAACCTGCTGTTCGGGAGCATCAGGAAGCGACACCCTTGGCGGTAGTGGTGGCGGTAACGTGCTGGGTGTTTCTTCATCCATCCAGGGAGGCGGCTCGTGGGCCGGATCTGAAGTTGTCACGACGGTCGGCACGGCGTTGCCTGGGCCTGTCTCATAAACAACATCATCTGCACTCAGAGTGGATACCGGCAAAACACCCGTATCCGGAAAACCTGTTGGAGCCGTTTGGGTTGTTTGGGTTGTTGGGGTTGCTTGAGCTGTTGCTGGGGTTGTTTGAGCTGTTGCTGGCAGATCCTGCCACTCAGACTCGACGGGGACTATTTCAGCAGGTTCAGCAGGCAAAACGTCAGTCGGTACAACAACCTCACCGCCGACAGCGTCGGGTTGCTGAGTGGCGACAACGCTATCCCGCTCAGGAGAAGGAAGACCCGTCAGTGACTTTTTTTTTTGCCCGCCATCCGGGTCAGCCTGGGCCGCCGGGCTGGTGAGCGCGGAATCCAGATCCAGATTCGCCAGCGCTGCTGGTAACTGTTCCGGCATCGGCCGAAACGCCAACATCCGCAGCAGCAGCATTTCAAATCCCTGACGCGGATCAGGCGCCAGCGCCAGATCCTTGCGGCCACTGAGGGCAATTTGATAATACAACTGCAAGTCTTCGCCATTCATGGCAACCGCCAACGCCAGCACGGCATCGCGATCACCCTGAGAATTTTCAATCGCATCCGGCACAATCTGGGCCAGTGCCGCCCGGTGCCAGATCGTCAGCAGGCCCTGGACAACTTCATCAAAATCGGGGCCGTGCTCGGCCATTTCCGCTACTTCGGTTAACACTTCACGAGCATTGGCCCTGGCCATCACCTCTGCCATTTTAAACAGGCGACCCCGATCCATGGTGCCCAGCATGCTGGTCACCTGGGTTTCCAGCACCGTCCCTTCACCAAACGCAATGGCCTGGTCAGTCAGACTGAGGGCGTCACGCATGCTGCCCTGGGCAGCGCGCCCCAATTGCCACAGCGCCGGGGTTTCATAGCGGATGTCTTCTGCTTGCAACACGGTTTCCAGATAGCCAACAATGCTTTCCGGAGTCATGTTTTTCAGACTGAACTGCAGACAACGGGACAAGACCGTGACGGGTAATTTTTGTGGATCGGTGGTGGCAAGCAGGAATTTGACGTGCGCCGGTGGCTCTTCCAGCGTTTTTAACAGCGCATTAAAACTGTGCGTGGAAAGCATGTGTACTTCGTCAATCAGATAAACCTTGAAGCGTCCACGAGTCGGAGCGTACTGGACGTTATCGAGCAGCTCGCGGGTATCTTCGACTTTGGTACGAGATGCGGCATCGACTTCGATCAGATCAACAAAGCGGCCTTCGGCGATTTCCCGACAAGAAGAACATTCGCCACATGGCCGGGCACTGATGCCCTGTTCGCAATTCAGGCATTTGGCAAGAATACGGGCAATGGTGGTTTTACCCACACCCCGGGTGCCGGTAAACAGGTATGCGTGATGCAGCCGCTGCTCATTCAGCGCATTGATCAGCGCTTTGAGTACGTGCTCCTGGCCGACCATTTCGTCAAAGAACCTGGGCCGCCACTTACGTGCAAGTACCTGATAACTCATGAAACGCTGACTCGGCTAAAACAAGGAAGGCGCATGATAACGACTGGCGGGCAGGATGTCAGTGTTATTGGAGATGACTCCTGCCAGCCACACCCCGGCACACGAGTCGACTACTACCGTTGCTCCCTTCCGGGCCTGGCGGGGTTCGTAGCTTATCGTTGCGAGGGGACCAGCAGGAGCCACCATAACAGCCTGACTTTCGACAGGAGGGCAAATTCTACAGATAACTTTTTGGGATATCAAGGACTTAACTTAAAGAAAATACTTCGAACCGGCAATCAATCAGAGGTGCAGCCAATGTTTCAGGGCCAGGTTAATGATGTCTGCCCGGCTCAACCCCAGATCATCACAAGCCAGATCCAGATAATCAATGACATCCGCTTCGACCTTCACTTCCAGCCGCTGCAAACCGCGCTCCTTGTCACGCTGACGCTGAAAGCGCTTGTTAAACCGGCTCTGCACTCGACGATCATAAGGGTTGCTCTTCGGCCGCCCACGACGGGGAGACGAGAACATATCGATGGTGGTGCGATCTTCGGGTTGAATGGACATAGCAGATCCAGCTGAAAAACGGCGGCATTATGCCGCCTTGACGATGAATTGCAACGCCATAGCGAACGATTCCCCCTTTCTCTGCTCGCCATGACAGCAACAGAACTTGCCAAGGGCCTCGCATCTCAATACTGTTGACTGCTTTCTTTGCTGAACACGTTACCGATGTCCGATACCTTAGCTACCCGTTTATCCTCCGACCAGCTGACACAAGCAGTGAATACCGAACTGCTGGATTTTATCTCCACTGAAGAGCTGGAACCCTTCCATGGCGTCCTCGGCCAGGAACGCGCCGTCAACGCCATTCAGTTTGGTGTGGCCATGCAGCGTCCCGGCTACAACATTTTTGTAATGGGTGATACCGGTACCGGCCGCTCATCCTATGTCCGGGACTACCTCAAAAGCGAAGCCAAACGCCAGGCTACGCCTTCGGTATGGTGCTACGTCAACAATTTCAGCAACCCCAGAGAACCGGGGGTGGTTGAGTTACAACCGGCGGAAGCCAATCAGCTACGCGATGATGTTCGTCAGCTGATTGACCAGTTGCTGGCCACGTTTCCGGCCGTACTGGAACACCCGTCTTACCAGCAGAAAAAAGCCGCTATCGATTATCAGTTCAACCGCAAATACGACAAGGCGATTGAACTGGTCGAAAAAGACGCTCACAAACAAGGGGTTGCGGTATACCGCGATGCCAATGCCATCAGCTTCACCCCGATACGCGATGGTAAAGCCCTGGATGAATCCGAATTTGCCCAGCTGAATGAAGAGGAACGCGAGCTGTTCCATGAAACCATTGCCACCCTCGAACAAATGCTGGGCGACCAGTTAGCCGAATTACCGCAATGGAAACGTGAAACCAGCGATCTGCTGCGTGAACTGAACCAGCAGACCATCAGCGACGCCATCAAACCCTTGCTGACCCCGATTCGTGAACGCTTTGGTCACCATGAACGGGTCTCCGCTCATCTGAACGAACTGGAAGAACACCTGCCACGGCTGGTACTGGAAGAGCTGGTGGACGAACGTCT
This sequence comes from uncultured Oceanobacter sp., assembly GCA_913061185.1. GTDB lineage: Bacteria > Pseudomonadota > Gammaproteobacteria > Pseudomonadales > Oceanobacteraceae > Oceanobacter > Oceanobacter antarcticus. Next base: position 11,861 of record CAJXTI010000031.1, read on the forward strand.
GCTGGAACTGCGGGAAGAATACGTCAAACGCAACCGCCTGGAAGAGTCGTTGCTGCCCAATGTGGTGACACACCATTCCGCCGATAGCGGCGCTCCGGTGGTTTACGAACCCCACCCCAGCTATGGCAATCTGTTTGGTCGTATTGAATACACCAGCGACCAGGGTGCCCTGGTAACCAACTATCAGCGTATTTGTCAGGGTGCCTTGCACAAGGCTAATGGCGGCTACCTGATTCTGGATGCCGACAAGGTACTGACCGAACCGCTGGTATGGGATGCCCTGAAACGGGCGATACAGTCAAAACAGCTGAAGATGGAATCGCCCTACTCCGACATGGGGCTGTTTAACACCACCAGCTTGTTGCCGGATACCATTCCTCTGTCGATCAAACTGGTGCTGATCGGCTCACGTCAGGTGTACTACCTGCTGCAACAATACGATGAAGATTTTAACCGTCTGTTCCGAGCAGTGGTGGATTTTGACAACGACCTGCCCCTCAACGACGACACCCTGTACGCTTACTCCCGGCTATTAAAAAGCCGGGTTGAAGAGCAGGGATACGCTCATCTGAGCCGGGATGCCGTTGCTCGCATGGTACGCTTCAGTGCTCGTCTTGCCGAACAACAAGACTCTCTCAGCGCCCACATTGGTGAACAGTTTGACCTGCTGGCCGAAGCCGACTTTATTCGCAAGCTGGCCCAGGACCCGGAAATCACCCCGATTCATATCGACCGCGCCCTGCACGCCAAACAGCAACGCACCGGACGAGTCTACGACAAACTGTTTGAACAGATGCTGGATGGCACCGTGCTGCTGGAAACCAGTGGCCGAGCGGTCGGTAAAATCAACGGTCTGACCGTTATGTCACTTGGCGATACCAGCTTTGGCTCCCCTGCCCGCATTACCGCCACGGTTTATCCCGGCTCCAAGGGCGTGGTCGATATCGAACGGGAAGTCAGCCTTGGCCAGGCGATTCACTCCAAGGGTGTGATGATTCTCAGTGGCTTTTTAGGCAATCGCTACGCGCAGAAATTTCCGCTGGCCATTTCCGCCCACCTGGCGATGGAACAATCCTATGGCTATATCGACGGCGATAGCGCCTCACTGGCAGAGCTGGTGTGTCTGATTTCCGCTCTGATCAATAGCCCGATTGAACACAGCTTTGCCATGACCGGTTCTATTAACCAGCATGGCGAAGTGCAGGCCATTGGTGGTGTGAATGAAAAAATTGAAGGCTTTTTCCGGCTGTGTGCAGCACGCGGACTGACCGGAGAGCAAGGCGTCATTATTCCGGCATCCAATCGCCGCAACCTGATTTTGCATGATGATGTTGTACAGGCTGCTACCGATGGCCAGTTCCACATTCACTGTGTTACCCATGTCGATCAGGCGCTTGCAATCCTGCTGCGCAGGGAAGCGGGCCAAGTCAACGAAGAGGGTGAGTTTCCAGCAGGCAGCGTCAATGGCGACATCATCGAACGGCTAAAAGCCATTTCGAGCATGACTGACCAAGACAACAAAAAATAACGGGAATAACGAATAACGGTACGGCCCTCCCAGGAGGGTCGGTATTTGGCAAAAGAATATGCTATGGAATACCGCGAGCGGGGTGTGCATCAGAATTTTCAGTGTCTGCACAGCACGATGGCAGTGTGAGCCAGCGGCCCATACTGCCATCGTGTCAACAGTACCAACAGTTCCACAACGGATAAAACCGAGCAGCCTGTTGATTTTCTATCTGCGTTGCCACTGCGGTGTTAAAAACAGGCTCAAATCGGTCATTTATCAATCATAAACGCCCTCTTTTCTCCTGTTTTTGCCTGGCGTTGACTGCCTCGAAAACAAAAATCAACAGCCAGCTAGTGGAACCCTTTCAGATTTCGCGCCACGAAATGCAGAGTCAAGCCCACCAGGCTGTCACTGACTTCATAAAAGCGCTCATCCAGCTGGGCGATTTCATCCGTATGGTCACCTTCAAGCTGATCAAACAACGCAATGCGTTCGTCTTCATCCCTGGGCACAACACGCCCCGGAAACAGATCAATCAACTCGTCAAGTAACGCGTGGGTGTCGCGGGACTTGATTCGCTCCAGGGCCTCCAGAGTGTCTTCCGCCAGAGCGCCAACCTCATGGTGAAAAAACTGCACAAACCCACCGTTTTCCATTTCTCTCAGCAGACTATCGATGCAGAAAACTGTTTTTTCGGCATCGGTCAGGGAGTCGTACCCCAAATCTGCTTCCTTGTCATAGATCACATCAGTGATCTGAAGAAATGAATCAGTCTCATCAGCAACGTCCAGCGCCGCCTGAATCTCCATGTTCATACGTCTAACTCAGCACTCTCACAGTTAAAGAACAGTCCGGTCAAGATAGCCCAAGCAAAATTGTTTGACAAAGGTTTTACTGCCTATTTCTCCGCTGTGTCCATTTGCAAGACAGATATAGACATCCTGCAACAGCAGCTCACATGCCAGCCATCAATAAAAACGTCTGTTTCCATACTCTCCAACCCCCCTTCAACACCCATGGGAGCGGTGCTTTTTCATCTACAGGGAGGATCATTCTCAGTCCGGGCAAACCGAAGCAGCCCTGGTCAGCTCAATAATACGCCGGGCGGTTGGCTCAGGATGCTCCATTGGAAAACAATGATTTCCGGCCACCCGCTCATGATGCAGTAACGGATTAAGCCTGCTGGCACGACGCGCCCCCGGAGCAATAAAGCCAAAACCTGACGCTGCCACCAATATATGCACCGGTATCGTTGTTTGTCGCACGGTCTGCCACAGCCCCTGGGGTGCAGAAGCAAAAATCCGTGCCTCCCATAAAGGTGAGCACGCCAACGCTACCGAACCATTCTCCTGCGGCCGCAAACCAGTGGTCAAAAAACCGTCAAACGCGAGTGCATGCCAGTCCTTATAAAGCGCCTTGCCTCCAAGATACTGCCCCGCCGCTGCTGCCGAAGGCCAACAACAACGGCGAGCACTGGCCCGGCGTACCAATGGGTTTCGACGCCAAAGCCGAGTCATCTGCAAGACCTTCTGGGCACGAATCAGAACCGGAGAAAAAAGTACCGGATCAAGCAAGATAAGCTGCTGAAAAAGGCCGGGACACTGGTGAGCCATCATTAGCGTTAATATCCCACCCATGGAATGACCTACGCCAATCACAGGCAAAAACGACCCAGGCACTCCAGCAACCCGTTCAGCGGCTAAAACCGATTGAACATATTGAGCCAACTCAGCGGCAAGCTTTTCCCAAACAGGAAAACCGGGGTTGGTTACCGCCGCCGATTCACCATGTCCTGGCATATCGGTTACAAGCAAAGACCAGTCCTTTGGCAACTCATTGACCAATGCCAATAACGACAATCCGCTGAATCCATTGCCATGTAACAGGTGTAAGACAGGTTTGTCCGCTAATCCCTGCCGCCAATAGCCACAAATTGAGCCGACCGAAACCTTTTTCCAACCCTCGACACCACAAATGTTCATAATTTTCGGCATACTCCCCGCCATCCTGTTTTGGCCAAAAATTTCGCGCTGACACAACCGTCAGGATTCACTGCTACAAACTGGGCATTGATCAAAACAGCACTGAAAAAAAAACAGTAGACTGTACGGCGAAAAGACTAATGGGTGATAGAAGCACTGGTGAGGCAACAGACTGCATATAACAATCATGACAACGCAGCGCGGCCGGAGCACGCCAGACTTCACGGAAGCATTTTTGATACGACCACATAAAAGGGAACCACAATGACCGCACCAGCTGTAACACGCGCACTCGAAGCCAACCGCCGATTCACCGATTTGAAAGACGCCCAAGCCCGCTTATCTCAGGCCCGCCGGGATCTCGAAGCCAAGGTTATCGACGAAGATGAATATCACACCGTCACGGATGTGTGCCTGAAAATTATCCGCGCCTGTGCCGACTGACCCAACCCGGACATGACGCTTCAGGCAGCAGTCGGCACACCGCTGTGAAACCGGAATTCGGTATCCGGCTGCTCAATCAGTTCGCCCTCCAGAGCGCGGAAAAATGCTACACGCGGCTGAATAGACTCCTTCGCATATTGCTGTGCGAGGCCCAGATAGTCCTGATAATGTCGCCCTTCAGAGCGCAACAGTGAGCGGTAGAATTTTTCCAGCTGACTGTCCAGCAAGGGTGCAAGTTTGGCGAACCGCTCGCAGGAACGCGCTTCAATAAAGGCCCCGATAATCAGCACATCAATCAACTCGTTTTCACCACCCTTGCGTACCGCTTCGCGCAAGCCTGCGGCGTAACGTGACGACGATACATGACGATAGGCAATACCGCGCTCGCGCATGATGGCTATCACCTGTTCGAAGTGCAGTAATTCTTCACGTGCCAGCTGGCTCATTTTTTTCAGCAAGTCTTCGCGATCAACGTGCTTGTAAAGCAGGTTCATTGCCGTCGTCGCGGCTTTTTTTTCGCAATTGGCATGATCAATCAACAGGATTTCCTGCTGCTTTAAAGCTTCTTCAACCCAGGCATCTGGCGTCGCACAGGCCAGAAATCCGCCAATCTCGGACAATATTTCGTCGAGCGTCATAGACCATCCTCAATCATCTTTTCCAGAACGGCGCGCACCTTACCGGAAATGGGTACCGCGCGCTGGGTTTTCCCGTCCATCAAACAAAAGGTAATAGTGGCATCAGCAACTACGGCTGTTGGCTCGCCCGCTTCCAGCAACATAACCTGCTGCTGCATCTGTGCGCTCTTGTTACCGATGCTGGCCATCTTCGAGACAATACGTAACACCTCGCCATCGTAAGCAGGCCGACGGTAAGAAATATTGATGTTGGCGACCACAAAAGCCAGCTGATCATCTTCAAACAAATCGAGAAAGTGGTGGCGATCAAAATAATCCCAGCGCCCTTCTTCCAGAAATTCCAGGTAACGGCCATTGTTTACGTGGTGATAGATATCCAGATGGTAACCACGAACCTTGATATCAACTGACATACATCTACTCCTGATCATCTGGGGACATCTGGTTAAGGCGGCATCAAAACAGGGATTGACAGAATAGTCATTAGCCATGTGCCTGTTTTCAGCGCCATCGATCAACCGATTCTATTGAAACAGGCGCGCTTATTCAAACGATCGTTTGACTGCAAGCCGATATGGCTAAAATGTCTCGGTATCCCGGACACAAAACCGCAAATCATGAAGATTGATTCCCAGCGGTAAATCATCGCTCAAGCGAGCCAGTTCTCGGGTCAGCAATGCCTGCTGCCAGTGGTTTTTCAAGCTGTCCACAATCCGGCTAGTAACCCCTGCCAATTCCGGTAGCTGCTCCAGGGCAATCAGCACCCGATCAAGGCGATGACAATGATCCAGCAACTGCGCCGCTGTTTTGGGGCCAATACCGGGCACACCGGGCAGGTGATTGGTGGTGTCACCGGTTAACGCCCAGAAGTCCACCAACTGGCCTGGTTGCAGACCAAAGCGGGCATAAACCGCCGCCTCATCCAGCAATTGCCGGTCAAAATGATTGGCGACCCGAATACGGCTGTTAACCAGCTGACAAAAGCCTTTGTCGGTCGACAGAATCACGCTGGGCACTCCGGCGAGCGCCGCCTTGTTGGCCAATGCAGCGCAGACATCATCCGCTTCCCATCCCTCCTGGCGGAAGCAATACACCCCTGCCAGTTCCAGCTGATGACGTAATTCATCCAGCCCGTTCTGGAGCTTCTCAGGCATCGGTGGGCGGCCTTTTTTGTAATCAGGCCAGAACCGGTGACGCCAGGTTTCAACGTGATCTTCAAAGACCATCGCGACATGGCTGCATTCCAGCCGCCCGACATTGCTGTTAATAATGGCAATGGCGCGACTGGCAGTCGCTTCCAGTGCCGTCGGGCTATTTTCAACCGCCGCGTAGACACGGCGAATCAGATTCATCGCATCAACGATCAGTAATTGCATGAGCTGTTCTCCTTGTCCTCCGCATACCTTTCTACTCGGTACACCGTTTCCAGCCAACACTCAGGGCACCACGACGGACGCCTGCTGGCCGCTGTCATTCCACGTTTCCATCGCCTGCCAGCATGTCGTCTGCCATAACATCACCGGAGTCCGGTTGTTGCTGGTGTTGATGCTGCTGGGCCTGCCAGAGCGCAGCATAACGCCCCTGCTGCGACAGCAACCGCATATGGCTGCCACGCTCAACGATCCGGCCACCGTCCATCACCGCAATCTCATCCGCATCCACCACGGTCGACAGTCTGTGGGCAATAATCAGGGTGGTATGTCCTTTCGAAACCTGCCGGATGGCATCCATGATGCCGCGTTCGGTGTGTGAGTCGAGTGATGACGTCGCTTCGTCAAACAACATAATGGCCGGGCGTTTGAGTAGCATTCGGGCAATGGCAATACGCTGCTTTTCACCACCGGACAGTTTCAGGCCACGCTCTCCCACCACGATATGCCAGCCATCGGTATGACGCTGAATCAGACTGTCGAGGTGCGCCATGGTGATGACCTGCTGCAACTCCTCATCCGAGGCATCCGGGCGGGCGTAGAGCAAATTGTTTTTCAGGGTATCGTTAAACAGCACGGTATCTTGCGGCACCATTCCGAGGCTGGCACGCAACACCGCTTGAGGCAGTTGATCGATCGGCTGACCATCAATCAAAATTTCACCCGCCGCCGGATCATAAAAACGAAACAGCAAACGGGTCAGGGTCGACTTGCCAGCACCACTACCACCCACAACGGCGAGGGTTTTGCCTGCCGGGATGGTCAGGTCGAGCTGATCCAGCACCTGATAATCATCACGATAACTGAAACTTACCTGCCGAAAAGTGACTTCTCCGCCTTTGAGGTTAAAGGCAGCCGTACCTTCATCTTTCACGGCGGATTGTTCATCCAGCAGTTCGAACATGCGTTCGATATTGGCCATGGATGCCTTCAGTTCGCGATAGACAAAACCAAGAAAATTCAGCGGTAAAAATAACTGGAACATAAATGCGTTGACCAGGGTGAAATCGCCGATGGTCATTGTCCCCTGCACCACATACCAGGCAGCAAACATCAACATCGACAGCATCGCAACGCTGATGATCAGCGCCTGCCCGGCGTTCAGACCAAACAGCGTATAACGGTTTTTTTGGCGCGCCTGCTCCCATTCCGCCAGCGAGTCATCATAGAGCTGCGCTTCCCGTGGCTCGGCATTAAAATATTTAACCGTTTCATAATTCAACAAACTGTCGAGTGCCCGCGCATGGGTAGTGGAATCCATCCGGTTCGCCTCACGCACATACTGCGTCCGCCACTCGGTCATACGAAACGAATAGGCCACATAAACCACCACCGCAAGCGCCGTAATCAAGGCAAATACCGGTGGGTAATTAAACAGTAGTAAACCGATCACCAACAGCAATTCCAGCACAGTGGGTAAAATACTGAAGATAATAAAGCGCAACAAAAAGCTGATGCCCTGAACACCCCGTTCAATATCGCGCTGCAAGGCACCAGTCTGGCGATCGAGATGAAACGCCAGGCTCAAACTGTGTAAATGACGAAAAACCCGCAACGCCATACGGCGCATGGCCCGCTCACTGACCCGGCCAAAAACCAGGTCTCGCAATTCACCGAACAACACACTCATCAGACGGGCCAGACCGTAGGCCAGCAACAAACCCAGCGGAAACCACAACCACCACTCGCCTGCTGGCACACCGCCAGCCGGTAATTGATTCAGAGTATCAACCTGATGCTTGAGCAAAAACGGCATACCGACACTGGCCAGCTTGGCGCCAACCAGACACAACAAGGCAACAATAACGCGCCAGCGGAACTCAAACAGGTACGGCAACAGAGTGGGCAGCCAGTCCCAACCCTTGCGGGCAGGCGGAACCGGGTCATAACCATGCGCCGATGAAAAGGATTTCATCCAGAGGGTGCTCTATGATTAGAGTCAGAACGGATCAGCGCCGCACCAACAGGGGAAAAACATCTATGAATGGGCGAATTTACCACATTCGCAACGCCTTGCCGGAATTGGTTGAACTGGAAGCCCTGATTGACGAGGGTCGTGACAGCATGCGGATATCCGTACCGGCCCATATTTCCCATCAGAATGAGCAGCTGCCGATCTATGCAATCGAGATGGGCTCTCGCGCTGCAACCGCCCCGACACTGGCCTTTATTGGGGGCGTCCACGGCATTGAACGTATAGGCAGCCAGATCATTTTGGCGTTTATGCGCAGCTTGTTACACCGCAGTCAGTGGGATGAACAACTGCAACAACAGCTGGCAAGCATACGCCTGCTGTTTATTCCCATCGTCAATCCTGCTGGCATGTGGCAAAACAGCCGCTCCAATACCAATGGTGTTGACCTGATGCGCAACGCCCCGGTCGAGGCCGAACACCGCACGCCGTTTCTGGTTGGTGGCCAACGGCTATCGGCTCGCTTACCCTGGTATCGGGGCAAAAAAGGTCACACCATGGAAACCGAAAACCTCGCCTTGACCGAGGTGATTGCACAAACCCTGTTCAGCCAGTCGCTCTGTATTTCACTGGATTGTCACAGCGGTTTTGGTTATCGCGACCGGATCTGGTTCCCCTATGCCCGCAGTCTGGCACCCTGGCCCGGACTGCCCGACGCCTACGCCATGACGCGCCTGTTTGAGCATTCCTATCCCAACCACAACCTGTACCTGTTTGAACCACAAGCCAACAGCTATACCACCAGTGGCGACATCTGGGATTACCTCTACGACGGCTACCGGGCTGCCAACCCCAACGGCGTCTACCTGCCATTGACCCTGGAAATGGGCTCCTGGTTATGGGTAAAGAAAAACCCGCGCCACCTGTTTAACTATCGCGGCCTGTTTAACCCGATACTGCCGCATCGGCAGCAACGTATCCTGCGTCGCCACATCACCCTGTTCGAATTTTTGATGGCCGCCATCGCCAATGGCCCGGCCTGGGTTCCCGCCACCACCAGCGAACACCAACATTCCCTGCAGCAGGCACTGGAACGCTGGTATCCTGAACGTGCCAAAGAAACCAATGTACTGATTCCCTGATCAAACGAACGCCACAGCCAATCCACAGTCAGAGCACAACACCGGGGCGACAGACTGCGACCGATTCGCGTATGATAGCCGCCTTTGATTCGACCCAACCCAGAGAAAGTACGCCACCATGCTGTTTGTACGCCGTATCGCCACCCTGCTTGCTTGCACCGCTGCCGTTGCCGTCACCTCAACCAGCCATGCCGAACTCAGTGCCAACCTTGGTCTGGTATCGGAATACATGCGCGACGGCATCAGTGAAACCCGTGGTGAATACGCAGCCCAGCTAGGAACAACCTATATACACACTTCCGGCCTGTACGGCGGTCTTTGGGCCAGCGAGCTGAAACACAATGACGATCACACCCACTCGGAATGGGATCTGTTTGGCGGTTTTTCACACCCCATCAGCCACAACTGGGGCATTGACCTGGGAGTGACCCGCAACACCTTCCTCGGCGACTGGGAAAGCAACCAGCAAAGTTATGGCGAAGGCTTTCTGCGTGCAACTTACAACCAGTCACTGGTTCTGGGCATCCGCCAGACCAGTAACTTTATGGGCAGCGAGTTTCCACGCCGGGTATTGGAAGCCTCCTACACCCTGCACACCGCCAGTTTCGATTTTGAATTTTATACCGCCCAGCATCGCTACCTGGAGATTGATGACGACTACAATTTCGGTAACGACAACCGCGACAGTTACTGGCACTTCCGCGTTGGCGTAGAACGTACCTACCACCAGTACGACTACCGCCTGACGCTGGAGCGCACCAACCTGACGAGCGACTATGATGCAGGCACCACGTTCCAGTTCGGCATTCACCGCTACTTCGACCTCTGGTAAACAACACCTGCAGCCAGGGCGCACCTGCGTCCTGCTGCGCGGGCTGATTCGCAGCCGCCACCACTGGAGCCACTTCCCCCAGCTCCTCAACCAGCGGCCTTCAGTTCATCAGGTCATCCTGCCGGAACTGGCTGGCAATGGTGAACGATCACTCGAAGCCACCCCCGCTACTCTCCATGACATGATGGAAGACCTGCGTCAGCAGACCCGGCAACTGCTGCCTGAACCACCACCAAAACTCACCTTGATCGCCATCTCCATGGGCGGCATGATCGCGACCGAATGGGCCAGTTGCTACCCGCAAGAAATTGCCGAACTGCACCTTATCAACACCAGCTTTGGCCGCTTCTCAGCCCCCTGGCAACGCATGCGTCCTCGCGCCCTGACCCGACTCCTTCGAGCCACTCCGGGACTGATTCGCGACCCTGCCGCTCTCGAAGCACCCATCATGGAGCTCACCCTCAACCATCCAGCCATACAGCATCAACAACTGCAAGACTGGCAAGATTTCTCCCGCGCTCACCCCATGACCCTGACCAACATCGCCATCCAGATTCGTGCCGCCAGCCGCTATCAAGGCACTGCCCAGTCACCCTGCCAGCGTGCATTTATCTACACCAGCCTGAACGACCAACTGGTGTCAGCACAATGCAGCCAGGCGATTGCCAAACACTGGAACAAACCCCTATGGGAACACCCAAGCGCCGGACACGACCTGCCGCTGGATGACGGTACATGGTTAGCAGAATGTTTCGACCACACCGCCAGGCCCGCAGCCTGAGCAGAACGTAATAAGCAGCAGCGGAAGCTCATTTGCAAAGCCAACCAACAGCCCTGAAAAATGTTGCCAGCATGGATAACACTGCACCGGAGATGTCTGACTCTCCGAACTCGACAGGTTGTATTAATTCGATGATGCAAAAAAAATACGATTTGTTATAAATGAATACGCTAAATCGAAGTGGCGAAGGCTTTGAAGTCTGTTTTAAACAGGGCAGGTAAATACCGATGAATACCAAACCCCACCTCTGGGTATGTCATAACAATCAACTCACCGAAGGTGGCTACCAGCTCGTTGACGTTATCTATGCAAACGAACCTTCCTCTGTGGTGATCTTTCGTCATCAGGGTACGTGTTTGGCCTATCGGAATTTATGTGTCCATATGCCGCGCAGACTTGACTGCGAAAAAGACATGATTTTTGACCGTAGCGGAAAAAATCTACGCTGCTCGATGCATGGCATCATCTATGATCCAGTCAGCGGCGAATCGATAAGCGCCATTTGTAACGGCGAAAAACTAACACCCGTTAAAGTGCTGGAAAATGACGACGGCGTATGGATTACTGACAAACGAGTCAAGCCTATAGCGGAAACCGACAGCTGAATCAAAACAGCACAACCACTACAGCACAACCAATACAGGAATACGCCTGATACAATATGCCTTCGGCTATTGGCATCCTACAAAAACACAGAGCCGAACAACGTTTTCAGGTTTTCACGGAGAACCATCGGTTAATTTACCGTATCTGGCTCACTCGGCTCTGACTGTTGCTGATACGCCAACAGCAATCGTTCACTTGGCGACAACATCGCCACTTCCTGTCCTGCCCGTTGGGCATAAATCACCCGAAAGGCCAGCACGTTCTGTACGTACTGGCGGGTTTCGGCGTAGGGAATGGTTTCTATCCAGGCATCCAGAGGTAAGTGCCCGCGTTCTTTCAGCCAGCGTTCTACCCGATTTGGCCCGGCGTTGTAGGCAGCACTGGCATAAGTGCGGTTGCCATCAAAGCGTTGGTACATTTCGGCCAGATAAGCGCTGCCCAGGGCAATATTGGTTTCCGGGTTAAACAACTGCTCAGTTCCCGCCAGGGAGATGCCGTATTTTTTAGCGGTCAATTTCGCGGTTGATGGCATTAATTGCATCAGTCCCCTTGCCCCCACTGGCGACATGGCTTCCGGTTTGAAGGCGCTTTCCTGACGCGCAATCGCCGTTGCCCAGGTTACGTCAATTTCATTTTTACTGGCCTGGCGATCAAACAGGTCGGTGAATAATGGCGGAAAACGGGCATCCAGATAATTCCATTGCTGCTGACGAATGGCATCCATAATGGAGCGATGATACCAGCCCCACTCGAAAGAAAGTGCTGCCATGTGCTGCCGTTCGTCGGGCGCCAGACTTGCCCGTGCAGAAAGCCATTCCCGCTGGGCCTCGGTCGGTCGATCCAGTTTCAGCCATTCTTTGGCCCGTTGAATGGCTGGATTTTTTTGCAGCTCGGTGAGCACGTCGGCATTCACGTTGAAGGGCTGGTTATTCAGATGATACGGCAGCTGTTGATGGGCGGCCGCCAGAAAGCCGTAAAAAGAGCGGGATTGCGCCAGTTGATTCCAGATGTCATCAAGCGGCTGACTCTCACCGATTTGGCCTTCAATCGTTTTGATTTCGACCACCGATTCATCACCGATCTCATCGCCAACCACCGGACTAACGGGTGTTTGATTCTGCACTGCATTGACATACCAGTATTGCCAACGGTCGGAGGCTTGCAGATCGGCCGGTAAGGTGGTTATCAAAGTAAGTACGACGATCCAGTCGATCACATCGGCACCCAATGCCTGCCGCAATCTGGCTTCGGTTAATTCAGAATATTGATGGTCAGGGTCAAGGCGACTCAGTAACTCTGCCGCCGTGTCGGTTTGAGCATAGGCCAGTCGCTTGCCGATATACACATCCAGCGTGTGTACAAGAGAAGATGCTGCAGGCAAGTGCGATCGGTATGCAAGCCACTGTTGCGCTGCGGGTTCGACTGATTGACGGGCAAGGCTCTGGAAGGCTTTTTTAATCACCTGCTGTTGGGCCATTGCCGGGAAGATGGAGACATCAGCGGTGGCAACCCGCTCAGATTGCTTCAACAAGGCTTCATAGGCGGATGCCAATCGGTTGCCGTCTTCATCCAGATAACGGTGCAAGTAGCGGGCTAATCGCATTTCACCGGCCTGAGCCGCCAGCCAATAGCGTTTTTGCGCCATGCTCGCCGTTGGATTACCGAGTTGTGCCCATTGTTCAAATAAAGCATCGCATGCTTTGGGCTGGGATTTGCCCACCAACCATAACGAAGCCGTCAGCGCCAGGCCTTGTTCTTGCTGATCAGTGTGCAGATACGCCTGGGCCAAATCACATTGGTACGCCGCACTCTTGTTCGGCAGACGCTGATAGGCGGTTATCCATTCTTGCCAGCGACCGTCTTTGGCCAACTGGGTTAACCAGGCTTGCTGCAAATAGGTACGACTGGGGAACAGTGGATACGCATCCAGAAACTGGTTCACCTCTGCTTGAGTGAGGCGAGCCGGAAACCGCAGATAAGCCTGATATTGCAGATACGGGTAAAGCGGATACTGTTGCAGCGGCGTCAGAAGGCCAGCAACGGCCTCGTAAGACGCTGTTTTTAGCTGCTGCTCGATCTCGACGAATTGCACATAAGCGGTATCCGCTTCAGGTTCCAGAAAATGTTCAGTGCCTTCATCGGCAACTGAGCTAACGCTGTACAACATGATCAGCAAGCTTAAAACTAGTTGTGCTGCTTTCATTTTAGTGACTGACGTTTACGTAAGGTTGCGAAATCCTCAAGCATTGATCAACGATGGTCAACACTTTGTCGACGAGTGTGACAAAAGTATTCAAATAACCTCAGCTACGGCACTTGGTCAGTGTGAAGCCTGGAAAAGTGGAGATCTGGATCTGGATCGACCTACTGAGCGTGGCCTAGCAGCCTGTCGGACTTAACCAAACAGAAACGAAGTGAGATAATCGGAACACCGACTTCCTGCTTCCGCCCTCCCATTTGGGTATGAATCGGTAAACCCCACTCATGATCCGTATTCCCAATGCATCTTGAGGATGGAATCTACCCTGCACAGGGGGGCAATTTCGTCAACTACCGATTTGCCCATTCAAGCCATGCGACCAACTCCTTTGTCTGTGATTGACCTGATTCAATGGCCTGCAACATATCACGGACAGCCCTTGCCCTATGATATTGCTCGGACAGGGACAGCAACTGCTCCCTCCGGGCTTTCTCGATTTGCTGGTGTCGGCAGCAGCATGTGCCGACGCTGCTCGGCATACTCCGCCTTGTTATACACCGCCCGAGAGGAGCGGCCGTCCTCGAGAGTCGGGGCCTTTTCAATCCAGTCGCGATTGAAACCGGCTTCATTGAGCAATGTGGAACCGGTACGGCGCAGGTCGTGTACTGTGTAAACGCCAATCGAAACACGCCCTAGCCGAACGCCACATTCCATGGCAATAACGCTTCAATATCCTCAACGCCTTGGGCGTTAGGCAGCTCGTTAAAAATTAGGGCTAAATAATCATACACATTGAGGCCATTGGCCTTGGCCGTTTCGGTCACACTGTAGAGATTAGCACTGGCTCTGGCACCCGCCTGGCTTTTGCTAAACATCCAGTTTTTTCGGCCAATGGTGAAGGGCCGGATGTGAGGCAGCGCCTCGCCCGCCCGGTGCGCTCTCGCAATAGCTGATTTTATGGCTATGCCGTCAGCAACTCCATGCTGTCCCGCCTGCTCATCGGGTGACGAACTGCCTCCTTGGTGATGTTCACTTCTAACGCCACTTGCGCAATTTCCAGTATGCCAACATCAATCTGATAGCCCCCTCGCGCCTTCAGCCAATCAAGCACCTCCACCAGATGCCAGATCGAGGCACTACCTTCGTGAACCGGCATGGGAAACGTCGCCCGGTGGGCGAGCATAAGCTTGCGCATCGCCTGCCGGGAAACCCCCACAATATCGGCCACATCAGTCAGCCCGACAAGATCCGGGGAAGCCTCAATCAGGCGTGCGGAAGGAACAGCGTTTTTGACATCGGCCAGGGCAGTTCGAACTGCTTCTTCTGCGCTGTCTGCCTCGCGGGAGAATTCCAACGCCAAGCGACCAGGCTGCCCCACACCGACGAGGGCGTCATCACAACCAGCGACGCCCAATCGTTCGACGAGTGCGTCCAAATCGCTGTCGCGGTCAGCCAATTGGTATTTCAGCGTAAAAATATATTCCATAGTTCAATCCTCCGACTTCGTATCGCCCCGGCGCTGGTGAGTGGAGCACTTGTCCACCACCCTGCGCAGCGCTCGTGCGTGACTGGCGGGATTTTTCGGGATGCTCCACACGCTCGCG
Source organism: uncultured Oceanobacter sp. (assembly GCA_913061185.1). Classification (GTDB taxonomy): domain Bacteria; phylum Pseudomonadota; class Gammaproteobacteria; order Pseudomonadales; family Oceanobacteraceae; genus Oceanobacter; species Oceanobacter antarcticus. The sequence goes on from CAJXTI010000031.1 coordinate 26,942, forward strand.
ATACAGAACTCACCACAGCGGCATTCATCGTCATTGTAGGGGCAGTAGATCTTGCCCCAAGCATGACTACCACCCACCTCGACTCGCCAGCCCTCCTCTTCCGCAGGCTTGAGCGCGGCTTCAATTTCCTTCTTCGGATGTGATGAACGAGTCATTCCTTGTCTCCAGTATGGGGATGGCGTCCAAGGTTGTCAAGTGACAACCTTGGGTTACAGGAAGCGTCCTGCTGGTTATCCGGGGAGTTTACCAAACAGCTGAAGGACTCACTCAAAGTAAGTCTTTCGGCTTCCCCATAAACCACTTGGTCATGACCAATACGCCACCCAGACGACCGCAAGCCAACAATCACCATGACCACGGCACTCATACCGATGCCTTTAATACAGGCACCGACATTGTCGACGGCATCAAGGTTGGAATGCCGCTACCCCCTTCCGCCCAAACATCAATCATATTGGCCCACTCTTGCATCATGTGCCGACGCTGCTCGGCATACCCCGCCTTGTTGTACACCGCCCGAGAGGAGCGGCGGTCCTCGTGGGCCAGGGCCTTTTCGATCCAGTCGCGATTGAACCCGACTTCATTGAGCAGTGTGGAATCGGTACGGCGCAGGTCTTGAGCGCCACCAGGATGTCGAGCGCCTGTCGGGACAAATAAACATTGTGAGGGAAACGCCGCTTCATCCGTTCCTTGGGAAGGCTCCATACCCCGGTCTCGAAATCCACTTCATCCCAGGTCGCTTTTAGCAACTCCGCCTTTCTCACCAAAGTCAGCAGGATCATGCGCAGCCCCAGGCGAATGGTCGGCGATGTGGATATGGTGTCCATCTCGTGGACCATCAGCCGGATTTCGGCAGGTGACAGTGCGCGGTCCTTCGGCGCAAAAGTGGCAATGAATGACGGCATCACTTCATCGGCCGGATTGGTCACTTTCTCGCCGTGCATGATGGCGTGTGCGTAGACCTGCTTGACAATATCGCGGACGTGGATAGCGGTTGCCGGTGCTCCGCGCTTTTTCACCTTCATACACAGGGCCCGGAGGTCGTCGGGTGTGATTTCAGCCAGCAGACGGTTCTTGAAGACCGGCAGGATGTCGCGGTCGATGATGTGCTTGCGCATGGACCTGGTGCTGTCAGCCATGCCGGAAGCTACCATCCACACCTCGGTGAATTCCGCGAAATTCCTGGCACGGGACAGGCGGCGTTTTTCCCGCTGTTTCTCCTGGGCAGGAGAATGCCCGTCGGCCACCGCCTTGCGGGCATCCAGCAGGCGCTCCCGCGCCAGGGCCAGGGAAATACCACCCGGCCCGTATCGGCCCAGGGTGAGGGTTTCACGCCGGCCATTGAGACGGTAATCGTAACGAAAGGTGATGGTGCCTGTTTTCGAGACGGTCACATACATACCGTCGCGGTCGGCGACCTTGTAGGTGGCGCCATTGGGCTTGAGTTTGCGTAGCGCTGTATCGGTCAACATATCAGGTTTCTCCTGTGTTTACGGTTTGTTACCGTCAAGGGTCAGGAGCCCTGATGATGTCCCTAAGTTCTTGATATCAAAAGAAGTCAGGGCGTAGTTTTACCGTCATGCCGAAAAAAGGCATGACGGTAAATGGGAGAGTCCTAATCCGGGGAATTCGCGATACCGTCGCTTTTACCGACAAATGTTCCTGCTTGCCGCCGATAGCCACCGATAGGTAATGAGACGTAAATTTAGATAAATCATAAACTTACGTCTTTTTTCCGATTGCTACCGATAGTCCCTGAAAGACCTTATTTCACTCCCACTCTATTATCAATAGGCCATTTTTATCTTTTATTATCAATGGCTTATTTTCCAGTTAATCGGTAATACCATGTAAAATACCATGCTCAAAAAATGTTTGAAATTATTTTCCACTCGCTAATCAATTGCCGCCCCGGAAGAATGAGAGCCTGACAGAGATCGCGTGAAGCGCTCAACTGGATAAATGAAAGATACCACTGTTTAGTTACGACTCCGAGCCCGCCAAAACTGGATGGCATTATCGATCCACCCTTCCGCTGGAGACCCCGTGCCCAACCCGAAACCATGCCCCACATCCGAGTACACATAAAACTCCACCGGCGTTCCTGCTGCCGCCAGGGCGTTGACCCGCTGGCGCATGACCTGCGGCGGCGAGATCCGGTCTCTTTCCCCTACAGCGACGAAGGTGGCGGGCTCGCTGGCAAACGTAATCCGCATGGCCGGTGTACAACATCACCACACAACAGGGACGCTCCTGAACGGCACCTCCGAACGTATCGGGACCGTGCGAGCCTATGGCTGCCGCCATGCGCGCGCCGGCAGAGGCGCCCCATAACGAATACGCGCGCCTGCTGACCTGCAGGTTTTTTTGATGTTTGAAGATAAAGGCAATCGCTCTGGCCAGGTCTTGCGTCGCCGCCATTTCGCCCTGACCGGTACGGTATAAAGGCATTTAGCCCCTGCTCAGCGATTGTCTGCGCCAGTGGCAGGCCCTCTCATTCAGGGTCGCCACATAGGAAAGCCACCCCCCGGAGCAATGATCGCAAATGGCGCACCGGGTTTGCCCCTGAAGAAAAACAGTCCCGTCTCTGCTTTGCGGGGATCTGCACGTTGTTCATCCGCGGTATAGAACTCAAAAAACACCGGATCCTGCCGCCGCGCCTGCCGGATGAGAAAGTTGAGTCCCGCAGCCATATCGCTGGCATTGATCAACGAGTGGTAGGGGATCAATGCCTCCGCTTCTCTCAGAAGCAAAGCCGTTTGCTGTCGATCCTCAGCGCGCGGCAATAACCGCTCTGCAAACCCCTCAAAGGCTGGATGATTGAGCATCTCGCCAATCGTTGTCTCTGGTGTGGCCTGGGCGGCTACGCCGTCATCCAGAACCGTATCGGCAGAGACCGACGCACCAAGTATCATGCTCGTGAAGACCTTTAAACAAAGCGCTTTGATAAAGTACACTTGGCACCCCAATACTGCCACTATCGATCCAGCTGGTTGTTGTGCAGCCACTGTCGCAACAGTTCCGCGACCTGATCGCTGTTCAAGTCCGAAAAGGGAAAGTGGGTGTTGCCTCAAGCCTCACATCGGGCAGGAGAACAAGCTGGGCATCGCCACCATACTCGTTGATCTTGTCAACCCACAGCTGCGCCATCTGCAACCGCACCCGCCAGTTATCCTGCCCCGGGTTGTCACTCGGCCGCGTGGGGATGTTATCGCCGTAATAGATGACGATGGGGATCCGGGGCAGCGTCCTGAATTGCTCAAGCTCCGCGGCGGTAGCCACCAGCTCGCCGGTACCGCTGGCCATGGGATCCGGTACCTCGCCTTGCGGAAAGACAAAGCCACTGCCCGGCTCATAGGCCACGATGCCACGCATCACATCGGTTTTTATCGCCGTCCACCAGCCTGGGCCAGCCCCTTGCTAATGAGTGATCGGCACGCCGGGGCCCGAGCGCGCAAACACCCGGGCAACCGCATCACTGACCACCTGCTCGTCGAATGGCCCCGTGTTGGGCGTCATCTGACGGAAAAACTGATTCAGGGCCTCGGGTTTGCGCGCGAACTGAACCTCGTCAAAAAAGTCCGGCCACTGGCCCATGCGGAACATATTGAACCACATCTGGGCATTGGTCTCGGCAGACACCTCCCCCGGTACCGTGGATTGCCCGGCACGCCCCCGGCGCGGTTGATCGATCAGATAGACGCCGTACCCCTGGCGCAGAAAGTAGGACTGAAAGCCCTCGCGACCGTCCGGCGTGGTGCCCCAGGTATTGGCGGACTGACCGGCACCGTGCAGAAAGACTAACGGATACGGCTTGGCGTCGACAGGCACCTGATAGAACACCATCGCGTGATCGCCATGCGGCTTTGGCCCCGTTGCTGGATGCAACGCACAGGCAGTGAAAGTGGCGGCCAGACCAGCAGCCACCGTGACGGATAACAGTTTGCGTAAAAACAGATTCATAGCGCGCTCGCAGAAAGACAATCAGCTAATGGTTTGACTTTCACCCATAAAGGGCTGGTCATAAAATCGTTTGCCGATGACTTGGTAGAGGGCATTGGCTAGGGCCGCAAATGCCGGTGGAAAGGGTGGCTCACCCAACCCTGTCGGCTTGGTGTCACTGTTCACAAAATGCACCTCGATGCGTTCAGGGGCTTCGCCGTGCCGGATCATTCGATAATTGTGGAAATTGGTCTTGTCCGGCACGCCCTCCTCAAAAGTCATCGCCCCGAACAAGGCGTTGCCGATAGCGTCCACCACGGCGCCCTCCACCATATTGCTGGCCGCATCGGGATTGACGACCACACCACAATCCAGCGCACTGACCACGCGTTCTATCACCGGCTTGCCGTCTGCAATGGTCACATTCACCACATGCGCCGCGTAGGAGTTATGGCAAAAATAGGCGGCGACGCCCCGCCCGAGAGCTTTGTCCCCTCGACTTGACCAGCCCGATTTTTCTTTTACCAGCTTCAACACACCGGCGTAGCGGTCGGCATCGTAGTCATTGCGCTCACCAACCGGATTGCTTTTGGCGCGCGCCAGCAGCTCCAGGCGAAAATCGATCGGATCCTTGCCCGCCGCTTCCGCCACTTCATCCAGAAACGCCTGCTCCGTGGCGCCCATAAAATTGGAGCGCGGTGCGCGAAAGGCGCCGGTGGTGATGTTCGAATCAACCATCCAGCTCTCCGCCAGATAGTGGTCGACCGCACCCGCCGGGAAGCGATTTTCAGAACCGCGTTCCAGCGGGCTTTCGGTAATGCCACCGGCGCGCACATGGTAGGCGACCAGTTTGTTGTTATCATCCAGCACCGCCCGAAAGGTGGCCCGGTAGGCGGGACGATAAACACCGAAGCGCATATCGTCCTCGCGGGAATACACCAGTTTTACCGGTGCACCCGCCTGTTGCGAGATCAGCGCCGCTTCCACCAGGTGGTGGCTGTAGGCGCGGCGACCAAAACCGCCGCCCATGCGGGTCATGTGAATCTCGATGTTTTCCAGCGGGATGCCCATTCGGGCGGCAAGGGTTTGCTCAATGAACTCGGGCGCCTGCAAAGGCCCGGCGACACGCACCTTGTCTCCTCGAACATCGGCAAAAAAATTGATCGGCTCCATCATATTGTGTGCCAGAAAGGGGGCCGTATAGGTGCGCTCGATAACGTTCTTTGCCCGCTGGAATACCTGCTCCGGATCTCCGTCGCGGCGCAGGCGCTCAGCCGATTTTTCCTCGAACTCAGCCATCGCCTTCTCGTGCTGCGAGGTACTTTCGAGACCGGCGGGCACAAATTTCTCAACCCGGGTGCCAAACATATTCTGAATCACCGTGTGGTCTTCAATCGGCTCCCACTCCACCTGCAAATTTTTCTTCGCCTGCATAACCTGCCAGGTGGATTTACCGACAATGGCCACCAGCTCGGGAAATGCGTTGGCATCAAATACGTTTCTCTCGTAGCCATCCTCAAACGTCTTGATAGGGAATACATCCACAATGCCCGACATCTGTTTCGTTTTCCTGATCTGCTCGGCACTGACGGCTTTCAGCTTCATGCCAAAGGCCGGGGGAGGCACGATCATCGCGATCAGCATGCCCTCCTGTTTATAATCCAGCCCGAACAGCGGTTTGCCGGTAACGATTTTGGCGCCCTCAACATTTTTCTGTGACTTGCCGACAATCTGAAAATCACTGATCGGCTTCAGCTCCACCTCCTCGGGTGGCGTCAGGCTGGCGGCCAGCTCGGCCAGCTCGGCGTAGGAGGCCGAGCGATTGGACTTTTGATGCAGCAAGCGGCCGGCGCTTGTGGAGACTTCATCCAGAGGCACGCCCCAGTGTTGAGCCGCTGCCTGGCGCAGCATATGGCGTGCGGTCGCACCGGCCATCCGCAAACCGGGCCAGGCGGTTAGAATGCCCCGGCTGCCACCGGTAAACTGATTGTTGTAGATGGATTTGTCGAACGCGGCCTGCTCAACTTTCACTGACTGCCAGTCGATATCCAGCTCTTCGGCCACAATCATCGGCATGGCGGTCATCACATTCTGACCAAATTCCGGATTGGGTGACTGAATGATAACGTCACCGCTGTTAGCGATACTGAGGTAGGCATTCAAACGCGACCATTCTGCGGGCACGTCAGAGGCTGTGCTGCTGTCCGCAAAACAGGCGGCGCTTAAACTGAAGTTCAACATAATGCCGCCGCCCGCCAGCGCGGAAACGGTCAGAAACTTGCGCCGACTCATGGCTGTCTTGATGCTGCTCATCGCCGTCTCCCCTTTATTTGGCTGCCGCGGTTTTGATGGCCGCTTTGATGCGAGTGTAAGTGCCACAACGGCAGATATTGCCGTTCATGGCATTGGCAATGTCCGCATCGCTCGGATTGCTATTAGTCGCCAACAGGGCGACGGCACTCATGATCTGGCCGGACTGGCAGTAGCCGCACTGTGCCACGTCGTGTTCCAGCCAGGCTTTCTGCACCGGGTGATCACCTCCCTCACTCAAGCCTTCGATGGTCGTGATCGGTTGAGCTCCCACGGCTGACACCGGCAATGAGCAGGAACGTATCGCCTGGCCATTGAGGTGCACGGTGCACGCACCGCACATGGAGACACCGCAGCCGTACTTGGTGCCCACCAGATCCAGTTCCTCCCGCAGCACCCACAACAGCGGCGTGTCGTCGGCGACATCAACCTGCTTCTTTTGACCGTTCACATTCAAGGTGTACTCAGGCATGACCAATCCTCTTTATTTATCCAGTGTTGCCAGTTGCAAAGCTGCGTTTTTCGCTATCGACGGATCCACCTTGCTGTCAAGCGTGGCAATCACCCGCTGCAACTGCTGCCGACTCACGCCCAGGTTGCCCGCCACCTTTAGGTGAGAAATCAATTGACTGTTCACATTCCCCACAGCGGCCAGCGTGGCAATGGTGGTCAACTCCCTGTCGACATAGCTGAGGTTATCGCGACTGAACAGATACCCGAACAGGTGTGACTTGAGGGCATAATCCATCGCCGGGGCAAACTCAAACATCGGTCGACTGGCCGGACCCCGGGTCAGGTGCACCAGTGTCTCGGTACCGAGCTGATAATAATCGGTGCTGCGGGGGCGGCGGGTGGCCTCTTCGCCCACCGGATCGTCAATGCCTGCAAGCTGCCGCTTTTCCAACAGCGTCTTGAAAACCGAAAGGCCGTTCAGGCTGCGGGGAAAGCCCACATAGGCGTACTGGTGTGACAGGACTTCCTTGATCTCGTTGATGGTCAGCCCGCTGTCCAGGCCTGCCTCCAGCGCAGGCTTAAGCCCGTCCAGGTCACCAGTGGCATTAAAGGCGGCGATTGGCACAATCGCCAATTGACGAGCGCTTAACTCGACAGGCACTTCTGGAACTGGCTTATTACTCACTTCGCTTGTCTGGCTATCGGCAAAGGTTACCGGCTCCAACCACGTGACCGTGCTGCCATCATCGACCACCGGGCTGATGGCAATGTGAGTCATGCCAGTGTGCGCTCCGCCCCCGTGCCAATGCTTGACGCCCGGCGGACACCATACCGTATCGCCGACACGGATCACCTGCACCTCACCACCCCACTCTTGTGTTCGCCCCTCCCCTGCCACGACTATCAGATATTGGCCGTGGGGATGGACATGCCAGTTGGTCACAGCACCAGACTCAAACGTCACAGTGGCCGGCGCGACCGCACCTTGCGTCGGCATAACCGGAAAACGCGTGTAGACGGCGTGACCATTGAAGTTGGTCGCTGGCCCAACCGCTTCGACCAATTCAGCCTTTCGTGTAACCACTTGATGCTGCCCAGAATCGGGAGTTGCGTGACTCTCAGACACCCAAATTGCGACTACACTCATCGTCGTTAGCAACAGCGTTAGCTGCCACAGGGAATGAAACTGCTTCGAAGTATTTATCATCGTCAATCCTCATGGTTTAGCGAGCTGTTGTGGCCATCAAGTCGGGCGGATAACGATCACCTTCGATTTGTATTTCTGCCGCTGCGCGCTCTATGGTCGCCAAATCTTTGGTGGTCAACTCCACGTTGGCTGAGGCGATATTCTCCTCCAGCCGGTGCAACCTGGTGGTACCGGGGATGGGCACAATCCAGGGCTTCTGAGCCAGCAACCACGCCAGCGCAATTTGCGCGGGTGTCGCCTGTTTGTCGTTACCGATACGCTGCAGCAGATCCACCAATGCCTGATTTTTCTCCATGGCCTCTGGCGTAAAGCGTGGCAAACGGGTACGAAAATCACCTTCCGCCAGCTTGGTATCTTTGTTCATGGCGCCGGTCAAAAAGCCCTTTCCCAAAGGGCTGTAGGGCACAAAGCCAATCCCCAGCTCTTCGCACGCCTGCAGAACGCCATTGGTTTCCGGCCCACGAGTCCACAGCGAATACTCATTCTGAATAGCTGTTACCGGTTGCACCCTATGGGCGCGGCGGATGGTGTCAGCCGCAGGCTCAGAGAGACCAAAATGTCCGACCTTGCCCTCCCGGATTAACCCGGCAACCGCACCCGCCACTTCCTCAATGGGCACTTCAGGATCGACGCGATGCTGATAGAGCAGATCTATGTGGTCGATGCGCAGACGCTTGAGTGAGGCCTCAACCACACGGCGGATGTGCTCCGGCCTGCTGTTCAATACACCCAGACCCTGGTCGGCGTCGAATCCGAATTTGGTGGCGATGACAACCTGATCCCGCAGCGGCTCCAATGCCTCGCCCACCATATCCTCATTGGTATAAGGTCCATAGATCTCAGCCGTATCAAAAAACGTCACCCCGCGATCAACGGCGGCACGAATCAGCGCTATCCCCTCCGCCCTGGACAAGGAGGAGGCGTAACCAAAGTCCAGTCCCATGCAGCCCAATCCAAGCGCTGAGACTTCCAGACCGCTGTTTCCCAATTCACGTTTTTTCATCAGCAATACCTCGGCATGCAGGCGAGAGCCCACGCCAGATTAAGATGGGTACTTCTCCGATCTGGCACCTGTCACTTCAGCGCTTCGGCGGCGCCTCGACATCGGAATAGACCTGTACGGCATCCGGCAGGCGTTTTCCCTGAATGTCGATAGCCGCAACAGCTGCACTTAATTCTGCGACTTCAGCACGTGTGAAGTGCACGTCTACCGCACCAATATTCTGTAGCAGGTGGTCTTTGTTGGTGGTTCCCGGAATCGGCACGATCCAGGGCTTTTGAGCCATCAGCCACGCCAACGCGATTTGGGCAGGCGCCGCTCCTTTACGCTCTGCCCACTGCTGGACGAGTTGCACCAGGGCAACGTTGTGCCGAAGATTTTCAGGCGCAAAGCGGGTCTCGGTGCTGCGAAAATCGCCGGGGGCAAAGGTGGTGGCGGCGTCGATCCAGCCCGTGAGAAACTGCACGCCCAGCGGACTCCATGGCACAAAACCGATGCCGAGCTCCTCGCAGGTCGGGATCACCTGCTGCTCCGGCCCACGCCAGAGCATGGAGTATTCACTTTGTACCGCGGCAACGGGCAGTGCTGCATGAGCGCGTCTCAGGGTTTTTACTCCCATTTCCGACAGTCCCCAGTGCAGGACCTTGCCTTCATTCATAAGATCTTTGACGGCGCCGGCCACGTCCTCAATAGGCACCACCGGGTCAACCCGGTGTTGATAGAGCAGGTCGATGCGATCCGTTTTCAGGCGCTTGAGCATAGCTTCGACCACAAGCTTGATATGCTTCGGGCGGCTGTTCAGGCCCGGACGACGCTCTCCCGTCTCCGGATCAATATTCCAGCCGAACTTGGTAGCAATCACCACCTGATCCCGGAAAGGCACCACGCCTTCACCGAGGATGCGCTCCACTTCCCATGGACCATATGCCTCTGCGGCATCGAAGAAGGTCACGCCACGATCAAACGCCGAGCGGATTACCCCGAGCATTTCGGGTCTGTAGGGAACCGCCCCGGTATAGGTTCTGCTCATGTTCTGCACGCCGAGGCCTATACCCGATACTTCCAGTGCACCCAGCTTCCTCGTACCCAGGGCGGCGGAGGCCGGGCTGTTACCCTGCGTGCCTTTAGCCTGAGCCGCACTCACCTGCGCGGGCAGCAGTGACGCGGCGACAACACCGGCACCGGCCAACAGAAACTTGCGCCGTTCTTGATTGGTGATCTCTTCCACTATCTGAATCTCCTGTCCGCCCTGTCGGGGCTTTGATCTACAGTGTTTTGCCAAAGAATGTCGTCAGTTGATCTATGGCCTGGTTAACGTACTTTGGCTTCCAGTAGGTCTCGATATGCGTTGCACCGTCTATTTTGAACAGTTGCTTCACTTGCGTGCCGGTCGCCTTGGCAAACGCATCTTCAGTCATATAGAGCGTGTCCGCATTGCTGCCAGCGATCATCAGTAACGGCACGTTGATGAGTTCGATCTGGTCGGTCGCATCCCAGCGCATCAGGTCCAGAAGACTACTGGTGGTGTATTTGAAGGTGGAGTTGGGATGGGCGTGGGTTTTCCAGTAGTACTCGTAACCCTGCCGGTACAGATCAAAGGGCAGCGCGGCGATCTGTGCATCAGACAAATTGGCATCTCCGGAATAGAGCACCTCGCCGCCCGCGGCTTGCTGGGCTCTGGCGGCCGAAGCTTGCTGCAGCCGCTGCTGGATGCTGTCCAGAGCTGAGTCTTCAAAGCCGTTGCGTCGCACCCGACCAGAATTGAACATACTGACCGTAGCAACCGACCTGAAACGCTTGTCCGTTTTCGCTACCGCCAGCGAGTAACCGCCGCCACCACAAATACCCAGCAAACCCAGACGCCCTGTGTCCACACCCTGAAAGGTGCTGATAAAGTCCGCCATGCCGTGGATGTCTTCGATGCGGTTAGCGGGGATATCGATATTGCGGGGCAATCCGCTACTGCCCCCCTGATAGGCGGCATCCGCCGTAATGGTGATGTAGCCCTGCTCGGCCAGGCGCTGCGCATAGAGACCCGCCACCTGCTCTTTGACACCACCATTAGGATGCGCCACCACAATCGCCGGGTAGGCTTTTCCGGCCTCGTAGTCGGCCGGGGTATACACATTGGCGGCGATTTCAATGCCATTAAGTTTGTAGCTGACCGGATGAATATTGACCCGGCCCGCGACGTTTTCGGTGATAGCGCCTGCGTAGGTCAGCGTATACGTATTCTTGCGGTAATCGTCAGCCATGGTCGCTCCGGTTAAGAGATTAAGTGCCGCAACCAGAAGCACTGCAGCTGGAATCTTTAAAGCAGTAAATAGACCTTTACTACGCGCTTTACCGTTTGCCATTCTGATGACCTCGTTATACTTGCAGACATAGAGATTAGTTGCCGCCGGCACCTGTCAGACATCCAGCTTCCTGGAGGTCAACCACTCCACCATGGCGGGATCACGATGGGAGAAAAAGGCGCTGGTAGCGGAGTCCAACGCGGTGATCCGGTTCATGTCCGCCGCCGACAACTCAAAATCCAGTACATTCAGGTTTTCCTGCATGCGCTCCTTGCGCACCGTTTTCGCCAGCGCAACCACACCTCGCTGCACCACCCAGCGCAGGACTACCTGTCCAACGGTTTTTCCATACTGCCCGGCGATATCCATCAGAACAGGATGACTGAACAGGTCGTTACGCCCTTCAGCAAATGGTGCCCAGGCTTCCGGTTGAATGCCGTAGGCCTGCATCCAGGGAACCGCATGCAACTGCTGGTTAAACGGGTTGACCTCGACCTGGTTAACGGCCGGTTTGATACGATTGAAGGCCGTCAGATCGACCAAACGGTCGGGATGGAAATTGCTGACGCCAATGGCCCTCACCTTGCCAGCGTCCAATAGCTCCTCCATGGCCCGCCAGGCGCCGTGCACGTCGCCGAAAGGTTGGTGGATGAGGTAAAGATCCAGGTAATCGGTTTGCAGTCGGTTTAAGGAGCGCTCGAATTGCGCCTTGGCGCCTTCATAATTGCTGTCCCGCAGCCACAGCTTGGTTGTGACAAACACATCACTGCGTGCGATGCCTGACGCTCTCAGGGCGTTACCCACTTCAGTTTCATTCTGGTACGAGGCCGCTGTATCAATATGACGATAACCGGTATCGAGGGCATCAATGACTGCCTGCTCACACGTTTTGGGATCATTGATCTGAAAGACGCCAAAACCCAGTACCGGCATCTCCACACCATTGTTCAGAGTAAGATTCTTCATTGACTGTCTCCTGCAAACCATAGATTGGAGCTCACTATAATCCCGGACGACAGGGTTGATTAGATACCCGATCCCGCTTACATTTATTAGAATTTTTCATTAATAGAAGTTTAACCGGGTATTAACTCGCTCATTTTGGCAACAATTAAGAGCCATACGACAATAAACGAGTTTTTCGATATCGTAATCGCCAGGAGCTTACATGTCTGAAAATCTGAATGACCTACGTGCTTTCTTGCGGGTTGCAGAAGCGGGTAGCTTTACCAAAGCTGCTGGCCAGATGGGCGTCTCGCAATCCGCACTGAGCCACACCATAAAGGCGCTCGAAGAGCGTATTGGCATAAAATTACTGAACCGCACCACCCGTAGTGTCTCCACGACTCAGGCCGGAGAGCAGCTACTGAACGACATTGCTCCACTGATCTCTGATATCGAACAAAAGCTCAGCGCGCTAAACGAATTCCGTGACTCGCCCCGAGGGACATTGCGGATAAATGGCACTGAGCATGTTATTCACTCAATCCTATGGGACAGACTCAGCCGTTTCGCCCTTGACTATCCCGATATTCATCTGGAAATCACTACCGACTACACGCTGACCGATATCGTTAAAGACCGCTACGACATCGGCATTCGCCTCGGTCATACTGTCGACCAGGATATGATTGCGGTCAGGGTCACTCCCGACATGCAGATGATGGTTGTGGCCTCAGCTGAGTATGTACGGATCCATGGCAAACCGGAAACACCTGCTGACCTGGATAATCATCGATGCCTAGCGCTACGCCTGCCCACACATGAGAATCTTATGAACTGGGAGCTGCAGAAATCTGGTAGCGGAGAGCAGCAAGAAATCGTTCATTACCATCCTCAACCTGTAATGATATTCAGTCATGCACATTTACTAGTAAAGGCTGCGACTGACAGTTTGGGAATTGCCTGGGTACCCACTGCAATGGTGCGGAAGGATTTACAAAGTGGAAAGCTCATTCCCCTGCTGAGTGAGTGGTTAACGAGCTACGATGGCTACTACCTGTATTACCCACACCGTCGTCAATCGTCTCCTCTATTTCGTTTATTAGTAGATGCGTTGAAACTTAAATAAAGGTGTGACGTCCTGCCACTTACTTAGCAAAGGCTAAATAAAAATTCCAGAATTGGTGCGGGGGTTTTCGATTTGAGTGCCTACTGTTGCCAGACATTGCCTGCCAGTGCCATTCACTCCCACTCTATTGTAAATAAGCACTTTTTATCTTTTATTTTCAATAGCTTATTTTACTGTGAATCGATAATACCATGAAAAATACCATGCTCAGAAATTTCTTAAAAATAATTTCATTTTTTTACTGATAGCCCCACTCAACGGAGTCAGGAATCAGGCAGACCGGGTAAAAAACTACCAATCTATGGAGACCCCCTCCCCTCGATTAGCCGGTGAAGAGGTCAACTGCTGAGACTGACTATTTTATAGTATCTTTCCCAATACTAATAAGGTTTCGTGATGCTAGTCGATATTGGCAGGGCCATGCGCCACACCGACGGCGTCGAGAGCCACAGACTGCATTGCAATACCGCCACCATTAACATGATATGCGCTGCAAAGTGTATTCTTGAGTGATTCTTCGCTGGCATGTGTATAAAGGAAACCTTGTTATTTCAGGTAAGAGCGTAGCACGCTTACTACCTGTTCGACATCCGCGTCGCGCTCTGCGGCCGTAATATCGTGCGCTCCCAAGTGTTCACGAATATGTCCCTCCAACACTTCCCCCATCAGGCCGTTGATAGCTCCGCGAATAGCGGCGATTTGTTGCAAAATTCTGCTGCACTCACCGTCCTTAGCAAGCAGCTTTTCCAATCCCTCGGTTTGTCCACGGATTTTACGTACTCGAGTCAGCAATTTATCGCGCTGTTTTATGGTATGGGCCATTGATAGGATCCAGCAGTAAAGTATACTGGGGTATAGTATATGCAAACATAACCCCGGACACAACGCCATGACAGCAGACGTACTGCCCCACCGCTACCACGACCATGTTTTTGATGAAGGCAATCCACTAGCGGAGAGAAATACGCGCTGGGCGGTCTTGTTAACCGCCATCATGATGGTGGCGGAAATCACCAGTGGATGGCTGTTCAACTCTATGGCTTTGCTGGCCGATGGTTGGCACATGAGTTCTCATGCCCTGGCGCTGGGTCTGTCCGTTGCCGCCTACGCCGCCGCCCGCCGATTCGCCCAACACCCAGGGTTTGCTTTTGGTACCTGGAAGATTGAAGTGCTGGGGGGTTATACCAGCGCCATTTTTCTGGTGGGCATTGCCGGACTCATGTTTTACCAATCGATAGAGCGGCTGATTGCACCGACGCCGATTCAATACAATCAGGCGATTCTGGTGGCGATATTGGGACTCGGGGTCAACCTTATCTGCGCCTGGCTGCTAAAAGACGGTCATCACCATCACAGCCATGGAGAGGATCATCAAGACCATGGCCACCATCATCATGACCTGAACTTGCGTGCCGCCTATTTGCATGTATTGACCGATGCCTTGACTTCGCTACTCGCCATCATCGCGTTATTCGGTGGCAAACTTTGGGGTGCCAACTGGCTTGATCCGGTGATGGGAATTGCCGGCGCGGCTCTTGTGTCCATATGGGCAATCGGACTCATTCGGGAGACGGGAAAAGTGCTGTTAGATGCCGAAATGAATAAGCCTATCGCCAATATCGTGAAGCAGCGGATCGACACGACATTACCGGAAGTGCCTATTACTGACCTCCATTTATGGCGCGTAGGCAAACAGCATTACGCCTGCATTTTATCGGTGTCTGCCGAAGATAAACTCACTCCCGATCACATTAAGGCGTGTTTATCAGACATCGGTGAATTGGCCCATATCACAATTGAAGTAAACAGAGACGCCAAAAGTCTAAAAGGAGAATGGAAGGAACGATTCAACACTTTGACCTTATATTCTCTTTGAAATTTTCTCCTGGAGAAATTTATGGACACTAAACAGCACTGGGAAAAAGTTTATGCCAACAAGCCAGCAGATTCGGTGAGCTGGTTTCAACCCCAAGCAGTCCAATCTATGAAGATCATCCAGCGACTGTCATTGGATAGATCGGCTCACATTATCGACGTGGGCGGCGGCGCATCCACGCTGGTCGATGACTTGCTGGCGCAAGGTTATTCCGACGTCTCGGTACTCGACCTATCTGCATATGCACTCCAAGTGGCAAAAGAACGCTTGAGTGATGCAGCCCACCGAGTGCAATGGATTGAGGGTGACATTACGCAAGTAGTACTGCCCGAACATCGGTTTGATCTATGGCATGGCCGGGCTGTGTTCCATTTTCTTACCGATGAAGCTGCGCGACATCGTTATATCGAGACAGTCCTGAAAAGTGTCCGACCAGGCGGTTATATACTGGTAGCGACCTTTACTGAGGATGGTCCAGAACAATGCAGCGGCTTACCTGTACAACGCTACTCAGCCGGATCACTGCGCGCTGAATTTGGTTCACCTTTCGAACTTCTGGGACACAAGAAAGAAATCCACCAAACACCTTTCGGCTCGCTGCAAAAGTTCATCTATTGCTTATGCAGAGTTACTCATGTCTGAAAAGCGATTGTGAATTCGTTTATTCATGTTTAATGTGCTTTCGCCTGAATGAACTGGATAGTACCTAAAGGCGTTGCTACACAATCTTTACTATCAACCACAACAAAGCCCGCTTCCTCTATCAAAATGGGTAACACACCCTTGACATTGTCTCGTGTCGTTTCAAAACCATCAAGGCACTGAACCAGCAGAAATAGCATTCGTTGAATCGATGACGAAGGCTTTCCCCAATCAGCAATGTGTAATCTCCCACCTGGTTTAAGGACCCTATGGATTTGTTTTAAGACATCGAGCTTCTGCAGTCGTGTCAAGTGGTGAAAAAACAAGCTCGACACTGCAACGTCAAAAGTCGCTGTTTCGAAGGGCATATCTTGTGCGAAACCCTGCCACAAACTCACACGCTGATCCATTGAAGCAAACTTGGTTTTGGCTAGTTCGAGTGCTCCAGAGTCTGCATCCAGACCAGTAATAGTCAGCGACGGTTCTCTTTCGGCAAACATTTGAGTCAGGGTTCCCGTGCCGCAGCCCACATCGAGTAAGTGCTGTCCTGCTAACGGAGCAGCTTGGTTGACCAACGCAGTTTTAAAGATTTGTTCTCGTGTAGTCAAGGAAACCACCCAGTCGTAATAACGGGTTAGGGCACGATACTTCAAGGCAGGAATATAGGTGGGCCGGGAACTCTTCATCGCATTTCCTCAATCAGAACTTTAGCTGCAAAATACGGCGCGCACCATTTAACACAATCAAACCGATGATAAGGCCAATCACCAAATCTGGATAACGTGAGCCCGTCCAGGCCACCAATCCACCGGCAAGGATGACACCTAGATTGGCGATCACATCATTGGCGGAGAAAATCCAGCTGGCTTTCATATGCGCGCCGCTATTACGGCTTTTGGCAATCAACAGCAGACACACTACATTTGCCGCCAGGGCCACGAGCCCGAAGCCCATCATCAGACTGGAAATAGGCTCACTTCCGAACAATAGCCGCCTTACCACTTCACCCAAAGCACCGACGGCGAGAAGGATCTGAAGCCAACCGGAAAAATGGGCTGCGCGCAGCTTCATCCGCACACTGTGCCCTACGGCATACAGTGCCACGCCGTAGACGGCGGCATCAGCGAACATGTCCAAAGAATCCGCAATCAAGCCAGTGGATTGCGCCCACCAACCGACGGTGATTTCGATGACAAACATCATCCCGTTGATGGCAAGTAGCCACTTGAGAATGCCAGCTTCTGTTTGTGCCTCCTGTTTTGCGGACGCCTGTGCTCGGGCGAGGTCATCTCTGGCGACAGGCGTTGTGCTTTCCAACGTCGCACCCAAGCCGAGTGCGCGCATTCGCTCCTCAATGGCGTCAGCGTTGTCCCCATGAAAGACCCGCACCTTTCTCTTGGGGGTATCGAATTCCAATGCGACTTTAGGTTCCACACTGTCCAACGCCATACGGATCATGCCTTCTTCTGAAGGGCAGTCCATCTTGGGGACATAATACTCACTGACAAAGCCGCCATGAGAAGCATCGTGCACTTCGGCAGTCTGGGGAGTGTTCTTCATCGCGTCACTATGACAATTGTCGCGGCATGTGTTTGTCATAAAAAGCCCTTGTACTATTCACGAAGTGCAGCTTAAACTCTATAGTCACTATAGAGTCAAGCACAGAGACTGAATAAATGAAAATTGGTGAGCTGGCAAAAAGGACGGATTGCTCAGTGCAAACCATCCGCCATTATGAAAAGGAACAATTGATTGCCTCCGTGGAACGCAGTGAAGGCAATTTTCGTCTGTATGATGAAGCGTCCGTTGAGCAATTATTATTTATCAAACACTGTCGCAGCCTGGATCTCAGCTTGCCAGAGATCCGGCAATTACTGGGATTAAGCCGTTCGCCAGGTGCGCAATGTGATGATGTGAATCGGATGATGGATAGGCATATCGAGCAGGTGGAGGCGCGTATTCAGGAACTCACCAAACTGAACGAGCAACTGCGAATGCTGCGCCGCAGCTGCTCAAACCGTCGGACAGTGGAGCAGTGCGGCATATTGCGGAATTTGTCGGCTACTCCGGTTTCGAGCGGGTGACACCCGGTTCCAAAAACTCTCCTGAACGTTCTGTAACAGGGGCATTTTTCCAGCGTGGGCGCCGACCGCAATGGTGAGAGAAGAACTGCACAGCGGAAAACCGGTCAGTCTGTTGAATGACTGGTTTACCACCTATGACGGCTATTACCTGTATTACCCGAGTCGCCGTCAATCATCCCCGCTGTTTCGCTTGCTGGTGGATGCACTGAGGTTCAAATAGAAAAACCGGGTAATTCCAGGTAATTAATCAAAGTCCAAAAACAAACAACCCGGCAATGGCGCCGGGTTGAATGAACGCCTGTCATTGACAGACGGTTACCAGAGAGTGCCCGTCGTTGCCGGCTACTCCCACTCAATCGTAGCTGGCGGCTTGCTCGACACATCGTATGTCACGCGCGAGACATGTTCGATCTCATTAATAATGCGATTCGACACCTTCTCTAACAATTCATATGGCAAGTGCGCCCAACGAGCGGTCATAAAATCGATGGTCTCTACCGCACGTAAGGCAATGACCCACTCGTAACGACGGGCATCACCTACCACACCAACCGACTTCTGCGGGATGAATACGGCAAATGCTTGGGAGGTTTTGTGATACCAATCGAAGTTATGCAGCTCTTCGATGAAGATGGCATCCGCTTCG
>CAJXTI010000032.1 GCA_913061185.1 uncultured Oceanobacter sp.
CGAGATTTCTGCCTGTCTCGTGGGCTCGGAGATGTGTATAAGAGACAGTTCGTACCCTGAGTGGTCGTGTCGTGAGCAACAAGATGGACAAGTCCATCACTGTCCGGGTTGAGCGTTTTGTAAAGCATCCGATCTATAAAAAGTTCGTGAAGCGTTCTACCAAGATTATGGCGCACGACGCCAACAACGAATGCCAGATTGGCGATTTCGTTACAGTAAAAGAGTCACGCCCACTGTCTAAAAACAAGACATGGGCGTTGGTAAACATCGACGAGCGCGCCGCCAAGGTTTAACCACCAGGCGGAGTCAGTTAAGGAGCGAGAGGCATGATCCAAACTCAAACCATGCTAGACGTTGCCGATAACAGCGGCGCAAAGCGTGTTCAGTGCATTAAAGTACTGGGCGGTTCGCATCGTCGTTATGCCGGCATCGGTGATTTGATTAAAGTGTCCGTTAAGGAAGCAATTCCTCGCGGTAAAGTTAAAAAAGGCCAGGTAATGAACGCCGTGGTTGTACGTACCCGTAAAGGTGTGCGTCGTCCCGATGGTTCAATTATCCGCTTTGACGTCAACTCTGCGGTTCTTCTGAACGCATCCTTGTCGCCAATCGGTACTCGTATCTTTGGCCCTGTGACTCGTGAACTTCGCTCAGAGAAGTTTATGAAGATCATTTCCCTAGCACCTGAAGTGCTCTAAGGGAGGGAATGCAAATGTTGAAAATCCGTAGTAAAGACGAAGTGGTTGTTATCGCAGGTAAAGACAAGGGCAAACGCGGTACCGTTCAAAAGGTACAGCAGGATGGCCGTCTGATAGTTACCGGCGTTAACATGGTGAAAAAACACCAGAAGCCTAACCCGTACCTGCAGCAGCCAGGTGGCATCATCGAGCGTGAAGCTGGTATTCAAGCTTCCAATGTGGCCATTTGGAACCCTAAAACTGAAAAAGCTGATCGTGTTGGCTTCCAGGTTGACGGTGAAAAGAAGGTACGTATCTTCAAATCCACTGGCGATGTAATCGACGCCTAATTGGAGCTGGATACTGCTATGTCACGTTTAGAAGAACTGTATAAACAAGAAGTAGTAGCCAAGCTGCAAGAAGAGTTTGGTTACAAGAACATCATGGAAGTGCCAAAAATCACCAAAATCACCCTGAACATGGGTGTCGGTGAAGCATTGGGCGACAAGAAACTGATGGATAGCGCGGTTGCTGATATGCAACTGATTGCTGCCCAGAAAGTGGTTGTCACCAAGGCACGTAAATCTGTCGCGGGCTTCAAGGTTCGTGAAGGCTGGCCAATTGGTTGTAAAGTGACCCTGCGTCGCGAACGCATGTGGGATTTTATGGATCGTCTGATCGATATCTCCCTGCCTCGTGTACGTGACTTCCGTGGTATTAACGGCAAGTCATTTGATGGTCGCGGCAACTACAGCATGGGTGTGAAGGAACAAATCATCTTCCCGGAAATTGACTACGATAAAGTAGACAAGGTTCGCGGTATGGATGTGACCATCACCACCACAGCCAAAACCAACGAAGAAGGCCGTGCTTTGCTGAAAGCGCTGCAGTTCCCGTTCCGTAACTGAGGAGTTAGTCATGGCTAAAATCAGCATGAAGCAGCGTGAGTTGAAGCGTGAAAAACTGGTAGAGAAATATTCTGCCAAGCGTATTGAGCTCAAGGCAATCATTAGTAACCAGGATTCTTCTGATGAAGAACGCTGGGATGCACAACAAGCGTTGCAGAAACTACCTCGCGATTCATCCGCGAGCCGTCTGCGACGTCGTTGTCAAATAACGGGCCGTCCGCACGGTGTTTACCGCAAGTTCAAGCTGTCACGTATCAAACTGCGTGAAGAAGGAATGAAAGGTAACGTGCCAGGTCTGAAAAAGGCGAGTTGGTAAGCACACCCTTTGCGCAAGACCGGAACGTTATTGTTCAGGTCTTGCCTGAAGGCCGCTGCACAACAGAGGTAATATAAATGAGTATGCAAGACACGTTGGCGGACATGTTCACCCGCATTCGTAATGCCCAGCAAGCTGGTCATACGACTGTGAGCATGCCGTCTTCAAAAATGAAGGCGTCTGTTGCCCAGGTTCTGGAAGCAGAAGGCTACATCAGTGGTTTTTCAGTAGAAGAGTCAACCAAATCGGTTATGACTATTGATCTGAAATACTACGAAGGCAAGCCGGTTATTGAACGTATCCAGCGCGTATCACGCCCTGGTTTGCGTCAGTACAAGGGTTCCGCACAACTGCCGAAAGTAGAGGCAGGTTTGGGCGTAGCCATTGTATCCACCTCGAAAGGCGTCATGACTGACCGCGCTGCCCGTGCTGCGGGTGTCGGTGGTGAAGTTATCGCCACCGTATTCTAAGAGGGGATACCATGTCTCGTGTAGCTAAGGCTCCTGTACAGATCCCGACTGGTGTTGAAATCACACTGGCCGCTGACAAGATCTCCGTTAAGGGCAAACAAGGTTCCTTGGAACTGGCTATCCACACTGCTGTGGATATTCAGCAAGAAGAGAATGAACTGAAGTTCGCTCCGAAAAAGAATGACAAGCAATCTAATGCTTTGGCGGGAACGTTCCGCGCTCTGGTAAACAATATGGTTACCGGTGTGAGTGTTGGTTTTGAAAAGAAACTGGTTTTGCAAGGTGTTGGTTATCGTGCCAAGTCTTCCGGCAAAACTCTAAACCTGTCCCTGGGCTTCTCTCACCCGGTTGATTATGAACTGCCTGACGGTGTGACTTGTGAAACACCAAGCCAGACGGAAGTTGTGATCAAGGGTGTCGACAAACAAGTTGTCGGCCAGGTTGCCGCTGAAATTCGCGGTTACCGTCCTCCTGAGCCTTATAAAGGCAAGGGTGTTCGTTACGCTGACGAGATTGTTCGTCGTAAAGAAGCCAAGAAAAAGTAAGGTCTAGGCCATGAATGAGAAGAAAACAGCTCGTCTGCGCCGTGCCCAGAAAACCCGGATAAATATCCGTGAAAAAAGCGCGGTTCGTCTGTGTGTACACCGTACACCCCGACACATTTATGCTCAGATCATCGCTGCCAATGGCGCTAGCGTCCTTGCAACGGCTTCTACAGTAGAAGCAGATCTGCGTAACGATTTAACTGGTAACGTCAGTGCTGCCACGAAAGTGGGTCAGTTGATTGCTGAGCGTGCAAAAGCCGCCGGTATTACCAAGGTCGCTTTCGATCGTTCCGGTTTTAGATACCATGGTCGCATCAAGGCTCTGGCTGACGCGGCTCGTGAAAACGGCCTCGAATTCTAAGGGTAAAGATCATGGCAAATAACGAACGTAATAACGATCGCAACAACGATCGCTCAGAAAGTGAATTCCAGGAAAAACTGGTTCAGGTTAACCGTGTAGCCAAAGTAGTAAAAGGTGGTCGTATTTTCGCCTTCACTGCTCTGACTGTGGTTGGTGATGGCAATGGTCGTGTCGGCTTTGGTCGCGGTAAATCCCGCGAGGTTCCAATGGCAATTCAAAAAGCTATGGAACAAGCCAAACGCAACATGATCACTGTGCAGCTGGATGGCAACACGCTTCAGTATCCGATTAAAGCCCGTCACTCCGGTGCACAGGTTTATATGCAGCCAGCATCTGAAGGTACCGGTATTATTGCCGGTGGTGCGATGCGTGCAGTACTGGAGATGGTTGGTGTCAAGAACGTACTGGCCAAGTGCTACGGTTCTACTAACCCGAACAACGTGGTTCGTGCAACCTTTAATGGCCTGGCGCAAATGAAGTCACCTGAAGAGGTGGCGGCAAAACGCGGCAAGACTGTTGAAGAAATTCTGGGGTAATTCGATATGGAAAAGAAAACTGTAAAGGTTACCCAGACTCGCAGCACTATTGGCAAACTGCCAAAGCACCGCGAAACCATGAAAGGTCTGGGCCTGCGTCGGATTGGTCATACTGTTGAACTGGAAGATACTCCTTCCATTCGCGGCATGATCAACCAAGTTCAATACATGGTTAAGGTTGAAGGGGAGTAATATGCGCCTCAATGAATTGAGCCCTGCTCCTGGTTCCAAGCCATCGCGTAAGCGCGTTGGCCGTGGTATCGGTTCTGGTTTGGGTAAAACCGGTGGTCGTGGTCACAAAGGGATGAAAT
Organism: uncultured Oceanobacter sp.; assembly: GCA_913061185.1. Classification (GTDB taxonomy): domain Bacteria; phylum Pseudomonadota; class Gammaproteobacteria; order Pseudomonadales; family Oceanobacteraceae; genus Oceanobacter; species Oceanobacter antarcticus. Next base: position 4,122 of record CAJXTI010000032.1, read on the forward strand.
CTCGTTCTGGTGGCAGCGTTGCACCCGGTTTCGAAGGTGGTCAGATGCCTATCCACCGTCGTTTGCCAAAGTTTGGCTTTACTTCCCGTAAAGCCCAGTACGTTGCAGAGATTCGTCTCAACGAACTGTCTTTGGTAGAAGGCGATGTCGTAGATCTGGCAGCACTGAAAGCAGCAGACGTGATTGGCGACAAGTTTAAAGAAGGTCGCGTTATCCTGTCTGGCGAAATCAGCAAGGCTGTGACTGTTAAAGGTCTGAAAGTCACTAAAGGCGCTCGCGCTGCCATTGAAGCAGCAGGCGGTAAGGTCGAAGACTAATGGCTACTCAAGGCTCACTACCACAAGGAATGAACAAGGGTTTGGGAGAACTTTTCTCCCGGATCCGGTTTGTACTCCTGGCAATTGTTGTATATCGGATTGGTACCCATATTCCGGTACCAGGGATTAACCCGGAAGCGCTGGCACGGTTGTTTGAACAGAATCAGGGCACTATCCTGGAAATGTTCAACATGTTTTCCGGCGGCGCACTGGAGCGTATGAGTATTCTTGCGCTCGGGATCATGCCGTACATTTCCGCGTCCATTATCATGCAATTGCTGACGGCGGTGAGCCCTCAGCTTGAGCAGCTAAAGAAGGAAGGTGAATCGGGTCGTCGCAAGATTACCCAATACACCCGCTACGGCACTGTCTTGCTGGCCACCGTACAAGCGTTCGGTGTTTCAGCAGGACTGGCAGGGCAGGGTGTTACCTTCTCTTCTGGTATCGATTTTTATATCGCAGCAGTACCCTCCTTTGTGGCGGGTGCCGTCTTTATGATGTGGTTGGGCGAACAGGTAACCGAGCGTGGTATTGGTAATGGTATATCCATTCTGATTTTCGCCGGTATTGTTGCCGGTTTGCCCAGCGCGATTGGACAGGCCTTTGAATCTGCCCGCCAGGGCGATTTGAATATTCTGTTGTTGCTGGTGATTGCTGCTTTGGCAGTAGCGGTTATAGCTTTCGTTGTCTTTGTAGAACGGGGTCAACGCCGTATCACCATCAACTATGCCAAGCGCCAGATGGGTAACCGTCAGATGATGGGTGCCCAAAGCAGCCATCTTCCACTCAAGCTGAATATGGCGGGTGTTATTCCTGCGATTTTCGCATCAAGCTTGCTGTTGTTCCCGGCATCTCTGGGGCAATGGTTTGGCAAGGGCGAAGGCATGGAATGGCTCCAGGACATTAGCCTGGCTCTGGCACCTAGCCAGCCGCTTTATATCGTATTGTTTGCTGCCGGTATTATTTTCTTCTGCTATTTCTATACGGCGTTGATGTTTAACCCGAAAGATGTCGCAGAAAACCTGAAAAAATCCGGTGCTTTCATTCCAGGGATTCGTCCCGGAATCCAGACCGCCAAATATATTGACACCGTATTGGGTCGCCTGACCCTGTTTGGTTCTCTTTATATTGCGTCTGTCTGTTTGTTGCCCCAGTTTCTGGTGGTTGCAGCAGATGTGCCTTTCTACTTTGGCGGTACATCACTGCTGATCGTAGTGGTTGTGGTTATGGATTTTATGGCGCAGGTGCAATCACATCTGATGTCTCATCAGTATGAATCCCTGATGAAGAAAGCGAACTTGAAAAATATGGGCTCGGCTAATCGCTGAGGCCATTTTAGGAGACTGTCATGAAAGTACGTGCGTCTGTTAAAAAAATGTGCCGTGAATGCAAAATCATTCGTCGAAACGGCAGCGTGCGCGTGATCTGTACAGATCCCAAGCACAAACAACGTCAGGGTTAATTCTCCTGGCACGGCGGGTGTGGTTAACAAGTAGCTTGCATTTTATGCAAGCTACTTGTAGTATCTCGCGCCCTTTCATCAAGTAAGTGTAACGGAGTTAGACATGGCCCGTATTGCCGGTGTCAATATTCCTGACAACAAGCATGCAGTGATTTCTCTGACCTATGTTTTTGGCATTGGTAAGACCACTGCCCAGCAAATCTGTGCCGCTACAGGCATCGCAGAGAGCACCAAAATTGGTTCTCTGAGCGAAGATCAGCTGGACATTATCCGTAATGAAGTTGCTAAGTTTACGGTCGAAGGCGATCTGCGTCGTGAAGTACAAATGAACATCAAGCGTTTGATGGACATGGGTTGCTTCCGCGGTATTCGCCACCGTCGTAGCCTGCCTCTTCGCGGTCAGCGTACTAAAACAAATGCTCGTACCCGTAAGGGCCCGCGCAAGCCAATCCGTAAGTAATCACTGATTACCGGGTTGGACTTTTAGTGTAGCTGCATTCACTTGTTGCAGTGTTGATATTAAAAGCAGGATTGTAAAAAATGGCTAAGCCACAAAGATCAACCAAGAAAAAGGTTAAAAAGCAGGTAGTGGATGGCATTGCCCATATCCACGCCTCTTTTAACAACACCATTGTGACCATCACCGACCGTCAGGGCAATGCATTGTCCTGGGCTACTGCCGGTGGCTCTGGTTTCCGTGGTTCTCGTAAGAGCACTCCTTTTGCCGCTCAGGTGGCAGCAGAACGTGCTGGTGAAGCTGCCAAAGAGTATGGCCTGAAGAATCTGGACGTTGAAGTTAAAGGTCCAGGTCCTGGCCGTGAATCTGCAGTTCGCGCTCTGAATGCATGTGGATACAAAATATCCAACATCACAGACGTGACTCCGATTCCTCATAACGGCTGTCGTCCACCTAAGAAGCGTCGCGTATAAGGAGGCAGAATTATGGCACGTTATATTGGTCCCAAGTGTAAGCTGTCTCGTCGTGAAGGAACTGATCTGTTCCTGAAAAGCGGCATTCGCGCACTCGATACAAAATGCAAGCTTGAAACCAAGCCAGGTGTTCATGGCGCAGGTCGTGGTCGTCTGTCTGACTATGGTTTGCAGCTGCGTGAAAAGCAGAAAGTCCGCCGTTTGTACGGCATTCTGGAAAAGCAGTTCCGCAGCTACTACAAAGAAGCAGCGCGCCGTAAAGGTGCAACGGGTGAAAACCTGCTGCAATTGCTGGAATCCCGTCTGGACAACGTTGTTTACCGTATGGGGTTTGGTTCTACCCGTGCGGAATCGCGTCAGCTGGTTTCTCACAAGGCAGTAACCGTTAACGGACGTACTGTTAATATTCCGTCTTACCAGGTGCAAACTGGCGATGTGGTTGCGATTCGCGAAAAATCGAAAAACCAGGATCGTATCAAGACTGCTCTGGAACTGGCTGGTCAGCGCAGTGATTGCGCATGGATCCATGTCGATTCCGGCAAGATGGAAGGTACTTTTACCAATGTTCCGGAACGCGCTGATCTCCCTGCGGAAATCAACGAAAACCTGATCGTGGAACTTTACTCCAAATAATAGAGGAGCTTAAGGGCAGCTATGCAGCGTGCAGTTAATGAATTTTTGACACCTCGTAACATCCAGGTAGACGAAGTTAGCGGTACCCATGCCAAGGTCACTCTTGAGCCTCTGGAACGCGGATTTGGTCACACACTGGGCGCAGCCCTGCGTCGTATCCTGCTGTCATCAATGCCGGGTGCGGCCATTGTCGAGTGTGAAATCGACGGCGTATTGCACGAGTACAGCGCAATTGAAGGTATTCAACAGGATGTTATTGAAATCCTGCTGAACCTGAAAGGTGTTGCAGTCAAATTGCATGAGCGCGACGAAGCGAACCTGACTCTGGCCAAAACTGGCCCGGCGACGGTTACAGCTGCCGATATTCAACTGGATCATGGTGTTGATATTGTCAACCCGGACCACGTCATTGCCCATTTGGGTGAAGGTGCCGAGCTGAAGATGACCATTAAGGTCGCTTCAGGTCGCGGTTATGAAACCGTCGAATCTCGCTACCAGAATGACGAGGAAACCAAGGCAATTGGTAAACTTCAGCTGGATGCCACTTACAGCCCGGTCAAGCGGGTTTCATACAGCGTCGATAGCGCTCGTGTGGAACAACGTACAGACCTGGACAAGCTGGTTATCGATCTGGAAACCAATGGCACCATTGATCCGGAAGAAGCGATCCGTCGTTCCGCGACCATCTTGCAACAACAGCTGGCTATCTTCGTCAATCTTGAGAACGATGAGGTAGTTGAACAGGTACGCGAAGAAGAAGAGATTGATCCTATTCTGCTGCGTCCTGTCGACGATCTGGAGTTGACCGTCCGCTCCGCCAACTGTTTGAAAGCAGAAAATATTTACTACATCGGCGATCTGATCCAGCGCACTGAAGTTGAGCTGTTGAAGACTCCTAACCTGGGTAAAAAGTCTCTGACTGAAATCAAAGACGTTCTTGCTTCCCGTGGCCTGTCGTTGGGTATGCATCTGGAGAACTGGCCACCCGCCAGCCTCCGTAACGACGACAAAGTGCTCGCGTAAGCTGAGCGTTCAGTTAGTAAGGAATTAAACCATGCGTCATCGTAAAAGTGGTCGTCACTTCAATCGTACCAGCGCACACCGTCAAGCCATGTTGAAAAACATGGCGGTGAGCCTGTTCGAACATGAAGTCATTAAAACGACTCTGCCAAAAGCGAAAGAACTGCGCCGCGTTGCTGAGCCACTGATCACTCTGGCTAAAGAAGATTCAGTTGCAAACCGTCGTCTGGCGTTCTCTCGTACCCGCAGCAAAGAAGCTGTTGGTAAACTGTTTAACGAACTCGGTCCTCGTTACCAAGCTCGTCCAGGCGGTTATATCCGTATTTTAAAATGCGGTTTCCGTTCTGGTGATGCTGCGCCTATGGCGTATGTAGAGCTGGTCGATCGTCCGGTTGTTGATGCAGAAGACATTGTAGAAGTCGAGGATGATGCAGCTGAGTAATATTGGCTGCTCTTCCTGAAAACCCGCTTTCGAGCGGGTTTTTTTATGCCAGTAATTTGCTACTTGCTACGGACGTCTTATGCTGGAGAGTGGCATGAGCCACCAATCAGTCTGCGTGGCCGGAAATCCTTTTCCGGCGTAACGAACCATCCGGTTCAGGCGGCGACATGCGGTTTTAGCTGCGCTTCCAGACGATTTCCTGCCGCGCCGTGGGTCAATATCTGAATCGCTTTTTCGGCAATGACGGAACCGGCTTCGGTGGCTGGCAGCCCCTTCTGGTAAATATTGGAAATAACGCTGTATTCCCACTCGATGTCCGGGTTGCCACTGAATATGGCAGCCTGCTGCTGGTGTTCATCTGCAACGCGATAAGCCAGATAGGCCGACATGCTTCGGGACGCCATGGCATCACCACCAGGGCGTTCACCAATCAAATTGATGATCAGCCGTGACTGCAGTGCATTGCCAATATCTTCCGCCAGTTTGACCCTGCCATACTGACAAACAACGGCCTGGCCACAACGATAGCCCCGGCTTTGTAAACCGTCCTGAAGCACGGGTAGCAGTTGCTCAATATTGTGGTGGATGGCCTCGGCACTGAGTCCATCGGTCACCAGAATCTGGACATCGGTGAATTCTGGCACCAGGCTCAAACGGCAATGAGTGTCGAGATAAGCACCGGTTTCCGGGTTGGACAGATGCGTTTCCCTGGTGTTGGCGCGAGTGATCAACTGGCGGAATCCCAGTACGTCGGTGAGTTTATTGACATTGAGGTCGGCATAAATTGCCTCCCTGGCAACCGCCTGATTGCTTCTCAGGGTACGGGCAACCTGATTGCTTGGACGTGGCCCGGCATTGTCGAATCCATAAGCGGCTGGTACCGATTCCAGCAGACGCTGATAATCACTTTCTGAGGCACAAAATTGTTCTGGTTTGCCCCAGTTCGGCCCACGTTCCAGTTCTCCCTCTTCATTGCGTATGAAAATGCCTTTGGCCATTGCCCAGCTGAGGTATTCGGGTGCTGGTTCGAGGTTGTGAATCTCGCGCAAGGTCTGGTCGTCGTGGCCACTGGTATCGAAATAGGCCAGCATGCGGTCGTTACCGAGGTAAACGTCCATAAAAAAGTTGGCCCCGGCGGCGGCAAGCAGCTCAGTGGCCATTTGCTGGCCTTCGGCAGTCACCTGGGAATGCAGGGTAAAGCAGGGGGCCATGCCCATGGGTAATCCCATTAACTTGCCCATAAAATGATCCTGCAAACAGCTGTAGGTCATTTCAAAATTATCAAGATGGGTTTCAGGGCCAATAAATCCGGTGACGTTATTCACCATAAACGGGCGGTAGCGACGTGCCAGTCCGTAGCACAGGGCTTCACAGGTCGCCATATCCAGACCGTTGTGCTTGTTGTAGGTCAGTTCACTGCCTTGGCCGGTTTCGAAGTACATAACATTTTCTGCGCCAGAGTCTCGCAGTGGCCCGTGGTTTTGCATCAACTCATAGGCCTGGTCCAGCAGCTCAACGGTGACATCAAATTCGTCGGTCAGAGTACGTTCTGTGCCCGCCAGGCTCTGGAACATGATTTCCACCGGCGCTCCGCCTTGCAGGCAAGCCATTTGGGTTTTGATATGAGACAGCACACAAATCTGGGTTGGAGCACCGGTTTCCCGCCGCAACCTGTCTAGGTGGTGTAATACCGCGCTGATGTTGTCGACGGTATCAATCGCCGGGTTGAGGCCCAGTAGTGCGTCTCCGGCTCCCATCGACAGTCCGGCATAGGTCAGCAGGCTGATCCCGGCGAGATTGTCGGTGGGGTGGTTTGGCTGCAACCGTGAGGACAAGGTGCCTGGCAGGCCAACACGGGTTCGTGCCTGAGCAGCCGCGCCATTTTTCAGGCGCTTGGCCAACAGAATCAGCTCATGGACGTCGAGTAGCTTGGTGACTGCCGCGACCATGACTCCGGTCAACGCCTGGCCAATCTCACGAATACGCGGCCCTTTACTGGCCAGCATAAGATCCTTTAATTCACCCAGAGTCAGTTGCCGCAAGGTATTGAAGGTGGCCGGATTTATGTCGTAATTGACCCGCATCACACTGTCGATACGGCCTTCAGCGTCGGTCAGCGGGGTATCGTAAAGATGCTGTAGTGTCTGTTGGGACAGCAGGGAACGGGCTGCTTCACGCTCAATTTCGTCGCTGGCAGCCAATCCGGCGATACGATCACCGGCCTTGCTGACATCCGCAGCCCCTAACAAGTGCGCCAGATTACGAAAGCGGTAATGCTTCTGCATTAGCAGAATGTCGTACGCTTTGGGATCTGTGCTGGCAGGGGTATCAATCTGTTGCAGTGGGGTTGGGCAAAAAATGGACATAGTCAGCTAGCCTCCTGACTCATACCGAAAAAAGAGACCGGTACGACCTGTTTGAGTGGTCGACCGACATGAATAAACTGGGCTTGTCGGTCGGGAATTTCGTCGATAACCAGCAAGGATTCCGGGCGTTGCCCCCAATTGCTGAGGTAGTTGCCAAGGGTCTTGCCAATATTGCTTTCGAGTAATAACACCAGTGGCGGTGCAGACAAGGCGGCACCGTCTCCGGTGGCACAGTCTCTGGCGCTATTCAGCCGCCGGGTAAACTGTTTAATGAGTAGCAAGGAGGCTGGCTGGGTATTCGTGTTGCCAACACCAATCCGAATGGCCGCCCCCCGCTGGCAACCCTGTGCCAATCGCATCACTTGTGTGATCTGATCCTGGCTGGCATCCAGATCCAGGTGCGATAACAGCGGCAAGTCAGTGAGTGGTAATAACTCTGGATTGCTGATGTAGAGGCTGGTGCCGGAAATATCCGAGCTGTGTAACGTCAGCCCCAGTACGGTGGCTCGACCGGCATTGTCCGGGCGTACCGATAGTGTGCGAGAAAGAATCGGGGACGCTACGATCGCCTGAGCCAGATCAATCCCCAGGTCGCCATACTCGGTGGTTCCTGGCCAGCGGCCACTATCCTGAAAACGATAGATCAGTTCGCCGACACCACCAGAGAAGGTCACCAGCGCCGCTTCCTGGCCGACCAGTCCGGCCTGGTTCTGCAGTGCCAACTGGCGAAAATAATCGTCAATTGCCGCTTCGTTGCCTGTAACGATTTGCTCCAGACTCCGCACCATCCACTGCACGATGCGCTGGCGCAGGCTGTTATCGAAAACCGCCGGTACTGCGGTGATGCCCAGTTGTCGCAATAATCGGGTTCCGTAAGATGAGATTCCGGTCAGGTGATAGCTGCCAGGTTCAAAACGGAAGTGGCGCGCACCAATGTAATAACAACCACAACTCTGCACATTCCCGGCCATACCCAAGGCTGGATTGGTGGTGCCACCACCGATATCGAGGTTCAGCACGGGCTGGTCATAGTAGTAACGGCTCAGCAGCTGGCAGCTGCCCATAAACGCCATCCACGACTCCAGCCCAGGGTCATCGGCAGTGGCAATCATGGCATCTCCAATCTGCTCACCAATGATGCGGCTAAGAATTCGGGCATTGTCACTGCGGGCTGCCAAACCGGTAATCAGTGCGGCACCGGTATGGGCTGGAAACACATCCAGTTGTGCTTGCTGCATCCAGACGGTTAGCTGCTGCAACAAGATTTCGGTATCGATTTGCTGGTTACGGAAGGGAGTAAAGCAGGGCGGAGAGCGATAAACCAGGGTAGGGTTGGTATAGCTCATCCGACCGTTGACGCTGTGTCTACCAAGGCTGACTTGCACCACCATCATGCTGGATGTCGTGGAGCCGAAGTCCAGTCCAAGCAAGCGAATGGAGTCCGATTGGGTAAACGCCATGAAGGATCCCAGTGTGGTTAGCGAGGGGAATTTTGTGAAATTAAATTTCCTGAAAGGAATATTCAATTCTCACGCCAAGTTCTCCATCTAATGAACGGAACCGAATGAAACGACAACTCCAAGGCATGACCAATGTGAGATATTAGGGGTAACTGCTTGAATAGCGGCGGTTTTGGGATTGGCAGAAAGTCTGTATGGTCTCGGCGAGGCACTGACCCGCTTATGCCGAAATGTCGTGTGCTGTGGAACGTGTGCCATGACAGGAAGCAACGGGGATGTCAGCTGCTCCTTTTGAGGGCGTAAACAACACAACTGCGCGGTGGTAACGCTTGGGTCTGAAGTGTGTAGCGGGCAGATTGCCCGCTCCGATCACCCACTTCAACCAGTATCAAGAATAGCAGTCGCTCAGATATTGATAAACGGCGCGTACTCCCATAGCCTCCCCACCGACTGGACGACCAGGCAACTTGCGCAGATTCCAGGCCATAATGTCGAAATGAACCCAGGGCGTGGTGTCGATAAAGGCCTCCAGATACAGCGCGGCGGTAATGGCACCGCCATAAGGGCTGGCGGCTCCGTTCACCAGATCGGCAATATCACTCTTCATAAATTCAAAATAAGGCTTATGCAGAGGTAATTGCCACACCGGTTCAGCGGCAGCTTCTCCCGCTTCAGCAAGCGCCAGAGCAACCCGTCGATTGTTGCAAAAAAAGCCAGGCAATTCGGTGCCCAGCGCCACCCGACAGGCACCGGTCAGGGTGGCGAAGTCGATAATCAATTCCGGCTGTTCCGACTCAGCTTCTGCCAGGGCATCACACAACACCAAACGGCCTTCCGCATCAGTATTGTCGATTTCAACCGTCAGGCCCTTGCGGGTGAGCAAGACATCGCCGGGGCGGAAGGCATTACCACTGACAGCATTCTCGACGGCCGGAATTAGCACCCGCAAGTTAATATTGAGGTTGGATGCCATGATCAGTCGCGCAAGGCCCAGCACATGGGCGGCACCTCCCATGTCTTTTTTCATCTGCCGCATATAGTTGCCAGGCTTGAGATTCAGGCCACCACTGTCGAAACACACACCTTTACCGACGAGGGTAATGCGCGGCGCTTCTGGCTGGCCCCAGCGCAGGTCGAGCAGCCGGGGTGAGTGCACACTGGCGCGCCCGACAGCATGAATCATCGGGTAGTTGTGTGTCAGTAAGTCATCACCAACAACCTCTTCAAAGCGGGCACCAAACTCGGTTGCCAGTGCACGGGTAACCTCAGATAGCTGGGCTGGCATCATGTCTTGTGCCGGGGTGTTCACCAAGTCGCGTACCAGCGTGATGGCATCAATGTGCTGGTTGGCCTTATCGACCAATGTGTCATCATCCAGCAGTAGTCGGGCTTGCGGTTTGGTGTTTTCCTTATAGCGGGTAAAGCGGTAGGCACCCACACCCCAGCCAAAGGCAATATTGAGCAGACGTTCTGCGCTGGCTACTTCGGTCAGGACGTAGTCGGTTGCTGGCAAACTGGCGGACAAATCACCGCAAGCAAACGGCTCATCCAGCGATTCACAGACGTACAATGCCTGATAGCCACGCCCATTGGCTTGCGGAATCAGTGTTGTACCACTGCCGCTGTAATGGCTGGCATCGAGCCAGGCTTTGGCAGCCGGTTGCTGTAGTAACCAGGGTTCGAGCTCTGATTTGGCCAGCAAGGTGAGTGGTGTAGTGGTGTGCTCTGGAGCAAGGGAGGAGAGCGAAGCAACAATCGACATGGCAACAACCTGTAAACAATAAACGTCCTTGCCAGACTAACCAGTATCGGATGGGAATTCGAGGGCTGTGATGTAGGTTGGAGCATTGTGGTAGCCATTTTGGATATGGCGAGGAAATGCCTTTCGAAAATACTTTTTTACAGCCTCGTTAGCAGCCGTTGGGTAGGCCATTTGCACTTTGCCTCGTTCTTTCTTTTGATGGTTGATGCAGACATCGACGGCGGCTATACGACTGTCGTGTTGCGCTCCCCGGTACCCTCGGTCGAACGCCCGAACGTGGTGGGATCAATCGGCGGTCGATGTTGGAAATACTGCTCGTCGCAGAAGTGCTGCCAGTAGGGGTTTTCTACCCAGCGGGCGATGCAGTGTTCATCCGATAGCGCGTAGATGTGTTTCAGAAGTGTCAGGCTGGGGTAATATGCCGCCAAAATCAAAAGGCGTAGGCAATGGTAGCAGAATTGACGGGTGGAACATTGATTGGTCTGGCGGCCGGTTTATTGTGGCTTGGCCATGGCCGTATCAGCGGTATGACGGGGGTGATATCGAGCCTGTTTTTACTGGCTCGACCGGGACAAGAGCGACGTTATTGGTCGTTGTGGTTTTTCCTTGGCCTGATTCTGGCCTGGCCGGTGTTGGTGATCATTGGCTTTGAGGCAGATGCCATTGTGATTACCGACAGTCCGTTGTTACTGATAGCGGCGGGGTTGCTGGTGGGGATAGGCACTTATATTGGCAATGGCTGTACCAGTGGCCATGGCGTGTGTGGCATCGGGCGGCTGTCGGTACGGTCGATGGTGGCGACGCTGATATTTATGACGGCGGGTATTCTCACGGTGGCGCTGATGTCGGCCTTGAACCTGTTTATGGAAGGCGGTGCGTTATGATTTCAGGACGTAATAGCGTGCCGACCGTTTTCGCTGCTGCAGTATTAGCTTTGGTGTGTGGGCTGGTATTCGGTATTGGTTTGATTGTCGCTGGCATGCACAACCCGGAAAAAGTACGCGGTTTCCTGGATCTTTTTGGCCATTGGCAGCCGGCCTTGATTGCAGTGATGGGCAGTGCCATTCCGGTGTTTGCCCTGCTTTACTTCAGCAGCAAGCGTTGCCGTCGGCCTTGGTTTGCCGAGCGTTTTCATTACCCGACACTGGCCGGCGTTAGCGGGCGGTTAGTAACCGGGGCGACCCTGTTTGGTGTCGGCTGGGGTCTGGTTGGTTTGTGCCCTGGCCCGGCGCTGGTAGACATGTTCAGCCTGAATGGCAATGTCTGGATATTTCTGGTTGCGCTGCTGGTGGGCAATCGCATCGCCCATTATTTTTTTGGCCCTGCTGCGACGCCAGCTGCAAAGCCGTAACGTTTAAAGCGGCGCTAATCGTGGTGCTGCCGCTGTCATCTAACTGACGCTAAACTGCAATACTAACTTCAACCCCCGGCAACCGGACTGTCATGGGCTAACGGCTTAATCCCGGCTTATGTTATTAGTTGCGGATACATCATGCCTCTGACTCGCCGGGAATTCCTGCTGGACAGTGCCGGTACCAGCCTGTTTGCACCAGCAATCAAGCCGGGTAGCGACCGTATGCGCTATCCGTTCCAGCATGGTATCGCCAGTGGCGATCCGCTCACCGACCGGGTGTTGCTGTGGACTCGGATTACTCCGCTCGACAGTACCTTCGGTATCTCCTATCGCTGGCTGATCACCACCGACCCACAGTTACAACAGGTGGTGAACCAGGGAATCGGCTTCACCGATGCCAGCCGTGATTTCACTGTCAAGGTGGATGCCGAAGGCCTGCTCCCGGCCACCACCTACTATTATGCCTTTGAAGCCGATGGCCATTACTCCGATGTGGGTCGAACCCGGACATTGCCAGAAGGCTCGGTAACGCATTTGCGGATTGCGTATACCTCCTGCTCCAACTTTGCCAAAGGCTACTTTAACGTCTACCGGGAGCTGGCCAAACGTGCAGATCTGGATGCGATTCTGCACCTGGGCGACTACATCTACGAATACGCCGATCTGGAAGACTGCGCGCGCACCGGGCGCATTAATACGCCGCTGCATGAGACCCAATCGCTGAAGGACTATCGTCAGCGCCATGCCTGTTACAAGCAGGACAAGGATTTGCAGGAAGTTCACCGTCAGCATCCATTTCTGGTGATCTGGGATGATCATGAAGTGGCCAACAACGCCTGGGTGGGCGGCGCAGACAATCACGATACCGCCAGTGAAGGTGACTGGCGCTTACGCCTGAGTGGTGCGGTGCAGGCCTATCTGGAGTGGATGCCGATTCGTGAGCCGTCCCGGCCGGATATGGGTATTTATCGCAGCTTCCGCTTTGGTGATCTGGTCGATCTGACCATGCTGGATACCCGTCTGGCCGGGCGCGATGCCCAGGCGGCAACGATGGAAGAGCGTAACCTGAGCGGACGCACACTGTTGGGCTATCAGCAGGAAGAATGGTTATACAGCAACCTCGCCAATGCCCAGCAACAGGGCGTCACCTGGAAACTGAGTGGCCAGCAGGTCATGGTTGCCCAATTAGGCACCAATGATATGCCCTTCAATTACGACCAGTGGGATGGCTACCCGGCGGCGCGTCAACGACTGTTTGATGCCGTCAGTCGGGCGAATGTCGATAACTGGGTTGTCCTCACCGGCGATATTCACTCATCCTGGGCACTTGAGCTGTATCAGGATCCGTTCGCTGATGATCCAGGCAAGCCGCTCGGGGTCGAGTTTGTGACACCGGCAGTTACCTCGCCGGGCATTGAAAGTTACCCCCAGGCGCAGATGGCCGGAGCCTCCCTGGAAGCCCTGTTACCACACCTGAATTTTGTTGATTTCTACTTTCGTGGCTACGTGGTGCTGGATATCACCCACGAGCGCCTGCAAGCCGAGTGGTGGGTGGTCGATAACATCGATACCCATCGCTACAGCACCGAGTGCTTGCGTGCCTTGCAGGTGCAGCCAGGCAGTAGCCAGCTGCGGCCCGCTACCGGTTTGAGCCAGGCCAAGGCGTCGGCACCACTGGCACCGGCATTCGCCGACGATCTGGCCTTTCTGCGCGACTGGAAACAGCAATACAGCAGTCGGCTGGAAGGCGTACTGGCAGCTCATACCGAACGTCCATCGCTTTAAGGGTACGTCTATCAATTACAGCGCTCGACATTAGGGTGTTAATAATCGACTCAAAATGCCCATTTATCACTCTTATTTAACGTAACAACCATTCGCTCAGAAAAGAGCCAAATCCAGCTTTTCCGCAGTAGAACAGCCCTGCGCACGACAGGCACCAGGGTTCTGCAAGCGGTTCTTTAGTGACATCCTGCTCTGACGGCAACCGCTTCGCTTGCACCAAGGTAGCGAATCAGACACATTGCAGCTTCAGAATGATCCTACTTCCCATACAGGATGACCTATCATGGATTCAATTATCTCCCTGCTGTTTTCGGTCGAAGCCGTTGCGCTGGTGTTTGTGCTGGTACTGGTGCGTAGCAGCATTAAATTTGTACCGCAAAACCGCGCCTGGCTGATTGAACGATTTGGCAAATACCACTCCACCAAAGAAGCCGGTCTCAACTTTATTGTGCCCTTTATCGACCGGATTGCGGCGGATCGCAGCCTCAAGGAACAGGCCCAGGATGTACCCAGCCAGTCGGCCATTACCCGTGACAACATTACCCTGAGTGTTGATGGCGTGTTGTATTTCCGGGTACTGGATCCTTACAAGGCGACCTACGGTGTTGATAACTACGTGTTCGCCGTAACTCAGCTGGCACAAACTACCATGCGTTCCGAGTTGGGCAAGATGGAACTCGACCGCACCTTTGAAGAGCGCAACCTGCTGAACATCAATATTGTCACCTCGATTAACGAAGCCGCCGAACCTTGGGGCATCCAGGTGCTGCGCTACGAAATCAAAGACATCGTGCCGCCGCAATCGGTGATGCAATCGATGGAAGCCCAGATGAAAGCCGAGCGGGTCAAACGCGCCCAGATTCTGGAATCGGAAGGTGATCGCCAGTCTGCCATTAACGTCGCAGAAGGTCAGAAACAGTCACGGGTACTGGCAGCAGAAGCCGACAAGGCGGAGCAGGTATTGAAGGCAGAAGGTGAGGCGCAGGCCATTGTTGCCGTCGCCAAGGCGAAAGCACTGGCATTAAAAATGGTCGGGGATATTGCCAATACCGACGATGGTCAGAAAGCCATTCAGCTGGAACTGGCCTCCAAGGCGATTGAAGCCAAACACGCGATTGCCAAGGAATCTTCCGTCGTCTTGCTGCCAGACAGCGGTACCGATGCCAGCAGCATGGTGGCCATGGCGACCTCGATTATCAGCACCTTGAACAAGGGTTAGATAACATCTGGCTGCGACAGGGAAGTCGGCGTTATACCCCAATACGGGATAGCGCCGTTCTTACCGTTCTTACCCCCATGTTCGTTCCATTATCATCGTTGAAAATCCGCCCATGACACTTGCCCTGAACGCTCTTTGCCGACACCATCGCCACTCGGACTCGTTATGACGACTGCGGTAATTTATCTTGCCGGGCCAGAAGTCTTTCTGCCCAATGCCGTTGCACTGGGAGCCGCCAAAAAAGCCCTTTGCCAACGCTACGGGTTTACCGGGTTATTTCCACTCGATGCGGAACTGGAGGCGGGTGATACCACGGAACTGGCGTGGGCCATCAGTCGTGGCAATGAAGCGCTGATCCGTCAGGCCGATAGGGTCATCGCCAACCTGACGCCATTCCGTGGCCCCAGCGCAGATGTGGGTACCGTTTATGAATTGGGTTTTGCCCGAGGGTTGGGCAAACAGCTGATGGGTTACAGTAACGATCCGACCCCGTTTGCAAACCGTACCTGGGCCCAGTTTGGGATAACGGGTGAGCCTGGCCCAGTGGGAGATATCCGTGATCGGGATGGTTTGAAAATTGAAGAATTCGGGTTGCACGATAACCTGATGATCGAAGGCGGCATCCGTCAGGCCGGTGGCCTATTTATCAGCCACAATGCCTCGGTTAACGACCGCTATACGGATCTGACGGCGTTTGAACGCTTGCTCCAGACACTGGTCTGACAGGGCCGTTGTCGGGGCACCGCGTATGCTTCTTTCTGCTCCATCATCTAATTGTAAGGAAACTCGCTATGAGCTACCTGTTGTCACATCTGCCCCAATCATTGCTGGTGGCCGGTATTCTGGCACTGATTATTGAAGTTGCGATTCTGGGGTTTGCTTCCATCGTATTGTTTTTCCTCGGGCTGTCGTTGGTGCTATCTGGTTTGCTGATGCTGGTTGGTATCTTGCCGGAAACCCTGACCGCAGCATTATGGAGTAACGCATTGATTACTTGTGGCCTGGCACTGGCGCTGTGGAAGCCATTAAAACGGCTGCAGGACGAGCGACAACCAACACCGATCAATAGCGACTTTGCCCGCGATGCTTTTGTACTGGAGCAGGACGTCGATATCAGCGGTAAGGCCATCCATCGTTATTCCGGTGTTGAGTGGAAACTCAAAAGCCAGCAACCGCTCACTGCCGGAACCACCGTCAAGGTGTTACGGGCGGATGTAGGGGTGTTATGGGTTGAGGCACTGGAGCAGGATTCTTGATATTGCCCGACATGCGATTACTTGGCGGGACGGTTGACGGAGCATCAGTTGACGGAGCATCAGTTGAAAGGGACGGGTTCTGGTTGACTGGACAGCTGTTCGAGGATCAGCCTCTGGCCACCCTCTGGCAATACTGGTGTGAGCGACGAGACGGGCTGTCGTTTGAGGCATCCCTCAACAATGGCTGGATACACATTGATGAGCACTGCTGTCAGGACGCCTCGATACCGTTGCTAGCGGGGCAGGAATTTGCCTTCTGGTTGCCACAGCATCGGGAAGGCAAGGCCGACACCGACTGGCAATTACTGTGGCAAAGTAACGAATTGATGGCAGTGCACAAACCGCCCGGTTTACCGGTGTCACGTACCACCCGCAATCTCTACAACACCCTGATCAATCTGGTACGCCGCCAAAGTCCGGCGACCAACGCCCACCTGTTACACCGGCTGGATGCGGAGACATCAGGCATCCTTCTGTTGGCGAAACATTCTGCCGCCGACAAACGCTGGAAAAAACGGTTTAACACCCTGCTGCAGCGTAAATCTTATCTGGCGCTGGTGTATGGCAAGCCGGATTGGCAGCAGCTCGATTTTGAATGTCATCTGGCAGAGCGGCAAGACAGCGCCATTCGTTGTCAGATGTACGTGGTTGACCCCGAACAGCATCAGCCGTTGCTGTCTGGTTCGGCCAAACTCAGTCGCACACTGTTTCAGTGTCTGGCAGCAAAGGATGGGTTGACACTGGTTCAATGCGAATTGAAAACGGGTCGCAAACATCAGCTGCGGGCACAACTGGCCGCGTTGGGGCACCCTATTGTGGCAGACAAGATTTACGCCCACGGCGGTCGTTTTTATCTTCAGCGCCTGCAACAGGCGTTAACCTCGGAGGAAATCGCTGAATTGGGTGCTTCCCATCATCTGCTGCACGCCTGGCAGGTTGAATTAAGCGCCTATGGTCAGCAGTTTCACGTGCAAGATGACCAGTTATCCAATGAGTGGCCAACCTGGGTGCGGGATTGGCTGGCTGCCAGAAATTGATGAATATTTGATGATTATTGAATAAATACTTTCCAAATGAATAGATCATTATATTGGCGTATTTTTTCATATTTTTTATGAATATATATTTCCTGACAGGAGGGGTGGCCATTATTTATATAGAACAAATCCCTTTTTTGAGGCGAGTTTTTGCGCTTTTCTGGTGCGACCTATAGTCACCCAAATTTAATTTTAAAAGCTGACAAAGTGGACGTATAGTTCCTCTGCAAGGGAGTCCCCTTACCAGGCGTACAGCTTGAAAAATAACGTTAATTATCAGGAAGGACTATGATTGTGCCAGAAATCAACGCAGTCACACAGGCTGAACAGCCCATCTACTTCATTGGTAATACCGCCTTCAATATTGATCAAGGCCGTATTTATCTGAATATCGATGGTATTGCCAGCGACCGTTTTGCGGATAACATCAGCGGTACCTTGAATCTTGAACTGTGGGCTTTGCCACAGCGATATAACGGCTCTCTTGATCAGGGTGAACAATTGGCCGCCACCAGTATTGGTGAACTGTTTGGTCAGTGTTATCTGGAAAACTGTCAATATGACCTGATTTTTGTCGAACCGTCTATGGGTGAGTGGAATCTGGTACTGCTAGTGCGCGAATGGGATCTGGATGATTTTGTCACGCGTGATGTGGTTCAGTTTGATTTGCCCTACGTCGTTGCCGGTGAAAGTATCGTTGCCGATGATAGCGCGGCAGCGGTTGGTCAGGTAATAGAAGTAGCATTTGGCGAACCACGTGAAGCAGCCGTTGCTGAAGATGCAGCCGTTGCAGACGTTGAAAAAGCAGCAGACGTTGAAAAAGAAGCAGACGTCGTTAAGGAAGCGGTTGCCGCAAAAGTCGTTGCAAACGTGGTGGAAGAGAAAGAGGCCGCCTTGGCTGAAAAAGTCGCCGCTGAGAAAACCGCTGCCGAAAAAGCCGCTGCTGAGAAAGCCGTTGCCGAAAAAGCCGCTGCCGAAAAAGCCACTGCTGAAAAAGCTGCTGCTGATAAGATTGCAGCCCTAAAAAAAAAATTAGTCCGCGTAAATATTAATACCGCTACCGAAGCCGAACTGGCTGCTGTCGGCGGTATTTCCAAAAAACTGGCCCAAAGTCTGGTGGCAGAGCGCCCATTCAAAACGATGGATGAACTGGTCACGGTTAAGGGCATGGGAGTTCGGACACTCAAGAAAATTGAGCTGTTGGTTTCTCTGTGAGTGCTGTATCGGCAAGGCAGATGCCTTGTGAGTGGCTCACCTCAACGCCTGCTTGCTGCAGGCGTTTTGCTATCTGGCTGGCCGCCATAACGCCCTGCTGTATGATAGTCGCTATTGCTGTTTCCCCCGCCTGAATCACTGCGTGACAGGGCTGGCAACAACTGTCGGACAGAGGTCACTGTTGAATATTCTATTGGTTGAAGACGATCCCCAGCTGAGCCGGGATATTGGTCGTTACCTCACCGGAGCCGGTTATGGTGTCGAACAACTGGATCGTGGTGACTGGGCCGCCCGCTATTTGCCAGATCATCTTGATGTGATCGGTTGTGTGGTGCTCGACTTGGGGTTGCCGTACCTGTCGGGTCTGGAAGTCCTGACCTGTTGGCGCAGTCAGGGCATCACCACCCCGGTACTGATTCTGACCGCTCGTAACAGTTGGCAGGAACGGGTGGATGGGCTGAATGCCGGAGCCGACGACTACCTGGGTAAACCGTTCCAGAGTGAAGAGCTGTTGGCGCGGCTGGAAGCGTTACGACGCCGGGTGGAGCAGCAGGGACAAACCCGTCTGGTCGTGGATGGTCTGACACTGGATGAAACCAAACAACAGGTCTCGAACGGGATGGGTGTGTGAAAGCCTGACTGCAACCGAATTCGCCATGCTGAGATTGCTGATGCAAAAAGCCGGACAAATTGTCTCCAAGCAGCAATTGCTGGATGCCACCTACGACTGGCAGGAAGAAAAAAATGAAAATCTGGTGGAAGTCTATATCCGCCGATTGCGCAAAAAAATTGGGCAGGAACGCATCCGTACCTTTCGTGGCCAGGGCTACCTGATGGGAGATCGCTGATGTGGTCCTTAGCGGCACGCCTGTTTCGTTCCCTGTTGGGCGGTCAGCTGGTACTGATGGTGCTGGTTACCACGGCTGCGGCGATTGCCCTGCTGGTGTCGGCGACCGACTATTTCAAAACCCGGCTGGAACACGACAGCGATTTGCTGTTGCAGGAAATCCATTGGCACCGCGACACCATGGATATTGATGAACACATACTACCGCCCATTTTTGTAATGCCGCAATCCGGCCATTATTACCAGGTGATGTGGAATGGCCAGCAACTGAAGTCGCCATCACTGGGAACTCTGGCGCTGCGGATGGAAAGCCGGGAAGGCAGTCTGTCATGGAGCTGGCAGCAAGCTGTGCCAGAGCAAAGCCTGTACGTGATGACTCAGACGCTGATGGTGCACAATCACCAGGTGGTGATTCAGATTGCCGAGGATTTTCGTCCTATTCTGGCGGTGTTTACCCGAGCTTTTTTAACCTTGATGGTGTTACTGGGTCTGGTGATGGCGGCTATTTTTATCTGGCAACGGCGCATGCTCAATAATGCCTTGTTGCCCTTCAATCAGGTGCAGCAGCAACTGCGTCAGCTGGCGCGGCAGGAGCGTGACCATCTGGATGCCCCGGATATGCAGGAGCTGGAGCCACTGGTGGATGAAATCAACCGGCTTGGGGAACGTACCCGTGAGCGTTTGCTGCGTGCCCGTATGGCCAGTGGCAATCTGTCACACTCGCTGAAGACGCCGCTGGCGGTGTTGAACAATCGTTTGCATGATGTTGCGTTGTCGCAGCCAGAGGGCGACTGGCAAACCTCGCTGCAGCAGATTGAACGTATGAACCAGATGATCGATAACGAAATGAAGCGGGCCAGAATCGCGGGCTTGATGAGCCGGGCACCACAGATCGATCTGGCTGAACTGATACGGCAACTCTGTCTGAGTATGGCCAAACTGTATCCTGGGGTGGTCATCCGCCAGCAGTTACCTGCGACGCTGCCATTTCCTGGTGATCGGGAAGATATGTTTGAGCTGATGGGGAATCTGGTCGACAACGCCTGTAAGTGGGCGGTTGCTAGCGTCGCTATCGAAGCCACACAGGAACAGGATGGACAGATTCATCTGCTGGTGGCCGACGATGGCCCTGGTGTGGATCCGGAGAAACTGGCGGGCTTGCACCAGCCAGGTGTTCGGGGTGATGAAAGTGGTGCAGGTTACGGACTGGGGTTGGCGATTGTGGCAGATATTGTCGAACAGTATCAGGGCCGTATCCTGTTTGAAAACGGCCCTGACGCCGGTTTGCGAGTGTGTCTGTCGTTGCCATTAAATCCGGACTACTGACTGTTCAGGCTGCCACTGGCACGCAGCGCTTCCACCCAGTAGTGAATATCAAAACCGCTAAAAGCCAGATGCAGGTTTTCAATCACTTCACGACACTGGCTATCGCTCAGGTGCAGGCTGACAAAGGTACGGTTCTGTTTACCCTGAATCTGCTCACTGATCGACAGATGACCGATGCGATTGCTATGGCCCCAGCCGGTCCAGGAACTGAATCCGGGCAGGCCCTGCTCCAGCAGCCAGTCGGTAATGGCATCGGCTTGCCTGGGTGGCAGTGACAGGGTGAGCAGGGTCAGTGACGAATTATTGAGAGTGACCGGAGAAGTACCGGTATCGGTGGTGTTCATTTGTCTGCCTCCAGAATGAAGCGGCGATAAAGCAGCGGTAATACATACAAGGTCAGTAGCGTCGAGGTCACCAGCCCGCCGATCACAACGATAGCCAGTGGCTTCTGGATTTCACTGCCTGGCCCGGTGGCAAACAGTAACGGCAGCAAACCAACCGCACCGGTACTGGCGGTCATCAGTACCGGTCGCAGTCGTCCGGCGGCACCTGCCAGAATCATCTCCAGACCCCGTTGTCCCAGTGCCTGCAAATGCCGGAACTGGTCAACCAATACTACGCCGTTCATCACTGCCACACCCAATAATGCAATAAAACCGATTGAAGCGGGCACCGACAAATATTCGCCACTGATCCAGAGTGCCAGCACACCGCCTATCAGGGCAAAAGGAATATTACACAGAATCAGCAGCGCCTCGTTGATACGGCCGAAGGTGGTAAACAGCACCAGCAACACCAGTGCGATGGCCACCGGCACCATAATGGCAAGGCGGGCGTTGGCCCGTTGCTGGTTTTCAAACTCACCCCCCCAGTTCAGATGGTAGCCACCAGGCAGGTCGATATTCTGGCTGACCGCCTGTTGTGCGGCGGCGACATAGTCGCTCAGTGCCACGCCCTCGACATTGACGGTGACGACGGCAAAGCGCTGGCCGTTTTCCCGTTTCACCAGTACTGGCCCTGGCGTTTCACTGGCGTTGACCAGTTCCGCCAGCGGTACGGTGTCACCGGAGGCGGTGACCAGCCAGTGTTCGTTCAACAGGGCACTGATTTGTACCGGGCGTGAGTGTCTGAGCACCAGCGGTAGCTGCCGATCCGGGTACACCACGTCCCCTGCACGAATACCTTCAAGGGCTGCCCGCAAGGCGTTTTGTACGGCACTCACCGTCAGTCCCAGCTGCAGGATCCGGGTCGCATCTGGAGCAACGGTCAGGTAGTGCATGCCATCGGCTTGATTAAGCATGACTTCTGCCGTACCGGGCAGGGTTTTCATCAGCGTCGCAATTTGCTCGGACACGGATTGCAGCTGTTGCAGGTCGGTACCAAACAGTTTGATGGCGAGATCGCCCCGCGAGCCGGAAATCATCTCCGATACCCGCATATCAATCGGCTGGGTAAAGCCATAATTTAAACCGGGGAACTGTTCCAGAATGGCCCGGATCTGCTCCCGCAGCTCACTTTTGCTGCCTGCCTGCCATTGTTCCTCAGGCTTGAGCTGCAAAAACATATCGGTTTCGTTGAGACCCATCGGATCCATACCCAGGTCGTCGGAACCGGCGCGAGCGATAATGCGCTGGATGTCCGGCACCGCTGCCAGCAAGGCTTTTTCCACCTGCAGATCAATCGCCAACGATGCTTCCAGATTGATGGTGGGGATTTTTTCCAGCTGTACAATCAGGTCACCTTCGTCCATTTCCGGCATAAAGGCCTTGCCGGTCTGGGTAAAGGCCAGCACGCTGGCGACCACCGCCAGCGCCAGGCCGATCAGCATCGGTAATGGCTTGGCTAACGTCCGTTCGAGCGAACGACGGTAGGCCGCTTGCAAGCAGTTGACCCAGCTTGGCGTGGTGACCTTGTCGGCCTGAATCAGCCAGGTTGTCAGTACCGGAATCAAGGTCATCGACACCACCAGACTGCTGGCCAGGGCAAACATAATGGTCAGCGCCACGGGCGCAAACAATTTGCCTTCCAGTCCTTGCAGGGTCACCAGCGGCGAGAACACCAGCAGAATAATCAGCGTGCCCGAGACGATGGGGACAGACACTTCGTGAATCGCCCGAAAGATTACATGCAGGCGTGGCAAGGCATGATTGTTTGCCTGCAAGCGGGTGACGGTGTTTTCGACCACGACGACGGAGCCGTCGACCAGCATGCCGATGGCGATCGCCAGCCCGCCAAGACTCATCAGGTTGGCGCTCATACCGAGTTTGTCCATGATGATAAAGGTCATCAGCGCAGACATGGGCAAGTTGACGGCGACCACCAATGCCGTACGTACATTACCGATAAACAGTCCGAGTAATAGGATCACCAGCGCCACCGCAATCCACAAGGCTTCGGTCACGGTACCAACGGCGCGTTCAATCAGGTTGCTGCGGTCGTAAAACACCCGGATCTCCATTCCGGCAGGCAGATTGAGGCTGTCGAGTGCCTCGCGTACACCGCTAATGACTTGCTGGGCATTGGCATTTTTTAATGCCACGACCAGCGCCTCAACCGTTTCTCCCTTGCCGCTGTCGGTGACTCCGCCGTAGCGGGTCAGACTGTCGAGCCGGACGTCGGCTACGTCATTGAGGCGAATCGGGCTGGCATCACGATACACCACCACGCGGTTGGCCAGATCCTCAAGCGTGGTAATACGCCCGGTGCTGCTGACAATGATGGCTTCTTCGCCGTCTTCCAGGCGTCCGGCACCATCATTCCGGTTGTTCTGTTGCAGAAATTGCTGCAGCTCGGCCAGGGTCAGGCCAGCCCGCGCCAGTGCCATCATATCCGGGATAACCGCCCAGGCTTCTACCTTGCCACCGAGGGCGTTGATGTCTGCCACACCGGGTACGGTGCGTAACAGCGGCCGGATTTGCCAGTCGAGAATACGGCGTTTTTCGGCCAGCGATTGTGGCCCGTCGAGGGTAAACATATACAGCTCGCCGAGGGGCGTACTCATGGGGGCGATGCCGCCACTGATGTCAGCAGGCAGTTCCGGCCAGACGGCCGCCAGCCGTTCGGATACCTGTTGGCGCGCCCAGTAAATATCCGTGCCTTCGGCAAAATCGACGGTAATGTCGGTCAGACCGTACTTCACCACGGAGCGCAGGATCGATTGGTTCGGGATACCGAGCAGCTCCACTTCGATCTTGCGGGTAACCCGTGTCTCAAGTTCTTCCGGTGGCAAACCGGGTGCCTTGATAATGATCTTTACCTGGGTAGGCGATATTTCCGGGAAGGCATCAATCCGCAGGTTTTGATAGCTGATCACGCCCGCCGCCAGTACGCCGAGACTGATCACCAGAATCAGTACCCGCTGTACCAGAACCGTTTGAATCCAGTGCGACAGCATTATTCATCTCCCTCGCTGCTGGCTTGCCAATAGGACATCAACGCGGCAGTGCCTCTGATCGCCAGCGTTGGCTCTGCGGGCAAATCGGTCGGGGTGAGCAGTAACTGCCCAGCGCCTTCAGCGATCGGCACGATGGCTACTGGCTCGACCTGGTCACCTTGTTTTAGAAATACCCAGGACTGGCCATTGGCGCGTACGCGGGCGGCGGCGGGTACTGTCCAGCCGGTCTGTGACGATGGAATGGTGACCTGCCAGCGCTGTCCGGGAATCGGCTTGCCCTCGGTCAGTTGCAACCAGACCCGGTACTGGCCGGTGACGCTGATCCGCTGTTCGATTCGCAACACCCTGGCCGCCTGCGACACCGTTGTATGGCTGTCCTGGACGTTCAGTGACTGGCCCGGCTGCAGCTGGCTGGCCAGATGGGCAGGCATTTCAACCAGAATCGCCAGGGCGCTATCGGGCCAGAACTCTGCCAGACCATCGGCCGGGTTGGCGATCTGGCCTGGCTGTTGATAGAGGGTCATCAGCCAGCCGGCGCTGCTGGACTTGAGGGTAAATTCAGCCTCATGGGTGTTATGCCAGTCCGCTGGCAAGTGGGCCAGTACCTGCTGGTTGCTGCTGACGTTATCGTCCAGTTGCTGGCACTCGAGGGATTTTTCTTCGACATCCAGGCGCGAGCTGAGACCACTGTTCTGACGGTCCTTCAGATACGTCAGTCGTTGGTGACACAGGCGAGTATTTTGCAGCAAGCGCTGGTGGCTCTGCAGAAAGGCCAGTGTTTCATGGCTGTGCAGTTGCAACAGTGGCTGACCGGCATCGATATGCTGACCTGGGGCCTGTAACCACTGTTCGACACGGGCCTCGAACGGCATCATCAGTTGCTGACGCTGGTGTTCACTGACGGCAGTACTGCCCGGCAAGACCGCCAGTGGCAGCTGGGCAAGAGTCGTCAGGGTGCTGAATTCGACGCCAAGACGCTGCTGTTCCGAGCGATCCAGTGGCAGCACATCGGCCTGACTGGTGGCGATGAAGAGTGTCCCCAGCAAGGCGCCCAGTGGCAGCATGCCGAGCCGGTGCTGGCGTTTAGCTACTGTGGGGGTTACAGGGGTACGGGTTACAGAGGTACGGGTTACTGGGGTGTGGCTTGAGGCATTCAAAAACGTCATTGCGGTATCTCACCCTGAAGTTGGTTCCAGTCGCTGATGGCTTGTTGGTAGGCAAGACGGGCATCGTCGGCCTGTTGCTGCAGTTGCCAGATGCTGTTTTGCACCTGTAACCATTCCAGTCCCGATAGCTGCCCCTGACGCCAAGCCTGATATTGGGCGTCGTACTGCTGGCTGGCATCGTCACTGAGTTGTGCCAGTTCTTCTACCCGGACAGCCAGTTGTGGCAATTGGCTGGCCAATACCTGTTGCTGGCGTTGCAGTTGTTGGCGCACATCCCGTTCGGCCCGTTGTTGCTGAACAAGGGTGCTTAACTGCGTGCGTTGGTTCTGGTAACCAGCATTGCCTAACGGCAGGCTGATACCGAGCATCAGTAGTTCACTGCCGGGCGTATCGTTGATGGCCGCCAGGTGTTTGATTCCCAGGGATACCGTCGGCGTCAGCGCTTGCTGACGACTGAGTGTCTGATTCAACAGGGCTTGCTGACGTTGTTCGACCTGAAAGCGTAACAAGGGGTGTTGTTCCAGTGGCTGTGCCGCTACGGGAACAAAGTGCCAGTCGTCGGGTAACTGATCTTGTCCCGTCCATTGGCGAAATTGCAGGGTAAGATCCTGTTGCTGGCCTTGCAGCGTCAGTTGGCTTGCCTTTAGCTGTTGCAAGGCTTGTTGTAGCGGCAGCCGGTCTGCAGCCGGGCGTTCGCCCTGGCTGACCAATAATTGCAGCCAGTCGAGTTGTTGGGTCATCGCCGTCAGACGATTGTGGTTACGCTGCTGTTGCAGTGACAGCTGTTGTCTCTGCCACCACCAGCTTTGTAAGCGGCCTGACCAGAGCCAACGCTGATAATTCCGTTCGCTGGTGATCAGCTGGGCGGCGGTCTGACTGAGTTGGCTGCGGGTCTGATACTGCCCTGGTTTGCTCAGCGTTGCGTTCAGGCTGACTTGCCATTCTTCGCTGATCGCTGCGGCGTGATCGCCCTGGGTATAATCGATGGCCAGTGCCGGGGTTTCCACTAGCCAGTCTGGCCGACGTTGTTGCTGCAGGGATTGGGCGGTTTCCAGCGCCTGCTGCTCCGGTGTGGATTGCCAACTGGCTTCCAGAGCGGCGGAAAATGAAGGGCCAGCCTGAGTTTGGCTGGCAGCCGTGAATATCAGCAGGCATAAATAATGCTGCCTGGCCCAGGATCTGACTGGACGTACAGGCACAGCAACGGGTTGGGTTTGCCCGGTCATGGCGCTATCTCCTTTATTGATCGCAGGAGCTTAGAGCCAAAGGCTGAACCGAAACTGAATGTGTTGAATGTTAGCGGTTATCGAATGGCGGCGTCCGGGGTATCGATGCCCCGCACGTCGATAATGAAGGACTCGATCACCACTGTTGCGAGTACGGCGGCACGGCCTCCCGGAAGGTATTAGCCGTCATTGCGCGGTATTGAGCGGTGTGCTGTCAGTCTTGCAAAAATGCCAGTCGCGGGCCGACCGGTACAATCCGGGTTGGATTGATGGTGTCGTGGCTGTAGTAGTAGTGGCGCTTGATATGATCGATGTTGACGGTCGCGGCAATACCGGGGTGCTGATACAGCCGCTGCAAATAGTCCGACAGTGCCGGGTAATCGGCAATACGGCGGATATTGCATTTGAAGTGGCCCACGTACACCGCATCAAAACGCACCAGCGTGGTAAACAGACGCCAGTCGGCTTCGGTTAATACCCCGCGTCCAGAGGCATCGGCGACCAGAAAATCTTGTCGGGCAATGATGGCTTCTACGCTATCGAGGGCATCAAAGAGGTCGCTAACCGCCGCTTCGTACTTGTCGGCGGCGGTGGCGAAGCCGGATTTGTACACGCCATTGTTGATCTTGTGATAAACCAGCTCGTTAATGCCATCGATCTGGCGACGCAGGTCAGCGGGATAATAGTCATCGGTATTGCCGGTCAGGTCGTTAAAAGCCGAATTCATCATACGAATAATTTCTGATGACTCATTGCTGACGATGCAATTCTGTTGCTTGTCCCACAGTACCGGCACCGTTACCCGACCGGAGTAGTTCGCTTTGTGGCGGGTATAAATCTGGTGCATGCCGGTTGAGCCAAACAGGATGTCGCCGTTGCTGCGAAATTTCTTGTCCGGGTGGTTGGTATCAAACTCCCAGCCGTTAGACAGCATGTCGGGTGACACGATGGACACGTCAATATGAGCTTGCAGTTGCTTCAGTTGACGGAAGATCAGGGTGCGGTGAGCCCAGGGGCAGGCCAGCGAAACGTACAAATGATAGCGGCCGGATTCTGCCTTGAAACCGCCAACGCCATTGGGGCCTGCTGCACCGGTAGCGGTTACCCAGTTGCGTAACTGGGCGTCTTCGCGTTGGAAGGCACCACCGGTTTTCTCGGTGTCGTACCACTGGTCTTGCCACTGGCCGTTGATCAGTAGACCCATGTTGTTCTCCGATTCAGTCCTGATTGGGTAAGCAGTCAGTCTAGCGCAGGGAGAATTCGAAAAAAGCGCAAATATTAAGCTGGCAGATTCGGTTTGCTCGAAAGGTATTGGCTGTCGGTGCGGCGTTTGCCGTTGTCGTCGATGTCATAGCGGGGAGCTGGCAGGCAGCAGCAGGAAAAAACCGCTGCCATCAAGGGCAGCGGAAAGGCGTACAACACGCCAACAGGCCTCTCCGAGGGAGAGGTTGAGGTCTAAACAATTCGGTATAACCCTGAGTATGAAACAACACCGGCGGGTCAGGCAGCCCGCCAGTGTTTATCTGGCAATGGTGTTTACCGGACTCAGAAGAAACCCAGTGGATCAGTGCTGTAGCTGACCAGCAGGTTTTTGGTCTGCTGATAGTGATCCAGCATCATCTTATGGGTTTCGCGGCCAACACCGGATTTTTTGTAACCACCGAAGGCTGCGTGTGCAGGGTAAGCGTGGTAGCAGTTGGTCCAGACTCGACCAGCCTGAATGCCACGACCCATGCGGTACGCTACGTTCATGTCACGAGACCAAACGCCGGCACCCAGACCAAACTCGGTGTCGTTGGCAATTTCCAGTGCTTCGGCTTCATCTTTAAATGTGGTTACTGCAACCACTGGTCCGAAGATTTCTTCCTGGAAGATACGCATCTTGTTGTGGCCTTTCATCAGCGTCGGCTGAATGTAGTAACCAGTGCCCAAGTCATCGTTCAGAGATTCAGCGGAACCACCGACCAGCACTTCGGCACCTTCGTCACGACCGATTTGCAGGTAACCCAGGATCTTTTCGTACTGCTGCTGGGAAGCCTGTGCGCCCACCATGGTGTCAGTATCCAGCGGGTTGCCACGCTTGATCTGGCCAATACGCTCGATCACTTTGCCGATAAACTTCTCGTAGATGCTTTCCTGAATCAGCAAACGGCTAGGGCAAGTACAGACTTCACCCTGGTTGAAGAACGCCAGTACTGCACCTTCCACACACTTGCTGACGAAGCTGTCTTCGTGATCCATGACGTCGGCAAAATAAACGTTAGGTGACTTGCCACCCAGCTCAACAGTAGAAGGAATGATGTTTTCAGCGGCACACTTCATGATGTGTGCGCCAACCGGAGTAGAACCGGTGAAAGCGATCTTGGCGATACGGGTAGATGTGGCCAGCGCCTGACCGGCTTCTGCGCCAACGCCGTTAACGATATTCAGTGTGCCTGGTGGCAGCAGGTCGGCAATACATTCCATCAGTACCAGAATAGAAACCGGAGTCTGTTCCGCTGGCTTCATAACAATACAGTTACCAGCCACCAGCGCAGGAGCGATCTTCCAGGCGGCCATCAGCAGAGGGAAGTTCCATGGAATGATCTGGCCAACCACACCCAGAGGCTCGTGGAAGTGGTAAGCCACGGTGTTTTCGTCGATATCACCAATGGTGCCTTCTTGAGCACGGGCACAACCGGCGAAGTAACGGAAATGATCCGCCGCCAGTGGTACGTCGGCAGCCAGGGTTTCACGAACGGCTTTACCGTTGTCCCAGGTTTCAGCAACTGCCAAAGTTTCCAGATTGGCTTCAATACGATCAGCAATTTTCAGCAGGATATTGGAACGCTCGGTCATCGACGCCTTGCCCCAAGATGTTTGGGCGGCATGAGCGGCATCCAGCGCCAGATTGATATCGGCTTCATCGGAACGGGGAACCTGACAGAACACCTGGCCATTAACCGGGCTGATGTTGTCCATGTAACGACCGTTAACTGGCTCGACCCACTGGCCGCCAATGAAGTTGCCGTAACGTTCCTTAAAGGTGACTACTGAGCCAGGTTGGCCGGGATTTGCGTAGATCATGTTGGTTCTCCGGGTATTTATTGTTATCGCAAACAGAGTTTATTGTTCAGAGAGACAGAACACCCTGAAGCAATATGGACACTGCCAGTGTGCTGGATGCTCTGCCATCGGGTCATTTGCCATCCGTGTTTAAAAAGACACTACCTTGGTACTAGTTCTTTGGGATGCCACTGTGGCGCGGCAGGGCAGGCTTCCGAGAGGGGGTGAATGGTGGTGCGACTGGTGATGCGACAGAGACCGTTGTTTGCTGGCTGGCAAGAGAGAGTTTGTCCGCTGGACGGCGATCAATAGGGAGAGTATCCGCCGATCTCTTGCTGACAGTTTGGCCTGTATGGCGCTGTTCACACCCTGTTGACTGAGTGATTTATCTGGCCTGCGCTTTGGACTCATGCGATCTATTTGCTACTGCATGGCAATTGCCGGAGAATAGCGCCCCCAGACGTTGGATGACTTGCCGGATTGCCAGACTTTATGACTACCCGCATCGCCATTAACGGTTTCGGCCGCATCGGCCGCTCGGTTCTCCGGGCACTCTACGAAAACCGTTATTACCCGCAACTGCAAATCGTGGCGATTAATGAATTGGCCGATATCGATTCCGTCAGTTACATGTTGCGTTACGACAGCACCCATGGTCGCTTCCCTGGAGATGTGGTGGTGGAAAGTGACCATTATCTGCGCATCAACGGAGATCGGGTGCGGTTATACCGCCAGCCCAGTCCCGACAAGTTGGACTGGTCCGAATGCCAGGTCGATATTGTGCTGGAGTGCAGTGGCCAGATTCGTAGCCGTGCCGACGCCGAAGCGCATTTACTCAGCGGTGCTGGCAAGGTACTGATTTCCAACCCTGCTGACAGTGCGGTCGACAACACCATTGTTTACGGCATCAATCACACGAGCATCCGGCCGCATCAGCGCATTATTTCCAACAGCTCCTGTTCTACCAATTGTCTGGTGCCGGTACTGACCTTACTGGAACGTGAATTTGGTATAGAGCGGGGCGTTACTACCACTATCCACTCAGCCATGAATGATCAACCGGTGATCGACGCCTATTCATCGGATCTGCGACGAACCCGCTCTGCGGTACAAAGTATTATTCCGGTTGATACCGGGCTGCCGAAAGGGATTGCCCGCTTGATGCCGACACTGGAAGGCAAACTCGAAAGCCTGCATTTACGCGTTCCGACCATCAATGTGTCCGCTCTGGACGTGAGCTTGCAGCTCAAATGTGATACCAGCGCACAGGCCGTTAACGAACTGATACAATCCGCCGCCAATGGCGTGTTTCGTGGCCTGTTGGGCATCAGTTACGAGCCTCACGCCTCCATCGACTTTAACCACGATCCGCGTTCCGGCATTGTGGATGCGACCCAGACACGGGTCAGCGCCGGTTCGATGCTGAAACTGTTGCTGTGGTTTGATAACGAATGGGGGTTTGCCAACCGGATGCTGGATACTGCGTTGTGTATGAGACAAGCGCCGGGTGAGTCAGCGATGACGGCATCATCCACAGGCAATAATTCGTAGTCATGATTAATTGTAGTTACTAACAAAAACAGTCAGGGCGCTTGCGACGCCTGCAACACAAATGAGGAAAGCCACAATGTCTGTGATCAAAATGACCGATCTGGATTTGAAGGGAAAGCGCGTTCTGATTCGTGAAGATCTGAATGTACCGGTGAAAGCGGGCAAGGTGACGTCCGATGCACGCATCCGTGCTGCTCTGCCAACCATTCAGCACGCACTGGAAGCGGGCGCTCGTGTCATTGTGATGTCCCATCTCGGTCGTCCGACCGAAGGTGAATACGACGACGAATTTTCGCTGCAGCCAGTGGCAGCTCATCTGTCGGCTTTGCTGGGTCGTGACGTTGTGGTGGTCAAGGACTTCGAAAACGGCGTCGACGTTGCTGAAGGTGAGCTGGTATTGCTGGAAAACGTCCGTTTTAACACCGGCGAAAAGAAAGACGCAGAAGCGCTCTCCAAAGCCTACGCGGCGCTGTGTGATGTCTTTGTAATGGATGCCTTTGGTACCGCTCACCGCGCCCAGGCATCGACGCACGGGGTGGCGAAATTTGCTCCGGTTGCCTGTGCTGGCCCGCTGTTGGCGGCAGAACTGGACGCCTTGGGCAAGGCGCTGGCAACACCGGCCCGTCCGCTGGTGGCCATTGTGGGTGGCTCCAAGGTATCGACCAAGCTGCAAGTCCTGGAAAGCCTGTCCGACATTTGTGACCAGATCATTGTTGGTGGCGGCATCGCCAATACCTTTCTGGCCGCTGCCGGTAAGCCAGTGGGGAAATCCTTGTGCGAAGACGATCTGATTCCAGCGGCGAAAAAGCTGATGGAAAAAGTCTCAATTCCAGTGCCCACCGATGTGGTGTGTGGCAAGGAATTTTCTGAAACCGCCGAAGCCACTCTGAAGTCGGCGGATGATGTGACCGAAGACGATATGATCTTCGATATTGGCCCGGATTCTGCGGCAGCTCTTGCGGCACAACTGCAACAGGCCGGCACTATCATATGGAATGGCCCGGTAGGTGTATTCGAGTTTGACCAGTTCGGTGAAGGCACCAAAACCCTGGCGCTTGCCATCGCTGCATCGGATGCTTTTTCGATTGCCGGTGGCGGTGACACTCTGGCAGCGGTTGATAAATACGGCATTGCAGATAAGGTATCTTATATCTCCACCGGTGGTGGTGCGTTCCTTGAATTTGTTGAAGGAAAAGTCCTGCCTGCCGTCGCCGTACTGGAAGAGCGCGCCAAATAAGCGCCAAAACTATAACCGGCTGGCTCGGTCTGCGAGTCGGTCAGAATAATCAGTCAGAAGGATACTAATTTATGGCACTTATCAGCATGCGTCAGATGCTGGATCACGCCGCCGAATTTGGCTACGGCGTACCGGCATTCAACGTCAATAACCTGGAACAGATGCGCGCCATCATGATGGCCGCCGACAAAACCGACTCTCCTGTGATCGTGCAGGCCTCTGCCGGTGCACGTAAATACGCCGGTGCCCCTTTTCTGCGCCACCTGATTCTGGCAGCGGTAGAAGAATTTCCGCACATTCCTGTGTGTATGCACCAGGATCACGGCACCTCGCCAGATGTTTGTCAGCGCTCCATTCAGCTGGGCTTCAGCTCAGTGATGATGGACGGTTCACTGGGAACCGATGGCAAAACGCCAACCAGCTACGAATACAACGTCGAGGTCACCCGTCGTACCGTCGCAATGGCGCACGCTTGTGGTGTGTCAGTAGAAGGTGAACTGGGTTGTCTGGGATCGTTGGAAACCGGTCAGGCTGGTGAAGAAGACGGTATTGGCGCAGAAGGTATTCTGAGCCACGACCAGATGTTGACCGACCCGGAAGAAGCGGCCGATTTCGTCAAACAAACCGGTGTCGATGCTCTGGCGATTGCCTGTGGTACGTCCCACGGCGCGTACAAGTTTACCCGTCCGCCAACCGATGACATTCTGGCGATTGACCGCATCAAGGCTATTCACCAGCGTATTCCAGGTACTCACCTGGTCATGCATGGTTCGTCGTCTGTGCCTCAAGAGTGGCTGGCGATCATCAACGAATTTGGTGGCGAAATTCCGGAAACCTACGGCGTGCCGGTTGAACAGATCGTTGAAGGCATCAAGTACGGCGTCCGCAAGGTGAATATCGATACCGACTTGCGTCTGGCGTCTACCGGTGCCATCCGTCGTTTTCTGGCAGCGAACCCAGGTGAATTTGACCCGCGTAAATACCTGAAAGAAACCGTGACGGCAATGTCCGACATCTGTATTGCCCGTTACGAAGCCTTCGGTACCGCAGGTAATGCCAGCAAGATCAAGGTCGACTCTCTGGACGTGATGTACGAGCGTTACCTGACCGGTGAGCTGGATCCAAAGATTGCCTGATCTGGCTGCCTGAATCAGTCTTGAGCTGATGTTTGGCCGCACCCGTGCGGTGGCCTTCTGTTGGCGGTAATGAGGTTTATTCTGGAACCGTTACCGCCATCGGTTTGTCTCGGCGGCGAATTCCTTCGCCTCCTGTCTGTTGCTGTTTCTTGCCTCTCGTGGTGATACCTCGGTTCTGGTATTTTTGTCCCTCCTTTCTATCGCCTTTCTATCGTGTTTTGCCATCGATCGTTTACCCGCTATCAGCCACTGCAGCATTTATCAATGCCTTGCAAGCCAGCGGCTGAGACCCGGAAATACTCTGTGGCGCGGTAGCCCGCCTATCTATTGCCAGCTTGTCCTACGTTCGATCAGGGGAATTTGTGACGCTCTGCACAGAGGCTCGCACTGGTTTTGTAAGGAATTGTATTGCCAAACCAAAGCTGGTTACTCTTTGACCGTTCTGGAAACCGGAACACCAATCTACCGGTGATCAGACCCAAATAGTTAACCATGTGATAAGCACAAAGGAATCAAATCATGAACTGGACTCATTCATTAACGGGCTGGATGTCTGCCGCTCTGATCAGTAGCACGCTGGCCATTACGGGTTGTGGTAGTAGCGATAGCAATGACAGCAGCAGTGATAATAACGATAGCAGCAACTCAGCAGATGCGACGCTGGAAGGTACAGCGGCCACCGGTGCCGCGATTGACGGTTTTGTCTATGTAACAGACGCCAGTGGTACAGAAGTCAATGTCGCGATCGAGGCTGACGGCAGCTACACCATTACAGTAACCGGCATGTCAGCGCCTTTCTTGCTGCGTGCTGCTCCTGACGATGGTTCGGACGTACAGTATTCTTTTGCGGCAACCGCCAACAGCATCGCTAATATTACACCGATGACCACGCTGGCGATGTTCCTGGCCAATGGCGAAACCAGCCTGGCGACGCTGCAACAAAACTGGGCCTCCGCCGCTACCAGCTTCTCCAGCGATGATCTTGCTGACGTTCAGGCGCAGATTAATGCCAATTTCAGTGAACAGTTTGCCGATCATGGTCTGGATGCTGACAGTTACGACTTTTTTACGACCGAGTTCAGCGCCAACGGCAGTGGTTTGGATGCGGTACTGGATCTTATCAGTATCGATATCGACTTCAGCGCAGGTTCTTTCATCGTTGAAGTGAACGGTCTGGTGTATGACTACGACGTCGATATCGATACCGATGGCATCACCATTGGCGGCGGTGACAACAGCAACCTGGATGGCGAGTGGACGCTGACCTTCAGCGGCACGTTTAAATCCGGAGTAACGACGACGGCTATTCCTGCGGTCACCATTGAAGGGCTGGAGGCACCGGATTCCTTGTCTGAACTTGAAGAACGGGCCGCCGCTGGCTTCGAGACTGCTGGTTCTGATATCACCGACCTGGTTGTCACTGTGGTAACCGATACCGATACGCGCAAGACCTTTACGCTGAAATTTACTCAGACCATGACAGTTGATGCTGGAGGTTCACCCGTAGAAGTTATCTCCGACTACGATATGACTTACGACTATCAGCTTAACTGATACTCACAGCAGTACACGGCGGTTGTTACACAACGGTTGTCAGAGGGCGCTTCGGCGCCCTTTTCTGTTTTCTGTGGCGCATGGTTATGCCGTTGTTTCGCTATTGACGGGCTTTTTCTCTGATGATGTCCTTCAGGTTGTGAGGAACAATAAAGGTATCTTTTTTGCCGATCTTGTAGCGCTTCAGTAACTGGAATGTTTCTGCCAAATTCAATAAATCGGTACGTGCCGTCTGGTACACCACTCCGTGGGAATGCTGATGGCCCTTGATGCTGTATTCATAACCGGGATTCTTCAAGGCATGTTTCAGGATAGATAATTGACGATGATTCAACTGTTCCTGCAGAGCAGAGCCACTGAGCACATCTTCGGTTTCTCTCAGCTCCTGCATCTTGTCTTTGAGCCACTTATGCAGGTCATGAATTGACTCTTTGATGACATCCAACTGGTAGTCAATAAAGTACGTCAGATCGTTGGCATCGGTTTCGGTATAGAGATAGGCCTTTTGATATTGCGCCGGTGCTTTCTTGATCACCCTTGAAATCGAGGTGTATTGCAGTAGCCAGTAATTCTCTTTCGCCATCATCCAGTAGAACAGTGCTCGTGCGGTACGGCCATTACCGTCAACAAAAGGATGATCGTAGCTGATCATAAAATGCACAATGATGGCCTTGATCACCGGAGGAATAAATATCTCTCCAGAATCATCGCCAGTCTGATTGGCAAAATCACACAGTGCCTGCAGCCGTTGGGGTAACTCAGCGGCTTTGGGCGGTACGTGAGCAGTTGGTCATCCTGAGAAAAGACACAAATATCATCTTCCACACGTCTGAACTGCCGGGCCAGATGTTCATCGACAGACTCCAGTGTTCCTGCTGTCAGCAGTCGGTGTAATTCGAAAATGATCGAAGGGGTTAATGGCTCGTGCCGATATTCCCGAATAAACTGCATTGCCTTGTAGTTGTTTACAATCATGCGCTCGGATTGGTTCAGTGGTGTTCTGGCGCTGGTGAGCATCTCCTTGGCTACTCTACGGGTTGTCGAGGCTCCTTCCAGTTGGCTGGAGCTGATGGCTTCTTCAATCAGGCTGTTGATCAGATAATGTTCCCGGGTGCTTTTGTCTTGCATGATGGCATCGGCAGCCATGGCGCCGCTGGCATTTTCGCTGATCCACCATAAATCCCGCATCAGGGTATCGGGAATACAAAACCGGAATGGCTGATTGTCTTTATTGAGCAGAGGAATACTCCGGGCTATTTTTTCTCGGACCAGCTTGGTAGCAATCCAGTGTAATTCCGCATTGAAACCGCTTGGGGATGGCAGGTGGCGCAGTTTATCCCAGTGAAGGTAGCGCCCTTTCGCATCGCAGGTAGCGCCCTTTCGCATCGCAGGGGCCGATGTCTGCCTGAAACAAATGCAGCAGTTGGGCGTGGTTCATCGCCGTCAGAGCGGTCAGTGGCTGATCGTGATAGGGAGGAGTTTGTGGGCGCTTCATGATATCAACTACTAATATAATTAAAATTAGTATATCAATGAGAAGAAGGCTTACTGCTCATTTTTTATAAATTAGTCGTTGGTGTTGCTGCGGATGATCAGGCTTGCCATGCAACCGCAACCGTCGCCACCCGTTCTGCTACAGAGAGGAGACGCACACCCCTTTGGCAGGGGGCGTCGATAGAGTGTCTACAGATAGAGTGTCTGCTTCAAGCGCCAGCAGCGATTTCTTTAATCCGCTGCACCATGGCGCGGATACCGTTACCACGGGTAGGACTGAGGTGTTTGATCAGGTCAATATCAGCAAAATAGCCATCAATATCAAATGCGAGAGCGTCAGCGGGCGTTTTGTCATTGTAGGCACTGAGCACCACGCCAAGCAGGCCTTTGACGATATGAGCGTCGGAATCGGCTTCTAATACCAGCTTGCCGTCGATGATGTCGGAGTCGATCCACACCTGACTTTGGCAACCACGAATCAGGTGTTGTTCGGTTTTTTTGTCGTCTGGCATCGATGGCAGCTGCTTGCCGAGCTCGATGATGTATTTGTAGCGTTCCTCCCAGTCGTCAAAAAAGCCGAGGGTATCGAGGATGTCGTCAGTGGTAATGTCGGTGCCAAAGGGATTCGGGGTCAGGCTCACGGTTATCTCCTCAGGCTGGTTCAGCCAGTTCGGTGTTTAGTGTTTCAATAAAGCCTGTCTCTTATACACATCTGACGCTGCCGACGAAGAGGATAGTG
>CAJXTI010000033.1 GCA_913061185.1 uncultured Oceanobacter sp.
GAGATTTCTGCCTGTCTCGTGGGCTCGGAGATGTGTATAAGAGACAGGTGTACGGCTGATTGGCCCAAAGCCGGAATGGGCACGCACTGACGGCGGCGAAGCCGGCTTACACCCGTCCAATATTCACGATAACGCCTACGCTATCGGCACCATCGACTTCACTGGCGATATGCCCGTCATTCTTGGCCCCGACGGCCCCAGCCTGGGGGGCTTTGTCTGTCCGGCGACAGTCATCACCGCCGACCTGTGGAAACTGGGCCAGCTAAAAGCCGGTGACAAAATCACATTTATTCCGGTGTCGCAAACCACCGCCGTTGAACTGTTTAACCAGCAAGCCGCCAATCTGATCACCTTGACAGCCGCCAATGCGGTGACGGTGGAAGACTACCGTCCGGCCTCCCCTGTCGTCGCGAAAATCAGCACCGACAACCACCCGACGGGTGTTATCTATCGGCCGTCCGGCGACCGCTACTTACTGGTTGAATACGGCCCGTTACAACTGGATATTCGCCTGCGTTTTCGGGTTCACGCGCTGATGCAATACCTGCAAAGCCAGCCGATCAAAGGCTTGCAAGAACTCACACCCGGCATCCGTTCGCTGCAACTACACTACGACTCCACCGTATTGCCGCAAGACCAGCTGCTGGATTTGCTACAAGCCGCCGAAGGCCAGCTTGGTGACCTCGAAGGCGCCGAAGTGCCATCGCGTATTGTGCATCTGCCCTTGAGTTGGGACGATGAGGTATGCCGACTGGCAGCCGAGAAGTACATGCAATCTGTGCGCGCCGATGCCCCCTGGTGCCCGGACAACATCGAATTTATTCGGCGAATTAACGGCCTGGATTCGATTCAGGAGGTGAAAGACATCGTCTTCAACGCCAGTTATCTGGTGATGGGCCTGGGGGACGTTTATCTCGGTGCCCCGGTAGCAACACCGGTTGACCCATGCCATCGATTGGTTACCACCAAATACAACCCGGCCCGTACCTGGACGGCGGAAAACTCCGTCGGTATTGGCGGTGCTTACATGTGTATTTATGGCATGGAAGGCCCAGGTGGCTACCAGTTTGTCGGCCGTACCCTGCAAATGTGGAACCGCTACAAACAAACCAGGGAATTCACTCAGCCCTGGTTGCTGCGCTTCTTTGATCAGGTACGCTTCTACGAAGTCAGCCACGACGAACTCACCGACATTCGCCAGCAGTTTCCCCACGGCCAATACCCGATCAGGATTGAAGAAACCACATTCAACCTCAGCCAGTATGAAGCTTTTCTGGCGCAACAATCGTCCGGCATCAGCGCATTCCAGACCGAACGCCAGAAAGCCTTCCAACACGAACTGGAAGACTGGAAACGTACCGGCCGCTTCAATTACGACAGTGAACCAGCTGCCACCGAACAGGAAGAAGAACGCCCGTTAGCAGACAGTGAATTCAGCGTTGAAAGCCACATCGCCGGCAACGTCTGGCAATGTCTGGTAAAACCCGGCGACCAGGTGGCAGCCAACCAGCCGCTGTTGATTCTGGAATCGATGAAAATGGAAATAGAAGTCTCCAGCCATCAAGCGGGTACAGTAGTAGAAGTGGTCAAGCAAGCCGGGCAAGCTGTCGCACCGGGCAGCCTGTTGGTGGTATTGAGGGAAGATTAAGAACTTACTGGTACTGGCTCCTACGCGTCTGCATGGAGCCCCAGGTTAAAGCCCTGATCCGCTGATTGTGTATCCGAGGCTTACTCGTTTGCCGTTACCACGCAAAAAAATAAAAGCGTCAGCTCACTCGCAAATACACCATGGTCTGGTTAACCAGCTGGTAGGCAATTTCACCGAATGTGATTGGGCCGTGCATGCGGTCGGTTTTTTTGCCTTCCAGTTCGCCATACATATAATTCAAGATGCAGTTACAACAGAACGCGATTTCGCCATTGTCGTGCGGTACTTGTTGGCTAAAAGCTTCGGCATATGGCGGTATGGAGCTTGCCAGTCGGTATTCTAGTCCGGAATACACTGGAGCGTAAAACTTCACTTCGCCGGTTATTTCGTCCACGCTCTGGAAACTGACGTTGATGTAAGCACCGCAATAGTCAGCCACCAATGGCAAGCGGGTATCCGAACGACTTGAGCGTAAATATTCGACCAGGTTGGTTCGTATACCGTCAATTTCTACATCTTTAGCGGAAAAGCCGGATTCCGGGAATCGAATCACTGGCCCGGCACCGGGTCTGAAGAGGTTAATAATTTCGATACCAGCGGACTTGTCGTCATCAATAGCGACGTGCATGGCAACGGCCAGGTTATCGTGAAATTCACCCGTTGGGCCAAATATCACCTTCGGTTTGACCGTGGCCAGGTCATCCAGATGTACGCCTGCAACCCAGCCTACCAGTGGTTGCAGGTACATGCCGTCGAATTCCGGAGCATCCTGGGCAAAGCGCTCATGCACCCGAGAGAAGGCGGGTACGATCAGTACGCTAAAACCGTTATCCGGCGCGTCGTTACACACTTCTTCAATGCTGGTTACGTCGTAGGTACAGAGGCCAGGCGCGCCACTGGCAGCAGGCAGTTCGTTGACAAATACCTTGTCGCGACTGCATAAGCCGCCATCGTCACCCATAAAATACGGAATG
The DNA here is from genome assembly GCA_913061185.1 of uncultured Oceanobacter sp. Classification (GTDB taxonomy): domain Bacteria; phylum Pseudomonadota; class Gammaproteobacteria; order Pseudomonadales; family Oceanobacteraceae; genus Oceanobacter; species Oceanobacter antarcticus. The sequence goes on from CAJXTI010000033.1 coordinate 2,623, forward strand.
GTGCCGCCGATCCACAAGCCGGTGGGTAATTTGCGTAATGCCGATTCATCCCCGGCAATGCTGACACCACGACCTGTCTGAATAATCCGTGCAGCTTCTTCCACGCTCATCAGATGGCCGGGGACTTTTCCTGCAAGAATCTTCGTCAGTGGACGTTCAACTGTTTCCAAACTCATTGCACCGCCTCCATGATCTGTTCAATTTCACGGCCTGCCGTGCCCTGGTTCTTTTCGAAATAACGGCGTAATTGCTGAACTTTCAGCATCCGCACCTCTTCATCATGGGCCATGGCGTATTGCTGCCGCAGACGCATCAACAATAAGCGTAATCCAAGGTTACGCATTTCCAGTTCTCGTTCTCCGCTTAATAGCTCTCTCCAGATGGCAGTTTCTGCCGCAGGCAAAGATTCTTCCAGGTCATTGCTGGCCACAACAACCTTAGGTTCGGGTACTTTTGGGCTAGCAGTTCTGTCGAGATTCGAACCCATCTTGCCGGTATCAAGGCCGTGTTTAAACTGCCACAGCATATCTGCGTCCAGCTCCAGCAAGCGAGCAATGGTACCCAACGACATACCTTCGGTGAGCATGGCAATCACCTGTTGGCCCATAGCGTTGGTGAAGGGCGCGCAGGCATCACCACACCAAGGGACATTGGGTAATACGCCATTTTCCGGGTAGTCAATGCGAACCGTGCATTTCAGCACACCCAGACTGGTGTGACGCCATACCTTATAGTGGCCAAAATTCTGGATCGCACGCCGGGAGCCAAACCAGCCAGAACGTGCCTGGCCAATACACACTTCAACACGCTGATGGGACTTGTTGATACGAATATCGTGAATGAGCCATGGAGATGAAATCCCCATCAGCTGTTCGATAGATTCATGATTCATCGGGCTGTCCTCTTGTTTTTATTATGTGCCTTAATTGCGTCCCATCAGGGCTGACATGCCAGTGATGTGTGAGCAAATAACCGCTGTCAGCTCTGGTTTGAACGGGCAAAGGCCTTGAGCTCAACAATGGTCTCAGGCAAGTCTCACTATGGTATGCCCACGACTCTCTCGTCATACAAACCAACGGTGGAGACCCCTCCCTCGTGTGGGAGTAAGACCCTTGGCATCACACGTCATACCCAACTGTTAATCTTTGGTAAAATCATGCAATAACTTGATGTAGGCCATTCGGGCACAGCATTATTTCCGTTTAACTGTCGTGGTTCCCAGACACGGATGCTTACTATGACCACACCCGAAGACACACAACCTGTTCAACAAAATCACCTTTGGCAACATCCTCCGCAACTGCCACTGCGATCCCTGCAGGGCAGCTTCCAGATCACTCCCCATGGTTCAAGTATACCCATCGCCAAGAGCCATAAGCTGTTTCAGACACACCACGCGAGTAATAATGCCGACACGGATACGTCCGATCCCGCTCTCATCGCCTGGTATTTACCCCTTGGTGATTTACGTCCCGACGTCCTCCTGCCATCAGGCAATATTTTTCAGTGCCGAATCCAGGGAGATTGTTGGTTGTTTAATCTACAGATCTGTGTGATAGCGCCTGGATGTATGTTGAAAACGATTTGGGCACTGGCGTTAACGGACTAGTGGGTCTGGATGCAAGTCTATTCAGCATGGAGATTTGCTAACCCTGGCATTCTTGATGGCGGTACCGGAATCAGGCACAATCATGTGAATAAAAATACATAGTGAATATATTTTAATTCACAGATATAGGAATCACATCGCATGTTTGAGGATCTTCTGTACAGCCAGGACAAGGGCATTGCCTTGTTACAACTCAATCGACCGGGAGTATTGAATGCTATCCGGGTACAGACCTATCTGGATCTGATTGCAGCACTGACTGCCGCAGAGCAGGATGAACAGGTTAATGTGATTGTATTAAGCGGGTCTGCCACGGCTTTCTCTGCCGGGAACGATCTCAGTGATCTGCTGCCTGGCGGTAATCTGTTAGCCGTCAAAGAAGGGGTCGCGGGTATTTTCCATACTCTGGCAGCCTTGACAAAACCACTGATTGTCGCACAAGAAGGTGTTGCTATTGGTATTGGTGCCAATATTCTGTTACACGCCGATCTTGCTTATGCCGGTAACAGCACCCGTTATTCGTTACCATTCGCCAAAATTGGTGTTACTTCTGAAGGTGCCTGCTCGGTTCTGCTGGCAGAAGCCGTTGGCCCGAAAGTGGCGTCTGAATTATTGCTGAGCGGACGTTTTTTCAGCGCCAGCGAAGCACAGCAATGGGGACTGTTAAACCAGGTCACTGAAGACGGTGAAGCCTTGGATAACGCCATGGCGATAGCCCGACAAATTAGCAAGAACTCTCAAGGTTCTATCCGGGCGATCAAGCGATTGGCAAAGGAAGAAGGGCATGTCGAGCGGGTAGACCGTGCTGTTGCTATAGAAATGCAACTGTTTGCTGAGCTGCTACAAACAGAAGAAACCCAGTTACGTATCAAGCAAGTGCTGAGCAAGCAATAACGTCAGCTTGTTGGTCGTGGGGATTAAAGCAAGGCACCATCATCGTTGCGAGGGGCGGTCAATCGGACCCCCACCCGATTACGCCCTGAACGTTTGGCATCGTAGAGGCCCTGATCAGCCCGATTAATAATAGGCTCGTAATGTTTTTCCGCCATCGAGCTGGCAATACCAAAACTGGCAGTCAGGTGCTCAATCACAGGGAAGTGATGACTGGAAATTTCCACTCGCAGCTTTTCGGCAAGCTGGCTGGCCCCCACCATATCCGTCATCGGACAGACGATAACAAACTCTTCCCCGCCCCAGCGTCCGACAATATCGATCTTGCGAATAAACTCCCGCAGCAATGTAGCCAGCTCCACGATGACCTGATCACCGACCGGGTGGCCATGGGTGTCATTAACGTTTTTAAAGTGATCGATATCCAGCATAACAATACTGAACTGGTGTCCAGAACGATTGCTACGTTCCACTTCACAGGTGAGTACTTCATCCAGCTTACGGCGATTATACAAACCCGTCAGGCGATCGGTAATCGCCAATCGCTCCAATATTTCGGTCTCTTTGCGTCGGACTTTCTCTCGGGTTTCCGAATCTACCAGCGCTTGGGTTTTCTGTTCCAGCTGGCTGCTCATACGATTAAAATTACCATACAAGCGATCGATCTCGGCAATGCCCACCGACGTCAGCTTTTCCATCACCAGCTGGTCACCCAACGAGCTGGTCAGATTGGACAAGCGCTCAATCGGATCCGCAACCCGTTTGGCCAAATGACGTGACTTGTTTTCCAGATAAAGGAAAAACAGCACATAAAAAACCACCATGATGCTGATTGCCACAAAACCCACCTGATTACTGATGGAGTGTAATTCACTCATCGGCGCCAGCAATGTTGCTTGATCAACCAGGGTAATAATGTGCCAGCCGGTAGTAGGAATTCGCTGGCTATTCAGCAGATAGTCAGCACCATTGATACTCAGACTGTATTGACCATTAGGACTGACATCATTCAGGACATCAGTCATTTTCCGACGAATGTCATCGTTGCTACTTTTGAGCAGATTAAATTCTTCTGGCTTCTCTACCGTACTACGAATAGCGGATACAGCGACAGGGTGACGTAATTCTTTCAGTTTCAGTAGCTGTTCCACGCTCTCTGGCATCGCCAGAATTACCCCATCCTGATCCACCAGAAAGCGACTGGTGCCTCTGGGTAATTCAGCATCAAGAATGGCACGAACAAAGGTATCAATGGTGATATCCAGACCACTGACACCTTCAAGAAAGTCACCGCGATATACCGGCACAATAACCGACACCAGCCAGCCCTGCCCGGCCGGATCCAGGTAGACGCTGGTCCAGACCGGCTTCCGCTCTGGGTTGTGTTTTTTATCCGCAAGAAAATAGAAGTTATAATCTTCCATATGCAGACCAGAGCCATACTGAACCGGTGCATTCTCCATAAACGGATATAATCGATTCATGTCGTCCCAGGTATTCAGATATGCCTGAGATACCAATGGATTCTGGTTTACCAACGCTTTGAACATGGGATCAAGTTGCTCAGAACACCAGGCTTTTCGAAGTACCGCCTCGGTTGCCGCGGTGCTGGCAGAGAAATAAAGCGATGCACCGCCATTATCAAATGCTTTATACAAGGCACCATTCGGATGAGTACGGAACAGGCCTGTCGGTACAACGCCCTTACAACGCTCGGGATGGGCAAAAAAATCCTCATGTGCCCTTTGCATCAGTGCCGCCATCCGGCTGACTTCCGCCAGCTGGCCATCAACCAGGTTGGCCTCACGAATACTGATGCCTTCAAGGTTACTGACAACCTCTTCAACAAACGCATTCTGATGATGGTCTGACAGATAGGCGTTTACGCCGAAGTACAATAATAACAACAGTAATTCGATGGCAAACAGGGGTACCAGAGAGCTGGTCAGAAAACTACGGTAGATTAAGCTCTGCAGCTTGATTGATCTCAGCATCACATTCGCGACCTCAATCGAGGCCTTCTGGATCCATGAAAGTTGATGGGAAGTTTAGATACGCCTGGTTACACCGTTCAGTATAACTTCATTCCGTATATATCCCCATACGAGTTTCACTACTTTCAGTCATTAGAAATAGTTGGCCAATTTTGTCCATATATATAGACCAAGCTTTTTGCAGAGGGATGATCCTGCCATCGGCTTCCTGTGCGGCAAGCGATGGTTATTCCAGAATCCATTCATATACGACTGGCACTCGCTACCCAATAGCGAATTTTGTTGCATTGCAGCTGCGCACAAAAAAGGCGGCCCGAAGGCCGCCCAGCTACAACACCCAAGTGGGGTGTGAACCCGTTACGAGAACTGGTTCATGGTGTTGTCTTTACCAGAAGCTTTCAGGGCGTTATCACCTGAGAAGTATTCCTTGTGTGCATCACCCATGTCAGAACCGGACATGTTCTGGTGCTTGACGCAAGCGATACCCTGACGGATTTCCTTACGCTGTACGCCCGCCACATAACCCAGCATACCGGCTTCACCGAAGTACTCTTTGGCCAGGTTGTCGGTAGACAAGGCCGCAGTGTGGTAAGTCGGCAGAGTAATCAGGTGATGGAAGATGCCCGCTTCACGAGATGCATCCGCCTGGAAGCTCTGGATACGACGATCGGCTTCGATTGCCAGCTCGGTTTCGTCATAGTCAACGCTCATCAGAGCCGCACGGTCGTAAGCAGAAATATCCTTGCCTTCAGCGGCAAAGGCATCAAATACCTGCTGACGGAAGTTCAGTGTCCAGTTGAATGACGGGCTGTTGTTGTAGACCAGCTTGGCATTCGGCACTTCCTTGCGGATCTCGTCCATCATTTCCTTGATCTGACCCACATGTGGTTTTTCAGTTTCGATCCATAGCAGGTCAGCACCGGCCTTGATGGCTTCGATACAGTCAAATACACAACGTTGTTCACCGGTGCCACGACGGAACTGGAACAGACCGGATGGCAAACGCTTCGGACGCAGGATCTTGTCGCCACGCTTGATCACCACGTCACCCTGCTGCATGTCGTCAATCGTGATTTCTTCACAATCCAGGAAGCTGTTGTAGATGTCGCCAGAATCACCTGGCTCATTCACAACGGCGATCTGCTTGGTCAGGCCAGCGCCCTGGGAATCGGTACGAGCAACGATGACACCGTCGTCAACACCCAGCTCCAGGAAAGCGTAACGCAACGCACGCAGCTTGGAGTGGAAATCGGCATGAGGAACCGTCACTTTGCCGTCCTGGTGACCACACTGCTTCTCGTCAGCAACCTGGTTTTCGATCTGCAGGCAGCAAGCACCCGCTTCGATCATCTGCTTGGCCATCAGGTACGTCGCTTCTTCGTTACCGAAACCAGCGTCGATGTCAGCAATGATCGGTACCACGTGAGTTTCATGGTTGTCGATCTGGGCCTGAACGTCAGCAGCCTTGGCTGAGTCACCGGCTGCGTTCGCAGCATCCAGCGCACGGAACAGCTGATCCAGTTCACGGGCATCGGCTTGACGCAGGAAGGTGTACAGCTCTTCGATCAGGCTGGCAACCGCTGTCTTCTCGTGCATGGACTGGTCAGGCAGAGGACCAAATTGTGAACGCAGTGCAGCAACCATCCAGCCAGACAGGTACAGGTAACGACGCTTGGTGCTACCGAAATGCTTTTTGATCGCAATCATCTTCTGCTGACCAATAAAACCGTGCCAGCACCCCAGAGACTGAGTGTACTGAGAGCTGTCGGCATCGTAGGCAGCCATGTCTTCACGCATGATCTTGGCAGTGTACTTGGCGATATCCAGACCAGTCTTGAACTTGTTCTGGGCACGCATACGTGCAACAGACTCTTCAGAGATACCTGACCAGCCAGCACCGGCGGCTTCTTTCAGGGCAGCAACAGCTTTGATGTCGTTTTGGTAAGCAGACATGGGTTCGTCCTTTGTCATATGCATTTTGGGGTATGCAGCGGATGGCTCCTGATCTGTTGCCGGATGCTCATCGCCGCTTGCCAATGAATACTATGGACATCGAACCCATAATTGAAATCAATAGGACGTATTCTTGCTATTCACCTAGAAAATACACTACCAAGGTATCAACGATTACATCCAGAGTATCAGCTCCGGACTTTGACAAGGTGCTCTGCTGCTGCGGCTGCACTGGACCAGGCCCATTGAAAGTTGAATCCACCCAGATGACCGGTGACATCCACCACTTCACCAATAAAGTACAAACCTTGATGATTTTTGCTTTCCAGGGTTTTGGAAGACAACTCATCGGTATCGACACCGCCAAGCGCCACCTCGGCAGTACGATACCCTTCAGTGCCAGCAGGCTTGACCTGCCAGTGGTGAATACGTTGGGCCAGATCATCCATTTGTGCCCCATTCAACGCGGACAAGGGTTGATCGGCGGCGAATCCCACCGCAGCCAGCCAGCATTCGGCTATTTTTTGTGTCAAACGCTGACCCAGCCAGGTTTTGACCAGTTGCTTAGGGGTGGTGTGCTGGGCTGAGCGCAATTCCACCGCCGCATCAGCTTCTGGCAACAGGTTAATCGTCAAGCTATCGCCGGGCTGCCAATAGCTGGAAATCTGCAGCATCGCCGGGCCACTCAATCCCCGATGAGTAAACAGCATGTCTTCCAGAAAATGTTTGCCATTACAGCTGACATCAACACGGCAAGCGTTACCCGACAATTCACTACTCAACTGCTTGAGCTGGCTGGTCAGAGTAAACGGCACCAGTGCGGCGACCGGCTCATAAACCGCCATACCAAACTGGCGAGCGATCTGATAACCAAAACCGCTGGCACCCAGGGTCGGAATGGATGGCCCACCCGTTGCTATCACCAATGCATCACAGTGATATTGCTGACTACTGGTCTGCAAACGGTAGCCGCCAGCAGGCTCCGCCGCGACAGACTGGATGCTCGTGTCGAGCTGGATATCGACCCCAGCCTGGTCACACTCGCTCAGCAGCAGGTTGAGAATGTCGCTCGATTTGTTATCACAAAACAGCTGACCATCCTTTTTCTCATGCCAGGCCACACCATGCTTGTCGACCAGCGCGATAAAGTCCCACTGGGTATAACGACTCAGGGCAGATTTACAGAAGTGCGGGTTATGACCAAGATAGCGCTCAGGCTGGATGTCATAGTTGGTAAAATTACAGCGTCCGCCACCGGACATCAGAATCTTTTTGCCCGCCTTGTTGGCATGATCCAGCAGCCGCACAGAACAGCCGCCAGCGGCCGCCAGTGCGGCGCACATCAACCCGGCGGCACCCGCCCCGATAATGATGACATTGGTGTGATTTTTCATTCGTTTATCCAAACTGTAGCGACTCCAACAAGCGCTTGCCGCAAGGGAATTGACTGGTATTATGCGTTCGATTCATTACCGACCACGGGAAACACGCTATGGAGTTATTTGATCGCAAGGGACTACTGGAAGCGACCAAACTCTCCCCTCGCAAACTCGACATGCTGCTGCGGCTATTAAAAGGCCCAACTCTGACTCGTATTTACGACAAGCTGGATGCCAAGCAGGGCATCGATATGATTGAGGAATCGCTCCACTATCTGAATATCGAGCTGGATTATGACGACGCTGTACTGCGTCGGGCCATTCCGGCAACGGGACCTTTTATCACCGTTTCCAACCACCCGTTCGGCTTCCTCGACGGCGTTATCCTGCTACTGCTGATTTGCCGTATTCGCCCGGATTTCCGCGTCGTTGCCAACTATCTACTGAGTTATTTTGCTCCGATTGCCGATCTTTTTATTACGGTTAATCCGTTTGAAAAAGGCGGCCCCAAAGGCATGGGCGGCATGCGTAAATCACTCGGCCAACTGAAACAGGGGAATGGCCTCGGGCTGTTTCCTGCCGGTGAAGTATCCACCTGGTACAAAGGCCAACGCGGCATCAGCGACAAAACCTGGCCCATCGCCAGTGTGCGCCTGATCCGTAAAGCCAACGTACCCGTTATTCCGGTGTATTTTCACGGCCGCAACAGTGCCAGCTTTCATATTCTGGGCAAAATTCATCCAGCCCTGCGAACACTGAGAATTCCGGCCGAATTCCTCAAAAAACGCAAGTCCACCATTCATCTGGGCATCGGTGAAGCCATTACTCCAGAACAGATAGCTGCCTGCACCACCGACGAGGCGCTGCGTGACTTCCTCCGTCAGCAAACCTATCGTCAGGCTGAGCAGTTTCACTCGTTGCCACTAAAACGCTGATTGGCTGACCTTAACGCGTGGAGTCCGACTCCAACAAAGCCCTGACCGGCGCGTAACTGCGCCGGTGAATGGCACAAGGCCCCAAGGTTTGCAGCGCTTGCAGATGCACTTTTGTCCCGTAACCCTTGTGTTGGGCAAAACCGTAACCAGGATACACCTTGTCCAGTGCCAGCATTTCCCGATCACGGGTGACCTTGGCGAGCACAGAAGCGGCAGCGATGGCCTGCACCAGACTGTCGCCCTTGATCACTGTGGTTGCAGCAATGTCGAGCGGTGGCAAGCGATTGCCATCCACCAGTGCATATTCAACATCACCCGACAAACCGGCCACCGCACGGGTCATCGCCAGCATGCGGGCGTTGAGAATATTGATGTCATCTATTTCTGCAACGGTCGCACGGGCAATGGCGTAATCCACAGCCGACTCAAGAATCTGTTCGTAGACAATTTGCCGACGTTTTTCAGTCAACTTTTTTGAATCATCCAGCCCTGGGATGGGCCTGTCCGGGTGTAATACCACTGCCGCCGCAAGCACGTCGCCACACAACGGCCCGGCTCCGGCTTCATCAATACCGCAGTAGACAAGTCCCTGTTCAATCAGGGACAGTTCAATATCAATCATGGGATAATATTCGGTTAGTGCGCGTCCTGGCGCATGTCTGCACCAGCGGCCTGTTCTGGTTCGAGCAATTCAATGACGGCTTTTGCGGCTTCATGATCCGCATTACGTCGTAATTGCCGATGAATAAACTGGAAGGTTTCGTGCAACTGGTGACGGGTATCCTGATCTTCAAGACAAGTGATCAATTCGTGCGCCAGCTTCATCGGCGTCGCTTGCTCCTGCAAGACCTCAGGTACCAGCTCTCGCCCTGCCAACAGATTGGGCAAAGAGATAAAAGGCTGTTTCAGCATACGACGTAACAGGAATGCCGTAACCTTGTTGACCTTGTAACTGACCACCATTGGCCGTTTCAGCAGCATCGCCTCCAGTGTTGCGGTACCAGACGCCAGCAAAATCACATCGGCCGCCGCCATACAGGTATGGGACTGGCTCAGCACAATAGTAACCGGTAACTTCAGGGGCATATCCGCCAGCTGGGCTTCCAACTGGTTACGACGATCCACACTGGCAGCCGGAATCACAAACTGCAAGTCGGCACGTTTGCGTAACATCAGCTGGGCAGTTTCAAGGAACAGCGGGCCGAGACGTTCCACTTCACCACCCCGGCTGCCGGGCATCAGACACACCAATGGTTTGCTGACATCCAGTCCCAGAGTTTCACGAGCGGGGGTTTTTGGTGTTTCAAACGGAATCTTGTCCGCCAGATGATGGCCCACAAAACGTACCGGAATACGGTGTTCTTCGTAAAAACGGGCTTCGAACGGAAACAACGTCAACATCAAATCGACAGCACGGCCGACTTTTATCACTCGTTTCTGACGCCAGGCCCAAACCGATGGACTGACGTAATGAACCGTTTTGACGCCCCGCGCTTTCAGTTTTTCTTCCAGCGTCAGGTTAAAATCCGGGGCATCGATACCGATGAGCACATCCGGCGGATTCTCACTCCAGTATTGCACCAGTGATTTGCGGATTTTCAGCAACTCAAACAGACGGCCCAGTACCTCGACCAGACCCATGACAGACAGCCGCTCCATCGGATACAGGCTGTCAAAGCCCCGAGACTGCATCAAAGGGCCGCCAATACCTTCAAAAATCGCATCCGGGTAGCGTTCGCGTAGCGATGTGAGCAAGCCAGCCCCGAGCATATCGCCGGAGGTTTCGCCCACCACAATGGCGATCCGCTTCACTAGCGAATAATCCCGCGACTGGAATCTTTCAGGCTGTCGAACAGCACATCCACTGCCGCTTCGATTGCTGCGTCTTGCTCCAGCTTTGCTAATGCTTCCGTCAGGGTCAAGCCCTGACGATAAACCGTTTTATAAGCATTACGCACGGCACTGATGGCTTCAGCAGAATAGCCGCGACGGCGCAGCCCTTCGGCGTTGATACCGTGGGGTTCTGCCGGATAGCCCAGAGCCATAACATAAGCCGGGATATCTTTCAGTACTACGGTACCGGCTCCGGCCATGACGTGTGCACCGATCTTGCAAAACTGGTGCACTTGCGTCGCACCGCCAAGAATCGCCCAGTCACCCAGATGTACATGGCCAGCCAGGTTGGTGTCGTTGGCAAGGATACAGTTATCGCCAACGACACAGTCGTGTGCGACATGCACATTCACCATAAACAGGTTGTGGCTGCCGATACGGGTTTCGCTGTTGTCTTGCACCGTACCACGATGAAAAGTGCAGCTTTCGCGAATCACATTATTGTCGCCAATCACCAACCGGGTTGGTTCGCCTGCGTATTTTTTGTCCTGGCAGTCTTCGCCCAGCGTGGCAAACTGATAAACCCGATTATGCTTGCCAATACGGGTTGGCCCCTTGATCACGACATGAGGGCCAATCACGGTACCGGAGTCGATCACTACGTCTGCACCGATAATGCTGTACGGACCGACTTCAACGTCATCAGCCAGTTGGGCAGACGGGTCTATGATGGCCGTAGGATGGATCATGCCGGCTCCATATCTCGTTCAGCACAGGTAATCAATGCTGAACAGGCCACTTCGCCATCCACCAGTGCACGGCAATCAAATTTCCAGATACCACGACGGGTGCCGGTAAAACGGGCTTCCAGAATGACTTGATCACCAGGCACAATCGGTCGCTTGAAGCGTACATGATCGGCCCCGGCAAAGTAGTACAACATGGTCGGCTTGCGCTTTTCACCCATCATGGTCATACCGAGCAAACCGGCAGACTGAGCCATGGCTTCCAGGATCAGGACGCCCGGCATCACCGGATGACCGGGGAAGTGGCCATTAAAAAACGCTTCGTTAATGGTGACATTCTTGATGGCACGAATCACTGGAGCATCTTCAGACTCAAGATCTACTTCATTGATACGGTCAACCAACAGGAACGGATAACGGTGGGGCAAAAATTCCTGGATCGTTTGGACTGGTTGCGGGTACATCAAGCTTTACCTTCTTGGATTTTCTCTAATTTCTGCAGCCGTTTGGCTATCGAATCGAGCTGTTTAAATCGTGCGGCGCTACGACGCCACTGTTTGGCTGGCATATGTGACGTACCCGACGCGTAGGCTCCGGGTTCATCAATCGAATTTGTAATCAGCGTCATTCCCATAACATGTACTCCATCAGCCAGCGTCAGGTGTCCGGCAAGCCCGACACCACCCGCCAAAGTGCAGCCTTTGCCGATTCGGGTGCTACCGGCAATACCTACGCAACCCGCCATGGCCGAGCCTTGGCCGACATACACGTTGTGAGCAATCTGGATCAGATTATCGAGAATAACGTCGTCTTCGATCACGGTATCTTCAAGTGCACCGCGATCGATACAGGTATTGGCTCCGATTTCGACATTATTACCGATACGAACGCTGCCCAACTGGGCAATACGTTCCCACTTGCCTTTATTGGGAGCAAAGCCGAAACCATCGGAACCAATCACGGCGCCGGATTGTACCCGAACCCGATCACCAATGCTTATCCCATAATACAGCGTTACGTTGGCATTCAGCAGACAATCATCCCCAATAATGCAATCACTGCCAATAACGCATCCGGCACCAATCTCGGTACCCGCACCGATACGGCTGTTACGACCGATCACCGCACCCGGCCCAATCATCACCCCATCACCCAGTACAACGCTTTCATCGACAAATGCGCGAGGATGAACACCGACAGGCGGACATGGACGATTGTCAAACAGCTGGGTCGTTTTTGCGAACGCCAGATAGGCATCGTCAACAACCAGTGCAGCACCGATCACATCATTGATGAGCGCAGGACTGACGATAACAGCGGCTGCCAGGGTAGTACCAAGTTGCTTGCGATAGGCCGGATCTGCGATAAATGTAACGTCATTGGCACCTGCCGATGACAACGTCGCCACGCCGCCAATCCGTGTCGAACCGTCGCCACGGACTTCTGCGCCAAGGTGGCTGGCCAGTTCGGATAAACTCAGCTCCATCGATGTGCCCTTACTAATGAAATGATAAAGCGTTATTTTCCGTTCAGGCGTTCAAGCAGCGGCTTGGTCAGGTCGATAGCCGGTGCACTGTACACAACCGCTCCTGCCTGCAACACCAGGTCGTATTTGCCTTCCTCGATCAGCGCCTTCAACAACTCTTCCAGCTCTGGTAATTTCGACCGGAAAAATGACTGCCGCCATTTCTGATCCTGCTGCTGCAGTTTTTCCAGATAGAACTGACGTTCCTTGCCCTTCTCTTCGTATTCACCCACCAGCTTGGCCAGTTCATCCTGGCTCATGATAGCGCCATCGGTTTCACGCTTGTCCTTCAGCGTCATCATGGCTTTTTCTATTTCACGCACTTTGCTGATGGCAGCGCCATTATCTTTTTCAAACTTTTGCGCACCGGACTTGGCTTCTTCAGACAGAAACAGGGCACGCTCCATATCCACAACGCCAACCTTCAATTCAGCTGCCGCCAGCGGTGACAGTAGTACAGCAACCAAAAACAGAAAAACACGCATCCCAATGCTCCTTTAAATTGCAATTGTGCTGGATGTCAGCATTAAAAAACCTGACCAAGAGAGAACTCGAAGCCTTCCGTACGATCCCCTCGCTGGTCATTCAGTGGTATCGAATATACAAAGGTCAGTGGACCAATAGCCGTTACCCAGGTCAGGCCGACACCAGTACTCAAACGTAAATCAGACAAGTTCAACCCCTCCGTACAATACGGATGTGACGTTAATGAAGGAACATCCGCATCATTGGGGGTATAGCAGCTATCAGTAAACGTATTGCCAGCGTCAAAGAAGAGCACACTACGCAATGAGCTGCGATCTTCAACAAACGGGAATGGAAAAATCAATTCCAACGACGCTTCGGCCAGCATATTACCACCCAGTGAGCGAGCGGTTTCATAATAGGCAGGCGCAGTCACCGCAGAGCCATCAGCGTCGGTGTCGTAAATTGGCTTGTACTGGCTGGAGTTGGAAACAGCAACAGCAGCACCATCTTCATCGGTTTTATACACCACGGTAGGTGCTGATGAGTCGACCACCGGCTTGCCCAGCTCATCGGTCTCATACAATACATTGCCGTCACTATCGGTTTGTACCACAGGTACGACCGTGTACTCCGGCAAGCCGCGTGGCCCCAGACTGTTGCTGGTATAACCACGCACCGAACCAAGACCTCCGGAACGGAAGTTCTTGAAGAAAGGCAATTGCTTCTGATCACCATAACCGTTGGCGTAGCCCAATTCTGTCCGCACCCGGAATGACCAGTCTTCAAACAAGGGGAAGTAGTAGTTGGCGGTGTAGCCCAGCTTGTAAGTCGTCAGGTCACTGCCGGGAACACCCAGATCAACCGACAGTTTTTGTTCGATACCGGCAGTCGGGAACATACCCCGGTTCAGGCCGTTGTAACGCCAGTTCAGACCCAGGGTGTACTCGTCAAAGTCATCCCCTTCGGTATCCAGAAATTCCAGAATTTCGGCAGGAACCGTCGATCCTTCAAACGTATGGGTATTGGTAAATCCAGCGCTCATCGACAGTCGCTGGCGACGGGTGATCGGATATCCGAACGTCACGCTGGCGCCCTTGGCATTGGTTTGATAGTCACTGACAGAGCTCAGGCTATTGTAGTCTGTTTCCCGATAGAACAAGTTAAAGCCACGACTGACACCATCAATGGTGTAATAAGGATCGAGGAAAGAGAAGTTGTACGATTGCACCGTCTTGTTCTTCTGCACACTCATGCTCATGCGATTGCCGGAACCCAGAAAATTATTCTGGCTGACACTGGCACCCAGAATCATACCGCTGCCACCGGCATAACCGATGTTGAAGTTCAGACTGCCATTCATTTGTTCTTCAACGTTGTAGTCAACGTCAATCAGATCATCCGCCCCCGATACCGCAGGTGTTTCAACCGTCACGGTTTTGAAAAAGCCCAATTGGTTAAGACGGTTTTTACCAGCTTCGATCTTTTCGGTCGATGCCCAACCACCTTCCATTTGCAGCATTTCACGGCGTAACACTTCATCCATGGTGCTGTCGTTACCACTGAAATTGACACTGCGAACATAGGTGCGTCGTCCTGGCTCGACAAAAAAGGTCAGGTCAACTTCCAGTGTTTCGTCATCGGGTTTGGGGCTGCCATCCACCTTGGCAAAGGTATAACCGTCATTACCCAGGCGGCGAATCATGCCTTCACTGCTAGACAGTACCTTGCTGCGCGAGAAAACGTCACCAGGCTGAATATTGTAGAAACGTTTGAATTCGTCTTCATCCAGTACCAGGTTACCCGCCAGCCTGATATCCCGGACTTTATAGACATCACCTTCCGTGACGTTCACCGTGATATAAACACCATCTTTTTCTGGCGCAAGCGCGACCTGAGTGGATTCGATATTAAAACGCAGGTAGCCGCGATCGTAGTAATACGAGCGCAGGGCTTCTTGATCTGCTGCCAGTTTTTCCCGTGAGTACTTGTTATCGCCAGCGTACCAGGACCAGAAGTTGGATTCCTGCAAGCTGAACTGTTTCAGCAACTCGTCATCCGAAAACGCCTGGTTACCCACAATATTGATGTGTGCAATCGCCGCCACATTGCCTTCTTCAACGTTGATTTTCAACGCCACCCGATTACGCGGCAGTGCCTCAACCACGGTTTCGATATGGGCATCGTAACGCCCCTGCATCACGTACTGGCGTTCCAGTTCGAGCGCGATACGTTCCAGTGTCGAGCGTTTGAACACCATCCCTTCTGCCAAACCGGCCAGCTTGAGGTTATCCAGCAGCACATCATCCGGAATAGCCGAGTTGCCTTCGAGTTCAATTTTGGTAATGGTTGGTAACTCAACCAGTTGGAAGATCAGCACCTGGCCGTCACGATACACCTTGATGTCGTTAAAAAAGCCGGTAGCAAACAAACGCCGTGAGACGTCTGCCAGGCGATTGCCGTCAATCCGGTCACCCGCATTGATCGGCAGCCGCTCAAACACGGTACCTGCAGACACTCGCTGCAGCCCCTCAAGACGAATATCTTCAATTACAAATGAATCATCAGCACAGGCAATCGAAGAAAACAGCCCAACAAGCAGGGAAAACAGCAGCGAACGCATGAAAAATGTAATCCAAAATTACGCGACTTTCGAAAGTTAAAGTCGACCGATATCGTTATAAAAGGCAACTGCCATGAGGCTGAACAGCATCACAATGCCCATCTGCATCGCCACTGTCTGTACCCGTTCCGGTAGTGGTTTGCCGGTTACGGCTTCTGCCAGATTAAACAGAATATGACCACCATCCAGCATGGGTACCGGCAATAAATTCAGCACACCCAGTGATACACTGAGCAACGCCAGAAATTGTATAAAGGATTCCAGCCCTCCCGAGGCCGAAGCGCCGGCTACTTTAGCAATGGTAATAGGGCCACTCAAGTTCTTTACCGAGAGATCGCCTGCCAACATTTTCCAAAGGGAATCAAGGGTAAAAGTAATCAGATCCCAGGTTTTGCCCGTTGCACGCAGCATCGCCGTCAATGGATCGGCCGAACTGGTACTCAACCATTCTGTCGGAACTTCAGGTTGCACCGTACCCACTCCGGCAAATCCGATCTGGCGACCATCGTCCAGCGTACGGCTGCCGGGTAACAGGGTCAGCGTTTGCCTGTTACCATCACGCAACACCTCAACCTGCAGTTCGACACCGGCACGTTGCTGCACCAGCTCGACCCAGGCAAACCAGTCCTTGATCGCCATGCCGTCAACCGCAACCACCTTGTCGCCAGGCAAAAAACCGGCTTGTTCTGCAGCGCTGCCTTCGACCACAGAACCGACCAGCGCCGGCACCTCAAGCTGGCGCGGCTGAATCCCCAGAGACCCCATTGGATCGGGCTGTTCGCTCTCGGACAGCCAGTTCTGAATCGCCAGCTGCACGGGTCGCTGAATGCGATTACTGTCTTCAAGCGTCAAGGCAATATGACCGCTTTCGCCCAAATGATTGATCAAGCGCCAGTTAACATCTTCCCAGGTGGTCGTCTGGTGACCATCAACAGCGACGATACGATCACCCGCCTCAATGCCAGCAACGGCCGCCGGGGAATCATCAACTACCCGGCCAACATCTGATATCACACCGGTAGTGCCGACCATAAACAGCACCCAGTAAGCCAGAATGGCAAAAATAAAATTGGCGAATGGGCCTGCGGCAGCAATAAAATTACGCTGTGAAACCGATTTACTGTTGAAGCTTTGATCCTTTAAATGCGCGGGCACCTCGGCTTCGCGTTCATCCAGCATCTTAACGTAGCCACCCAAGGGTAACGGTGCCACCGAGTATTCGGTTCCACGCTTGTCGCGTACAGAAAACAATGGATTGCCAAACCCCACTGAAAACCGCAGCACCTGGACACCGCAACGGCGGGCAGCCCAGAAATGACCGTATTCATGAACCACCACCAGCACACTGATGGCGACGATAAACCAGAGAATTGTCACGCATCCACCTCGTTTACAGAACCTTGCAGCAACAGGATCGCCTGATTACGGGCCCACTGATCAGCCATCAGTACCGTCTCCAGACTCTTCACCGTTGTCGCTTCATGAGCATCCATCACCCGTTCGACGAGCGTTGGAATGGTACTGAAGGGAATTCGTTCCCCAAGGAATGCCTCAACGGCAATTTCGTTAGCAGCGTTTAATACCGTTGGCATGGTGCCACCCACGCTAAATGCCCGTCGAGCCAGAGCCAAACAGGGAAAAGTCTCTTCGTCAGCGGCCTCAAAATCAAACCGGCCAATCGTCACCAGATCCAATGGCGCAACGCCGGAAGTGATTCGTTCTGGCCAGGCAAGACCGTAGGCAATCGGAGTACGCATATCGGGCTGGCCCAACTGAGCCATGACCGAACCATCACAATATTGCACCAGACTATGGATAACACTTTGGGGATGCACCACCACCTGAACCTGATCCGGTTGGCAGTTAAACAGAAAACAGGCTTCGATCAACTCCAGTCCCTTGTTCATCAGGGTGGCGGAGTCGACCGAGATTTTTTGCCCCATGGACCAGTTCGGATGAGCAACCGCCTGGGCCGGGGTGACCGCTTCAAGCTCTGCAGACTGCCAACCCCGGAATGGGCCACCGGAAGCCGTCAATAAAATTTTGCTGATACCATGCGGAGCAAAGTGGCCACCGTAGTGTTCAGGTAGCGACTGGAAAATCGCATTATGTTCGCTATCAATGGGCAGTAACTCGGCCCCACCCTGTTTGATGGCCTCCATAAAGAGAGGCCCAGCCATCACCAGCGCTTCTTTATTGGCCAGCAATACACGTTTACCGGCGCGGGCGGCGGCCAGCGATGGCAACAACCCGGCAGCACCAACAATCGCCGCCATCACCATATCGGTATCCTCATGGCCTGCGACCCAGGCTAACGCCTCCTCACCAGACAAGACCTGGGTAGGGTGACCGGCAGGCAGCCGACAACGAACCGCATCGGCACCGATGTTATCCAGCATGACCGCATAATCAGGCGAGTGTTTAAGCACCTGAGCAGCCAGTTTTTCTGCATTAGTAGCAGCGGTCAGTGCAAAAACCCGGTAACGCTCAGGATGACGGGCGATCACATCCAGTGTGCTGCTACCAATCGACCCCGTCGCTCCCAAGATGGTCACTGCACGGATCATTGACCAAACCCCCAATCAAGCAGGTGAATACATAAGGCAAATACCGGTACCGCTGCCGCCATACTGTCGATCCGATCCAGCACCCCGCCGTGTCCCGGCAACAGCGACGAGCTGTCTTTTATACCGCGATGGCGTTTCATCATGCTTTCGACCAAATCCCCGAGTACGGAAACAACCATGGTGATTACGGCAATCAGTAACATTTGCAAATAATCGTCACGCGACATCGGTTGCAGCCAACGATCCAGCCCCAAACCAAACAGTATCGCGACCAGAGCTGCGGTCGCCAGCCCACCCCAGAACCCGGCCCAGGACTTACCCGGACTGACATGGGGAGCGAGCTTGGTATTTCCCCAGCGCTTGCCAGAAAAATAGGCACCGGTATCTGCGCCCCAGACAATCAGCATCACAAAAATAATCAACAATGAGCTGTGAGGTTGTACCTTGAGGTGCATGAAACCGACCCACATTGGCACCAGCACACACAGACCCAGCGCCCCTCTGACCGGGCGGGAAGTCCATAAACTGGTTCCGCCGGGATAACGTTTGACCAGGGCAAAGGCGACGATCCACCACAACGCTCCAACGGCGAGGTAATACACCAGTAACTCCGGGCGAATCCGGAGGACACGGGCACTGATATAAAGACAAACAAACACCATCAAGGCGTAGGCAACCCGTCCCCAGCGACGCTCATAACCCGCGATATTGGCCCATTCCCAGGCTCCAATAGTGGCAATGGCGGCAATAAAGATGGCAAATTGTTTCAACGGCAAAAAGAAAATGCCGATGACCATCAGGGGAGCGAGCACCAGAGCGGTGATCACACGCTGTTTAAACACGGCTGGCGGTTTCCTTCAGCTGGTCATCAGTTCGGCCAAAGCGACGGGGTCGATCCGCAAAGGATTCAAGCGCCTGGCGATATTCTTGTTCTTTAAAGTCTGGCCAATACACCGGAGAAAAATACAGCTCGCTATACGCGCACTGCCACAACATAAAGTTACTGATACGTTGTTCGCCGCCGGTGCGAATCAATAAATCCGGTGCCGGATATTCGCTCAGCCAGGTGTATTGATGCAAGGTATGTTCGTTGATATCAGCGGGATCCAGACGTCCTTGCTGTACCTCAATCGCCATTTTCCGACAAGCCTGGGCAATGTCCCACTGACCACCATAATTGGCGGCAATCACGATGACCATGCCAGTATTGTTCGCTGTCAGCGTCTCCGCATCGGCAATCAACTTTTGAATACGTGCCGAAAAACCGTTTTTATCGCCCATGACGACCAGTCGCAGTTTATTACGATGCAGCCGTTTGACTTCCCGCTCCAACGCAACCGTAAAGAGCTGCATGAGTGCAGATACCTCCGCTGCCGGACGACGCCAGTTTTCACTGGAAAAAGCAAACAGGGTCAATACCTCGACCCCTGCCCGCGCCGACACTTCAACCGCCTGACGCACAGCATCAACCCCCGCCTTATGGCCGGCGATACCTGGCAAATGACGCGATTTGGCCCAGCGATTGTTGCCATCCATAATCATGGCAACATGACGGGGAACGCGGCCAACAGCCGCGTTTTTATCATCGATACTGGTAGACATGAAGAATAATCAGACCTGCATCAGATCTTTTTCTTTCTGCGCCAGATGAGCATCCACTTCGGCGATAAACTTATCGGTCAGCTTCTGAATCTGATCCTCACCACTGCGCTCTTCATCTTCGGAGATCATTTTTTCTTTCAGCAGCTCTTTGATGCTGCCATTGGCATCGCGACGAATGTTGCGAATGGAAACTCGCCCTTTTTCGGCCTCTGAACGCGCCAGCTTGATGAAATCCTTGCGGGTTTCTTCGGTCAGCATCGGCATATGCAGGCGAATGGTATCACCGGAGGTGTTCGGATTCAGACCCAGATCAGACTTGAGAATAGCCCGTTCAATCACCGTGACCATGGCTTTTTCCCATGGATTGATCGCCAGCGTACGGCCATCTTCAACAATCACATTGGCTGCCTGAGCAATCGGTGTCGCGGTTCCGTAATAATCAACGCTGATGTTATCAAGAATGGCGGGGTTCGCCCGGCCGGTACGTACACGCTTGAAGGCATCCAGCAATGAGGACACACTTTTGCCCATTCGTTCTTCTGCATCTTGCTTAATATCTTCGATCATACTCATTGTTCCTCGCTTACAATCAATGTGCCGTCGTCACCGCCAGTGACCAGACGGGCAAGCACACCAACTTCATTCATATCGTAGACCCGCAGCGGCATTTGATGATCACGCGCCAGGCATATAGCGGTCAAATCCATCACACCCAGCTGCTTTTCCAGAACTTCCTGATACGTCAGGGTATCGTACTTGGTCGCACTGGGGTCTTTCTTCGGGTCTGCAGTATACACACCATCCACGTTGGTGGCTTTCATTACCACGTCAGCATTGATCTCGATGCCACGCAAACAAGCCGCCGAGTCGGTAGTAAAAAAAGGATTGCCGGTACCTGCAGCAAAAATAACCACATCCCCAATATCCAGCGCACGAATAGCACTGCGACGGTCATAATGATCGACCACGCCACTCATCGGAATCGCAGACATGACTCGCGTGGTAATATTGGCGCGCTCCAGCGCATCCCGCATCGCCAGGGCATTCATAACGGTTGCCAGCATCCCCATGTGATCTCCGGCGACACGATCCAGACCCGATTCGCTCAGTTTCTTGCCGCGAAACAGGTTCCCACCACCAATAACCAGACCAACCTGAACACCAATACCCTTGAGCTGCCCAATTTCCAGCGCCATACGATCCAGCACTTTGGGATCAATGCCGAAATCCAGCTCACCCATCAGGGCTTCGCCACTCAGCTTTAACAAGATACGTTTGTATTTAGGACTCTGCTGTTTAGCCATGACCGACTCCATTAGCGTGTATTGGATACAAATATGCCGGGCGACCCCGGCATATTCAGGTTGGGACAATCCCTGATGTTTTGCCCCGATTTTGTATCAGCCTTTCAGCTGTGCAGCAACCTCTGCAGCGAAGTCTACTTTCTCAACTTCGATACCTTCACCCACTTCCATACGGATGAAAGAAACAACGTCAGCACCGGCTTCTTTCGCCAGCTGACCAACAGTCTGATCAGGGTTCTTGACGAACGGCTGATCCAGCAAGCTGTTTTCTTTCAGGAACTTGTTGATACGACCAACCATCATTTTTTCAACGATCGCATCCGGCTTGCCTGCCATATCTGGCTGCGCCTTGATAATTTCTTTTTCTTTTTCCAGCACTTCTGCGGGCATGTCTTCACCACGAACCACACGAGGGCTGGATGCAGTGACGTGCATGGCAATGTCTTTGGCGACGTCTTCACTACCACCATTCAATGCCACCACACAGCCAACCTTGCCATTGGAGTGCAGGTAAGCTCCCACAACACCGGCCTCAATAACCACCGGACGACGAACAGTAATGTTCTCACCGATCTTCTGAACCAGCGCCATACGCGCCTCTTCCAGGTCGCCTGCCATCAGCTTGGCAACGTCGGTCTCACGAGTATCTGCCAGTTTGGCAACCACCAGATCTGCAAAGGCATTGAAGTTTGAATCGCCAGCAGCAAAGTCAGTCTCGGAGTTCACTTCTACAACAAACGCAACACCGTCCTGAACCTGAATACGCAGCTTGCCTTCGGCAGCAGTACGGTCAGCTTTCTTGGCCGCTTTCAGACCGGAATTCTTACGCAGGTCTTCAATTGCTTTGTCGATATCACCGTCATTGGCAGTCAGAGCTTTTTTGCACTCCATCATACCCAGACCAGTACGTTCACGCAGTTCTTTAACCAGAGCGGCCGATACGTTCGCCATAATCCCAATCCTCTTTTGTTAACTTGTCTTCAATTTCTTGCTTAAAAAAAAGGGGGCACGCCCCCTTTTTTACCGACCCGAGTTGTCAATTACTCAGCAGGTGTTTCTGCTGCAGGTGCTTCTTCAGCAGCCACTTCAACAAACTCGTCTGCAGCCGGGCCATTCTGCTGCTTGCCTTCCAGAACGGCATCTGCAACAGCAGAAGCATAAATCTGGATAGCGCGAATGGCATCGTCATTGCCAGGGATTACGAAATCGATACCGTCCGGGTTGGAGTTGGTATCAACAATACCAACAACCGGGATACCCAGCTTGTTAGCTTCCTGAATCGCAATACGTTCATGGTCAACGTCGATTACAAACACCATATCTGGCAAACCGCCCATTTCCTTGATACCACCAATGGAGCGTTCCAGCTTCTCCATTTCACGGCTACGCATCAGGGCTTCTTTTTTGGTCAGTTGCTCAAATGTACCGTCAGCTTGTTGCGTTTCGAGGTCACGCAGACGACGAATAGACTGACGAATGGTTTTGTAGTTGGTCAGCATGCCGCCCAGCCAGCGGTGCGCCACAAATGGCATACCGGCACGTTCGGCCTGTTCCTTGATGATCTTGCCAGCAGCGCGCTTGGTACCAACAAACAGAATCTTGTTGTTACGGGCAGCGATGCCTTCAATTTTAACCAGAGCCTCATTCATCGCCGGAACCGTGTGTTCCAGATTGATGATGTGAATCTTGTTACGTGCACCAAAAATGTAACGACCCATTTTCGGGTTCCAGTAACGAGTCTGGTGACCAAAGTGAACGCCTGCTTTCAGCAGGTCACGCATATTTACTTGTGCCATATCTAATACCTTATACAGTTGGGTTAGGCCTCCACGTACCCAATGAGTCGACTGCACAACCGAAGTTGGCAGCACCCCGACACATCGTTGTGGCACGTGTGTGATTTAGTTGCCGGTACAGAGTCAATTACTTGCCCTGCCCCGACGGTGCTTACAGCGCGCGCTTTATACCACTTTGAAGCCATCGAGACCAGAGCCATAGCTTTCCTTGTCACGTACAATTACATTTAATGATTGTTCAACACTGCGGTCACAACCGATACAATGGCTCATCTACCAGCGGAATTCTGCATCTATACATGACTGTTACCATCAAAACGGCTGAAGAAATTGAAAAAATGCGCGTTGCCGGGCGCCTGGCAGCTGACGTCCTTGAAATGATCGGGCCTTATGTCGTCCCCGGTGTATCCACGGGAGAACTGGATACCCTGTGCCACAACTACATCGTGAATGAACAGCAAGCCATCCCGGCACCACTGAATTACAACGGCTTCCCCAAATCCATCTGCACCTCGATCAACCAGGTGATTTGTCACGGCATTCCCAGCAATGACAAAATCCTGAAAAAAGGCGACATCATCAACATCGATATTACAGTCATCAAAGATGGCTACCACGGCGACACCAGCCAGATGTTCTTTGTTGGCGAGCCAATAGCGGCAGTGAAGCGCCTGGTGGAAATCACTCAAGAGTGCCTCTACTTGGGTATTGATATGGTACGTCCTGGTGTTCAGTTGGGTGACATCGGCGCCGCTATCCAGAAACACGCAGAATCCAATCACTACTCAGTGGTACGTGAATACTGCGGCCATGGCATCGGCAAAACCTTTCACGAAGACCCTCAGGTACTGCACTACGGCAAGCCGGGTACCGGTATGGCACTGGAAGAAGGCATGACCTTTACCATTGAACCCATGATCAACCTGGGTACCCGCTTCAACAAACTGATGAAGGATGGCTGGACCGTGGTCACCAAGGATCGCAAACCGTCCGCCCAGTGGGAGCACACGCTATTGGTCACGACATCCGGAGTGGAGGTGCTGACGGCACGCCCGGGTGAAAAATACCGGGCTGGCGCATGATCCTGGAGCGACCTGAACTGAAGCTCGCTGACCAGCCAGAGCTTTTGGCCCGGCTGGCGGCATGCTCTGGGCCAATTCCGGTCATCCGCGAAGTACTGCAACAAACCCAGCAAAAGGCCGATGCGTATTTTCGCGCCACACTGGATGCAGAAACCCCGGTGCGATTTCGTTCAGCACAAATGGACACCTTGCTGGCCTGCCTCTGGCAGCACAATGGCCTGCAAAATGACAACCTGGCTCTGGTAGCGGTCGGCGGTTACGGACGTGGAGAACTACACCCCTACTCGGACATCGATCTGCTATTGCTCTGTCGCGACGAAGCAGCCATCACCACCAGCTCTGAACAGCTGCAAGGGTTTATCACTCTGCTTTGGGATCTGAAGCTGGAAGTCGGTCATAGCGTCAGAACACTAGACGATTGCCGCAAGGAAGCATCGAAAGACCTCACCATTATTACCAACATGCTTGAAAGCCGAATGATCGCCGGTACGGCTGAACTCTACGCTGACCTGAGGAACATTATCGACAGCCCGGATATGTGGCCTGCGGCAACTTTTTTCAAAGAGAAATGGCACGAACTGGAAAAACGTCACGACAAGCATAACGACTCCGAATACAACCTCGAACCCAATGTCAAAAACTCGCCGGGGGCCTTGCGTGACATCCAGACCGTCAGCTGGGTGACCACACGATACTTTGGTGACGGCAGCCTCAAGGCACTGGAGAACCGGGGCTTTCTGACCGAGTTTGAATTCACACGACTGGCCGGCAGCATGAAATTTCTCTGGCAGGTACGTTACGCCCTGCACATGCTGGCAGGACGGGAAGAAGACCGCCTGTTGTTTAACCTGCAACGCCAGATTGCCAGCCTGCTGGGATTTGAAGATGACAACGATCATCTCGGTGTCGAGCGCTTTATGACCCGCTTTTACCGCAACCAGCTCTCAACCACCGAGTTATGCGATCTGTTGTTGCTGCATTTCAACGAAGATTTCATGAAAAGCCATGAAGGTATCGAGCCCGTTGCTGTAAACGAACACTTTGTGCTGTTTAATGGTTACCTGCAATTGATTGATCTGCAGCTGTTTGCCCGCGAGCCCGCCTGGTTATTAAAAGTCTTTGTCCTTTGTGCCAACACCCCCGACCTGAAAGGTGTTCATTCCGATACCATTCGTGCATTACGTGATCATCGCCATCTAATTGACTATACATTCCGCACCAACCCCGCAAACAATGCCTGTTTTATTGATCTGATTTGCCACAAAAATCACGTCGTGCGTGAATTGTCACGCATGATGCGCTACGGCATTCTCGGACGTTACATTCCCGAGTTTGGTCGTATCATCGGCATGATGGAGCACGACCTGCTGCACATTCATACCGTCGATGACCACAGCTTCCGCATGATCCGCATGTTGCGCCAGCTGCGCTTTTCCAGCCTGCGTAACCAGTACCCGCTGGCATCCAAGCTGATTCATCGCATTCAGCGCCGCGAAGTCCTGTATCTGGCCTCCCTGCTGCACGACACTGGCAAGGCTCAGGAAGGTGATCATTCCAGTAACGGCGAAGCCATCGCCTTGCAGTTTTGCAGCCAGCACAATCTGCGCCCCACCGATACCCATATGGTCTGCTGGCTGGTCGCCAACCACCTCACTATGTCGTACGCGGCACAACGGCTCGATCTGAACAATCCGGATGACATTCACCAGTTTGCATTGGACATTGGCGACCAGCATCACCTCGACATGCTCTACCTGATCACCCTGGCCGATATGATCAGCACCAATCCAAAGCTTTGGACCAGCTGGCGTGCAGAGCAGATGCGCTCGCTGTATTTTAATACCCAACAAGCCCTGCGTCGTGGTCTCGCCAATCCATTAAACAAGGAAGACTATATCGAGGAAATTCAGCAGGAAGCCTTGTCGCAACTGACAACACAGGGACTGAGCCGGGAGCAAACCCTGGCGATCTGGGGCGACTGTGGTGATGATTATTTTCTAAGAGAAAGTGTTGACAACATTCTCTGGCACACCCTATCCATCGCTGGGCATGGCAATAAAAGAGATCCACTGATTTCCATTCGCCAAACCTCTGACCGGGATCGGGAAGGTGCCACACAGATTTTTATTTACATGAAAGACCAGATCGACCTGTTTGCAGTCACCACTGCCACCCTGGATCAGCTCAACCTCAATATTCAGGATGCCCGAGTCATGACCTCCGAATCAGACAACAAGGCCGTTGATACCTATATCGTTCTGGATGAGAACAACCGTCCGATCAATGACCCACAACGCCTGGACACCATCCGTCACGCCTTGATCACTGCGCTGGAGAACCCGGAAGAATACTCCACGATCATTCAGCGCCGCACTCCGCGTCTGCTCAAGCAATTTCCAGTCGAGACCCAAGTCACCATGAGCAATGATCCTCACATGCAACGCACGGTGCTGGAAGTCACGGCAGCCGACCGTCCGGGATTACTGGCACGCGTGGGTGCTATTTTCTCCGAGTTTGGCGCCCAGATGCAGGGAGCCAAGATTCTCACCGAAGGTGAACGAGTATCGGATATTTTCTACATCGTGGATCAGAATGGAGAACCGTTTTCCGACCCGGTGTTATGCCAGCAACTGCAACACGCCATTATATTAGGCCTGGATGATCAGATTCAGGCACAAACGGCTGTTTAATAGATCATTCCATAGCCTTTCATTCGATTTATTCGATTGATAGCCGGTAAATTATCCTCAGCAGCCAGAAGAAAGACGGTGTAGCCTTCTCACATTATCAGGAGAATGTTATGTCCCAGCGTTACCAGAAAATCATTCGCAGCCACGCCAGTTCTGATGGCGATGGCGTAAAAATTCAGCGTGTCGCACTCTTTAACGACACCGCCTCCGATCCATTTCTAATGATCGACGAACTGCGATCAGACAACCCGGATGACTACATCGGCGGCTTCCCGCCCCACCCTCACCGGGGCATGGAAACCCTGACCTATTTGCTTCAGGGCGCACTGGAACACAAGGATCACCTTGGTAACCGCGGCCTGATCAACAGTGGTGGCGCACAATGGATGTCGGCCGGACGCGGCATTATTCACTCCGAAATGCCGTCGCGGGAAATGGACGCACTGCATGGCTTCCAGCTCTGGATTAATCTGCCTGCCAGCGAAAAGATGAAGACACCGGGGTACCGTGATGTTGCCGCTGATGAAATTCTGCACCAAACGGCTGCCTGCGGTGCTCAACTAAAGCTGATCGCCGGACACTGGATCATCGATGGTGAAAACTATGTCGCACCATTGGCAACCATCGCAGCCAACGCTGGCATTGCCGACATACACCTTGACGCTGGGCAACAGCTCACTTTGCCAATCACTGCTGGCCATAGCGCCATGGCCTATGTTTATCAGGGTCTCTTAACTGACATGAACCACAGCCAGTCTCTGGTTATGTTTGACACCGCTGAAGAAATAATCACGCTGAATGCCGCCAGTGATACCGATCTGCTGCTGCTGACGGGACGCCCATTGCGAGAACCAATAGCTCACTACGGGCCATTTGTGATGAACAGCGTCGAGGAAATCGAACAAGCCATTGCCGACTACAACGCTGGCCGTTTTGGCCAATAACCACGACCAGTTATAACCGGCACTGCAGCCAAAAAGCCAACCTACTCGGTTGGCTTTTTCCGATGTAACGGTGCAAAGCCTTCGCCATCCGTGACATTACTTTTACGCGTACTCGGACGACTCCCTACAGCAGCAGGACGGTTCCCTTCCGCTGCACGGCTTCCAGCAGCGGGACGGCTCCCCGCAACAGCAGGTCGGGATGGACGCGGCCCGGTTCTGGCTGGCTTGCCATCACGACCGGACGAAGCAGCTTTGGTCTTTGGTTTACGTTTACCAACAGATGCCGCCTTGCCCGAAGCCTTGAGTTTTTTCGGGCCTTTGTATACCGCCACCAAGCCTTCAATTTTGCGCGGTTCCATCACAACCTGAATATAACTTTCGATCGCCGCCTTGAGATTCCATTCATACGGAGAAATCAGACTGATGGCCAAACCCGACTTGCCTGCCCGGCCAGTACGGCCAATACGGTGAACGTATTCATCGCCCTTGCGCGCCAGATCATAATTGATCACCAGATCCATTCCCTCAACATCCAGGCCACGCGCCGCCACATCCGTCGCCACCAGAATATTACGTTTGCCTTCCCTGAGCGTCTGCATCACATACTTGCGCTCATCCTGGGTCATTTCGCCGTGTAGCATGGCAACACCGTTACGATGACGACGAACAAATTCTGACAGGCGTTCGACCTCGGTGCGTTTATTAACAAAAATCAACGCCTTTTCGTAGGTTTCATGCGCCAGTAACCAAGCGATCAAGCGGTCTTTATGAGCGTTATCATCCGCAAGAATCCGCTGCTGGGTGATTAAACCGTGCTGCTCCTGAATGGTATGGGTAGTGATTTCTTCAGGATTTTTCAGCAGATTGGCGGCAATTCGGCCAACCCCTTCATGGCGCAAGGTCGCCGAAAGCAGCATGGTCTGACGCTCGTTATTACAAGCGCGACGAATGATGTCCATATCTTCGGCAAAGCCCATATCCAGCATACGGTCGGCTTCATCCAGAATCAGATATTCCAGATCGCCCAGATCACACGTACCACGTTTCAGGTGATCCACCAGACGACCTGGCGTTGCAATAATCAACTCCGGATTTTTACGCAGCAACGCCGCCTGATACTGGAACTCTTCACCACCACACAACTGTCCGACACTGAGTGTCGTCAGATCACAAAAATGCTGACACACCTTGGTCACCTGGGTAGCCAGCTCTCGGGTGGGACACATAATCAACGCACGGGTTGCGGAGTTGGGCGCATCCCGATCCAGTAACCCCTGCATCACGGGCAACAGATAGGCCAGGGTTTTACCACTGCCCGTCTCGGCACAGACCTGAATATCCTTGCCCGCCAATGCCAGCGGCAGTACTGCCTGCTGCACCTCCGTCGGAGCTTCCAGAGACAATTTTTCCAGGCCAAGCGCCAGGCGAGCATTCAGGGGATAATCAGTAAACACGTAGACGCCTCACAATAATATTGCGGCGATTATAACAGCCGGATGACAGAGACACCCTGAATTAAACGAACTGTCACTGCATCTCTTCAGACTGAAGGCAATTGACCGTAAACTGGCCATATCAGGATTATCAAAAACGGAAAACGATAATGACGTACACACCCAAACTGACTATCAACACATCCTTGCTGCTTTCGGGAATCACCACCGCCCTGATCTTGGCCGGTTGCGCCACCAGCCCCACCGGACGTACCCAATTGATGGTAATCTCACCAGAAAAAGCCATCAGCGAATCCAAAAGCGCCTACCTGAGCACCGTCAGCGAGCTGGAAGAAAGCGACCAGCTGGTCACCGACCCCAAGCGCATCAGTCGCATCAAAACCATTACCGGAAGACTGATCACAGAAGCGGTTGCCAAATACCCGAAAACAGCCAGCTGGGAATGGAGTGTGGCCATCATTAACGACCCCGACACCTTGAACGCCTGGTGTATGGCCGGCGGTCGTATGGCTATTTATACCGGCATTATCGACCAACTCAATCTGACCGATGATGAAATTGCCCAAATCATGGGGCATGAAATTTCCCACGCGCTGGCCAACCACACCGCCGAGCAAATGTCGCGGGCCATGGTGATCAATGCCGGCCTGGCGGCAACAGCTGCCGCTACCGACAACAACGCCATCGCCCTCTCGGGTGGTGCCATGGCAGCGAAGTATGCCTTGCAACTGCCCAACAGTCGGACTGCCGAAAACGAAGCAGACCGTATCGGCATCGAGCTGGCTACCCGTGCTGGTTATTCCCCGACCTCCGCCGTTACGCTCTGGGAAAAAATGCAGAAAGTCGGTGGCAGCTCCGGGCCGGAGTTCTTATCAACTCACCCGTCATCTGGCAACCGCGCCAAGGAACTGGGTAAACTGGCTCCGGAAATGAGAAAACTCAACCCAACGGCCAAAAAGTCTGCGGTGTATCCGGTGACCATCGTGCAGTAACGCATAATAATAAGAGGACGGGGGCAGCGCCCCGTCCCTAACTCTGGCTGTCCCTGTCCATTACAACATCAGCTCGGCAGATGCCTCAACAGCCACTGACGGCAACCCACCACAGCCTGATTGTCGTTGTCTTCCAGCAGTATCTGGCCAAAGGTTACCAGCGTTGTATTTTCCAACGGACTCAGGCTTGTCTCTGCCAGCGCCATCTTGAGCTGGCGTAAAAACTTGCGATTGCGCACTAACAATTGTTGAATACAAGCCAGCGCGTCTTGTGGCTGTTGCTGTAACTGAAGAGCATAAGCCTGCATCAGGATACACGCCACCGAGGTGCGTCGACATCCCCGTACCAGCGCCACCAGCTGTTCACTTTTCTGCTGTTTCAGGTAAACCAGTGCCAGCGCTTCTTGCAACCACACTGGCGTGGCTGGCTCTCGTGCAACCAGTTGTTCCAGCATATCTTCATTATCCACATCACCGTCAACGTGCTCGCAACAATCCAGGTAGTAGTCGTATGCCAGATCCCAAAACGGCTGATTGGCCTTTAAACGCCCAGGTAACGTCAGCTCAGCGGGTAAGGATAAACAGATATTCATTAACACTTCCCGACGCTTGAACCCCAATATCATTCTGAATATACCAAAACAACTGAGCTGGTTAGGGCTGTCAGCAGTGTCGTCTGCTTCTGGATAGGGCAGCGGCTGCGCCATATCTGTCAACCGCTGAATCACCTCAATATGATTCAGCAAGGCTGGGGCCTGACGTAATATGTCGATCCAGCGAGTATCTGGCAGCAACCAACGCATGTCATCGGCCATTTCCCGGAAATGGTCGTCACCTAACCTTCGCTCTTGGCGCTGAGCCTGAGAGAGACAGTCTTGTTCCATCAAGCCCAGTTGCTGTATCCATGCCTTATAGTCTTGACGGTATTCCGCTTTCAGAATTCGTGACGCCTCGCCTTTAACGACCTTGAAGTCACACGCAGACCCGGTAAAGGTATTTTCAGACCTCTCAAACAGCGAGAGTACCTTTTCGACATTCACAATATACGGATCGGCCAACGCTAAAGCCGCAGTCTCTTCGCGCGCATCTAACAGGTTTTCGATCCTATCGAGTTGTTGAAGATAAAGCGCCTTGCCTTCCTTCACCACTTGATTGACGAACTCCAGAATCGGGGTGCCCTGTTGATACTTTTTCTGCAATCGGGCTTGCCAGAATTTGGCTCTGGCGCGTACTTCCGCATCTTCGGCAACAGCGCACAATATGGTCAGTTCCGTCATTGGCAATTCGTACTGGTCAGGATCCAGACGCATCGCCTGCTGCAAATATTGCCGGGCTTCTGCTGCCTGCCCTTGTTCAAATACAAACATAGCCAGACGCTGATAGGCAACAGACTGTACCGACGGTGCGCGTTTGCATTCGGTCAGTTGCTGCATCAAAGCAAATCGTTCGTCATCCAGCTGCACTTCAAGCAACGCATCGAACAAGGTACTCACCAGCTCCTGATGCTCGTTTCTGAGTTTTGCGGGTTCGCAGGTCAGATAACGCCCGACCGTCACCACGGCATCGAATGCCATTTCCGTCATCGCATGTTCACAGAACAGAGCGGCAGCGGCGGCTGTCCAGCCTGGCTTTTCCGCCAACGCCAACAACTGCTGGTTATTCATTGCTGACAAGGCCAGCAAAAATAGATCGGCAGGTACAGGCAGCGGAAAATCACTCAGCGCGACACAGCATTTTTTGAGCTTTTTGCCCGAGCCACAGAAACAGGGATCATTGCGCCCCGGAAAAGCCGGAGCCACCAAAACAAACTGATTCGAGGATTTGGGCAGTAACTGAAACAGGTACTGCCCCAGTGTATCCGACTTGAAGTCAGCGGCCGGTACCGCCATCGTCTTTCTGAACAGTGTCAGAAAATGATCAAGATTATCATGGAGTAGTGCGTCAGACAGGGCTTCAGCCATCCACGCCATCGTCTGCGAGTTATTGTTCATATTACTGATCCAGAAACAGGCTGAACTGCCCTGGGGCAGTTCGGGTGCGTACCAAAATGCAAAACAAAAACAGTGAAACCGAATTACGCCAGCGGCTTCATATGCGGAAACAGGATCACATCTTTAATGGTGTGTGAGTTGGTAAACAGCATTACCAGACGGTCAATGCCGATCCCTTCACCTGCGGTTGGCGGCATGCCGTATTCCAACGCGTTGATATAGTCGGCATCGTAGTGCATCGCCTCATCGTCACCAGCGTCTTTCTCTTCGACCTGCTTGCGGAAGCGGGCCGCTTGGTCTTCCGCGTCGTTTAACTCGGAGAAACCGTTGGCCAGTTCACGACCGCCGACAAAGAATTCAAAACGGTCGGTCACAAACGGGTTGGCATCGTTACGACGCGCCAGCGGTGATACTTCCCACGGGTATTCAGTAATAAAGGTGGGCTGATCCAATTGCTCTTCAGCGGTTGCTTCGAAGATTTCACAAATGTACTTGCCTGCCCCCCAAGCGGCCTGCTTGGGCGAGTCTTTGATACCGACCTGCTGGGCGTACTGTTTCAGCGTGTCGATATGGGCTTCAGCATGATTCAGCACGTCGGCGTCCATTGCAGGGTTGTACTTCAGAATCGCATCAACCATGGTCATGCGTTGGAACGGCGCAGCAAAGTCGTAGGTTGATTCGCCATATTCAATGGTAGTGTTGCCCAGCACCGATTCGGCAATAAATTTCAACATGGATTCGGTAATGTCCATCAGGTCGCGGTAATCCGCATAGGCCTGATAAAACTCGATCATGGTGAATTCAGGATTATGGCGGGTGCTGGTGCCTTCGTTACGGAAGTTACGATTGATCTCGAACACCTTGTCGAAACCGCCCACCACCAGCCGCTTCAGATACAGTTCTGGCGCGATCCGCAGGAACATATCAATACCCATGGCATTGTGATGGGTTTCAAAGGGTTTGGCCGTTGCGCCACCCGGAATGCTTTGCAGCATGGGGGTTTCCACTTCCATAAAACCGCGCTGGGACAAGAAGTAGCGAATGCCTTCAATGATTTTTGAACGCATCAAAAACGTGTTACGAGTTTCTTCATTGATGATCAGATCGACATAACGCTGACGATATTTCATCTCCTGATCACCCAGACCATGAAACTTGTCTGGCAGTGGCCGCAAGGACTTGGTCAGGATGCGCAGGTTGGTAATGTCATCAATTTCAACGTACAAATCGCCCTTGCCAGATTTCTGCAAGGTGCCCGCCACGCCGACAATATCGCCGATGTCCAGCAGCTGCCACGCTTCGCTTTCTTTCTGCTTCGGTTTGGCAAGGTAAAACTGGATCGAACCGCTGCTGTCCTGAATCCCGACAAATGGGCCGCCACGACGCATCACACGACCGGCAACCACGACCGGGTGCTGCTCTTCCGCCAGGGTTGCCTTGTCTTTTTCGCCATACTTGGCTTTTAATTCACCCGCCAGATGTTCACGCTTGAAGTCATTCGGGTGGCCATTTGCCAAGCTACCTTCACGCAGCTGTTCCAGCTTGGCGCGACGCTCGGCAATCAGTTTGTTTTCTTCCTGGGCGGTTTGATTCTGTTCGGTCATTGTTTAACCCGGTTCTGTATAGGGTCGGACGTCGAAGTCAGACGTCGAACCTTATATGTATGGTTTTCAGATCAGACGTCAACACACGGACGTCAGACACTATGTACTCTGTGCGCGGTAGAGATGGCTTGCCGCCGACATGCAATCGGGCCAAGCCACTGACCAGCATCACAGCCCCTTTTTCAGGCTCGCTTCAATAAACTGATCCAGACCGCCATCCAATACCGCTTGCGTATTGCGGGTTTCGACCCCGGTGCGCAAATCCTTGATACGGGCATCGTCGAGCACGTAAGAGCG
The DNA here is from genome assembly GCA_913061185.1 of uncultured Oceanobacter sp. Taxonomy (GTDB): domain Bacteria; phylum Pseudomonadota; class Gammaproteobacteria; order Pseudomonadales; family Oceanobacteraceae; genus Oceanobacter; species Oceanobacter antarcticus. Next base: position 36,899 of record CAJXTI010000033.1, read on the forward strand.
AATCTGGCTGCCCCAGCCGATATCCGACTTGGAATCTTCCAGCACCTGAGCAGCGGCATTACGTTTTTGCAGCTCGAACTCGTACAACTTGGCCTTCAACTGTTTCATGGCCTGGTCTTTGTTCTTGTGCTGCGAGCGATCGTTCTGACACTGGGTCACGATATTGGTCGGCAAGTGAGTAATACGCACTGCGGATTCCGTCCGGTTAACGTGCTGACCACCGGCACCGGAAGCCCGGTAAACGTCGATACGCAGATCCGACGGATTAATCTCGATATCGATATCGTCATCCACTTCCGGTGATACAAACACAGAAGAGAACGAGGTATGCCGACGGTTGCCGGAATCAAACGGACTCTTGCGCACCAGTCGGTGAACGCCAGTCTCGGTGCGTAGCCAGCCATAAGCGTACTCGCCTTCAACCCGGATGGTCGCGCCCTTGATACCGGCCACTTCGCCATCGGATACTTCCATCAACTCGCCCTTGAAACCATGAGCTTCAATCCAGCGCAAATACATCCGCAACATCATATTGGCCCAGTCCTGGGCTTCTGTACCACCCGAGCCGGACTGGATTTCCACGTAAGCATTGTTGGCATCCAGCTCACCGGAGAACATACGACGGAATTCCAGCGCCTCCAGTTGTTGCCGCAGGTCGGCCAGTTCAGACTCAACTTCAGCGACCGCCTCTTCGTCGTTTTCCTCAACGGCCATATCGAGCAAGTCTTTCAGATCTGCAAGGCCGGTATCAAGGGTGTCGATGGTCTTGACCACCGCTTCCAGCGCGGAACGTTCCTTACCCAGCTCCTGAGCGCGGGCAGCGTCGTTCCAAACGTCGGGTTGAGCCAGTTCCTGCTCTACTTCTTCCAGCCGTTCAGTCTTGTTGGCATAGTCAAAGATACCCCCTAAGCACGTCGGTGCGCGCCGTGAGGTCTTTGATCGTTTCGATGATTGGATTGATTTCCAAAGGGATACCTGTCTGTGTCACTGGTCTGTAAGTCGGTTGTCCCCCACCGTAACGATGAAAGAACAAAAAAGAGGCCGATATTCTACAGAAATTTATAACAGACAGCCACGACGACAGGCAGGTTCACCGTTGCGTGGCCACCGAACCGCCTCCGTGCGTGGCCGCCGAACCGCCTCCGTGCGTGGCATTGGTATTCCGGACAGGGACAGTGCTCGTTCCGGACAGAGACGGTGCTCGTTCCGGACAGAGACGGTGCTCGTCCCTACCTGTGGCCGCCGAACCGCCTCCGTGCGTGGCCGCCAAACCGCCTCCATGCGTGGCCGCCGAACCGCCTCCGTGCGTGGCATTGGTATTCCGGACAGAGACGGTGCTCGTTCCGGACAGAGACGGTGCTCGTTCTGGACAGAGACGGTGCTCGTTCCGGACAGAGACGGTGCTCGTTCCGGACAGAGACGGTGCTCGTCCTACCTGTTGTTGGTCAGTTGGTGCTTTATCCAGTTATTTAATGCGTCGGCGACCCGTGATGCAGGTACAAACTCCTGTTCCAACCGACCTTTCGGGCTGTTGAGCAAGTACAAATAAAACTGCTGTTCTGCTGTCGTCAGCCCATTTGGAATTTGCTCTCCTGCTGGAGCCGGTTCTACCACGGCAGCACCAACATGGAATGCTTCGAACGTGGCCTGATCCATCAGTACCGAGCCTATTGCCGGGCGCAGCTGTCTGGCGCGCGCCAGCATGGTTAAGCCCCAGCTGTCCATATCACCCCAATAGAGAATCTGTTTACCGTCAAAGACCCGCGACGCCAGCCAGCCCAGATCCAGACCTGCCCCCAGAATCGCAATGGCATCCAGCTCCGGTAACAGGTGTTCACAGCGTTCGTTTTCGATCACCAAAATACGACGGCAAGGCAAGGGGGTATCAGCCAGTTCACGGGTGCTCAGTCTTAGCCGCTTAAAGGGCAACAGCCCGCTGGTCAGAGGTTTCACCAGCAGCCAATGGTCGGACTCAACCGCTGCATCCAAAAAAGCGTGTAGCCCCTGCTCGCTGGCGGTGCCGTTATAACGCTCGTCCAGCAGTCGTTGCAGTAGCTTGGCGTTACGCTCCATAAATTTAGTATCCACCCCAAACCCTGCCATCAGACGCAGAGGCCTGCCTTGCGCTGCACCGGGCGACAGTGAATCAGCCAGAGAAGCGGTGGTGATCACGTCCTCAACTGGTTTATTGCGCCACAGCGAGCGCTCACGAATCAAGGCGGCGTGGTACACCTGACGCACACGACCGCTAAAAACCAGCTGCTCCAATATCCGGAACTCTTGCTGCACCTGTTCATTCTCAGTAGCAGCGACCCATTCGGTTGGTGTGTGCAAGCGCCAGCACAACGGCAGTTCAACCGCATCCGCCGCAGCCCGGTATTTCACCGCTGTAAAAATGACCTCTCCGACCGTGACAGCCTGCCAGGCCTGCACTTGCTGTCGCACCTCAGCGGTATGGCGGGCAAACTGCTCACCGGAAGGTTTGCCAATCATCAACTCAACCGGCCAGGCCGCCTCTGACAACAAGCGTTCAAGCCGAAGCTCGGTCTGTTGCCATTGCCTGCTCAGCTTTTCTGCCAGATCAGCTGGAAGTTTCATCATTGGCATCTTCCGGCTGACGAATACGTTGCACGCTGCGCTGCTGATACACGATATCGAGTTCCTGCCAAGTCAGCGCGGTCAAGGTCGATGCCATCCCCCGTCGGTGTACCACAATGGCCGAACGCGTGTGATTGCGTAACAACCGCATTTCCTTGTTGGGAGTAATAAACAGCGCGTGTAAACCAAACTCCGTTAGCGCAGCGATAATGCGCCCCGCCACAACATGGGAACTGCGCGAAAAAGCCTCATCCAATACAATGGTGCCAAACAGGGGCCGATTACTGCCATCCGGGCACAGCGCATACGACAGCGATGCCGTTAACACATACGACGCAATAATTTCTTTTTCACCACCGCTGCCACCCTGGGAGCCACTGCGGGTTTCCATCACGCTGCCGGTTGCCCGATCGATGACTGACACCTTGAATTCGAGCCGGAAACGCGGATCAAGCAAGGCCTTGGCGGGTTGGGTGCGCTGACGCTCACAGGCATCCCGCAACAGCGCAATAATGCCGCGCAGCGCTTTGTACTGGCTTTCGCCGTCGTCTTCGACAAAGCGGGCCGATCGCAACGTGGCAATGGCCCGATTAAAAGTTTTCAGACTTTCATGTACCACCTTGCCTGCCACCAGTTGCAGATAACGTCCAGCTTGAAAATCCACACGCCGCAAGGTGCTGTTAACTTCTTCCAGCTTGTCTTCGATACGTTCTACTTCGGCCTCTACCGACATTAGCAACTGGGTGACACCATCGTCAGAGGAACGGTTCAGATATTCTTTGAAGCGGTTTTGCTTCTCTGGCAATGCCTCTTCTGTAAGTAGCTGCAAACGCTGCAAATAGTCCGGTACATCAATCAGCTCGCTGCCGGTTTCTGCCAGTGCACCCCGGTCTTCCGTTTTGGCCTTGACCATGGCTCGGGTCAACTCGTTCACCACATTGGCGTGCTGCTTGGCCAGCGTATCGAGTTGCTGTTGCAATGCCTTGGCTGCGGTGTGTTCCAGCTCTGTCTCTTATACACATCTCCGAGCCCACGAGACAGGCAGAAATCT
>CAJXTI010000034.1 GCA_913061185.1 uncultured Oceanobacter sp.
GCCTTGCCCTGATCACCGGCAACACTCGCGCAGAGTCGTGCAGGATTAAATAGATATCCCCTACTGGGTTATGGCTGTTTTTTTGATCCGTGTTCTGGGCTGTGGCAAGCAGTCTGATCCCTCCGGAATCGACAGTCGTATGGGGTCGGAAGTAGCATATTCCTGCTCTTTACGGTTAAGTAGACTCGTACTGTCCGCAGTTGATGGCCTCACCCGTTTTTATCTGGTGCTGGTCTCCGGGGCTATATCCGGATCCGGCATTCGGCGATTACGGCGTCCAGCAGGGAGTGGAAACGATGTTGGCATTAAAACCAAAACAGTACGATGGCATTAAAACTGCCTGTTCGTTTAATCAGGATCCTGAGATCGCGGCCCAAGAGCTGTATCAGGCGTTGTCTGATGTCGAACTGAGTCAGGTGGTGTTTTTCTGTTCCAACGATTTTGATTTTGACGCGCTGGCGAAAGCACTCGGCGGCTGTTTTTCCGGTATCGATCTGGTCGGTTGCACCACGGCTGGTGAAATATCACCGTTTGGTTATTGCAGTGGCAGCATTACCGCGATTGGTTTTCCGGCATCGTCGTTTGCCATCCAGTCGGCGCTGATGTCGGATCTGGCCCGTTTCAGTTTTTCGGATGCCCAGGGGCTGATTCATCAGATGCTCGACAGCTGTCGTGAGCGTCAGGTCGCGCCGATCAAGGGCAATACCTTCGCTTTGACCTTGCTGGACGGTCTTTCGGTCGAAGAAGAACGGCTGTTGCGCCTGCTGAATGCCCATCTGGGCAGCATTCCTTTGCTCGGTGGTTCTGCCGCCGATGATATGTGTCACAGCAAGACCCATGTGTATTACGAAGGCCGTTTTCATACCAATGCGGCTATTCTGTTACTGGTGAATACCGCTTTTGATTTTGAAGCTTTCAGTATTCATCACCTGCTACCAACCGAAGACAAGCTGGTGGTCACCGATGCCGATCCACTGGAACGGCGGGTGTTTGAAATCAATGCCGAACCCGCAGCGCTTGAGTATGCGCGGGTTCTGGATATACCGCTGGAGACGCTGAGTCCGCAAGTCTTTGCCCTTAATCCGCTGTCGGTAAAAATTGGCGAACGCTATTACCCGCGCGCGATCCAGAAAGTGAACCCGGATAACAGCCTGTCGTTCTATTGCGCCGTGGATACCGGCATTGTGCTGACTCGTTCGCGTTCCGCCGACATGCTGGCGCAGCTCGATGGGCTGTTTGAAGACATCAGCCAGCGAATCGGCACACCGCAGCTGATTCTGGGCTACGATTGTATCTTCAGGCGGCTGGAGCTGGATCATCTCGATCTGATGGCATCCGCGTCAGCCATGTTTGCCCGCCATAAAGTGATTGGCTTTAATACCTATGGTGAGCAGTTTAACGGTATGCATTTAAACCAGACGTTCACTGGGGTGGCGCTGGGAGGGGCTGACTATTGAGCGCAGAGGTCGATGATCTCAAACGGCGACTGGCTGAATTTGAAGACAAGAATCGACGCCTGGAAAAAATCAACCGGGCGTTGATGCACCGGGTTGAAGCCGGGCCAGAGAATTCAGACGGCGCCTACGACAACTTCAAGCATTCCGTCTATCTGGCCGAACAGGTGAGAGAACGCACCGAAGCGCTGAATGAGGCGATGCACAGTCTCAAAAGCACCAATGTCGAACTGGTACGGGCCAGTGCCGCCGCAACCAATGCCCACGACCTGCTGCGCCAGGCGATTGAAAGCATCTCCGATGCCTTTGTACTATACGACGCCGACCGCAAGCTGGTATTGGCTAACTCCCGTTTCAGCCAGTTCTGGCAAAGCTCTGGAATCGAAATTTCTCCTGGCATGGATCAGCAACAGATCCACAAACTGTCGCAGCATCATCGTCTGATTGATCGTTATTATGGCGAAGCCGTCAGCACGGGTCACGGTGCCTTGCCAGGTGATGGCAAGGTGTTCCATATGCGCAGCGGCACCTGGGTGCATGTCAGCGAGCGTCCGACTCGGGATGGTGGCCTGGTGGTGCTGTACAAGGACATCAGTGCCCTGATTGAAAACGAGCGCGCATTACGAGAGCGGGCGCTGGCAACCAAATCCCGAACCTTGCAAAATACCCTCGATAACCTTTCCCAGGGGGTGGTGCTGGTCAATCAGGCCCAGAATCTGGAAACCTGGAATCACCGCTTTACCGAGTTGACCGGCTTAAGCAAAACCGCGCTGGTGAGCGGTTTCAGCTTCTCGCGCCTGATGCAGCTGACCGAAGTCGACGATCTGAACCCTTTGTCGCGGGATGATCAGGGCAGACCCTGTTTACAGCTGGAACAGGTATTGTCCAATGGCCGGGTGCTCGAAATCCGCACGCATCCGATGCCGGATGGCGAGTTTGTCAACACGTACACCGACATTACGGAACGCAGCCGGGCTGTCAAAGCACTGGCAGAAAGCGAACAGCGTGTCCGGGTGATCACCGACACCGTGCCGGCGCTGATTGGTTATGTCGACAAGGATCTCACCATGGTGTTCTCCAACCGTGCCTACGAAACCTGGTACGGTTACGAGCGCGAGGTCATTCTGGGCCGCCATATGGAAGATATTATCCAGCCCGAGCAGATGGTGCGCCTGCGCCCCTATATCGAACGGGCGCTCAGTGGGCGCAGCGTCAACTTTGAAATTACCGATCCGGCTCCCAACGGCGAAATCCGCCACGTCGTCAAAAATTATGTACCGGAAAAGGACGCCAACGGCGAAGTGCAGGGATTTTACGTTCTGATTCAGGATATTACTGAAATTCGCCGTACCTCCGAAGCGCTCACTCAGGCGTATCAGCATCTGGAGCAACGGGTGGAAGACCGCACCAAGGAACTGACTGAGCTGAACGGTCAGTTGCGTCAGGAAATCGAAGAGCGGGTGCAAATGGAGCAGCGGCTGCGCGATGCCAAGCAGGAAGCAGAAAAAGCCAACCACAGTAAAACCAAATTTCTCGCCGCCGCCAGCCACGACCTGTTGCAGCCGATGAATGCCGCCCGGCTGTTTTGTGCCTCGTTGATGGAACACAACCTCGACGAACGCACACGCCAGCTGGTGTTCTCGCTCAATTATTCACTGGAAGACGTTGAGAGCCTGCTGGCGGCGCTGGTGGATATTTCCAAACTGGATGCAGGCGTGGTCAAACCGGATATTACCGCGTTCCGTGCCGGTGACCTGCTGGGCAACCTGGCGAATGAATACCGTACCCTGGCTGCCGATTCCGGTCTGGCGTTTGAGTACATTGCCACCTCGGCGGTGATCCTGACAGACTCACAGTTGTTAGCGCGGATCCTGCGTAACTTCCTTACCAACTCGGTACGCTACACCCGGCAGGGCAAGATTACGCTGGGCTGCCGTCGGCGCAAAGAGGGGCTGGAAATCCAGGTATGGGACTCCGGCGACGGCATTGCCGAAGACAAGCTGGAAGAGATTTTTCTTGAATTCAATCGTGGCAGCCAGAAAGACACCGCCCGCGACAAGGGACTGGGATTGGGGCTGGCGATTGTCGACAAGATGTCCGGGATTCTGGGTCACCCCATCCGGGTGCAGTCTACCTTGGGATCCGGTTCCTGCTTCTCGGTACTGGTGCCTTATGGACGCCGCCAGCTGGCTCGCAAGGCAACAACGCCAGGGTTGGCGCTGTTGGGCAATCAACAGTTTCTGGGACGGCGAGCACTGGTACTGGATAACGAAGCCTCCATTTGTCACGCCATGGACGTCCTGCTCAGTGGCTGGGGGTTTGATGTCGTGGCGGTACGAAGCTACGAAGAATTGCAGCAAGAGCAGCCAGAGCTGGACGCCGGTATCGATCTCATTATTGCCGACTATCACCTCGACAACGGCGTCACCGGGCTGGACGTAGTAGCGCGGCTGCGCTCAGAGCAGGGGCTGGATGCCCCGGTACTGATGATTACCGCCAACTACACCAACGTACTCAAACAGGAAGTGCGGGAATTGGGCTATCGGTTGATGAACAAACCGGTGCGCCCGGCCAAACTCAAGGCCATGATTCATCATATGATTCACCACGCCATTGTTGCGTGAGCAACTTGCTGTATCGCCCATGTGCTCAGCGCGGTATCTAAACTCTTCATGTCAATAAAAATGCCAATATCCTCCGCCAGCGGCGGGGGACAGGCCTTATACTGACGCCCATCACTCGCCCTAGCAGGAACCCTATCGTGGCCGGAGCCAGCCTTCTTACCCTGATCGACGACATCGCCACGTTGCTTGACGACGTCGCTACCATGACCAAGGTCGCCGCACAAAAAACCGCCGGAGTACTCGGTGATGACCTGGCCCTCAATGCCCAGCAAGTCACCGGTGTTCGGGCCGACCGGGAATTACCCGTGGTTTGGGCCGTCGGCGTGGGATCGCTGCGCAACAAGACGATTCTGGTGCCTGCCGCGCTGCTGATCAGTGCCATTATCCCCTGGCTGATTACCCCATTACTGATGCTGGGCGGTGCGTTCCTGTGTTACGAAGGCGCAGAAAAACTGATTCATGCCTTGCTGCAGCACGGTAAAAAACACGCTGACGCAGGCCAGCTCAAAGCCCTGACCGATCCGGATTTTGATCTGGTGGCGTTTGAAAAAGACAAAATCCAAGGCGCCATTCGTACCGACTTTATCCTCTCCGCTGAAATCATCGTTATCACCCTTGGCACCGTGGCCGATGCGACCCTGATGGAACAGCTGATTGTATTGGCCGGAATCTCTGTCCTGATGACGGTATTTGTGTATGGATTGGTTGCCGGTATCGTCAAACTCGACGACCTCGGCCTTTATCTGACCCGGACGTCCACCTCCACCTGGCAAGCCATCGGTCGGGTGCTGGTCGCCGCTGCTCCCTGGCTGATGAAATTTCTCTCCGTCGTTGGCACCGCCGCCATGTTTATGGTGGGTGGTGCGATACTCGTACATGGCGTACCGCTGATTCATCACGCGATAGAACATTCTGCCGATGCCGCTGAACAGATTGCCAGCTTGCCTGCCGTCAGCAGCGTTTTAGGCGGATTGGTGAGCGTGCTGCTGAATGCCGTGACCGGACTGGCGGCGGGCAGTGTGCTGGTAGGGGTTCATATGGGGTTTGAGCAACTGCGCGGTAGCTGATCAGATTCAGTTGGCAGGTGATACTTTGCCCTATAGAGTTCACGTTACATTTCGGCTTCGTGTCGACCACTCTTCGTGATGACCAACCGCTCCGGCACCGCTTGATTGGCTCAATCGTAGCGACGCCTACAGGATTTTAATGCACACTCTTGCTCAACTGCGCAGCGGCGAACTGGCTGGTAGCCGCCACCTCAAATTAGCGGCAGGCCTCTGCGGGTTCCCGGAAGAAATTTACAGCCTTGCCGATACCCTCGAAGTACTCGATTTGTCCGGTAACCAGCTTACTGACCTGCCGGGTGATCTGCATCGTTTCAGTCAACTGAAAATCCTGTTCGCCTCGGATAATCAGTTCGAACATATCCCCGAAGGCGTTGGTCTCTGCCATTCCTTAACGATGGTCGGCTTTAAGCACAACAAGATTCGTGACGTTTCCGCAACCTGCCTGCCGCCTAATGTGCGCTGGCTGATTCTGACGGACAACTGCATTAGCCAATTACCTGGCAACTTCGGCAACCTGAGTGCACTGGAAAAACTCATGCTCGCGGGCAACCGGCTGACCGCACTGCCAAACAGCATCAGCAGGCTGAACAAACTGGGCTTACTGCGAATATCCGCCAACCAGTTTGACGTATTTCCCGATCAGTTGCTCGAACTGCCCAATCTGGCCTGGCTGGCGTTCTCCGGCAACCCCTTCTGCCCACGTCATGAATCTCATCACAACGTGTTGACCGTTGCCCGTGGCGACCTGGAAATGGGAGACGTATTGGGTCGTGGAGCCTCAGGTGTGATTTCCCGCGCTTATTGGCAATCAGCCCCGGCAGGCATCGACCCGGACGTTGCCGTGAAAGTCTTTCATGGCGGCGTCACCAGCGATGGCTACCCGCAAGACGAACTGGCCGCCTGTTTGTCGGTCGCACCGCATCCCAATCTGGTCACCGCATTGGCGCAGGTAACAGAACCCGCCTTTGATGCCCTGGTGATGAAGCTGATCCCACACGACTACAGCAATCTGGGTCAGCCACCCAGCCTCGACAGCTGCACCCGCGACACCTTCACCGCAGGCCAAGCCCTTAGCCGCGAATTGGCCGACTGCCTGATTAAGCAAATGACCAGCCTGGTGGAGCACCTTGAAGCCACTCAAATCTGCCACGGTGATGTGTACGCTCACAACACCCTGATCAATGCCGACGGGCATTTATTGTTTGGAGATTTCGGAGCTGCTTCGCGGTATCACAATCTGACGGACGCACAGCAAGCTGGAATCAGAAAGATAGAACGGCGGGCGCTGGGGTATTTTATTGAAGATATGGAGGGGCTGGTGAGTTTGGGTTGCGTCACAATCAGGCCTTGCTGAAGCATGACCTCTTTCGGTCACCACACATCCCGGAGTGAACTGGGCCACAAGCCGAGTTCATAACCCCGCTCCCCGCGACACTCCAGCTGAAAATCTGGATAATAGCGCCCAGCTTCCACAACGCGGGCGACGCTTTCTACCTGTCACCGCGCTGGCCACTCTTTCCAATGCGGTACTCTTCATGCAAATCAAGGTCAATTTTCTCGATAACCTTCGTCTCGAAGGCAAGTTTGATGATTTTACCGTCATCTCGGATCAGCCCATCCGCTATAAAGGCGATGGTTCTGCGCCGGGGCCGTTCGATTATTTTCTGGCGTCGTCGGCGATGTGTGCGGCGTATTTTGCCAAGGTGTACTGCATTGCACGGGATATTCCAACCGAGAATTTGCGGCTGGTACAGAACAATATTGTCGACCCTGAGAACCGCTACAAGCAGCTGTTGAAGATTCAGCTGGAGTTGCCTGAGGGTATTGCGGAGAAAGACCGGCTGGGTATTCTGCGTTCAATGGAGCGTTGTACGGTAAAGCGGGCGATTCAGACCGGTATCGAGTTTGATATTGAGGTGGTGGATAACCTCGATGACGACTCGCAGGCACTGCTGTTAGTGGGTACGGCGGCGGACGAGCAGGCCACGACGTATATCCCAGGTAAGGATTTACCGTTGGAGCAGACCATCGCCAATATGACCGGGCTGCTGGCGGATCTGGGGATGAAGATCGAGATCGCCTCCTGGCGTAATATTGTGCCCAATGTGTGGTCGCTGCATATTCGTGATGCGGCGTCGCCGATGTGTTTTACCAACGGCAAGGGTGCGACCAAAGAGAGTGCGTTGGCGTCGGCGCTGGGGGAGTTTCTGGAGCGGCTGAACTGCAATTTCTTCTACAATGACCAGTTTTTTGGTGAAGAAATTGCCAATGCCGAGTTTGTGCATTACCCCAATGAACAGTGGTTTCAGCCTGGACCGAACGATGAGTTGCCAGAAGCCATTCTGGATGACTATTGTCTGGCCATTTACAACGCCGACGGTGAGTTATGCGGCTCACACCTGTTCGACACCAACTCTGGCAATAGTGAGCGCGGTATTGTGTCGCTGCCATTTGTGCGCCAGTCCGATGGTGAAACGGTGTACTTTCCGTCCAATCTGATTGAAAACCTGTTTCTTAGTAACGGCATGAGTGCCGGTAATACGCTGGCGGAAGCTCAGGTGCAGTGTTTGTCGGAGATTTTTGAACGGGCGGTCAAGCGCCAGATTCTGGAAGATGAAATTGCGCTGCCGGATGTTCCCGATGAGGTGTTAGCCAAATATCCGGGTATCGTGGCGGGTATCCAGGGGCTGGAAGAGCAGGGCTTTCCGGTACTGGTAAAGGATGCCTCGTTGGGCGGTCAGTTCCCGGTGATGTGTGTGACGCTGATGAACCCCCGTACCGGCGGTGTATTTGCTTCATTTGGGGCGCATCCGAGTTTTGAGGTGGCGCTGGAGCGTTCGCTGACGGAGTTGTTGCAAGGTCGCAGTTTTGAAGGTCTGAACGATTTGCCGCAACCGACGTTTGAAAGCAATGCGGTGACGGAGCCGAATAACTTTGTTGAGCACTTTATCGACTCTACCGGTTTGGTGAGCTGGCGTTTTTTCAGTGCCAAGGCGGATGTTGATTTTGTGGAATGGGATTTCGCTGTGGCGCTACAGGCGGATGCCAGCCCGGACGAACGCAAGCATGCCAATCAGGAAGAAGCCGCGACCCTGTTTGGTATTCTGGAAACGATCGGTCTGGAATCGTATATGGCCACTTATAATGACCTGGGTGTCCCAGCGTGTCGGATTCTGGTGCCGGGTTATTCCGAAGTGTATCCGGTTGATGATCTGATCTACGACAACACCAATAAGGCGCTGTATTTCCGCGACGATATTCTTAACCTGCACCGTCTGGACGAGGAACAATTGGTCGATCTGGTGGAGCGTCTGGAAGCCAGCGAGCTGGATGACTACACCGATATCACGACCTTGATTGGCATTGAATTTGACGACAATAGTGCCTGGGGTCAGCTGACTCTACTGGAATTGAAATTGCTGGTCTATCTGGCGTTAGGTCAGCACGAGGAAGCCAAAGAGTTGGTCGAAACCTTCCTGCAATTTAACGACAACACCGTCGAGCGTGGGCTGTTTTATCAGGCACTGAATTGCGTATTGGAAGTGATGCTGGACGATGAACTGGCACTGGCCGACTTCACCCGTAACTTCGGTCGTATGTTTGGTGGTGAGCGTCTGGCGGCGGCGTTGGGGTCTGTGGATGGGTCGGTGCGGTTTTACGGGCTGGAAGAAACCAGCATGAATCTGGATGGGCTCGACAAGCATGTGCGCCTGATCGACAGCTATAAAAAATTGCATGCGGCGCGGGCAGCCAGTGTGATTATGGCCCAGGATCATGGCGGCTAGTTCGGTCAACACATAAAAAAACCGGGCATCGCCCGGTTTTTTCTTTTAACAATAATAAGAGGGAAATCAGCGCCGCAGGTATTGGTTAAAGTCTACATTGCTGGCGGCCAGTACTGCCTGGATACGGTTGTGCACACTGAGCTTGCGTAAAATGGCCGAGACATGTGCCTTGACGGTGGTTTCAGCAATCGACAGGTTGTAGGCAATCTGTTTGTTGGATTCGCCGCTGGCCATGCGTTCCAGTACCAGTAACTGTCGGCGGGTCAGGCTGTTAAGCATTTCCGGGGGAATCAGGTTTTCATCCTGAATACGGCGCTGGCGTGAGCGGCCGTCATCAGTGGCACGAATAACATCGGATGGCAGGTACACCTGGCCTGCTAACACTTGTTCGAGTGCCTGGGTCATTTTTTCCCGTGGCAGGGACTTGATGATAAAACCCACGGCACCATAAGTCATGGCTTGCAGTACCACGCTTTTTTCTTCTTCAGCCGAGATGATGACGACGGGAATGGTAGGGGATTCGTTACGTAACTGGATCAAGCCGTTGAGGCCGTTCATGCCAGGCATATTGAGGTCGAGCAGGATCAGATCCAGATCATCCTGGGCACTCGCCAATACGGCGGCCGACTCGAGATTTTCGGCTTCGACAATGTCTGAATTAGGGTAGCGGTTGCGAATAACGTCGGCAATGGCTTCCCGGAACAACGGGTGATCATCGGCAATCAGCAGTTTGTAGACCGGGGTCTCGCTTTCCGTCAGCGGGCTGGACGGCAATTCTGCACTTGAAGTTGTATCAGTCATATCAGGCTGGGAGCTCTGGCTGGGGACAGCGTCACAAGCGCCGTCGGATGCACTGTGGCTGGTCTGGAGTGTCAACATGGTAGCTACTCCTGTTTCTTTATTTTTGTAATTTACCCATTACACCCCGTGCTGCTACTGTCAGCTATTCTACCTTGGCGTTTTGTATGGGGGTCTAAAGTAGTAAAGTTAGTCGAAAACCCCTGCCTTGGCACAATATTTTTGCTTTTTCCTTCATTATTGCTATCTGCATCTTTATTTTCCTGACTTGAAGGAACCATTGAAAGAACAATCGGGAAGATTTCCCTATCCCGTTCACCTAGTGCCAAAGCAGTCGTTATCAGCAACGGTCGGGGAACAGCCAGCAGACATGCCGCCGTTCAGAATATCAGCATCTGATAATAACAATAAGGCTGAGGCTGATGGCATTTCTGAGTTTTCCCGCAAACGGTCATTCTTCAAGGAAGGTGTTAGGCAGCCTGGCCGGTTGGCTGCTGCCTCTGGCCGCCTGGTCGGACATGGGTAATCTGACAGAAGAAATTGTAGTGGTTGCGCCAACGCCGGTGGCTGGAGCCGGGGTACGGGAGGATCAGCTGGTCAGCCCGGTACAAGGTCTTGGCAGTGCCGACCTGGAGCGCACCCAGGCGCAAAGCATTACCGAACATATGCGTTATCAACTGGGCTCGGTAAGTATTAATGAAGCCGTCAGTAACCCGTATCAGCCGGATGTCCAGTATCGCGGTTTTACCGCGTCACCGCTGTTGGGTTTGCCTCAGGGGGTGTCTGTCTATCTCAATGGCGTGCGTTTTAATGAGCCTTTTGGGGATACGGTGAATTGGGATTTACTCCCGACCGATGCGGTCAACCATATGACTTTGTATTCCGGCTCTAATCCGCTGTTTGGTCAGAATACGCTGGGCGGCTCAATTGCGATGGCGGTGAAAAATGGTTTTAACAGCCAGGGTAATGAGCTGGAACTGGGGGCTGGTCAATTTGGCTACCGGCAGGTTCAGTTCCAGAGTGGTGGACAAGGGCTGCTGGCCAATGAGGACGTGGGTTATTTTATTTTGCTTAATCGTGAAGAGGAAGACGGTTGGCGTGATGCTTCCGGCAGTGATATTCGCCAGGCCATGTCGGTACTGAGTTGGCGCTCACTGGACAGCGCCTTGAACCTGACCTTGCTGATGAACGATAACGAACTGATTGGTAATGGTGCCGTGCCGCAGGCGCTGATGGCGCTTGAAGGTCGCAGCGCCATTTATACCAACCCGGATATTACCCGTAATCGGCTTAATTACCTCGCGCTGGATGGTGACCACTGGTTTTCGGATACGTTGCAGCTGGCCGGTAATCTTTACCTTCGTCGCAACCTCACCACCACCTTGAATGGCGATGATTCCGACTATGAAGCCTGTCAGCTGAATGGCGAAGAAACCCTTTGCGAAGGAGATGACGATGGGGGGGCGGAAGAACCTGTGACGTTTGTCGGTTACGACGACGAGGCCACTCTGGAAGCGATAGCCGCCGAGCTGGGGCTGGATATTGAAGCCGATGACGTTGACGGGACGGTGAACACCTCGCGCACGGAGCAAAGCAGCCAGGGGTTCAGCCTGCAACTGACGTCATCTGCGTTGGTGGCCGATCGGGAAAACCTGCTGACGGCAGGGGTTACGGTTGATCAGGCCGATATTCATTTTCGTTCGCGCAGTGGGTTTGCCATTCTTAACAACGATTCGCCACAGGATGCCAGGGACGTGACGGCTATTGGTCTGTATGACGGTGAGTCGGAAGTTAGCCTTGATACCCAAACCCGTACATTGGGGCTGTTTGTCAGCGATACCCTGGCGCTGGATGACTGGCTCAGTTTGACCCTGGGTGCCCGTTACAATCAGGTGAATATTGATATGCAAGACCAACTGGAATCCGGGCCAGGGTCGCTTGATGGTGATCACACCTTTACCCGGCTTAATCCGATGCTGGGGCTGGCCTATGTGTTCGACAGTGGCCTGAATCTGTATGCCAGTTACAGTGAGGCGTCGCGAGCACCCAGTCCGGCAGAACTCAGCTGTGCAGACGAAAATGACCCTTGCAAGTTACCAAACGGTTTTGTGTCTGATCCTCCGCTTGAACAGGTGGTTACCCGTTCCGTGGAAGCGGGTCTGAAAGGCACCGCGACCGAACATATGCGTTGGACGGCGGGCCTGTTCCGCACTACCAGTCATGACGATATTCTGTTTCAGCAAGCCGGAGGCTTGCCGTCGGAAGGGTATTTTGCCAATGTGGGGAAAACCCGTCGCTTGGGGGCCGAGCTGGGCATGACAGGTCACTGGACAAGCGTTCGACTTGCTGTTTCTTATACCTGGATGCGGGCGACGTTTGAGACACCCTTTGTGTCATTCAGTCCCAATAATCCACGGGGTTCTGATCGTCAGGTGCAAGCCGGGGATCGTATTCCCGGCTTGCCGCAGCACAATCTCAAACTGGCTGCCGACTGGAAACTGTGGCAACCGCTGTCGGTTGGGGGGGATATACAGTACCGCAGCAGTCAGTATTTTCGCGGTGATGAAGCTAATGAAAATGCCCAGTTGGCGGGTTATGCCCTGGTCAATCTGCGGGCCAGTTATGAACCGACCGATGCGGTTGAGCTATATGGCCGCATCGTGAATCTGTTTGATCGTGACTACGAGACCTTTGGTGTTTATGGTGAAGCGGATGACGTGTTGGGTGAAGCCTACCCCGGCTTTGAAGAGGACAGCTTTGTTGGCCCCGGTGCACCACGAACCTTCAAGGCTGGCATCAAACTGGCGTTCTGATCGCAAGCCGACAGTGCAGGAATTGTGGTTACGGGAATTGTGGCTGCGGCGATTGTGGCTGCGGCGATTGTGGCTGCGGCGATTGTGGCTGCGGCGAGTGCGGGGATGGTGTTGGCAACCAGGTAAGGATGCAATCGGAGTGGCTGTATGAATGTCATGACTCAAATCCTGCTGATGGTCAACAGCACCTTTGCATTGGCGTTGGTTGTCAGTCTGGCAACCTTGCTGGTGCAAGGGAGAGAGGATGTTCTACGCGAGCAACAGGCGATGAAACCGGTGGTTGAGGCATTGATCCAATCCGGCCAGGCACAGCAAATACTGGCGCTGGTGGGCAGTAGTCTGCGCCATGTGCAGGTTGCTGGAAATGCTGTCGAACGCCCGGCTGGAGATTCAGTCCCGGCCTGGTTTGAATCCTTGTTTGACCATCCCGGACGTGGCTATCAGCTAGCCCTGACCGACAGCAATGGCAAAAAAGTGGTGCTGATTTCCGATGATCGCGATGAAATTGAAGAAGTCTGGCATTCGTCCAGCTGGTTGTTCTGGTTGTTTTGTGGCTGCGCCCTGATTTCCAATCTGGCTATTTATCTGGGAGTACGTGCAGGATTGCGGCCGTTGGCGGACGTTCTGGCAGCCTTTGATCAGGTACAGCAGGGGCATCTGCATGCCCGCTTGGGTCGTTACAGCCTGCGTGAGGCGAATGATCTGGCCTCGCATTTTAACGAAATGACTGAATCACTGGAGAGCGCCCGCAATGAAAACCGTTTTCTTACCCGTACGTTGATGGAAATTCAGGAGCAGGAACGCTCGGCTCTGGCACGGGAATTACATGATGATCTTGGTCAACAACTAACGGGTGTTCGGGTGCATTCCTGTGTGCTGCCTTTTCAGCTGGATAAACCGGAGCAGTTGCTGGAAACCAGCGAACGTATTCTGCTCGGTTGTGATGCCATTAATATGGGGTTTCGCCGCATCATCAATAATCTATATCCGGTGGTGCTGGAGCGACTGGGCTTGCAAGCGGCGGTGGATGAACTGCTGCGCAGTACCGGGCAAACTACCGGTCTTCAATGTGTCTTGTGCGGGGATCGCTGGCCTGGCTGGAGCGAGGATGATGCGTCCCAGGTCTATCGGCTGGTGCAGGAAGCCGTGAATAATGCCGTTCGGCATGCGGAGGCTACAGAAGTCCGGATTTCTCTGACCACCGACGGTCAGCAACAAGTGACACTGCAGGTGCAAGATAATGGCAGTGCGTCGTCAGATGCCATTGCCGGGTTTGGCCTGCGTTCCATGGCTGAGCGAGCGCGGCTATTGGGCGGTACCTTGACGGTAGATTTTAGTCCGCAGGGGACACGGGTCACTGCCGAACTCCCTTACCCTGAGGGGGCCGAGTGATGGCACTGACGATTTTGCTGGCAGATGATCATGCTGTGGTGCGACAAGGTTATGGCTCCTTGTTGGCGGCGATGATTGATGACGTGCAGCTGATTGAAGCCGGATCGGGAACGGATGCCGCCTTGCTGTTTTTCCAGCATGCTCCCGACATTCTGATACTCGATGTGAATATGGCTGATCTGTCGGGTATTGAAGTGTGTCGGCAGTTGGTTGGTGTCAAGCCGGACGCCCGGATTCTGATGTTCAGCATGTACGAGGAAGCTACGGTTATTCGTGCGGCACTGAACGCCGGGGCGTTGGGCTATTTGTCCAAATCGAGTCCACCGGCGGTAATGCTGAAGGCGGTGAATCGGGTCGTTGCCGGGCAGTCATTTCTGGAGTCGAGGTTTGAATCGTTGTTGGCCGTTGGCGACGTGCCCAAGGGACGCCCGCTGACGGCAGCAGCCAAGTACGGCGCTACGGTCATTGATCCACTGGCGATTCTGGCAGCGCGAGAGCGCGAAATTGCCGAACGTCTGCTGGAAGGCAAAAGCAATCAGACCATCGCCGAGGAGCTGGGTATCCGTGCCAAAACCGTCGCCAATCGGGCCACGGTTATCCGGCAGAAATTTGGCGTCAGCAGTACAGCAGAACTGATGCGCAAGCTGTTGGGCTGACGGGCCGGACACTGGTTTGCCCGGATTTGTCTATCTGCCCGGTGTTATCTGCCCGGTGTTTCCCGGCGCTACTGGCCAGGCGCAGTCGTCATCATGAAGAGACGGATCCATCCTGATACAGCATGGCCGCTGCCACATCATCCCGTATCGGCTTGCCGCATAACAATTCCACCAGCGTCAGCGCAAAAGGCAAGGCCGTTGCCGGGCCACGGCTGGTGATCAGATTGCCATCGACCACCACATCATCGGTGTTGTTGATGAGGGCACCAGATTGCACCAGCAAGGGGCCAAAGCCGGGGTAACCGGTCATGACTCGGCCTGCGGTTACACCGGCGGCACCCAATACCACTGCCGGAGCGGCACAGATGGCGGCGACCCATTTGCCGGCCCGGTCTTGCTGCTGTATTCGATGCAGTAGTCCCAGCGATGTCGCCAGGTTAGCGGCACCGGGCATACCACCAGGAACAGCGATCAGATCAAACGGGTGATTAATGGCCAGTTTGCCGAGCAGGCAGTCAGCCTCAATCACGGTCGAGCGAGCACAGCGGACGTTGCGCTCCGGGCCTGTGGAGGCCAGTGTGACGTTTATACCCGCCCGCCGCAGTACGTTAACCAGGGTGATGACTTCCAGTTCTTCGCTGCCATTGGCAATGGGAATCAGGGCATTCATGGCAGTGTTGTCCTCAAAATTTGGGCGTAAAGCGCGCAGTGTGAGAGTTATGCCGCCAAATGTCATGGTTTGTTGTCGGAATTCGAGCGTTTTTTCTGCGCCGGGTTATTTTGCCACTTTGCGATAACGACGTTGATGCTTCTGCCTAGCATGGCTGTATTCACTGAATAATGAGGGATACATCATGAGCGAGACCTGTTGCGCATCCAATCCGACCACGGCATCTGCCACCATTACAACCCCGGTTCATCCACTGGATCCCCTGACATTGGAAGAACTGGCGCTGGCGGCGGCGATCCTGAAGGAAACGCAGCAGTTGGGTGATAGCTGTCGTTTTCCGTATCTGCAGTTGGAAGAACCGGCAAAAGCTGAAGTACTGGCTTTTAAAGCGGGTCAGCCATTTTCCCGCCGTGCCTTTGCCACCGTGCTGGATAAAAGTAACGGCGCTATGTTCGAAGCCATGATCGACCTGGTGGCGAAGGAGGTGACGGACTGGCAGCAGCTTGATCCTGACGTGACCGGACAAGCACCTATTATGGTGGAAGAGTTTTTTACCTGCGTCGATATCGTCCAGCATGACGCTGGCTGGCGTGCTGCGGTCAAGCGTCGTGGATTGACCGATGCCGACATCGAAAACATCCAGATCGATCCCTGGTCGTTTGGCTACTTTGGTGATGATCCCAAGTACAAGGGCAAACGGCTGATGCGCGGCGTTGCTTTTTATCGCGATAAATTTACTGATAACGGCTATGCCCATCCGATTGAAGGGCTGGTGGCTATTATCGACCTGAACGAAGGCAAGGTGATTGAGCTGCTCGACGACGGTCGGGATACCCCGATTCCAAAAACCAAGCGTAACTACGATACCCCGTCGCTGGGGGAGCCACGTTCCGATGTTAAACCATTACACATTGTGCAGCCGGAAGGGGTGAGTTTCAGCGTCGACGGCTGGAAAGTCAGCTGGCAAAACTGGCAGTTCCGGGTTGGTTTTACACCACGGGAAGGCTTGGTACTGAATCAGCTCGGCTACAACGACAAGGGCCAAGTCCGGCCAATTATCTATCGCGCCAGCGTCACCGATATGGCAGTGCCGTATTCGGATACGGCGCTGAACCATTACTGGAAATGCGCCTTTGATGGCGGTGAATATGGTCTCGGCCGTTTGGCTAATCAGCTGGAGTTAGGCTGCGATTGTCTCGGCGCGATTCATTATTTTGATATTCCGGCGGTGGATGACAAGGGCGAACCCTTCACCATGAAGAACGCCGTGTGTATGCACGAAGAAGATTACGGCACGCTGTGGAAGCACTACGAATTCCGCACGGACGTCTTTGAGGTACGCCGCTCCCGTCGTCTGGTGATCAGCTTTTTCTGTACCGTCGGCAACTATGATTATGGGTTTTACTGGTATCTGTATCAGGATGGCACCATTGAAATGGAGACCAAACTGACCGGTATTATCCAGACCGCCGGTATGGTGCCAGGTACCAAACCTGAGTGTGGTGGCGGTATTGTCACACCGGAAATATATGGCCCGTCGCACCAGCACTTCTTCAATGCCCGCTTGCATATGATGCTGGATGGCGAACAAAACTCGGTACTGGAAACCAACTTCAGTCCCAAACCAACCGGAGAAGGTAATCCCTGGGGGAATGCGTTTAATACCGAAGTCACCACGTTGGCCTCAGAGCAGCAAGCGGCTCGGGAAGCGAACGGCCAAAGCGGGCGTTTCTGGAAAGTCATCAACCCCAACAAAACCAACGCGGTTGGCAATCATCCCGGTTACAAGCTGATGGCAGAACACAATCCGGTGATGCTGGCGCAGGCCGATAGCTATATTGGCCAACGTGCCGGGTTTGCTGCCAATCATGTCTGGGTAACGCCTTATGATCCGGCTGAACGTTATGGCACGGGTAACTATCCGAATCAGAACAAGGGCGACGGTTTGCCGGTGTATACCCAGCAAGACCGGAATGTCGAAAATACCGATCTTGTGTTGTGGCACACCTATGGTCACACCCATATCTGCAAGCCGGAAGATTTCCCGGTGATGCCGGTGGAATACGTCGGCTTCAAACTCAAACCCAATAATTTCTTTGACGCCAATCCGGCCATGGATCTGCCCGCCGGTAAGGATCATCGCAGTGTGGGCGTGGGTGATGGTGTTAGTGATGAAAGCAGCGATTGCTGCGGTAGCTGAAAGAGTACGAGCACGTAGTGGATGTTGTTGACGTAGCACGTCGTTGAAAGCATCAGCTAACGGCCAGACGCCCGTTAGCTGATGCAGCAAGCCAAGTGGAGAAAGCCATGTTTGCACTGAACAGCCTGTTCTGGCTTGAAATCCTGTTGATTCTGCTGGTTGTCGCGTTTGTGGCTCGACGGTCTGGTAGCTGGAAACGGCCACTCTTCTGGTTGGCCGCATTGTTGTTTCTGGTGGCAATGAATCCCTGGCTGGATACGCTGGCGCGTCATTCAATCTGGCTGCACAGCTGGCAGAGTGTGGTTGTCCATCATCTGGTGCCGATACTCTGGTTGGCGGCTTTTATGGAGGCCAGTATCCCAGCGGGCAGCCATACCCGTGACAGTAACAGTCAGGGGGATGGGCAATGGCAGTCACTGCTGTTCTGGTTCGGATTGGGCATAGCCGGTGTCTTGGCCTGGGGCGGCATGCTGCCCGTTCTGCATCAACCCTTGATGGACAGCCCGCTGTTTTATGCCATGGGTAAATGGACGATGGCATTGGGTGGCTTGTGGCTGTGTTCAAGTCCACAGCGGGTGCAACAACATTCTCATACGGTCTGTCTGGTGATGCTGTTGCCGCTGGTAGGGCTGGGGCTGGCTATGTTGCTGAGTCCATTGCTGTACCGTATGACAACCGCAGTAACGGAATATCCGGGGGGAAGTCTTGTCGTGGAGCTGCTGCCGTTGTCGTTACCGGGCATCGTTGATCAGTGGTTGGGGGGTGCCATTTTGTTGAGCGGGGCGCTCAGTTACTGGTTGATGAACCGAATGCTGCAGCGTCCCAGCGTGCAGGCGTCGCCAGTTGAAGCTGCGGATGGGGTGCGTCAGAGCCTGCGTTGCCTGCGTCCTGATCGGGTATCACTCGGGGTTTCACCAAACAGACGACGATATTCCTGACCAAAATAACCGCCATGATAAAAACCGTAGTTGGCGGCGACTGAGCCAATCGGCAAGTCGCTGGACAACAGCTCCCGCCGGGCGGCGTTCAATTTGACGGCTCTCAGGTACTGTGCCGGAGAGCAACCTGCGACCCGTTCAAAACTGTAGTTAAGCGTTCGTCGAGGTACGTTCAGCGCTTTGCAGATATCCAGTACGCTGTCGTCTGCGCCCTGCTCCGACAACACATACTCATGACAGCTGCGTACCAGATAGTGGTGGTGGTTACCCAATGGCCGCATCGCGGGTTTGCTTTTTTGCGCTGGAGTAAACAGATCCAGCGTCATGTCGATCAACTGGTGCTGAATTGCTTGCTCCAGAGCCGCTCGCCGGATGGCTTTGCGCTCTTCAACCTGCATCAGTTCGGCGCTGTCCGGAAAAGCAAAATGGCAGTCGTCTGTGCCAGATTGCAGTTTGAGCAGCTGATTTAACAGCGTTTCTGCCTGGTTTTGTAATTCGGTCAGACGTTGGGTGTTGACCGGTACTTCGTAACTACGCTGGGCCGACAGCAGCTCGCTCATATCATCCTCGGTCAGCAACGTGCTCAGTTGCTGCTGATCGAGCGAGATGACGATGTAATCGGTATTGGCCGGGCCAACAAAAAAGAAATCATTCTGGTAGGGCAGCAAGGTAACGCCATGACTGGCGACGCAGCGTGCCTGATCCGAGGTTTTGTTACCATCGAGCGAGATTGGAATCAGCACGCTGATTTTCCCTTCCGGGGTACGAGTATGCTGGGCAACCGACAGGTTCATGGTCTCCCTGAACAGCCGTACAGACGGTAACTGAACATCTTGTAAACGACCGTGAAAATGCCCGGGTACAACCTGATCGTATTGTTGCGGCCAGGCTGAAAGCGAGTGGGCGAAGGAATTTACTTCGTCGCAGACGGTGTTTTCAATATGGAGCAGGGCGCTTGTCATGCAGAAGCCACACTGGTTGAGAGGTATCTGATCTGGGCAGCAAGAGCTGCGCCATAATTTACCATCACTTAATAACACCCGTCTGTCAGCAACAGAGGATGATTGCTGCCCTGAATCGGCGCTATCAGGCGAAGTAATCCGGGCTATGGGTCGCCTTTTCCGGCCTGTGGCGAAGATCGTCAGGGGAAACTGCGAGGCAGGGAGAGCGGAGTTCTCTCTGAGTCAGCATGCCAGTTGTCGTGGACAGGTATCTGGCGGCACTCTGCGGGCCTTCGTTTGCACTTTAATGTTACGGAAATATTATCTTGCACTGTCCGGGGGCGCTGTCAGGTTTACAGCTCGCAAGTGTGACGTTAGAGTACTCCGCCTGAATTTTGTGATTGCATGTGGCCTGTCGTAGGGGCCACCACTGACCAAGGAAATACTATGCCTGTTATTACCCTCCCCGATGGTTCTCAACGCTCGTTCGAGCAACCGGTAACCCTGATGCAAGTGGCCGAAGATATTGGCCCTGGCCTGGCAAAAGCTACCGTCTGTGGCCGTATCAACGGCACGTTGGTGGATGCCTGCGAACTGATTACCGACGATGCTGATATTACGTTGATTACCGGTCGGGATGCGGAAGGCCTGGAAGTGATCCGTCACTCCTTTGCCCACCTGGTTGGCCACGCGGTCAAGCAGTTGTACCCAACCGCCAAAATGGCTATCGGCCCGGTGATCGACAACGGTTTTTATTACGACATCGACTATGAGCGTCCATTTACACCGGAAGACGTTGCTGCCATCGAAAAGCGTATCAAGGAACTGGTCAAGCAAGATTATCCGGTGATCAAGGAAATAACGCCGATAGAACAGGCCCGTCAGGTGTTTGTGGATCGTGGCGAAGAGTACAAGGTTGAGCTTGTAGATGGCCTGATCGAAAAGGGCGAAACCGCTGTTGGTCTGTATCACCATGAAGAATATATCGACATGTGTATTGGCCCCCACGTACCGAACACTCGTGTGATGCGTATTTTCAAGCTGCAGCGTGTTTCCGGTGCCTACTGGCGCGGTGACTCCAACAACAAGCAGTTACAGCGTATTTACGGCACCGCCTGGAACGACAAGAAAGAGATGAAAGAATATCTCACACGTCTGGAAGAAGCGGAAAAGCGTGATCACCGCAAACTGGCCAAGCAACTGGATTTGTTCCATCTGCAGGAAGAAGCGCCGGGCATGGTGTTCTGGCACCCGAATGGTTGGACCATTTACCAGGTACTGGAACAGTACATGCGCAAGGTGCAGAACGACGCCGGTTACCTTGAAATCAAGACGCCACAAGTGGTGGATCGTACCCTGTGGGAAAAATCCGGTCACTGGGAACATTACAAGGACGCCATGTTCACTACGGAGTCAGAGAAGCGCTCTTACGCCGTCAAGCCGATGAACTGCCCATGCCATATTCAGGTGTTTAACCAGGGTCTGAAGAGCTACCGCGACCTGCCACTGCGTCTGGCTGAGTTTGGTTCCTGTCACCGTAACGAACCTTCGGGTGCCTTGCACGGTATTATGCGTGTTCGCGGCTTTACTCAGGACGACGCACATATTTTTGTCACCGAAAGCCAGATTCGTCAGGAAGCGGCCGACTTCATCAAGTTGACACTGGATGTGTACAAGGACTTTGGTTTCGATGTTGTCGAAATGAAGCTGTCGACGCGCCCGGAAGGCCGTATCGGTGATGAAACCCTGTGGGATCAGGCTGAAGCCGCGCTGGAAGACGCACTGAACGAAGCCGGTCTGGATTGGGAACTGCAGCCAGGCGAAGGTGCCTTCTACGGCCCGAAAATCGAATTCTCGCTACGCGATTGCATTGGCCGGGTATGGCAGTGTGGCACCATTCAGCTCGACTTCATGTTGCCAGAGCGTCTGGGTGCACAATATGTGGACGAAGACAACGAGCGCAAAACCCCAGTGATGTTACACCGGGCCATTCTTGGCTCATTTGAACGTTTTGTCGGAATCCTGATTGAACATTACGCGGGCGCAATGCCGCCTTGGCTGGCACCGCAACAGGTGGCAGTACTGAATATTACCGATAATCAGGGTGAATATTGTCAGAATTTGGCAAAAACACTCAAATCCAAGGGGTATCGGGCGAATGCGGACTTGAGAAACGAGAAGATCGGCTTTAAAATCCGTGAGCACACTTTGCACAAGGTACCTTACCTGCTTGTGGTAGGGGATAAAGAAGTTGAAGCAAACACCGTAGCTGTGCGCACTCGTAAGGGAGATGATCTAGGCGTAATGACTATTGACGCGTTCCAAGCCCTCCTCGATAGTGCTATTTCCCAGCGCGGGCGGTTTGGAATGGAGAACTGAATATCAGACGCGACAATAGAAGAGGCAGCCGCAACGACGATCGGGCTGCCGTTAACGATCAGATCCGTGCAACCGAAGTCCGGCTGATCGGCGCCGATGGAAATCAGGTCGGGGTAGTTAGCATCCAGGAAGCCCTGCAAATAGCGGAAGAATCCGAACTGGATCTGGTACAGATCTCAGACGGTGACCCGATTGTTTGTAAGGTTATGGACTTTGGCAAGAAGCTTTACGAAGAGAAAAAGCAGAAAGCCGAAGCCAAGAAAAAGCAGCACCAGGTTCAGATCAAGGAAATGAAATTCCGCCCTGGTACTGAAGAAGGGGATTACCAGATCAAACTGCGTAACCTCAAGCGCTTCCTGGAAGGCGGTGACAAGGCGAAAGTCTCCCTGCGCTTCCGTGGCCGTGAAATGGCCCACCAGAATATCGGTATGGAGCTGATGAGACGCATCGAAGCTGATCTGGCCGAGATGGGTGTTGTTGAGCAACATCCCAAGATGGAAGGTCGCCAGATGGTTATGGTGATCGCACCAGGCAAGAAGAAGTAGTCCGGTTCTTCAAATGAAATCCAGAAACCCCTGCGTTAGCCGGGGTTTCTGTTTTTCTGCCGACTACTGAACAGATCCCGTCCGTGCCTTGAGGGCCAGAGCGGGTGTAACGGCAGGTGTAGTACAGGGTCTTAGTTTCTGTGCGCACCACTACTATTGGAGTACCAAAATGCCTAAAATCAAAACTAAGCGCGCAGCAGCCAAGCGTTTTAAAAAGACTGCCAACGGCTTCAAACACCGTAATGCGTTCCGCAGCCACATCCTGACCAAAAAAAGCACCAAGCGTAAGCGTCATCTGCGCGGCATGAACCAGGTTAATGCCTCAGATAAAAAGCTTGTTATCCGCATGTTGCCTAACCTTTAAGTCCAGGAGATAGAATATGGCTCGCGTAAAACGTGGTGTAGTCGCTCGTCGTCGTCACAAAAAAATTCTGAAGCTGGCTAAAGGTTATTATGGTGCACGTTCACGTGTATTCCGTGTTGCCAAGCAAGCCGTGATCAAAGCCGGTCAGTATGCATACCGTGACCGTCGTCAAAGGAAGCGTCAGTTCCGTCAACTGTGGATTGCCCGTATCAATGCGGGTGCCCGTCAAAACGGATTGTCTTACAGCAAATTCATCAATGGCCTGAAAAAAGCTTCTGTTGAAATTGACCGTAAGGTACTGGCGGATCTGGCAGTAAACGAGAAAGCAGCATTTGCGGCTCTGGTTGAAAAAGCCAAAGTCAGCCTGTAATTTCTCTGGCTTGCCTTGCCAACCGGATTTATCTGGTTGGCAACTGCAACGCCAAAATCAGCTTCTTGCGGTGAGATCTATCACTGTCTGAAGCAACGGAAATAGGGGATGAGCCAAGGCGATTCCCCTATTTTTTTGTCCAAATTCAAGACAACGATGGAATCAGCGATGGAAAACCTTGAGGCCCTGACTCAGCAAGCCCTGGCCGCTGTATCCGACGCGCAGGATGTGGCCGCGCTGGATCAGGTTCGAGTTCAGTTTCTGGGTAAAAAAGGGGAAATCACTTCCCTGATGAAAAATCTGGGTAATGTATCCCCGGAAGATCGTCCCAAAATCGGTGCAGTGATTAACGAAGCCAAGAACCAGGTTCAGGACGCCATCAACTGCCGCAAACAGGCGCTGGAATCGGCTGCGCTGGATGCCAGACTGGCATCTGAAACTATTGATATTACGCTGCCGGGCCGTGGTCTGCAGGAAGGCAGTCTGCACCCGGTAACCCGCACCATTGAACGCATTGAATCATTCTTTGCCGGTGCCGGCTTTCAGGTGATGGAAGGGCCGGAAATTGAAGATGAATTTCATAATTTTGAAGCGCTGAATATACCGTCGCATCATCCGGCGCGGGCCATGCACGACACCTTTTATTTTGATGCCGGTCGTTTGCTGCGTACTCATACCTCACCGGTTCAGGTTCGTACCATGGAAGCCCAGCAGCCACCGTTGCGCATTATCTGTCCCGGTCGTGTTTACCGCTGCGATTACGATCAGACCCATTCCCCTATGTTTCATCAGATGGAAGGTTTGCTGGTCGATAAAGGCGTCAGCTTTGCTGATCTGAAAGGCATTCTGCAGGAATTTATGGCCGCCTTTTTTGAGAAGGATATCAAGGTGCGTTTGCGGCCATCGTATTTCCCGTTTACTGAGCCATCGGCAGAAATTGATATCGAGTGGGTAGTCGAAACTCCTAATGGCACTAAGCGCGGCTGGCTGGAAATCGGTGGCTGCGGCATGGTGCATCCGGAAGTATTCCGCCATGTGGGAATTGATCCGGAAGAATACACCGGTTTTGCCTTTGGCATGGGAATGGAACGCATGGCAATGTTGCGTTATGGCGTTAACGACCTGCGTTTATTCTTTGAAAACGACCTGCGCTTTTTACAGCAGTTCCGTTAATCGCTCATTACAGGATTTAGCTAAACATGAAATTCAGCGAACAATGGTTACGCGAATGGGTGCAGCCTGAGGTGAGCACCGAAGAACTGGCACATCAGGTAACGATGGCTGGTTTGGAAGTTGATGGTATTGAGGCTGTTGCGGGTGAATTTTCCGGCGTCGTGGTTGGAGAAGTCGTTAAGTGTGAACAGCATCCGGATGCCGATAAACTGAGTCTGTGCCAGGTGTCTGATGGTACGGATATTTTTCAGGTTGTGTGTGGCGCGGCTAATGTACGGGAAGGACTGAAGATTCCTTTCGCTAAAATTGGTGCTGTGCTTCCGGGAAATTTCAAAATCAAAAAAGCTAAGCTGCGCGGTGTTGAATCACTCGGTATGTTGTGTGCCGAAGCAGAATTGGGCATGGCAGAAAGCTCCGACGGATTGATGGAACTGGCTGCGGATGCGCCGGTTGGTGAAGATTTCCGTCAATATATGAACCTTGATGACAGCATCATTGAGGTTGACCTGACACCAAATCGTGCCGATTGTCTGAGTATGGCAGGTCTGGCCCGTGAAGTTGGCGTACTGAACAAAGCAGCAGTCACCAATCCTGTCGTTGAGCCTGTGGCTCCGGTGATTGATGATAAAGCCAGTATTGATGTTCAGGCTTCTGCTGCCTGTCCGCGCTATCTCGGCCGTATTGTTAAAGGTGTGAACCTGACGGCGGCAACCCCGTTATGGATGGTGGAAAAATTACGCCGTGGCGGTATCCGCTCTATTGACCCTGTGGTTGATGTGACGAATTTTGTACTGCTTGAACTGGGTCAGCCGATGCATGCATTTGATCTGGCCAAGATTGACGGTGGCATCCGTGTGCGGATGGCAGAGCAGGGTGAAAAGCTGACGTTGCTGGATGGTCAGGAAGTTGAACTGAAAGACGATACTCTGCTGATCGCAGACCACTCAAAACCACTGGCTATCGCCGGTATTATGGGAGGCGAGCATTCCGGGGTGTCGGAGACGACGCAGGATCTGTTACTGGAAGCAGCCTTTTTCAGCCCGCTGTCGATTGCCGGACGTGCCCGTCATTACGGCTTGCATACGGATTCCTCACACCGCTTTGAGCGTGGAGTGGATTACAATCTGGCAGCTAAGGCTATGGAACGTGCCAGTGGACTGTTAGTGAATATCTGTGGCGGTCAGGTTGGCCCGATAGTGGAAGTTGTCAGTGAGCAGAATCTTCCGGAGATTGCTCATATTCATCTGCGCCGGAAGCGTATTGAGCTTGTTCTTGGTATCGCACTGGCGGACGACGAAGTTGAAGATATTCTGACCCGTTTAGGCATGGTTCTTACCTCTGTGGAAGATGGCTGGCAGGTCACCGCACCGGGTTATCGTTTTGATATCGCCATTGAACCGGATCTGATTGAAGAGCTGGCGCGCATTTATGGCTATGAAAACTTGCCTGTGAGCTTGCCAAAGGCTGCTTCGCCGCTGGCCCGTGTTCCTGAAAATCGCCTGGCGATCGGGGATCTGCGTCGCCATCTGGTGGCCCGTGGTTATCAGGAAGCGATCACCTACAGCTTTGTTGAGCCTCAGTTACAAAAAACCATGGACCCGGATCATACGCCGATTGCGCTGCTGAATCCGATCTCCAGCGACATGTCGGTGATGCGTACTGATCTTCTGGCCGGACTGGTTCAGGCGGTGAGTTACAACCTCAAACGTCAGCAGTCACGGGTGCGTTTATTTGAAACCGGGTTACGCTTTGTGCCGCAAGGTGACAGGCTGGAGCAGATTCCGACCTTAGCCTTTGCTGCGACAGGTACACGCTTATCTCAGTCCTGGGGTGATGCTGATGCTGAGATTGATTTCTTTGATGTCAAAGGTGATGTGGAATCTCTGTTAGCCCGTACCGGCCAACGTGATTCCTACCGCTTTGTTACGGTTAAGCATCCGGCATTGCATCCGGGCCAGAGCGCAGCCATCGAAAAATGCAGCGAAAACGGCCAATGGCAAGCGGTAGGTATTATGGGTGCACTGCATCCAAGCCTGCAGAAACCGCTGGGTATCCGGCAGCCTTTGTATCTGGTTCAACTGGATCTGAATACTGTGCGTGAAACCGCTATTCCAGGCTTTGCCGAGCTGTCAAAATTTCCGGAGATGCGTCGGGATCTGGCGCTGGTTGTGGCTAAGGATGTGGCGGTTGATGACGTACTGGAACAGATATGCAGTCATGCCGGGAAATACCTCACAAAGTTCAACCTGTTTGACGTTTATGAGGGCAAAGGCATTGATCCAGATAGAAAAAGTCTTGCCCTGGGCTTGACCTGGCAACATCCTTCGCGCACTCTTACTGACCAAGAAGTGAACGATTCGGTTGATGCCGTCTTGTCACAATTGGAGCAAACACTTGGAGCAACGCTGAGGGGTTAGCATGGCTGCCTTGACCAAAGCCGAACTGGCAGAAAAACTGTTCGAGGAACTTGGTCTTAACAAGCGTGAGGCGAAGGACATGGTTGATCTGTTTTTTGATGAGATCCGTGACAGCCTGCGCCGAAACGAGCAGGTCAAGTTATCCGGTTTCGGTAACTTCGACCTGCGCGACAAGAGCCAGCGCCCTGGGCGTAATCCAAAAACCGGCGAGGAGATTCCCATCTCTGCTCGCCGCGTTGTTACCTTCAAACCCGGCCAGAAACTGAAGGTTCGAGTAGAAGCTTATGCTGGAACCCAGCCACAATAATGAACTGCCGCCAATCCCTGCAAAGCGTTACTTTGCGATTGGAGAAGTCAGTGATCTTTGCGATGTCAAACCCCATGTGTTGCGCTACTGGGAACAGGAGTTCCCACAGCTCAGCCCGGTAAAACGTCGTGGCAATCGCCGTTATTATCAACGCCAGGACGTGATTCTGGTGCGCGAGATTCGTGCATTGCTATATGGCGAAGGTTACACCATTCAGGGCGCTCGCCAGCGGCTGGAAGATGGTGATAACCAGAATGCGGCGGCGATGGATCAGGCACTGATCAAATCCATGATTGCCGATCTTAAAGAAGTAGAGTCCTTGCTGGCCGAACGGTAAAAAAACTTCCATCTATCAACTACTTGAGTATAATGCGTGACTTCTGGAACAGCCTCTGTTTCAGAGTGTCGGGGCGTAGCGCAGCCTGGTAGCGCACTTGCATGGGGTGCAAGGGGTCGAGTGTTCGAATCACTCCGTCCCGACCAAATTTCTCCTTACTTCTCAATAAGTTATAAAATCGGCCCCATCCGGTTTTAGCCCTCGCCTAATTTAAACCTAATATCTCGCCTAATATACAGTTGTACATCCGTACAGTTTTCTATCGTGTGGCCTTCGTTTGAGCTGGCTTGTGATCATAGATGGCCTGCATTTTTTGGTCTTATGGCCACTGGTTTTGTGTTCGTGATCTGTCACCTAACATCCGCCATTGCGGCGAACCGTCAGGTTTGGTCTGGGTAAATCAATCCGCTATCGGTCATGTCATTCCTGCCACAGATGCCTATTTTTAGGTCTTGCACCTGACAATCCGCCGGTCAGAACTATCCTTGTAAGAAGCTTTTTACATAACTGGCAGGAATTATAATATGTGGTTTTCGCGCTCATCTATTGCCCGGTCGGCGGTTACTGATCCTGCCTTGCATCACAACGAAGCGATCGTGGCAGCCATGAATAACTCCATAGCAGTGATCGAATTCAATATGGATGGTGCCATCATTGATGCCAACAGCAATTTCCTGGAAGTTACCGGTTACCAATTGGATGAAATCATCGGTAAGCACCATCGGATTTTTTGTGAGGACAGCTTTGCCAATTCCACTGAGTACCGTCAATTCTGGAGTGACCTGGCAGGTGGAGAATTCAAGCGGGGTTCTTTTCGGCGCAAGGATCGTGATGGCAACAAAATCTGGCTGCAAGCCAGCTACAATCCGGTGCGGGACGCAATGGGTAAGGTCACCAGTGTTATCAAAATCGCGTCGGATATTACCGATAAAATAAATGACTCCAACGACATGGAAAGCCGACTTACCGCATTAAATCGCTCGGCTGCGGTCATTGAGTTCAACCCGGATGGTACGATTATAAAGGCTAATGATAATTTCCTGAAAACCATGGGTTATCGGTTGGAGGATATTAAGGGTAAGCATCATCGTATGTTTTGCAGTAATGACTACGCCAACAGTCACGAATATCAGAGCATGTGGCGCGATCTTAATGGCGGAAAATATCTGCGCGGTCAGTTTTTGCGGCGTAATAGTAACGGGGATAACGTTTGGCTGGAGGCGTCTTACAATCCCGTATTTGATCTTGATAAAAAACTCTACAAGATCATTAAGATTGCTACGGATATTACTTCCAATGTGGAACAAAATCGTGAGGAAGCGAACAGCGCTTTACGCGCCTATGACATCGCTGCGGAAACAGAACAAACCGCTATTTCCGGTACCGAAATCATCCAGAATGCCGCTACAGAAATGCAACGTATTGCTGAAACCGTCAGCAGCTCTGCCGACACCATTTCAAAGCTGGGTCGTCAGTCTGAACAGATTACCACCATCGTCAACACCATTCGCGGCATCGCCGACCAGACCAACTTGCTGGCATTAAATGCCGCCATTGAAGCGGCACGGGCTGGAGATCAGGGTCGGGGATTTGCGGTTGTTGCCGATGAAGTCCGTTCGCTGGCAGGGCGCACTGCCCAGTCTACTCAGGAGATTTCCGCCATGATCGAAAAAATACAAAGTGGTATGGATGATTCCATTCAGCGTATGAGCCTCTGTCAGGAGCAGGCGCAGCGCGGGGTTGATCTGGCTCTGCAAGCCGGGAACGTGATTGTGCGCATTCGTGATGGTTCACGTGAAGCGGTCAAGGCGGTCAGCGTGTTTGCGGATGCCTTGCGTGGCAAGGGCTGATGACTCGTTGTATTTTATCCTCGTCACTATCTTGATCTAATCGCCGATCACCTGGCTCGGCCTGTTGATGACCGAGCACCGCTTTCAAGCGTACTTTTATGTATTCATTTCCTGGCGGGATTTCTGCTCCCCGCTGGTTGCCCCCCTCGATGGACTCTCCGCCAACAACCTCCGATTTCCAGCACAGGCGTGATTCGATAAAGCATATAAGCGTTTTTACGAAGCGTGCTGTAGTGGGTGTTTGAGCGGCTCATGTTTATGCCAAATAAAGAATAAACAAGCAATCGTAATAGCTATTATTGATAGGAATATAAATTTTAACCTGAGTGAAATGTAAATAACACGAATCTTTCATCTTGCACCTTCACAGTGCACCTCCCGGTCAATTTCTGGAAACTTGTGTGGTGCTTTGTCACGCAACGTCAAAATATTCGTCTGTTGACGACCGGTGGGCAACGGGCGCAGCAGGGCTTTTATTGTGGTAAACAAGGTGTTGGGTACATGGCAGCAACAACTGCAGCGTCTGCTATGGGGTGCGCTGGCGGCTGGGTCTTGGTCGGCCCATGCCGAGACCATGTATAACCACGAAGCCGTTATCCCGCCGCAGTGCTATACCCAAACGGCTGGCAAATATAATCCCTGCTACATCTGTCACCAGAGCCATCCGCAAGGAACGCGCATCAACTATATGGATGATGCCGATATTCAGGGTGATTACAGCTTTTCTGTCATTGGTGCAACCAACCACTGGGAAAACCTGTTCCAGCCCCGGCTGGCAGAAATAGCCAGCGTTACGGATGACAGTATTCTTGAATATGTGCGTCAGGACAATTACAGCGCATTGATGAACACCGCCGTTGCGGGTTATACGCCGGATCTTACGGGTCTTGCTGATCCCGGTGTCGCCTTCGATGATCAGGGCTTTGCCCGCGATGGTTCAGGTTGGGTGGCGTTCAACTATAAACCCTTGCCCAGTACCTTCTGGCCGACCAACGGCAATTTTGATGATGTGATTATTCGTCTGCCACTGGCGTTCCGGCAGGACACCGGGGGAAATGAAAATCGTGCACTTTATCTGCTGAATTTGTCCTTGGTGGAAATGGCGATCAAGGATCTTGATAGCATCTCCATTCCGGTAACGAATGAATCCCTGATTGGCCTTGATCTTGATGGTGACAACTTATTGGGCACTGCAGTGCGGATGCTCCGACGTGATCAGTATCTGGGAGCTGCTGCCGATAAGATCGTCGAACGTCAGCAGTACCCTGTTGGTACCGAGTTTATCCATACCGTTCGTTATCTCGATGTCAGCGGCGACGGTTCGATAGCGCCATCACGTCGCTTGAAAGAACTGCGCTATAGCCGCAAATATCGCACGCTTTCGGAAGTGGCCTTGCGTTATGTCT
This sequence comes from uncultured Oceanobacter sp., assembly GCA_913061185.1. Classification (GTDB taxonomy): domain Bacteria; phylum Pseudomonadota; class Gammaproteobacteria; order Pseudomonadales; family Oceanobacteraceae; genus Oceanobacter; species Oceanobacter antarcticus. Next base: position 30,487 of record CAJXTI010000034.1, read on the forward strand.
TCAACCAGGAGCAGCGCGAAAAGGCGGAAGAAAAACTGCCGCATTATTCCTGGGCAAAACCTGCTCCCCAGGCGGGTATGAATAACAAGCTGGGGTGGCAGATTCAGGGCTGGATCGAAGACGAGTCGGGTGATCTCAGACTGCAGAACTACGAAGAAAACTTTTTCTGTATGGGCTGCCATACCACGATTGGCACCCATATCGACAGCACGCTGGCCTTTCCACGCAAAGTCACCGGTGCCGCAGGTTGGGGTTATATCAACCTCAAGGGCATGGAAGACGCCCCCAACTATGGTGAGAAAATCGGTGAAATTGCGACCTACCTGGAACGTGTGGGCGGGGGCGACGAGTTTCGCCAGAACGGTGAGATGACCCAACGCTGGTTTAACGGCGATGGCTCCGTTAACTCAAGGGCGGTTGGCCAGGCCGACGTCTATACGCTGTTAATCCCTTCTACCGAACGTGCGCTGGCCCTCAACAAGGCTTATCAGCGCACCGTATCAGAACAATCCTTTTATCTGGGCAGAGACGCTGTGTTGGGAGAGCCGGTCAACGTCTTTGCGACGGTTGATCAGGATCGTGTACCCGTGCTGCCAGCCAATCGCCAGTACCACTACGACCTGAGGTTGCAATGGCCTGACCTCAGTCCGGTTATTTCAGACCCGGACTCCGCCGTCGTAGAGGAACCCGTGATTACGCCACCAGGTACCTGGCAACCCACACCCGACAGTGAAGAAAACGAAAACGCAGCAAATGTCAGCGAGACCTCCGGGGATCGCAAGGGCGGGGCGTTTTCTTTTGCTGTCTTGCTGGTGTTTCTGGCTCTGGCTGCAACGCTCAAGCGTCGTGTCAGCCAAGTTGCCCGCAGTTGAGCCGCGGGTCAGGACTTTCGAATCCCAAACACTCTAAAGGAACGAGGAAACCCCGATGACTAAAGCAACCGAAAACGGTTTGCTGTTGTCTGAGGCACCGACACTACCGAAGCGGCTGTTGCCGCTTTCTGTGTTGGTCGCCTCTTTGGCACTGGCAAGTTGTGGTTCTGATGACAACAATGACAATAACGCAGCCATTGAGAATACAGCGCCTGAGCTGACCCTGACCGCTGGCAGTACGCTGACAGAAGACAGTGTCTCTGCCGGTGCCGTGATTGCGACCATGGCCGCAAGCGACGCAGAAGGTGATGAACTCACTTTCACGCTCAGCAACAATACCTACTTCACGGTTTCCGGTGATTCAGTACTGTTGACCTCTCAGGGGGTTAACGCCGTCAATGACGACAGCCTGGATCTCACCGCGTTATCAGTGACCGTGACCGTGTCGGATGGCACGCTTTCCACCGCTGACACGGTGACTGTGGCGGTGACCCGTATCGATGATACTGCGGCAGAAAATACCGCGCCTGAATTGACCGCCGCTGCGAATGGTGTCACTGAAGACAGTGTTAGCGCAACTACTGTCGTGGTGACCTTCAGTGCAACGGATGCCGAAGGTGACGAGCTGTTCTACCGCCTGGATGGCGATAACGAAGGTTATTTTGCGATCGCTGGCTCAACTGTTGTGCTGACCGATGCCGGTGTTGCTGCTATCAACGACGACAGCCTGAACCTGACCGAACTGACGGTGACCCTGGTGGTCAGCGACAATCAACTGTCTGATCAGCAGGCCCTGACCGTCAGTGTGACCCGTATCGACGACAGTGAACCCGCCCGCGAAATCAAGCTGTTTGAAGACGACTTCGAGTCTGATTCCATGGCCAAGTGGACTCAGGTGAACGGCATTGCAGGCAGCAATGAATGGCACACCGAAAGCTATGCCGGTGATCTGTTCGCCGTCGCTAACTGCTACGCCAGTGCCGGTGCCTGTGACGCCTGGATGATTACTCCGGCATTGGATGTCACCAATTTCGAAGATCTGCAACTGACCTTTAACAGTGCTTGGAACTACGGTACCGGTACTGATCAGCTGTCGTTGGTGGTGTCTGGCGACTACGCTGGAGATGTGGGGGCGGCGACCTGGACTGATATATCGGATCGCGCTACCTGGTCTCCTGGCAGCTTTGAATTTGCCGATTCCGGTACGGTTGACCTGTCGGACTTTGTCGGCCAGCCAATTTACATCGCTTTTCACTATGCTTACCCGGTTGCCAATGCCACCAAGTGGGAAGTGGATGATGTTCTGATCAAGGGTAACGGTACCGGTGATTTCCCGCTGGCGGCAGAAATTACCGTTGCCGGTGACAGCTTCTACACCGAACGTGACTACAAGTTCACCGGTGCTGCAGTCAATGGTGCGGGTGCTCCCTACAGCTACTCCTGGGATTTCGGTGATGGCTCCACCGCGACCGCTGCGGTGGCCAGCCACGCCTTTACTGATGCCGGTCGTTATGAGGTTACCCTGACGGTCACTGATAGCGACAGCAATAGCGAAACCGCCAGCCTGTTTGTCGATGTGGCCCCCGGTTCTGTCTATGCGATGCCTGCCAAAGCCGGTGACTTCCGTATTGCCACCTTTAATGCTGGCTTCGACCTGCAAGCAGCGGTTGGTGAGCAGAACACGGCTTTTGCTGGCGGTGAATACCGCAAGGCACAAAAAATCGCTGAAATCATCCAGCGCGCCAACCCGGATATCCTGTTGCTGAATGAGATTGACGGTAACGACGACGGTGCCACGGTGACCACCTTCAACTCAGACTACCTGGCAGTGGCTCAGGCGGATGACATCGATGCGGTCACTTATCCATACGTGTATTACGGTGATAACGGCAACACCAACTACTGCAACACCGGTGCGCCGATTGAAGAAGCTGTGGCGGTCGATTTCAACAAGGACGGTGACAGCCTGGATCCAGAAGATCGCTACGGTTTTGGTAACTACAATGGCCAGTACTGCATGGCGATTTTCTCCAAATACCCGATTGATGAAGCCAATATTCGCACCTTCCAGGAATTCAAATGGGCTGATATGCCGGACCACCTGGTGCCACCAGCCGTGGATAGCGAAGGGAATGTGACCGATGGCAACTGGTACACCGATGAAGAAATGACGGTGTTCCGTCTGTCTTCCAAGACTCACATTGACCTGCCAGTCAACGTTAACGGTACCTTTGTTCACGTTTTGGCGTCACACCCGACACCTCCGACCTTTGATGGCAACGAAGACCGTAACGGCATCCGTAATTTCGACGAAATTCGCTTGTGGGCGGACTACATCGACCCAACCAGTCACTACCTCTACGCCGACCAGACCGGTTCAGCAACCGAGGTAACACTGGAAGAAAACACCCGCTTTGTCATTCTGGGTGACGAAAATGCTTCAGGCAAAGAAGGCGATGCCTATACCAAAGACGGTGTCCGGGCGATTGAACAGCTGACCCTGTCGCCGCTGGTGAACCCGAACCTGCATGAAGACAGCACCACCTTCCAGGTACCTACCTCGGTTGCCGGTACTGATAACACGCCATCCAGCATCTATTCTTCGACCCATACTGCTGGTTGGGCGATGCGTGCGGACTACGTATTGCCATCGGCCTACGGCCTGAACGTTGCCCAGAGTGGGGTGTTTTGGCCACGTGAAACCGATGATCTTTACTACCTGGTCACCGCTGTGGACGCAGCCGATATTGAAAGCTCCGATCACCGTATGGTGTGGGTGGATCTGGAGATTTTTGCAGGGACTACCGCTGTACCAACAACGAATGCCGGTACCGAAGACGAAGTGGTGTTGAGTGACGACTTCAAAACCTCGCTGGACAGCTACGATGTGGTTGATCAGGGTGAAGCCACTATCAGCTGGGCAGTTGACAGCAGCTATGGTGCCAAGATCAGCTGCTACAAAGGCACCGAAGCCTGTGATGACTGGCTGATTGTGCCAGCAACGCTGGATGCCGGTGCAGAATATGTGCTGAACTTCGAGTCTGCTTACAACTACGGTACCGACCCGCTGAGCCAGATTCAGCTGCTGGTTGCTACCGACTATACCGGTGACGTAACGTCTGCAAACTGGGACGATCTGACTGCCCAGGCCACCTGGTCAGCAGGCGGCTGGGCGTTTGCTGCGTCTGGTGATATTGATCTGTCCGCCTATGCGGGTCAGACGCTGTCTGTTGCATTCCGTTACACCGGTGCGTTTGGCGGCGATGCCGCGACCTGGGAGATTACCAACTTCGCCATTACCAAACTGGGTTCCGGCAGCGGTGAAGCCACAGATACCAAAGGCGGCACCGAACTGGCCGATACGGCCCCGGCTTACACCGCACTGAATACGGTTAACCAGCGTACCGAAGGTACTCTGGCCTTTGATGAAGTGGTGGTACCGGTTGAAGGTTCAGCCGCATCGTTTGAAGTCATAGGCTCAACCGGTCTGAGCATCGACGGGGTTGCCGTTGCAAACTCCGGCTATAAAACACTGGTGAAATCTGGTCAGCTGGTGGACGGTAACGTCTACGCTCAGGTAAAAGACAGCGCCGGTTCCAACCTGTTTGTGTCCAACTACAACGAGTTTATGTCGATCCTGCCGATTGGCGATCGCATCTTTGCCGTCAGCCAGTTTGAAAATATTCCAGGTGGCATGAATCTGCTGGAACTGCAGCAAGACAGCACGACGGGTGATCTGACGCCTGTCTCCACTCAGACATTGGATTTTTCCGGTGTGCATGGCGGCTACAACCATTGTGCGGCGGTTGTTACCCCGTGGAACACCCACCTGGCAGCCGAAGAGTACGAACCCAATGCCCGTGCCCGTTCAGCGGCTACCGGTTCTATCGACAGCTACTATGATCCTATTGCGGATTACCACGCAGATCTGAGCTTGCTGCAGGTTAACCCATACTGGTACGGCTATCCGGTTGAAGTGACCGTAAACGTTGACGGTTCCAGCGTCACTACCGACGTTATCAAACACTACTCGGTTGCCCGCATGTCGATCGAAGTGCCTTACGTGATGCCAGACCGCAGGACTATGTACCTGACCGATGACCAGTCCACCGGTGGCGGTTTGTTTATGTACATTGCAGACGAGGCCGAGAACCTGACGGCCGGTACCCTGTATGCCATGAAGTGGAACCAGACCGATGCCGGTGCCGCCGACAATGCCTATATGGGCGCTGCTGATATTGAATGGATCAGCCTGGGCCACGCCACCGATGCCGACGTATCTGAGCTGGTCAATGGCGACAGCCCGCTGGCATTTGCCGACATCTTTGATGCGGTTGAACCAACCGGTGGTGCCTGTGCACTGGGTTACAAGAGCATCAATTACCTGGGTAGCCAGGAATGTCTGAAGCTCAAGTCTGGCATGGAGCTGGCCGCTTCGCGTCTGGAAACCCGTCGTTATGCCGCTTATCTGGGTGCCACGGTGGAAATGGCCAAGGAAGAGGGTTTCACCTACAACCCCCATAACCACAAAGCCTACCTGGCAACCACCAATATCGTCAAAGGCATGCTGAACGGTTCCAACGAGACCGGTGGCCCTAACCATATACAGCTGACTGCCAACCAGTGTGGCGGTATTTACGAGTTGTCGCTGGGCAGCAACGCAGACATCGGTTCTGAGTTTGTGATCGGTGCTGTCAAGGGTGAAGTAGCGGGCATTGCCGAGGGTTCCGCCTGTTCAACCGACGGTTTGTCTGGCCCGGATAACGTCGCCTATGTCGGCTATAACACCTTGATCATTACCGAAGATACCGGCTTGCACGCCAACAACTTCGTCTGGTCTTATAATCTGGACAGCAAGCAACTGACTCGTATCTTCTCTGCTCCTAATGGCGCAGAAAACACCGGGCCTTATCTGTTTAACCAGATCAACGGTTTTGCCTACATCACCAACGTTGTGCAGCACCCTGGTGATATTTCGGTAGATCCTTCTGCTGGCTATGAAGCGGAAATCGGTTACTTCGGTCCGATTCCGGTGGTCGCTGCTGGCTCTTCCGCCATGAGTGTGACAGAAGCCCGTGCACTGGCTGCAGATACGGATGGTGTTGAAGTGATTGGCGTTATCACCAGTACTGTAGTGAACGGTGACTATGCAATAGAGGTTGCTGATGTCGACGATGCCAGCCAAGTGATTGCTGTCAAACTGGGCGGTGATGACCGGACTCTTTGGGGCCCGGTTTCCAACCCTTCCGCAGCTGGTACCACTGTGATCGTTAACGGTGATTTTGACTTCGAAGGCTACAGCTCTTACGACAAGAGCATCGAAGGCACGACTCAAATCACGGCGAACTAAGCACGAACTGATTTGATCTTTATAAGCCGCTGCCTTCGGGTAGCGGCTTTTTTGTTCCTGTCCGGCTTTTGCTGCTGCCTCTGTGTCACCCTGACCGATGCCTCCGGTATGTCTTTGCTCCGTTGCCGCCTTTCGCCTCGGCTTGCCTCCGAAGCGGCAAAGCCTCTGTCTGTTACCGTCTTGTTTTGCTGGAATTAATATTAACTTATTGAAAAATAAAGGTTTTTATTTTTGGCACGTCGGTTGCTTTATTACACCCAGAGCAACTATTTTGGGCAGAAGCGGCAATGGCAGCAATCAGTTTCAACAACGCACTGGGTCTTCACGACGAAGCGATGCAGCTGCGCGCCAAGCGGGCAGAAGTCTTGGCCAATAACCTCGCCAATGCCGATACGCCGGGATTCAAGTCCCGCGATTTTAATTTTCAGTCGGCGCTGGAACAAGCGGTAGCCAGTAACAAGGTGGATACCCGCCATTCAACCGGGCTGGCTTTGGAACAGACGTCGACCGGTCATATTGCCGGGCACGGACGAATGGATGAATCACTGTTGTATCGTAATCCGAGCCAGCCATCGATTGACGGCAATACCGTCGATTCGCAAATCGAACAGGCGTTATATGCTCGCAACAGTCTTGATTACGACGCCAGCTTCGAGTTTCTCAACAGCAAATTCAAGGGCCTGAAAGGGGCCATTCGGGGAGATTGATCATGTCATTAACCAACGTCTTTGATATCGCCGGTTCTGGCATGAACGCCCAGTCCATCCGGATGAACACCACCGCATCGAACCTGGCCAACGCCGACAGTGCATCCAGTTCGGTCGACGAAACCTATCGTGCACGCAAACCCTGGTTTGCGGTGATGCAACAGCAAGCCCTGCAGCTGAACAAAGACAATCAGTTCAGTGAGCTGGAAGGCGATGTCGGGGCCGGGGTGCAGGTGCTGGGTATTGTTGAAAAGGACTCGCCGCTGCAGGCCCGTTTCCAGCCGGATCATCCGATGGCCAATGAAGATGGCTATGTTTTTTACCCGAACGTCAATGTGGTGGAAGAGATGACCGACATGATGTCTTCCTCGCGCAGCTATCAGATGAATGTTGAGGTAATGAAAACCGCCAAACAAATGTTGCAGCGCACGCTGACACTGGGTCAATAAGGGGAAGGTTTATGGCAATCGGTGATGTAAGTTCAGCCGCCTCGATCCTCGATCAGTACCGCTCGGAAAGCAGCAGCTCGGTACAGAATCAGAGTAAACAAAATGAGCTGGGTCAGGATGCCTTTCTGGAACTGATGGTGGCGCAGCTGAACAACCAGAACCCGCTTGATCCAATGGACAACCAGGCCTTTGTCGCCCAGCTGGCGCAGTTTTCGGCAGTAGAAGGCATCGACAAACTGAACACCACCAGCGAAAGCATGATGTCGGAGTTCTCCTCCTATTCTGCCTTGCAGGCGTCCAGTCTGGTGGGTCAGTCGGTGATCGTGGATGGCAACCAGAATGGCCTGCTGCTGAGTGGCGGGGTGGTGAGCGGTTATACCGAGATTCCCGACAGTGCCAGCAACCTGACGTTGTCGATTCGCGACAGCAGTGGCCAGTTGCTGGAGCAATACCCGTTGGGTAACCACAGTGATGGCCCGGTATCGGTACGTTGGGATGGTCTCAACCTGATGATGGATGGCGAGATCGTACCGCTGACAACTGCTGATCTGAATCGGCAGGAATATTATCTGGATGACAATGGCGAGCAGGTACTCGACAGCGAGGGCAATGCGGTGCTGAAACCGTACGACCCTGGCGAGTACCAGTTCACCCTGACCGGCACGCTTGCCGGTACAACGGAAGATATCAGTATGCAGATGAGTTCGCGGGTCGACAGCGTGACGTTGAACTCCAGTGGCCAGGTGACGTTGAATCTGACCGGTGGCCAAAAGGCCGGGCTGGCTGATGTCTCCCAGATTCTGGATGAATAATGAGTCCTGGCTATCCGACGTTGCCCACAGCGGGCAAGACAACCACCGAATTGTGTACGACAGGCAGTGAGAAGAGGAATATTTAATGGCTTTTAATATTGGTTTGAGCGGTATCAGCGCAGCTTCCACCGACCTGTCGGTAGCGGGTAATAATATTGCCAATGCCAGCACCACCGGCTTTAAGGAATCGCGTACCGAATTTGGTGATCTTTACACCACCTCATTACTGGGTAGCGGCAGTGCGCCGGTGGGCAGTGGTGTGCAGGTGGCTAACGTGCGTCAGGAATTCAGTCAGGGCAGTATTAGCGCGACCGATAACGCGCTTGATCTGGCGATCGACGGCAATGGTTTTTTTGTCTTGGCTGATAATGGTTCGCAGTCGTTTACCCGAGCGGGGATTTTCTCGCTCGACAAGGACGGCTATGTGGTATCGAACAACGGTTCACGGCTGCAAGGCTTTATGGCCAGTGCCGCCGGTGATCTTAATGGCGTTATTGAAGACCTCAGTATCGATGCCTCCAACCAGGCACCGCGACTGACCAGCCTGGTGGAGGCGCAACTGAACCTCGATGCCGGTGAGGGCATTCTGCAACAGCAGGGCACGACGATTTCGACCACCGGTCTGGCCATCGGCATGGTGGACTCGGGTATTCTGGAATCCACCGCTTCAACACTGGTTGCGGCAGGGCAGCCGACCACGGCAGGCACGCCGTCGCAGTTGGCCTTTGCAACCGATCTGACTACGGTTGCAACCACGGGTTACACCAGTATCACAATGGATATTGATGCCGGTGATGGCACCGGTGTCCAAACGGTGACCCTGACCGGGGTTGCCGCTGGCTCGACGGCGAACGATATTCTGGCGGATGTTCAGACTGCACTGGATAGCGCATTTGGTTCACAGCAATTTACTGCTACCCAGGGCAGTACTGGCGAACTGGTCATTCAACGCTCGGGCTATGCCGCGACCGATGGCAGTGCCTTTGTTGTTGCCAATACCACCGATTGGGATACCGAATTTGGTGCCAGTAGCCCGGTCAGCGCCGGGACAGCGGGTTCCTTGCTGTTTGTCGGCAGTACCCCGTTGAGCGTCGATTTCACCAGTATTGCGGGTACTTCCACTACCACTCGGACAACGGCCAAACCACCGCTGACCATGGTCGGCAGCTCGGGGGGAGAATTTGCCACGCTGACGGCAGGCAGTATTTATGGTG
>CAJXTI010000035.1 GCA_913061185.1 uncultured Oceanobacter sp.
ATCAGTCTGGAGCGGCGACTGGATGAAAAACAGGTGCTGATTCTTGGGCGCTTACGCTAACAGAGGTCAGCGATCTCTACCCTGACGACTACCAATCTTGCAAAGTCCGAAGATAGGGAAATTTCTGCTGATGTGCCCAAATTCACCGAGCTTGTGCCCTGATCTGCTCTTGAGGCCTGAAAAACCTGACGCTTCTGATACTTGATATTTCATGCATTGAATTCAACGGAGTGCCCAAAATCTGCTTTTTGAGGCGAGCGGTGATTCTGACGTAAATGTCCAGGGCACAGGATTGAAGGCAGGATGAAGATAGTGTTTTTGAATTGAATTCAAGAATCAAAATTTCGAGCGAGAGAAAAAATATTTTTAACTAAATGGTCGTAGACACTGAGGTAGAGGTCGATTTGGATAAAAAACGTACGATTCGAAAAACCGTTTTTTCGCACGTTTTGGGCACAATTAAGGCACAGAGGGGTTTTCAGGCGGGAGAAACGAAAAAGCCGACGGTTAAGTCGGCTTCTAAGTTGCTGATTTAACAGCATAAATTCTTGGTAGGACTACCCAGATTCGAACTGGGGACCTCTACCATGTCAAGGTAGCGCTCTAACCAACTGAGCTATAGTCCTAAAGAGGCGCGTATATTACTTCTGGTTTTTCCACTACGCAACCCCTCATCGTGCTTTTTCGTAGAAGGTTGATGATTCTGATAAAACCACTGACCCTCTATCACCTGCTAGTTAGCCAGTAAATGGGCGTCAGCTGTTGGCTATCATCTGCGCTTTCATTTCGTGGAGCTGGTCGCGAAGTTTGGCGGCGGTTTCAAAATCCAGGTCACGAGCGGCTTTGAACATGCTGTCTTCCACTTCTGCGACTTTTTTCACCAGTTGAGTGGCAGAGAGTCGGCTCCAATCGTCTTGTCCGTAGCCTGCCTTGTCTTCTGCTACCTTGCGATTGCGGCTGTTGTGACGGCTTTTTTTGCCCGGTGCCGGCGTCGCTTCGAGGATGTCTTCAACCGATTTGAACACGCCTTTGGGGGTGATGCCGTGTTCTTCGTTGTATGCGACTTGTTTTTCCCGGCGGCGGTCGGTTTCTTCCATGGCTTTGCGCATGGAGTCGGTCACCCGGTCGGCGTAGAGTATCGCCCGGCCGTTGAGGTTACGTGCGGCCCGACCGATGGTCTGGATCAACGAGCGTTCGGAACGCAGGAAGCCTTCCTTGTCGGCGTCAAAGATGGCCACCAGCGATACTTCCGGTATATCCAGCCCTTCCCGCAGCAGGTTGATACCTACCAGCACGTCAAATTCGCCCAGCCGCAGGTCGCGGATGATTTCTACCCGTTCGACGGTGTCGATGTCGGAGTGCAGATAGCGGACGCGGACACCCTGTTCAAACAGGAAGTCAGTCAGGTCTTCGGCCATGCGTTTGGTGAGTACGGTTATCAGTATCCGTTCGCCCTTGTCCACTCGCAGACGCAGTTCATGCAATACATCGTCCACCTGACCGGTGGCTGGCCGTATTTCTATGATCGGGTCAACCAGTCCGGTGGGCCGTACCACTTGTTCGACAACGGCGTCCTGGTGTTCTTTTTCGTAGTTGCCTGGTGTGGCGGAGACAAAGATGCATTGCGGCACAATGGCTTCCCATTCTTCGAATTGCATCGGCCGGTTGTCGAGTGCCGATGGCAGCCGGAAACCGAACTGCACCAGGGTTTCCTTACGCGAGCGGTCACCCCGATACATACCGCCGATTTGAGGAATGGTGACGTGGCTTTCATCAACAAATATCAGCGCATCTTTGGGGATGTAGTCAAACAGCGTTGGCGGCGGAGCACCTTGTTCCCGACCCGAGAGGTAGCGGGAGTAGTTTTCGATGCCGGAGCAATAACCCAGCTCCTGCATCATTTCGATATCGTAGCGAGTACGCTGCTCCAGTCGTTGGGCTTCTACCAACAGGTTTTCGTTGCGGTAGTATTCGAGCCGTTCATCCAGTTCAACCTTGATTCCATCGATGGCATCAATGATGCGCTGCCGTGGCGTGACATAGTGGGTTTTGGGGTAGATGGTGACACGCGCCAGACGGTTATGCACCACACCGGTCAGCGGGTCGAAGGTGCTGAGCTGTTCTACTTCGTCATCAAACAGCTCGATACGCACGGCTTCATCGTCACTTTCCGCCGGGAAGACGTCTATCACTTCACCGCGCACTCGGTAGGTGCCGCGATGGAAGTCCATATCGTTGCGGGTGTATTGCAGTTCGGCCAAACGGCGCAGAATAGTACGCTGGTCAATATGATCACCACGCACCAGGTGTAACATCATTTTGAGGTAGGAATCCGGGTCGCCAAGGCCGTAAATTGCGGACACTGTGGCAACAATAATCGCGTCGCGGCGTTCCATCAAGGCCTTGGTGGCCGACAGCCGCATCTGCTCAATGTGTTCGTTGACCGAGGCGTCCTTGTCAATAAAAGTATCCGATGAGGGCACATAGGCTTCTGGCTGGTAGTAGTCATAGTATGAGACGAAATACTCCACCGCGTTGTCGGGGAAAAAATCTTTGAATTCGCCATACAGTTGCGCCGCCAGGGTCTTGTTGTGGGCCATAATAATGGCGGGGCGCTGACATTGGGCAATCACATTGGCCATGGTGTAGGTCTTGCCGGAACCCGTCACGCCGAGCAACGTTTGCTTGAGCAATCCGGCGTCGACACCGGCAACCAGTTGCCGAATCGCTTCGGGTTGATCCCCGGCAGGTGAATATTTGGATTTGAGCTCAAACGTCTTGCTCATAGGGATTCCAGTATGTCGGTAGATTTAGTAACATTTCGCGGTTTGACGTTAATTCCGGGCAATTCATTATTTTGCAACACTGTTCCGGTTATCACTTTTATATAACGCCTGTTTTGAGGATACACATTTTGGATCTGCAACTGTCTGATCGCGTTCAACAGATCAAGCCCTCTCCTACGCTGGCAGTCACCAATCGTGCTGCGGTTTTGCGTGCGGAAGGTAAGGACATTATCGGCCTTGGTGCCGGCGAACCGGATTTCGACACTCCTGAGCACATCAAGAAAGCGGCCATCAATGCCATCAACGCTGGCTTCACCAAATACACCGCCGTGGATGGAACGCCCAGTCTCAAGCAGGCCATTATCAGCAAGTTTAAAAATGACAACAACCTGGAGTATGAGGCAAACCAGATTCTGGTGTCTTGTGGCGGCAAGCAGAGCTTTTTCAATCTGAGCCTGGCATTGCTGAATCCGGGTGACGAAGTGGTTATTCCGGCACCTTACTGGGTGTCTTACCCCGATATGGTCAAGATCGCGGAAGGCACTCCGGTGATCGTTGAAACAACCATGGACAACCAATTCAAAATGACGGCTGAACAACTGGATGCTGCCATTACACCCAAAACACGCCTGGTGGTCTTGAACAGCCCATCCAACCCTTCCGGCAAGGCATACAGCCTGGATGAGCTGAAAGCGCTTGGCGCCGTATTAAACAAGTACCCTGACGTGCTGATCGCCACCGACGATATGTACGAGCTGATCCTGTGGGCCGATTTTGGCTTCCACAATATTGTTAATGCCTGCCCTGAACTGTATGAGCGCACCATCGTATTAAATGGTGTCTCCAAGGCCTTCAGTATGACCGGCTGGCGTATCGGTTATGCCGCAGGCCCGGCCAAGCTGATTGGTGCGATGAAAAAGATCCAGTCACAAAGTACATCCAATCCGACATCCATTTCCCAGGTCGCCGCCGAAGCCGCCTTGAATGGCGGCAATGAGTGTGTCAAACCCATGGTTGCCGCCTTCAGGGAGCGCCATGATTATCTGGTTGCTGCGCTTAACGCACTGCCAGGGGTTGAATGCATCGAAGGGGACGGCGCGTTTTACGCTTTCCCGAGCTTCCTGGAAGCGATGGCGACCATGGGTATCAGCGATGACATCGAGTTCGCAGAAAAAATGCTGATCGAGGCGGGTGTTGCCATGGTTCCTGGTTCAGCGTTTGGTTCTCCGGGTTTTATGCGTCTGTCGTTCGCAACCAGCCTGGAAACCTTGAAAGATGCTATTGCACGTCTGGACAAGGCGCTGAGCAGCTGATCCAGCCCTGCATCCTTCTTTCCAGATTTTCTCGTTCCCGCGCATGGCGCGGGAACGCATGCCGACACCGCAGGGCAATCACGCAAGAGCGTGGGAGCTGGATAAATCCGGGGTAATCCTGCATTACCGATACAGGATTACCAGTCCATCTCTTCTTTAACAAAGGGGATGGTCAGCTTGCGTTGATGGGTCAGCGAGGCGTGATCAAGGTGATCCAGTATTTCCGCCAGCCCTTCCATTGGCTCAGGCCCCCGCGAGATGATAAAACGCGCAACGTCTTCTGCCAGTAAAATACCCCGCTGACGTGCCCGCAGCACCAGCGCCAAAGCACGTTCTTCCGGCTGCAGCGATTCCAGGTGATACACCACCCCCCAGCACAAACGCGAGCCAAGATCCGGCAATGCCACTGCCAGCTGCTGTGGCGGGCAACGGGCAGAAATCAGTAAATGACCGTCATTTTCCCGCACCCGATTAAACAGATGAAACAGCGCCAGCTCCCAGTCGTCATTACCGAGCACCGCATCGATATCGTCCAGCACCACCAGCGGCAGTTGTTCCAGCGATTCCAATACGTCCGGACTGTAGTTAACCAGTTCTTTTAAGGGCAGGTATACGCTGTGGTGACCGAGGCCGTCGGCGTAATGGCAAGCCGCCTGCAACAAGTGGCTGAGGCCGCAACCGGCATCACCCCAGATGAACAGAAATGGATCACCAGACAATGTCCACTGACGCTGTACCGCCTGAATCACTTCTTCATTCGGACCAGAGTAGAAATTGGCAATGCGTGCATCATCCCGCACATAGACAGACAAGGTCAGCTGAGGATGCGGAGTGACCATTAACGCCCCTTCCAACGCAGCGTATCTGGTAGATCGCTGTCACCGATTCGCCCGTCAAAACGGATATTGGTCAGTACTTGCGGCCAACTGGCGTTCAGCGTCAGTCCCAAATCCAGACTGTCACCACGCACCGCCAGTACATCGACATGCTCAACCCCGGAAACCGAGGCCAACAGACGCAGCACCGACTGATAGTCATCATAGCGAGTGACGTGCTGAATCGTCAGTGCTTGCTGTTCCGATGACATACCCGTGGTCGAGGTGACCACGCCATAGCGGCCAGAAAAATATCCGCCAACCGCTTCTGCCAGTGCGGTCACAACAGCCTGTTCGGAGGTTCCCTGAACATCCAGAGGCAGACTGTCATGGCGGTACTCGATATAACCATCGGCACGCCAGCCGTCAGCAAATGGCATAATCCGGGCAGCCACCACGGCATCCGTGTCGTAGCGCACAGAGGCCGCACGAATATCATCCCGAAACAGACCGAACAGGCGTTCGGCTGGTAATGCCAGTCGATCCTCAAGATCCAGCATCGGCCAGACCGATGGAATGCCATGCTGCACAAACGTTTGGCGCAACGCTTCATACTGATCAACACCGTCGTCATCTGCACCGATCACAGCGCGACTGCCACTGCGGGAAACACCTAACCAGAAGGTGACATCCGGGCGATTACTGCCCCAGACCGGCAAGCCATGACGGGCCAGTAAATCATTCACCTGCCCGGCAGCAAACATGGCCTGCAGAATCAATACACCGTCATTTGGCCGTGATATATAACGAAAACTTGCCAGATACTGGCTTGCCGACTTGCCCGCCAGACCACCCAGCTCTGCTGTTGGCCGCCCTGAAACCTTGGTGAGCACTTGCAGCAATGCTGCTGGCACCGCCGCCTGTCGCGTCGTTGGCGTTCGATCAGATACTTCTATTGAAGCCTGATACAAGTCAGTTACCACACCCGCCGAAACAACGGGAGCCGCAAACAACAGACAATACATCAATCGCAGAAAGACTGAGCGCACGCGTGAAAATTCCTTTGTCATCCTGGTTTACGGCGTACAACCACCACCGCGAACATAAGTTCTTATCCTGACCCCATCCATCAACTACTAAAACCGTTAACCGACACAGCCACCGGGCCAATACGTCAGGCGGCGGCTATTGTGCCACGCACAGCGCAAGCACCCAAGAGAACTCAGTATCAGGAATGGTGATCTTGGCGCTGCCATCACTACAAACCTGGCTTTCCCTGTGATTCAACCTAAATTAACAGGCCATGTGGCGCTATTTCTTTGTCGCGGCAGGTGAAGTGAAGGCCACAAATCGCTAGAATACCCCGCTTCTTTGCAGCCACCCTGTGAATCCGAATGACCGAATCAAAATCCCTAAGCTATAAAGACGCTGGTGTTGACATCAATGCCGGAAACGCACTGGTAGAACGCATCAAGGACGTTGCCAAACGCACTCGCCGCCCGGAAGTAATGGCCGGCCTCGGCGGTTTTGGCGCCCTGTTCGAACTGCCACAAGGTTACCATCAACCCGTGCTGGTATCGGGTACCGATGGCGTGGGCACCAAGCTGCGTCTGGCTATGGATCTGGGCAAGCACGACACCATTGGTATCGACCTGGTCGCCATGTGTGTTAATGACCTGGTGGTCTCTGGTGCCGAGCCTTTGTTTTTTCTCGACTATTACGCTACTGGTCATCTGAATGTCGATGTCGCCGCTGCCGTTGTCAGCGGTATTGGCGCAGGCTGTGAGCAGGCTGGTGCCGCACTGGTTGGCGGTGAAACCGCTGAAATGCCAGGCATGTATGAAGGCGAAGACTACGATCTGGCCGGTTTTTGTGTTGGTATCGTTGAAAAAGCCGACATCATCGACGGTTCCAGAGTCCAGGCCGGTGATTCCCTCATTGCACTGGCATCCAGCGGCCCTCATTCCAATGGCTATTCTCTGGTTCGCAAGATCCTGGAGGTAGCCAATGCCGACCTGCAGCAAGATCTCGACGGTGTACCGCTGGCGGAGGCGCTGATGGCCCCCACCCGTATTTACGTCAAATCCGCATTACAGCTGATTAATGCCACCGAAGTGCATGCCCTGTCGCACATCACTGGCGGTGGTTTTCAGGAGAATATTCCGCGCGTTCTGCCCGATAATTGCAAGGCCGTTATCAACACCAACAGCTGGCGCTGGCCAGCTGTGTTCGAATGGCTGCAACAGGCTGGCAACGTCGCAACTGCAGAAATGTTCCGCACCTTCAATTGTGGTGTGGGCATGATCATCGCTTTGCCGGAACACAAGGCTGATCAGGCTATTGCCCTGCTGAACGCCGAAGGCGAACAGGCCTGGATCATTGGTGAAATCGTTGAAAAAACCAGCGACGAAGCCGCCGTCGAATTCATCGGTAACCGCACCGTATGATGACAGACTCAGCACTTGACCAACCCCGTATTGTGATACTGATTTCCGGTACGGGTAGCAACATGATGGCCATTGCTGATGCGGTACAAAGCGGCGACATTGATGCCATGGTCGCAGGTGTCGTATCTAATCGTCCAGATGCAGCGGGCATGCAACACGCCCGCGACCGGGAGATCCCGGCCATATTGGTTGATCATCAGCAATTCAGCAGTCGCGAAGAGTTTGATGCCAATCTGATGCGGGCGATTGATGACCTTGCCCCCGATCTGATTGTACTGGCTGGCTTTATGCGTATCCTGACATCGGACTTTGTACGGCATTATCGCGGCCGCATGATCAATATCCACCCCTCCCTGTTGCCTTTGTATCAGGGATTAAACACCCATCAACGCGCCATCGATGCCGGTGATAGCGAGCATGGAGTATCGGTACATTTTGTCACCGAAGAGCTGGATGGTGGCCCGGTGATTGCCCAGGCAGTCGTGACCATAGAAACTGGCGAAACCGCTGCCAGCTTGCAACACAAGGTGCAGATACAGGAGCACATCCTGTATCCCGTCATCGTCAAGTGGTGCACCCAGGGACGACTGGCCATGACCGACCAAGGCGTAACACTCGATAGTAAACTTCTTCCGCTATCCGGACTCAGACTGACAGCCCAGCCATAAATCACCATCACAGCGAGGATGATCTGTGAGACGTATAAGATACCTGGCCTGCACCCTGATACTGTCGCCCTTATTGGCTTTTGCCAGTAACGGTGACACTCAAACCTTTGCCCTGAGCGCTACCAAGTCACAGCTGGCGAACGACGACCCGCTGGAGAGACAGGGAGAGGCAACACAAAATACTCTGCAGCCTTTCAAGGCCAAGTACACAAGCCGCTATGACTGGGGATTTTTCAGCTTCAACATTGCGGCAGAACGCACTCTGGAGCAACGCGAAGACGGATCCTGGCAAATGACGTTTGATGCTGAAGCATCAGCAGCGTCCATCCAGGAGCAATCGGTTTTTGCACTGCACAACGGTATCATCCAGCCACAAAGCTACCATTACAAAGGCTCGGGCCTGATACAGGAAGACGATCAGGACTATCGCTTCGATGCGACCCAGCAACAAATCAGCGCCCCCTTGCAAGCGCGCGAATTTAACGATTTATGGCAAGATAACCTGCAAGACAAGCTGACTTATATGCTGCAAATCAGCCTCGATCTCGCCAATGGCCAAAACGAGCTGAACTACCAGGTATTCGAGAAAAACCGGGTACGCAGTTATGAATTTGTTATCGTTGCCGAAGAACCGTTAAAAACCCGTATCGGCGTACTGGATACGATCAAAATCAAGCAGTTACGCGACGACCGACGGGAAATTTATGCCTGGCTGGCGAAAGACAAGGATTACCTGCTGGTAAAACTGGTGGATCGCAAAAAAGGCAAAATCCAATATCAGATTGACCTGGTCAGTACCAACCTGTAACTGACCCCAACCAGAGAACTGCCATGCGATTAAGTGATGCCGACATTGAACAGCGCCTGAGCGAGGGCAGCATTACTATCGAGCCAGCCCCCGGCCTGGATGCCATTGCTGGCATCAGTGTCGACCTTCGCCTCGACCACCGCTTCCGGGTATTCAGCAACAACTCCGCCACCCATCTGGATCTTTCCGGCGAACGGGCGCAACTGGAGCGCGATATCGATCGTATCATGAGCAAAGAAATCGAGATTGCTCATGATCAGTCGCTCTATATCCACCCTGGTGAACTGGTACTCGGCGCCACCATGGAATCCGTCACCATTCCGGATGATCTGGTTGGCTGGCTGGATGGCCGCAGCTCACTGGCTCGCCTCGGTCTGGTGGTACACCTGACCGCCGGACGGATTGATCCCGGCTGGGATGGCCAGATCGTGCTGGAATTTTATAACAACGGCAAACTGCCACTGGCGCTAAGACCCGCGATGATTATTTGCGCACTGTCGTTTGAAACTCTCAGCAGCCCGGCCAAACGTCCGTACAACAAGCGAGAGAACGCCAAATACAAGGGCCAGAAAGGTGCGGTATTCAGCCGTATTGCCAAGGATTAACTGATTCTTGCAGAGGGTCGTCCATTCTTGCTGGCGACCTCGCTGCCCAAGCTAAGACATTGAATTAACTCTTATTTTATTTAAATTGAAGCTATTGACACAAAAAACCAGCTCCGTATAATGCGCCCCACTTGCTGATGTTCCCCGATAGCTCAGTTGGTAGAGCAGTAGACTGTTAATCTATTGGTCGCTGGTTCAAGTCCAGCTCGGGGAGCCAACAAGTAATCTCTCTTCCGCATTCGCCAAATCCGATATACACCTACTACTTCTACAGCAGCAAAACCCTCCATACAGACGCAATCAGCTATAAACCAGCCACTGGCGCTGATTTAGCCACTCGGTATTTCCAGAATTACTCCAACGTCAGAATGATTCCCGCAACAGCGACGACTTCATGGCATTAGGGGAAATCTATATGGCGCCGGCAACTGATTCCATCAGGCAAGACTATCGAGAATCCGCTGGCAACTAGCGGCCGGATCTTCTGACTGGGTAATCGGGCGGCCAATCACCATGTAGTCAACTCCCGCAGCAACAGCCTGTTCTGGCGTCATCACCCGCTTCTGATCCTGATTATCACTCCAGGAAGGACGAATGCCAGGTGTCACCGTCTTGAAGTCGTCACCACAATGCTGACGAATAACGGCCAGCTCATTCGCCGAACACACCACCCCATCCAGACCCGACGACTGTGCCAGTGTCGCCAGCCGTACGACGTGCTCTTCCGGCGTCACACTCAGACCCAGTTCAATCAGGTCGACACTGTCCATTGAGGTCAGTACCGTTACTCCGATCAGCAAGGGTCGACTGGCACGCTTGTCCAGTTCGTTACGGGCCGCTTCCATCATACGACGCCCGCCACTGGCATGGACATTGACCATCCAGACACCCAGATCCGCAGCAGCCGCGACAGCCTTGGCACAGGTATTGGGAATATCGTGAAATTTCAGATCCAGAAAAACCTCAAATCCCAGCTGATGCAGCTGTTCAATCACCAGCGGCCCCGCCGAGGTAAACAGCTCTTTGCCGACTTTGACCCGACAGCGTGCAGGATCCAACAGCTTGGCCATCGCCAACGCCGCGTCGACAGAGGAATAATCCAGCGCAACAACAATAGGCGATACAACACTAGATGAAACAACACTAGATGAAACAACAGCAGATAAAACAGGAGTAGAGGTAACAGTGGTCATAGGTCTTCAATAGCAACAGAGGGGTGACTAAAAGGGGTGATCGCTTTGAGGCTGGCCCAGTTTTTACAACTTGGGCAGCGCCAGTGAAACTCCCGCGCCTTGAAACCGCATTGGCTGCACACAAAGCTCGGATCGTCAGTATCAATACGACGCAGAATAGCATACACCCCATGGGCCTGCGACTCACTCAAACGGCGCTTGTGGCGCAGCAGCAGTCCCAGCATGGCAACATAGCCGGTATACGAGGGGTATTTTTCAAGATCCTGAATAAACCCGGTAATTGCGGTTTCAGCACCTTCAATATCAGCCAGGGTTTCGGCACGCGCCACCAATGCAGGTACGTAATTCAGTCCTTCTCCATGACGTTGCAGATGAGCCAACAAACCATGAGGATCCCCCAGCTGGTGGAATGACCGAACCATAGGGTCGAGAATCGCAATAATAGAGCCCTGGTCATGATCCAGCGCCTTGAGGTAACAACGTACGGCTTCACTGGGTTCGTCCTGCTCAAACGCCATATTCCCCAACACCACAAACGCACGAGCGCAGCGGCCATCAGACTTGAGTGCGGTACGACAGAGCTGGCGGGTTTCAATATAGTTGCCATTACCAGCCGCACGCTCGGCCAATTCGCAGGCAGCGTGAGCAACTCGACGCTGTAACTGGGCGGAGTTGGGTAACTTGCGCGCCCGGTTCAAATCCAACACCTGCTGCCACTCGCCTTCTTCTTCCAGTAATTCCAGCAATACCTTGGCGGACTTTTCCTGAATGCGACCACGGGCATCAAGCAATTCCAGCAAGAGCCGTTCGGCCCGATCATGCAGACCTGCCATGGCAAAATCCATTGCCAGCTCCAGCTCCAGTTCTTGCAGCAAGACTCCTTTCAAGTCCGTTCTGGCAAACAAGGTCTGGTGTAAATGAATGGCGCGTTCCACTTCACCTTTTTCACGCAAACTGCAGCCTAGCCGGAGAAATAGCTCAATCGAGTCATCATCCAAAGTTTGGGCATTCACAAGGCGTTTGAGGGTAATATCGGTGTTTTGCGCAAGGATAAAATCGATACTGGGGATCCAGTCAGCGGGAGTACTTTTTGGACGCGCCTTGCCTGAACGGTAACCAAGTACCCAGCCAAGGCCTGTACCCACCAGTACCAGTACAAAAACAATTGCGGATTCCATCATGATGCAGGCCTATGGCAATCTGCCTGATCGCTCCTGTGCCTCATCGAGCGCTTTTTGCAATCGACGGATTTGACGTTTCTTTGACAATACCGACATCACGCCCGCCAGCAGACCAATAATACAGCCAAGCGTCAGAATCAGACCAAACCACAGGGCAACCGGCAGGTTGACAGGATCACCAACCAGAAAAAACACATCCAGTGGCTCGCTATTACGAGTCGCAAATGTCAGACAATAGAGAAATATAAGCAGGAAAGAGATCAGGCTTATGCCGATCCTGATTTTTTGCAGCATGATATTACCTGGCCGCAACGGCCTTAGTGTTCGCTGTCGATACTGTCGTTAACCTGATCACGCAAGTCTTTGCCCGGTTTAAAATGCGGCACAAACTTGCCCTGTAGCTCTACCGTTTCACCAGTTTTAGGATTACGCCCAACCCTTGGTGCACGATAATGCAACGAAAAACTGCCAAATCCGCGAATTTCAATCCGCTCCCCCGACGACAAGGTCAAAGACATGTAATCAAGCATGGTTTTCACCGCCAGCTCGACATCTTTGGCAGATAATTGCGGCTGACGACTGACGATACGCTCTATCAGTTCAGACTTCGTCACAGCGTTTTCCTCCATGAGGTGACTGCATGACAATAACTCTTGTCAAATCATGCAGTTAGCTGACGACAAATGCAACCGTTCGATGTTTGTTTATGTACTCAAAAACGGCAAAGCCATTTCGTGTGTGATGTTACCTGAAATATTCAATCAATCCCTATAAAAAAACGCAGAAGTGCCATCCCTGGCTGTCCGATAGGGAATCGCGGAATCCGTACGCTGCTGATGCATTTGACGCGGTGGACAACACGAACAGTGCCGGCCCCTACGACGCCGGTGTATTTGACGCAACGAACACGGATAATGCCGATCCCTGAGACGACGAATTTGGTACGAAGGGACGCCCTCCGTGGCTGTCCAAAATAATGGCGATTATCGAAACAGAGGATAACAAGACATAAAAAAACCCGCCGGAGCGGGTTTTTTAAAATCAGACCAGCTTAGTCTTTCTGATTAAGCTGTTCTTTGATCAGATCACCAATGGTGGTCGGTCCAGCTGACACTTCAGCATCAGACTTGGTACGTTGCTCTTTCAGAGCCTGACGATCTTCTGCACTGTCCTTGGCTTTGATAGACATGCTCAAAGCACGGTTCTTACGATCAACCATGGTGATAACACCCTGTACTTCATCGCCTTCTTTCAGTACAGCGCGGGCATCATCTACCTTGTCACGACTGATTTCAGAAGCCTTCAGAGCAGCTTCAACACCAGCAGCCAGCTCAACCACTGCCGACTTGGCATCGACTGAAATAACCTTACCAGTTACGATAGCGCCTTTGTCATTAACCGCAACAAACTCGGAGAACGGGTCGCTTTCCAGCTGCTTCACACCCAGAGAGATACGTTCGCGCTCTGGATCGATAGACAGGATAACGGTTTCCAGTTCATCGCCTTTCTTGTAGTTACGCACGGCTTCTTCGCCAGTGTCATTCCAGGAAATGTCAGACAGGTGAACCAGACCATCGATACCACCGTCCAGACCGATGAAGATACCGAAGTCAGTGATTGACTTGATCTTACCGGAGATCTTGTCGCCCTTGTTACACTTGGTACCGAACTCTTCCCATGGGTTCATGGTGCACTGCTTGATACCCAGAGAGATACGACGACGTTCTTCGTCGATATCCAGCACCATCACGTCGATCTCGTCGCCAACTTGAACCACCTTGGACGGGTGAATATTCTTGTTGGTCCAATCCATTTCGGATACGTGTACCAGACCTTCAACACCTTCTTCCAACTCAGCAAAACAGCCGTAGTCAGTCAGGTTGGTGACGCGCGCTTTAACGCGAGCGCTTTCTGGGTAACGATCGTTGATGTTGACCCATGGATCATCACCCAGTTGCTTCAGACCCAGAGAAACGCGGTTGCGCTCACGGTCGAATTTCAGCACTTTAACGTCGATCTCGTCACCAACAGCAACGATTTCGCTTGGATGCTTGATACGCTTCCAGGCCATATCGGTGATGTGCAGCAGGCCGTCAACACCGCCCAGATCTACGAACGCGCCGTAGTCGGTCAGGTTCTTGACGATACCCTTAACAGATTGACCTTCTTGCAGGTTGGCCAGCAGTTCTTCACGTTCCTGGCTGTTAGCAGCTTCCAGAACGGCACGACGGGAAACCACGACGTTGTTACGCTTGGCGTCCAGCTTGATAACCTTGAATTCCAGCTCTTTACCTTCCAGGTGGGCGGTGTCACGTACAGGACGGACATCAACCAGGGAGCCTGGCAGGAAGGCACGGATGTTCTTCAGGTCAACAGTGAAACCACCTTTAACCTTACCGTTGATAATACCGGTAACCATTTCTTCAGCTTCAAAGGCTTTTTCAAGCTCTTTCCAGCTTTCAGCACGCTTGGCTTTTTCACGAGACAGTTTGGTTTCACCAAAGCCGTCTTCAACCGCTTCCAGGGAAACCTGGGTCTCGTCGCCAATGGCAACTTCCAGCTCACCTTTTTCATTCAGGAACTGGCTGCGTGGAATTACGGCTTCGGATTTCAGACCAGAGTTCACTGTTACCCAGTCGCTGTCGATGTCGACGACGGTACCAGTGACGATAGAACCGGGCTGCATGTCCAGTTCTTTCAAGGATTCTTCAAATAACTCAGCAAAACTTTCGGTCATGAATTAACACCTATCTATAAAAGCGTATATTCCGATGAAATGGTTGACGGAATAGCGACGCGTTCCAAATGGCCAGACACTTGGGTCAAATCAAACAAAAACCCTGGTACGCTTCTGATTCCTTAGAGCAGGGGGCTGGCAAACGCACCGGATTCATCTCAGACCAGTCCTGCTTTGCGAACAAGATCTGCCACGTGTTCGCACACCTGGTCGATCGTCAGCTCAGTACTGTCAATGGTTATAGCGTCATCGGCAGGCTTCAGCGGGGCAACAGCACGGTTGCTGTCGCGGTCATCGCGAGCTCGGATGTCTTCGATAAGGGCGGGTAAACTAGCATTAAATCCCTTGTCAAGCAACTGTTCATATCGCCGCCGACCCCGTTCCTCAGCACTGGCGGTCAAGAACACTTTGACCTCGGCACTGGGGAACACCACTGTGCCCATATCACGACCGTCAGCGATCAGACCGGGGGTCAACCGGAAATCACGCTGACGTTGCAGCAGTGCAGCGCGTACAGCCGGTAAAGCAGCCACTTGCGAGGCCAAACTGCCCACTTCCTCGGTACGAATAGTATCGGTGACATTCTCACCTTCCAGAATCACCTGTACGCCGGTGGCAAGTGGTTCAAAGTGTACATCCAGCGCGGCGGCCACGGCAGCAACCGCTGCGTCGTCATCCAGCGCAATCTGCTTGCGACTGGCCGCTAACCCGGTGATGCGATAAAGCGCACCGCTATCCAGCAAATGCCAGCCCAACCGCTCGGCCAGGCGAGCACACACAGTGCCCTTGCCAGCGCCGGATGGGCCATCAATAGTGATCACCACCGCCATCGTATCAGTCACTCCGCGCCTCTCCCTGTTCTTCCAGTTGCAGACCGGCGTTATTGGCCAGTTCAACATAGCCGGGGAAAGACGTCGCCACATTGGCACAGTCGTGAATGATAATCGCGGCTTCGGCACGCAACGATGCCATCGAGAAGCTCATCGCAATACGGTGGTCGCCGTGGCTTTCGATAACACCGCCACCAAAGCAGCCGTTTGCGCCAAAACCGGGGATAATGGCACCGTCCTGCGTACCTTTGGCAGCCACACCCAATACGTTCAGGCCATCTACCATGGATTGAATA
Organism: uncultured Oceanobacter sp.; assembly: GCA_913061185.1. Taxonomy (GTDB): domain Bacteria; phylum Pseudomonadota; class Gammaproteobacteria; order Pseudomonadales; family Oceanobacteraceae; genus Oceanobacter; species Oceanobacter antarcticus. The sequence continues at coordinate 15,680 of CAJXTI010000035.1, forward strand.
CGGTCACTTTCTTTCACTCGCAATTCTTCTGCACCGGTCAACACCGTTTCACCTTCAGCGCAGGCAGCGGCAATAAAGATCGCCGGGAATTCATCAATCGCCAGTGGCACCTGATCTTCAGGAATATGAATCCCCTTGAGCTGCGCGGAGCGCACGCGAATATCCGCCACCGGTTCGCCACCGACTTCACGTTCATTCATAACCTCGATATTGCCACCCATGGCGCGCAGGATATTGATCACGCCGATGCGGGTCGGGTTGATACCAACATGCTGCAAGGTAATATCGGAACCTGGCGCAATGCTGGCTCCCACCATGTAGAAAGCGGTAGACGAAATATCAGCAGGCACATCGATACTGGTCGCGGTTAATTCACCACCGGACTGAATCGTCACGGTACTGCCATTCACCTGCACGTCATAACCAAAACCTTTCAGCATTCGTTCGGTATGATCACGAGTGGGTGCCGGTTCAGTCACCGAGGTTTGACCTTCAGCATACAGCCCGGCCAGCAGCACACAGCTTTTTACCTGGGCACTGGCCATCGGCAAATGGTAGTGAATACCTTTCAGCGCATGGCCACCCTTGATTTTTAACGGTGGTCGACCACCGTCTTCGGTATCAACGATGGCTCCCATCAAACGCAGCGGATCGGCAACGCGCCCCATCGGGCGTTTGCTCAGGGATTCGTCGCCACTCATTTCAACATCAAACTGTTGACCCGCTAATAAGCCGGACAACAGTCGAATAGAGGTTCCCGAATTGCCCACATACAAGGCATTGGCGGGTGCTTTCAACCCCTGCAGACCCACACCATGAATGGTCACGCGACCACGGTGCGGCCCTTCGATCACCACGCCCATATCCCGGAAAGCCTGTAATGTCGCCAGGCTGTCTTCACCTTCCAGAAAACCGGTGACTTCCGTCACACCATTAGCCAGCGAGCCCAGCATGATGGAGCGATGCGAAATGGATTTGTCGCCAGGCACGCGGAATGTGCCGGACAGGCTTTGGGCGGGTTGTACCAGGTAAGAAAGTGAGCTGGTTTTCATAGGTTCCACAAAGGCCCTGCGGGCAAGTATGTTTGAAAAATGATCACGGGCGGCCTTGGCACGGGTCAGTACCCCCATCAGGGTCGTGGTATCGTTTTCAACGATGGCCTCACGCAACTGCTGAAGATCCTTGTTAAACAGATCCAGGGTTGCCAACAAGTGCTCGCGATTGGCGGTAAAAATGTCGCGCCACATCTCCGGGCTGCTGGCGGCAATCCGGGTGAAGTCGCGAAAGCCTCCCGCAGCATAGTTAAAAATTTCCTTGTTTTCATGGCTGTTGGCCAACGTATCCACCAGTGAATAAGCCAACAAATGAGGCAGATGACTGGTCGCCGCCAACACCTCATCGTGGTGATTCACCGTCATCGACTCCACCTCAGCGCCTACCGCCAGCCAGGCTTGCGTTACCAGCTGCAGCGCCTGCGGATCCGTATAAGTCTCGGGGGTGATAATAACCTTGTGACGGCAATAAAGATGTTCATCTGTCGCCGCTACACCGCTACGCTCAGAACCGGCAATCGGGTGACCCAGTACAAAACGGCCAAAGGTTTCACCAAATACCGCTTTGACATCAGCAGACACCGAACCTTTGACCGAACCGACATCGGTAATCACTGCGTGGACAGACAGTGCTGGCGCGAGAGCCTCCAGCACCGGTCGTATCGACAGAATCGGTACCGAAACAATCACCAGATCGGCATCCTCAACAGCCTCGGCAGGAGAGGCTGCATAGCGGTCAATAATGCCAGACTGACACGCCAGCTCCATCGAATCGAGGTTGCGGTCAAATCCAATCACCTCGCCAACACCACCACGAACACGCAGTCCCTTGACCCAGGAGCAACCGATCAGCCCCAGGCCAATCACCGCAACCCGATTTACAAAGAATCCGTTCTCTGTGGTCAAGCCAACACCTTCGCCAAGGCATCAATAAAGGTCTGGTTTTCCGCAGCCGTCCCTACCGATACACGGATATATCCCGGCATATCGTAGTTGGCGACCGGCCGGATAATCACCCCCAGCTGTAACAACTGCTGGTTCACCTCTCTATCATCACTGCCATCTGGCAGTTTGAACGTGACAAAGTTGGCAACCGACGGGATATAGCTCAACCCCAGTTGTTCAAAGGCAGCCACCAGTTGCACCATACCCTGACGATTAACGGCAATACTTTTGGCCAGATACGCGTCGTCACGCAAGGCCGCTGTCGCCGCTGCCAACGCAAATGAATCGACGTTGAACGGAGGTCTCACACGATTCATCAGATCCGCCACAACCGGGCTGGAAACGCCATAGCCAACCCGTAATGATGCCAAGCCATAGGCCTTGGAAAAGGTACGCGCCACCAGCAGGTTCGGATACTGGCTCAGGTAATCCAGGCCACAAGGGTAGTCCTCGACTTCGGCATATTCAAAATATGCCTCGTCCAGCAACACCAGCACCTGCTCCGGCACTGCCGCCAGAAAAGCTTCCAGTTCACCACGAGTACTATAAGTCCCGGTCGGATTATTCGGGTTGGTCACAAAGACAATGCGGGTGCGGTCGTTGATTGCGGCTGCCATGGCATCCAGATCATGGCCAAAATTCCGCGCTGGCACTTCAATCACTTCACCACCAACGGCGCGAGTGACCAGACCATAAATGGAGAATGCGTGCTGGGATACCACCACGTTATCGCCCTGATTAACGAAGACCCGCACGGCAAAATCAAGAATGTCGCTGGAGCCATTACCCAGCGTCAATTGACTGGCGGTAACGCCCAGCCGCTCACACAGTGCAGCCTTGAGTTCAAAACCGGCACCATCCGGGTAACGGGTCAGCTCCACCAGCTGCTGCTGGATGGCATCAATAATGGCAGGACTTGGACCCAGCGGGTTCTCGTTACTGGCCAGTTTGACAATATCCGCCTCATTCAGACCCAGCTCACGCGCCAGTTCATCAATCGGCTTGCCAGGCTGATAAGGTTTCAAACCGCGCACTCCGGCAACGGCCAACTGCTGAAAATCTACACTCATGATTTGATCTCATTCCATAGGCCAAGCAAGGGAACCGCCCGACCTGACGCCTAATAGGCTGCTAACACGTTGTTTATCCAACCCAACGAATCGGTTGATCCGCTGGCCATTGTTGCAAAACCGCTCTACAGAACCGCTTTCGGATAGGAACCCAGCCATTTGTAATCCGCCGCGACCAGCTGCAACTGCGCCAACACAGGACGGATACTCTCGTCGTCACAGTGACCTTCAAAATCAATAAAAAAGGCATAATTCCAGGTGCCGGTGCGCGCTGGCCGGGTTTCGATACGGGTCAGACTGATACCGGCCTGATGGAATGGCTCCAGTACCTGGTACAAGGCACCCGGCTGGTTACGACTGGAGACCATAATAGAGGTCTTGTCTTCACCACTGGAGAACGTCGCTTGACGCCCGACGATCAGGAAGCGCGTGGTATTGTCGGGACGATCTTCGATATTGGCGTTACAGACAACCAACTGGTAAAGATCCGCCGCCACTTCTCCTGCAATAGCTGCACTGCCCGGCTCAAGACTGGCCCGGCGTGCGGCCTCCGCATTGGAACTGAGGGCAATCCGCTCAATCCCCGGATAATGCTGATCGAGCCAACGACGACATTGTCCCAGCGACTGGGCATGGGAATATATCCGTTCAATCGGCTGCTCGGGATCTTTGCGCATCAAATGATGATGGATGCGCAATGTCACTTCGCCGCAGACCTGCAAGCTGGAATCAAAAAAACTGTCGAGGGTATGAGTCACTACGCCCTCTGTGGAATTTTCTACCGGTACAACGCCAAAATTAGCGGCTCCACTTTCCACTTCGCGGAACACATCGGCAATCGACACCTGACTGTGACAGCACACGGCATGGCCAAAATGCTTGACTGCTGCCTGCTGGGTAAAGGTGCCTTCCGGGCCGAGAAAAGCAACATTGAGCGGCTCTTCCAGTGCCAGACACTGGGACATGATTTCACGAAACAGTCGCGCCATGCTTTCGTTGGGCAAGGGGCCGGTATTCCGCGCCATCACATTACGCAGTACCTGTGCTTCCCGCTCCGGGCGATAAAACACCACGGTTTCACCCGGTGCAGCATATTTCTCTTTCACTTCTGCAACCTGCCTGGCACAACAGGCACGCTGATTGATCAACTCCTGAATTTGCCGGTCGATAGAGTCGATCGACTGACGCAGTTGTTCGAGTTCCTGGGCTTCACTCATGAGTTGCCTTGCTTCGTTAGTCTGGAATGGAATCACTGGCCCGACAGACGGGCCAGTGCACGAGCTTAACCGTGGCGACGGGCAAAGTCGGTCATAAAATCAGTCAGGGCCACAACCGCAACTTCGGAGACCGCATTATAAATACTGGCGCGCATGCCGCCCACACTGCGGTGTCCGGCCAGATTCAGTAATCCGGCGGCTTCGCTCTGCTGCAAAAAGAGCTTGTCCAGACGACTGTCAGCCAAGGTAAACGGCACGTTCATGATTGAACGGTTATTGATGGCAACCGGATTGGCATAAAAATCATGGCCATCAATAAATTGATACAGATGAGATGCCTTGCGATGATTGGCTGCCGCGATCGCCGCAACCCCACCCTGTTCTTTCAGCCACTCGAACACCAGGCCAGCCAGATACCAGCTGTAGGTCGGTGGCGTGTTATACATGGAGCCGTGATCCGCACACACCTTGTAATCAAACATGGTAGGAGTTGCCGCCTGAGCCTTGCCCAACAGGTCGTCACGAATAATCACTACACACAGGCCCGCCGGGCCAATATTTTTCTGTGCACCTGCGTAAATCATGCCGAAGCGACTGACATCCAGCGCATCAGACAGAATCGCCGATGACAGGTCAGCCACCAGCGGCACATCCCCGGTAGCGGGAATATAATCAAACGCCACACCACCAATCGTTTCATTAGGGCAATAGTGGACGTAATCGGCATCGGCGTTTAATGCCAGCTCCGACTGTGCTGGGGCCGAGGTAAAATGATTGTCTTCGGTATTAGCAATGACCCGCACATCGGCAAAGCGTCGGCCCTCTGCCAGGGCTTTTTTCGACCACTGACCCGTCACAATCTGATCGACCTTGCCACTGCCATTCGCCAGATTCAGCGGGATCATGGCGAACTGACTGCTGGCCCCCCCCTGCATAAACAACACTTTATAGTTGTCAGGAATGGCCATCAGGTCGCGCAGATCCTGTTCGGCTTTTTCTGCCACCGCCACAAAATCAGCGCTGCGGTGACTCATTTCCATAATAGACAGGCCCTTGCCGTGCCAGTCTGCCAATTCCAGGCTCGCTCGTTCCAGCACCGCGGTGGGCAGCGCTGCCGGGCCGGCACAAAAGTTAAACACTCGGTTCATCAGATTGATTGCTCTGTATTACAGGCGCCGGAGCGCCCCATCCAGACGAACGCAGCTTTTATTCCACGTCGTCGCCATTGTCTTCGGTGTCGTTTGCTTCTGTGCCATCCGTGTCAGTACTGACGCCGTCGTCGTCAAGGTCATCACTGCCACTGCTGTCCGCTTCCGCTGCAGGGGTATCCGCACTAGCGCCACTGACGACAGTATCATCGCCTTCGGCCAGCGCAGCCAGTACGGCTTCGTCGTCTTCAGGATCACAGATACGTTCCAGGCCAACCAGTTTTTCCTTGTCGCTGACGCGAATCAGGGTAACGCCCTGGGTGTTACGGCCCAGCAGTGATACTTCGTTAACATGTGTCCGCACCAGGGTGCCCTGATCACTGATCAGCATCACTTCCTCGCCATCGAACACCTGTACGGCACCCACCATGCGACCATTACGGTCATTCGTGACCATGGCAATGACCCCTTGCGTACCGCGTCCCTTGGTCGGGAACTCGGTCACTTCGGTGCGCTTGCCAAAGCCGCGTTCCGAGGCGGTCAGAATGGCACCGTTTTCCTGTGGAATAATCAGCGCGATCACCACCTGACCCTGACCCAGGGTAATACCCCGCACGCCACGAGCAGTGCGGCCCATCGGCCGAACGCCGCCCTTGCCTTCACTGTCCTGGCCTTCATAGAAACGAACCGCCTTGCCCGCGTCAGAAAGCAGCATAATATCGCGTGAGCCATCGGTAATGGCAACACCCACCAGATGATCACCTTCGTCCAGCTCACACGCGATCAGACCGCTGGAGCGCGGACGGGAAAACTGGTCAAGCGAGGTTTTCTTCACCGTCCCCCGCGCCGTCGCCATAAAGACGTAATTGTCTTCGCGGTACTCAACCACCGGCAGAATCGCGGTAATGCGTTCGCCTTCGTCCAGCGCCAGGACGTTCACAATCGGACGGCCCTTGGCGTTACGGCTGGCCTGCGGAATATCGTACACCGTCAGCCAATAGACCTTGCCCGCATCAGTAAAACACAACACCGTATCATGGCTGTTCACCACTAACAGATGTTCGATAAAGTCTTCATCTTTGACCGATGTCGCCGAGCGACCCTTGCCGCCACGCTTCTGAGCCTGATAGGCATCAATCGGCTGAGTCTTGGCATAGCCGCTGTGCGACAACGTCAGCACCAGATCTTCTTCAGGAATCAGATCCGCCATGCTCAGATCACGTTTCACCACCATGATTTCGGTTTTGCGGCCATCGCCGTACTCTGCGCGAATGGCTTCCAGCTCCTCACGAATCACGGTCATCAAACGCTCTGCACTGCCGAGAATTTCCAGATACTCGGCGATTTCTTCGAGTTTTTGCTGGTATTCTTCGATCAGTTTTTCATGCTCAAGGCCGGTCAGTTTCTGCAAGCGCAGATCAAGAATGGCCTGCGCCTGTGCCGGTGACAGATGATACTTGCCAGCCCGGAAACCAAATTCTTCTGGCAGATCGTCCGGACGACAGGCGTCTTCACCGGCACGCTCCAGCATATCCAGCACATCACCTGGATCCCAAGCGGTAGCGATCAGTTTTTCTTTGGCTTCGGCCGCATTGGTTGATTCCTTGATCAGCTGGATCACCGGATCAATATTTGCCAGTGCCAGTGCCAGGCCTTCGAGCAAATGGCCACGTTCACGCGCCTTGCGCAAATCAAAAATGGTGCGACGGGTAACCACTTCGCGGCGGTGCTTGACGAAGGCTTCCAGCAACTGCTTCAGGTTCAGCGTGCGGGGCTGGCCATCGACCAGTGCCACCACGTTAATACCAAACACACCTTGCAACTGGGTCTGGGCGAACAAGTTGTTCAGCACCACTTCCGGCATTTCGCCACGGCGCAGCTCAATCACAATGCGCATACCGTCCTTGTCGGACTCATCACGCAGCTCGGTGATACCTTCAAGTTTCTTTTCTTTGACCAGCTCGGCGATTTTTTCAATCAGACGGGCCTTGTTCACCTGATAGGGAATCTCGGTGAAGATGATGCTGACCTTGCCGTTTTTTTCGTCGGTTTCGAAGTGATGACGGGCGCGCAGGTAAATACGGCCACGACCGGTACGATAGGCTTCGACAATACCATCACGGCCGTTAATAAAGGCGCCGGTGGGGAAATCCGGGCCCGGAATAAATTCCATCAGCGCATCAATATCGAGATCCGGATTGTCAATCAACGCCAGACAACCGGTCAGAACTTCGGTCAGGTTGTGCGGCGGAATATTGGTCGCCATACCGACGGCAATACCGGACGAACCATTTACCAGCAAGTTTGGTACACGAGTAGGCAAGACTGCCGGAATTTGCTCAGTGCCATCGTAGTTGGGCACCCAGTCGACGGTTTCTTTCTCAATATCGGCCAGCATGTCATGGCTGATCTTGTCCATGCGAATTTCGGTATAACGCATGGCCGCTGCCGAGTCACCGTCAACGGAGCCGAAGTTGCCCTGACCATCCACCAGCGTATAGCGCATGGAGAAATCCTGGGCCATACGCACAATAGTGTCGTAAACAGCAGAGTCACCGTGGGGGTGGTATTTACCAATCACGTCACCGACCACACGGGCAGATTTTTTGTATGGCTTGTTCCAGTCGTTGTTCAGTACATTCATCGCATGCAAGACGCGACGATGAACCGGTTTGAGACCATCCCGAACATCCGGCAACGCCCGTCCGACAATCACGCTCATGGCGTAGTCGAGGTACGATTGTTGCAATTCATCTTCGATGTTAATCGGGAGAACTTCTTTGGCTAACTCACCCATAGACTATTAAGATCCGTGCTGTATCGCTTGGCCACATACCGTGGCGATGGCATTCACTTGACTGCATTTACTGAAGTGGCGGTACGATTGAACGGACACCCGAAACAACGACTGCCAGACCAGAATCAGTACCCTTGCCGCACTGTGCTGACCGCTGTAAAGCCGAGTCCATCCAGTACCGCAAAACAAAGCGCGTAGCATACCATAAAAGCACTGATAACCTAGTACACTCCCTGCCAGAAGCGTCTCAGAACAACCACAAGCCCACGCTGGACAAAATGCCCGGCAGCGGACATCTTTTCAGACAAAAGCGCTCCATTGCCCTTGACGGCCGCCCAAACCGCACTTTTGAATCCCAATCTTGCGTACTCGTCAAGTCTGCAGTCGCGAACACCCCCGAACGATGGATATAATCGCCCCTGCACCCGCCACTCGCTGGCGGCGATTCCCACTCTCAATCAAATGAGGACTTTTCATGGCTGCAGATCTGCGCCTCAACGCCCGTTGGCTGGTGCCAATGGACGGCAACAAACCGATCATCGACCATGCGTCGGTTTTTGTGACCAATGGCCGCATCGAAGCCATCGAGCCGTCATCGTCCGAACGCAGCGCCCGGCAAACCATCGAACTGCCTCATCACGCGCTGTTACCCGGCTACATCAACGCCCACGGCCACGCTGCCATGTCCCTGTTCCGTGGCTTGGCCGATGACCTGCCACTGATGAACTGGCTGCAACACCACATCTGGCCAGCAGAAGCACAATGGGTCAGCAGCGAGTTTGTGCGTCAGGGCACAGAACTGGCGATTGCTGAAATGATCCGCTCCGGCACCACCACCTTTGCAGACATGTACTTTTATCCGCAGGACGCCATTGACGCCTCACTGGCCGCGGGCATGCGTCACGTCAGCTTTACGCCGATTCTGGACTTCCCCACCAATTACGCCAGCAACGCCGACGAATACATCCAGAAAGCCCTGGCAGTGCGCGACCAGTACCAGCACCACGATCTGGTCACGCTGGGGCTAGGCCCCCATGCTCCCTATACGGTTTCTGATGCGCCGTTACGGCAGATTCGGATCATCGCCGACGAACTGCAGCTGCCGGTGCAAATTCATTTGCACGAAACCGCCTTTGAAGTTCAGGACAGCCTCGAGCAACTGGGCAAGCGCCCTATCGAACGCCTGTTCGATCTGGGTTTCCTGAGCAAGGATGTCAGTTGTGTGCACATGACCCAGATTAACGACAGCGATCTCGACCTGATCAAACAAAGTCGTGCCAGCGTTATCCACTGCCCGGAATCCAATCTCAAGCTGGCCAGTGGTTTTTGCCCAACCGCACGACTATTGGCAGCCGGAATCCCGCTGGGCCTCGGCACTGACGGCGCCGCCAGCAACAACGATCTCAATCTGCAGGCAGAAATGAAAACCGCCGCCATGCTGGCCAAGGCCGTAGCAGCAGATGCCGCAGTGGTTCCTGCCTTGCAGGCGCTGCATATGGCCACGCTGGGCAGCGCGCAAGCCCTGGGGATTGACCAGTACACCGGCTCAGTCGAAATCGGCAAATGGGCAGACTTACAGGCCGTCGATCTGTCGCAATTACCCCAACAACCCCTTTACGATCCCATCTCGCAACTGGTCTATACCGACAGCAGCCGTTACACCAGCCACGTCTGGGTGGCAGGCAAGGCACTGCTGAGTGAAGCAGAATTGACCCACATTGACGTCGACAGACTGACCGCCACTGCCAGGCAATGGTGTCAGCGTATTCGCCCGAATTAACCCGAGATCCCGACGGGACAACAGGAAATCACTATGACCGAACACAGCACGCCGAACGTCGACCCTGCCGAAATCGCCAAGTTTGAAGCTCTGGCCAGCCGCTGGTGGGACCCGGAGAGCGAATTCAAGCCCTTGCACGACATCAATCCGTTACGCTGCAATTACATCGATCAAGCCGCTGAACTGGCAGGCAAAAACGTGCTGGATGTTGGTTGCGGCGGTGGCCTGCTGAGCGAAGCCATGGCCCAGCGAGGTGCCAGTGTTACCGGTATCGACATGGGCGACGCTCCGCTGAATGTCGCCCGTCTGCACGCCCTCGAATCCGGCGTCAGCATCAACTACCAGCGTATTGCCGTCGAAACGCTGGCAGCACAGCAACCCGCCAGTTTCGACGTCGTCACCTGTCTCGAAATGCTCGAACACGTACCCGACCCGGCATCCATCATCCGTGCTTGCGCAACACTGGTAAAACCTGGGGGCAAGGTGTTTTTTTCGACCCTCAACCGCAACCCCAAAGCCTATGGCATGGCCATTCTCGGTGCTGAATACCTGCTGAAAATGCTGCCCGCAGGAACTCATGATTACAGCAAGTTCATCAAACCGAGTGAACTGACCCGCTGGTGTCGCCAGGCAGGCCTGCAGGCCGACCACATCACCGGCATGACCTACAATCCGTTGTTCAAGAGTTACAAATTGAACGACCAGGACGTCAGCGTAAACTACCTGCTCGCCACTACCCGCCCACCACAGGACGACGCATGAGCCAACCCTACCCGCACGCCATCCTGTTTGACCTGGATGGCACATTACTCGATAGCGCGCCCGATTTTTTTGGTGTCGTCAACTCGCTACGCCAGGAACTGGGTAAAGCGCCGCTGGCAACCGCCACCATCCGCCAGCAAGTCAGCAATGGCGGTGCAGCCTTGACCGAAATAACCTGGGAGGTCAGCCGCGATCATCCTGAATTTGGTGACTACCGCGAGCAGCTGCTGAGCCGCTACGGTGACTACCTCGCCAGTGCCAGCGCCCTGTTCCCTGGCTTCAGCGCCGTCCTGGACGAATTACAATTACTGGGCGTGCAGTGGGGTATCGTCACCAACAAACCGCGCCGTTTTGCCGAACCCTTACTGGAAAAGCTGGCGCTTGAAACGCCAGTATTGGTGTGCCCCGAAGACGTCAGCCTGGCCAAGCCTGATCCGGCAAGTCTGCTATTAGCCGCCACCCGACTCGGCCTAAAACCAGAGGCCTGCTGGTACGTCGGCGATCACCTCCGTGACATACAAGCGGGCAAGGCGGCTGGCATGCCAACCATCGCCGCCCTGTTTGGTTATATAGAGGATCATGATGATCCGCAGCGCTGGCAAGCCGACGCCTGCATCAATACCCCGGATGAACTGATCACCCTGCTTGGCCAGCAACCATTATCACGCTAACGGGCGTAAGAATCCGACCACCAGTGCCTGGATCAGCTCTATCGGCTAATCAACGTACGCACTGATCCGACTCATCAGACCAAGGATTTTCGAATGACCGCAACACAACCCCTGCAAGGTCGCACCATTATGGTAACCGGTGCGGGCTACGGCATCGGCCGCGAAGCTGCGCTGACCTACGCCCGTGCCGGTGCCACCGTACTGTTACTGGGACGCACCCAGGAAGCACTCAACGACACCTACGACCTGATTGAAGCAGAGCAGCTGCCGCAGGCGGCAGTACTGCCCTTCGACCTTGAAACCAGCGAAGAAACACCCTATCAACAGCTGGCGCAATTGATCGAGGAGCATTTTGGTCATCTGGATGGCCTGTTACTGAATGCCGGGGTGCTCGGCCAGCGCACCCCGATTGATAACTACCACGCTGACACCTGGCTGAAGGTGATGCAGATTAACGTCAACGGCCAATTTCTACTGATCAAACACCTGCTGCCGCTATTACACAAGGCCGCAGCGGATGCCTCGATCCTGTTTACCAGCAGCAGTGTTGGTCGCACCGGTCGCGCCTACTGGGGTGCCTATTCTGTTTCCAAATTTGCAACCGAAGGGCTGATGCAGGTATTGGCGCAGGAACTGGAAAACACCAGTAACATCCGCGTTAATGCCATCAATCCCGGAGCCACCCGCACCACCATGCGAGCCGCAGCCTACCCGGTAGAAAACCCGGCCAATGTCACAGCGCCCAGCGCCATCATGCCGCTGTACTTGCATCTGATGAGTCCAGCAGCTATCGGTATTCATGGTCAAAGCCTGGATGCCCAGGGGGAGAACGCTTTTCTGATTGACTAACGCTCGTTTGGGCCTTGCTGCAACCGTTCAATGACTGGCTCCCGTGCTCTGGCGTGGAGCCGAACCCGCAACTGCATTCCCCGCAGCGCCGTGGAACGAGAACGTCCGACTCCTGACAAAATATTGACAAAACTTTCAAGGCAAACGCCAGAAAATATGCGTCCTCTTCCGGCAATCCTTGCCGCTCTGCCGTAATTATTGCCGCCTGAAATCAGAAAATTAATACAATGCATTGAATTTAATAGAGTTTTATAAAAAACAAACAATGGCATGAAATTCGCTAAATACCTCTCATCTTAATAATCAACCGGCAAGAGGTAGCGACTGGTGACCCCATTACAGAGCAGTGGCCAGGTCGGCAAAGCAATCGCCCCCTTTGGCGAACTGGCACTCAAGCCCGATATTCGGCCCGACGTACTATTCCGGCTCACCGGCAAACTCCAGAGCACCCTCGAGCTGCCGCTGCTGATTGAAATTTTTTTCAAGAATATACAAAGCAGCGTATCTGTCGACGGCATCAGCTATCGGGTACGTGACCGGCAGATTGTGGTTTGTCAGGGGAGAACCAGTGCCCACAGCGTTAACTATGAACTCAGTAACCACGGTGACAAGCTCGGCGAACTGGTTTTCTTCCGCTCCAGTCGTTTTCGCGAGTATGAACTGGCCAACATTGAGGGATTGCTTAGCACGCTGCTGCATCCCCTGCGTAACGCCCTGCTTTACCGGGAAGCATTGGATGCGTCATTCAGGGATCCTCTGACCGGAGCTGGCAACCGGGTGGCACTGGATCGGACACTCGATCGGGAAATAGAGCTGAGCCGTCGCCATGCACAACAGCTGTCACTGCTCATGCTCGACCTGGACAAATTCAAAAGCATTAACGATCAACACGGCCACAGCAGCGGTGATGCCGTGTTAAAAGAAACCGTACAAGCCATCACGGACTGTATGCGCCAGACCGACCTTTGTTTCCGTTATGGTGGAGAAGAATTTCTGGTATTACTGAGTAACGCCAGTCAGGCAGACGCCTTGATTGTCGCCGATCGCATTCGCGAAACCATCAGCAAACTGCTGATACCTGCGACTAAGACAACCACCATGACCGCAACCGCCAGTATTGGCTGTGCCAGCCTGACCGCATCCGACTCGCGTCAAAGCCTGATTCACCGGGCAGATCTGGCGCTCTACACCGCCAAGAACCAGGGTCGAAACCGTGTGATAGGAGAAGCCGCTCTGTCACAGGGGCTGATAGAAGAAAAGCGCCAGTAGCGCTCTTCTTCTATACCGCATTCAGGCGTCAGGGCTGTGACGCTTGGGGCGAGCGCTGGCTTGCTGACGAATTTTCTGGCGCTTCTGATGGCGCTGGAACTGCTCTTTCTCCTTCCCGATCAGACGGCGTATACGCTTGCGTTCCAGACCCACCGAATCCGACAAGTCATTCAATTCGCGCTGCCCCAACTCGACCCAGGTTCCGACCGGAATATTGGATGGCAGAAAAATACAGCCGTAACGTACGCGTTTAAGACGACTGACTTCAATACCCTGGCTTTCCCACAGGCGTCGAACCTCGCGGTTACGCCCTTCCATCAGCACAACGTGAAACCACTTGTTCTGACCTTCGCCATCGAAGTACTTCACATCGGCGAACTTGGCCATGCCATCATCCAGCAGCACGCCTTCTTTCAAACGGGTAATCATGGCTTCGTCAACGTCACCACGTACCCGTACTGCATATTCGCGGTCAACACCGGTCGATGGATGCATCAGTCGGTTGGCCAACTCACCATCCGTGGTAAACAGCAATAAACCACTGGTGTTAATATCCAGGCGGCCCACGTTGATCCAGCGCTCACCTTTGGTCTTGGGCAAATGCTCAAAGACGGTTGGACGCTTGTCTGGATCCGTGCGGCTACATACTTCACCGACCGGCTTGTTGTACGCCAGCACGCGACGGTCACGACCAATATCATCCAGTTTGATTGGACGACCATCGAGGCGCACGTCATCGTGTTTGTCGGCACGATCACCCAATACTGCGGTTTTGCCATTCAGGCCGACACGGCCTTCGGCAATCCAGCGTTCGGCTTCTCGACGCGAGCTGGCAACGGCACTGACGGCGAGGATTTTCTGTATACGTTCTTTCATGACTGGTTATCTTGTTTCCGGGCATCCTCTGCATCGTGTTCCGATGCCGCTGAGGTTGCAGATGTCTGGGAAGCGTCCCGGTGTTCTGATTGCTGCAGACGGTCGATCAAATCGCCGAGCTGCTTCCGGGCCGGGCCGCCCTCTGTATTGCTACCTTGTTTTACCTTGCTACCGCCGTGCGGGTCTTCTTCATTACGGGCAAACAGATTCTGTTCGACCTTGGCCACCAGCACGTCGGCCTGCGCCAGATCATCGGCAGTGGCATCCAGCACATCTGCTCCACGCCTGGCGACGTCTTCATCTCGGGTAAATGTATAATCGTCATCAGGACGACGTTTGGCTTCGGCATCATCGCCCAATGCCAGCTTGCGATTGGCATCATCCAGTTCCCGTATTGCCATCAATGACGGTAGCTGATCGAGACTGCTGAGGCCAAAATAATCGAGAAATTCTGCCGTGGTGGCGAACAGGGCTGGTCGGCCAGGTACATCACGATGGCCAACCACTTTGATCCATTCACGCTCCAATAATGTTTTGATAATACTGGAACTGACCACAACCCCCCGCACATCTTCAATATCACCACGGCTAACGGGCTGACGATAGGCGATCAGCACCAGGGTTTCCAGCAATGCGCGGGTGTAACGCGGTGGCCGTTCTTCCCACAACCGGCTCACCCAGGGCATGGTGTGCTGACGCACTTGCAAACGATAACCGCTGGCGACCCTGACCAGTTCTATCCCCCGACCCTGCAGCTGGCTGCCCAGCAGCTCAAGTGCTGCCCGCAGTTCGGAGTTGAGTGGTTTACGCTGTTCATCAAACAAACTGGCCATCCGCTCCAGTGACATTGGCGCGGCATGCACCAGCATCGCGGCTTCCAGCACAGACGCCAACTGCGCTGGCGTCAGGCCATGGCCAGCACCCGTTAGCCGGTATGAATCGCTGCCAGCTTCACTCATCGTCGGCATATGCTCCGCTGGATGGCTTTATACGGACATGGATCGGGCCAAATTGCTGCTGTTGCACCAATTCAACCAGTTTTTCCTTGACCAGTTCAAGCACGGCCAAAAACGTTACCACGACCCCCAAACGACCTTCTGCCGGATCGAACAGGTGAATAAAAACGATAAAATCATTGCCGCTCAACCGTTCCAGCACCTGGCTCATTCGTTCCCGCGTCGACAGTTGCTCACGCTGAACCTCATGATGCTCGGTTCGATCAACCCGCCGCAAAACATCCGCATACGCCAGCATCAATTCGCGCAGATCCACTTCTGGATGCAAACGCTTCAGCGTCGGCTGGTCAACCTTCAGACTGGCCTGCTGCCAATCGCGCTCCATACGCGGCAGCGCATCGAGGTCTTCAGCCGCTGTTTTGAAGCGTTCGTACTGCTGCAAACGCCGGATCAGCTCGGCACGGGGGTCTTCTTCCTCATCGCTGTCGCTGTCGCGGAGACGCGGCAACAACATCCGGCTTTTGATCTCTGCCAACATGGCGGCCATGACCAAGTATTCGCCAGCCAATTCCAGCTGCATGGTTTGCATCATATCGATGTAACGCAAATACTGGTCGACGATATCCGCCACGTTGACGTCAAGAATATCGAGATTCTGCTTGCGAATCAGATACAGCAACAGATCCAGTGGCCCTTCAAACTGCTCAAGGAAAACCTCCAGTGCATCTGGCGGTATGTATAAATCCAGCGGCAACTGGGTGAACGGCTGCCCCTGCACCAAGGCAAAGGGCATGTCACGCTGACCCGGAGTGGTTGATGCGACGGCATTGGCAGACGCTGGCAATACGTTGTCCTGCAAAGGTTTCACAGCCGCTCCTGACAGGTTATTGCAACACGTTTCATGGCCGTGAGTACAAGGCCAAAATAACCCCAAAAGCGCAGTTTATACGTGATAAATGAGCAACCGGAGAGCATTTTTAATACAGCTATCGCAATCCAGTCAGAGCAACAGCGCTAGATTATCGATCGCCGCTTAGCGGTAGCTCAGACCCATCGCCTCACGTAACTCATCCAGCGTTGCACGAGCGGCATCGCGCGCCTTGTCAGTGCCATCGGCAATCAGACTGCGCAGTAAATCCGGCTCTTGTTGGTACTGAAAGGCACGGGCACGGATCGGCTCCTGTTCCGCCACTATCGCATCAATCACCGGCTGCTTGCACTCCAGACAACCCCATTGCCCACCCCGGCAAGCACTCTGGACGCGCTGCTGTATGGCATCATCCGAATAGACCCGGTGAAACTGCCATACCGGGCAGACATCCGGATTACCGCGATCACTCAGTCTCACTCGCGCAGGATCGGTGCGCATCGTACGTATTTGCTGGCTGACCTCATCAGGCTCGGCTCGCAGCGGAATGGTATTGGCGCTGGAATTGGACATTTTTTCACCATCCAGACCCGGCATTTTGGCCATCGGTGCCAGCATGACCTGCGGTTCAGGCAAGATCGAGCGGCCAATGCCTTCCAGATAACCGATCAGCCGCTCCTGATCTGCCAGGGTCAGACTGGCCTGCTCACGCACCAGTGCCTGGGCCGTCAGCAAGGCATCACCATTACCCTGGGATAAAAAATCCTTGCGTAATTCCTTGTACAATTTACCGGTTTTTTTGCCGAGTTTTTTTAACGCCAGCCGGGCATTATCCTCGAAGCCAGCTTCGCGGCCATACAAGTGATTAAAGCGTCGGGCCAGCTCGCGTGCCATTTCAATATGGGCAACCTGATCTGCACCTACCGGCACCAGGCCAGCACGATAGGTGAGAATATCCGCCGCTTGCAGCAGGGGGTATCCGAGCAGACCGTAAGTCAATCCTTCCGATTCCCGCAGTAACGACTGCTTGTCTTTATAGCTGGGCACTCGTTCCAGCCAGCTCTGGGGCGTCAACATCGACAGCAGCAGGTGCAATTCTGCCTGCTCCGGCACCTTGCTCTGAATGAACAAGGTAGCCGAACCCGGATTAATCCCGACGGCCAGCCAATCGATCAGCATGTCCCAGACATTGGCCGACAGCGACTGAGGGTGTTCGTATTCCGTCGTCATGGCATGCCAGTCGGCGACAAAGAAAAAGCACTCGTACTCGTGCTGCAGGCGCACCCAATTTTTTAACACGCCATGATAATGACCGAGATGCAACCGGCCTGTCGGACGCATGCCAGACACCACCCGCCGCTGGGAATCCACGGAGCTCAAATAACGTCCCTCTTGTATTGATCCAGCCGTTCGGGGTATTCCGGCGTCAGACGCCGGAGACAATCCGTACCGATGACCCGCCTCACTGGATGGGCGTTCACAACAACCGGGCGATACCCACCGCCTGTCGCACCTCTGCCATCAGTGGTTCGCTAATGGCACGGGCCTTGGCAGCACCAGCCTGAAGTTGTTCTTCGATATCCTGCGGACGCTCCATCAGATCATGATAACGTTCACGCGCTTCGGCCAATTCCGCATTAATCAGCTCAAACAGCTGTTTCTTGGCTTCGCCCCAGGCAATACCTTCAGCAAACGCCTGACGCATGGCGGCGGTTTGGTCAGCGGTGGCAAAAGCCTGCCAGATCTGGAAGACCGTGGAGCTGTCCGGATCTTTGGCTTCACCCGGTTCCAGCAGGTTGGTCTTGATCTTGTTGATGTGTTTTTTCAGCTGTTTTTCAGGCAAAAAGAGCGGAATGGTATTGCCATAGCTTTTGCTCATCTTACGGCCGTCGAGACCTTGCAGCACTGCCACATGCTCATCCACCACATAGTCTGGCAGGGTCAGGATCGATAAATGGTTGCCGTAGATATGATTAAACCGCTGTGCCATATCGCGGGCCATTTCGACGTGCTGAATCTGATCCTTGCCCACGGGTACATGAGAGGCGCCAAACATCAGGATATCCGCCGCCATCAATACCGGGTAACTGAACAGCCCCATGGTGATGGCCTTGTCGGCATCTTCACCTTCCGCCATATTGGCATCTACAGATGCCTTATAGGCGTGCGCCCGATTCATCAGCCCCTTGGCGCAAATACAGCTAAGAATCCAGCACAGCTCGGTGATCTGGGGAATATTCGATTGACGATAAAAAACGGCTTTGCTGGTATCCAGCCCCAACGCCAACCAGGTAGCAGCAATTTCTTTGGTGGACTGCTGCACCGCAGCCGGATCCTGGCACTTGATCAGGGCATGGTAATCCGCCAGGAAATAGAAGGATTCGTTGGCGTCTTCCCTGCTGGCCTCAATTGCCGGACGAATGGCACCGACGTAGTTCCCCAGGTGAGGGGTTCCGGTGGTGGTGATACCGGTCAGCACCCGTTTGGGGCCGCTGGCTTGCGCGGTGACATTCGAGGTGTCTTGAGTCATACAAATCATCCAGGCTGGCGAAACAACAAAACGCGCATCATACCGGTTTTATGCCCGACTGCCAGCCCGGTACCAGACGCCCGTCGGACTTAGCGCTGTACCACAACGGAAAAGCGGGATTTGGCTTTTTTTGAACAAACCTTGGCTAAATAGAACCACTATTCACCTCAAATTCACGCAAAAACGACTACATCAGACTTTTCCTCACGACCATCGCCCAAGCCCGACAGGCTCCTAGCCGAGGATATCCGATGCGTCACCAACGCCCTGCCGAACCAGCTCTGGCACCTCTTCGGTCATATCAATCACGGTCGTGGCTTCAAAACCGCAGTAACCGCCATCAATAATCAGATCGAGCTGGTTTTCCAGCGTTTGACGAATGTCGTAGGGATCGGATAACGGCATGTCATCGCCCGGCATAATCAGCGAACTGGTCATCAGCGGCTCGTTCATGGCATCCAGTAACGCCATGGCGATGGCGTTGTCAGGCACCCGAATGCCAATGGTGCGTTTTTTCGGGTGCATCAACAATCGCGGCACTTCGCGAGTAGCCGGCAAAATAAATGTGAAAGCACCCGGCGTATGGGCTTTGAGCAGTCGATACTGGCTGTTATCAACCTTGGCAAACGTTGCCAGCTCGGAAAAATCCCGACACAGCAGGGTAAAATTGTGCTTAGGTCCCAGTTGGCGCAGACGCTGAATCACTTCGGTGGCTTTTTTATCACCAATACGACAGGCCAGCGCGTAGGAGCAGTCCGTAGGTATAACCCCTACTCCTCCCTTGCGCAGTATCTCGACCGCCTGATTAATCAGCCGGGCCTGGGGGTTTTCCGGATGTATCTGTAAAAACTGGCTCACATGAGCTCCTGTAACATTCAAACTGTTGCCATTGGCAACACAACAACTGCCTTGCTAGCCAATATGGCCAACGAATACGTGACTTTCAGGCATATGACGACGAATTACGCTGGGGTAGACACCTGCCACTGTTGCCATACCGGCGTAATCAGCGATGGAAACGTCGGCATTACGCCCAGTTCCAGGCCAAAACGATTCGGGCCATGGTAATCACTGCCGCAAGATCCGAGCATATTAAACTCCCGCGCCAACGCCGCCATCTGGCCTGACTGGTTGCCGTCCATCTTGCCGTAACTCACTTCCAGCGCCTTGCCACCTGCAGCAGCAAAATCACGGATGCAGCTGCGCAGCTTGGTGCGGGTCATATTATAAAGGTGAGCATGGGCCAGCACCGGCGTGCCTCCGGCAGCCACAATCCATTCAACCGCCGTGGTCATTTCCGGCCAGCCGCTTTTGACATCCCCTATTTTGCCAGCGCCCAGCAATTTGCTGAACGCGTGCTGGATGCTGGGCACCAGGCCCTTTTCAACCAGGTATTTGGCGAAATGGGGACGCCCCAGCTGGTCTGCGCTGGTATTGCCGAAAGCGATCACTTCTGCCAGCGGTATGTCACAACGCAGTTTTTTCGCCAGCCGTGCTGCAATAATTTCCGCCCGCGCCGCCCGCACCGAGCTCTGATGCTGCTCGGCCTGTTGCATCACAGCGGCGTCCGGATCAAAACCGAGTCCAACAATATGAACCGATACACCGCTCCAGACCGTAGACAATTCAATCCCCGGTATCAGCCGGATCCCCAGCTCTGCTGCCGTATTCCGGCCGCGGCGGAACCCGTCTACCGTATCATGGTCTGTGATCGCCAGGGTTTTGATACCACGCCCGGCAGCAAGGCGTACCAGTTCATCCGGCGGAAAGTGGCCGTCGGACGCATTACTGTGGCAGTGTAAATCGATCTCTGAGTTCACGTGGACGCTCTTGGTAGGTTCAGCCATAATCGCCCCATTGTAATAGGACATAGAATGCGAAGCGAATGAAGTTACTCTTGGATTTTTTACCGATCGTTGTTTTTTTTCTGACCTACAAGTTCGCACCGGAACTGATTGAGTGGGTATCGCCCTGGTTGAATGCCAACCAGCAGGCCTCGCTACACGCTATGGAACCGATTGTGCTGGCCACCGCCGTATTGATCCCGGCAACGATTCTGCAGATTCTCTACACCCGCCTGAGCACCGGCAAGGTCGAGAACATGCATCTGGTCACGCTGGCGCTGGTTGTCGTGATGGGCGGTGCCACGGTCATTCTGCAAGATAAAACCTTTATCCAATGGAAACCCACCGTCGTTAACTGGTTGTTTGCCGCTGCCTTTCTCGGCACCTACTGGGTCACCGGCACCACGCTGCTGCAGCGGATGATGGGGCAGAACCTGACCCTGCCCGTGTCAGTTTGGATACAGTTGAATTACGCCTGGGTTGCCTTTTTCCTGCTGAGCGGGATTGCCAATCTGGTTGTTGCCTACAACTTTTCTGAAGATATTTGGGTAAACTTCAAGTTATTTGGCCTACTGGGGCTGACTATTGTTTTTATCATGGCCCAGTCAATCTTTTTATACCGATACATGAACCATGAGGAACCCTGAACCATGTGGTACGCCATTATCAGCCAGGACGTCGCCAACAGTCTCGATCAACGTCTGTCGGCCCGTCCTGCGCATTTAAAACGCCTGCAAACTCTGTCAGCCGAGGGTCGTCTGCTGGTCGCTGGCCCCCATCCTGCCATTGATAGCGAAGATCCCGGCAGCGAAGGATTTACCGGCAGCCTGGTGATTGCCGAATTCAACTCACTGCAAGATGCCCAGCGCTGGGCCGATACCGACCCCTATATCGACGCCGGTGTGTATCAGCAGGTCATCGTAAAACCGTTCAAGAAAGTGTTGCCATAAGGCAGCCTGCAAGGAGTAAGACGTGAAGCTGTTAACGCAACTGGGTTTATGCCTGATCATCGCCACAGGCACTACCGGCGCCCTGGCCGAACAAACGGCCGAAGGTGATCGCTATGTTGCCGTATCCTCCGGTGAAAAGCGCTATGTCACCGACACCCTGTGGCTGCAATTGCGCTCCGGCCCCACCGCCCAGCACCGGATTATTCAGGCGCTGAAAAGTGGCGAGCATCTGCTACTGCTGGGCGAAAATGCCGACGCCGGTTATTCACTCGTTCGTACCGACAAGGGTAATGAAGGCTGGGTTCTGACCCGCTACCTCGACAACGAGCCGACCGCCCGTGAGCATCTGGTGCTGGCCAACCGCGAGCTGGAAAAAGCCCGCGCTGAACTTTCAACCGCCACCGAACGCTTGCAAGCGCTGGAAAGCGAAGTCAAAGGCTTGCGTTCAGAACGCAGCACTCTGGAACAAAAAACAGAAAAAGCCACCCAGGAACTGAGCAGCATCCGCGAAGTATCATCCGGCGCACTGGCGCTGGATGAAAAAGCCCGCAAGCTGTCTACCCGCAATCAGGAGCTGGAAATCCAGCTCGAAGCCATGAGTGCAGAAAACGCGCAATTACGCGATGACCGCGACCTCAATCGCCTGATCTACGGCGGTGGTCTGGTCTTTCTCGGCATTCTGGCCGGGCTGATACTGCCCGCCCTGCGAGGTGGCCGCAAACACACCAGCGGTTGGTCCTGATAGCCGCCAAACACACCCGTTGCTCTGGCTACACACCTTGGCCGGAGCGACACGACAGGCCTTAGCCCATTCCCTGTGGAGATATTCCGATGTACCGCCGTTTTTTACTGAAACAGCTGCTGGCCCTGAGTGCCGCACTGATGTTGTCATCCGCCTGGGCAGATCCCACTACCGAAGACTTGGTTCCAATTCGCCTGACCACCAATATGGGGATCATTGAGCTGGTACTGGATCGCAGCAAGGCGCCGTTGTCGGTGGACAACTTTCTTACTTATGTGGCCAGCGGTCATTACAACCAGACCCTGTTTCACCGGGTCATTGGTGATTTTATGATTCAGGGTGGTGGTTACACTACCGATATGCGCCAGCGGGCAACCTTGCCGCCCATCGCCAATGAAGCCAAAAACGGTCTTAAAAACGTTCGGGGAAGCATTGCCATGGCCCGCCGTGGCAATCCCGATAGCGCCACCAGCCAGTTTTTTATCAACCTGAAAGACAACGGCTTTCTGGATCACGGCAGCCGTGACTTTGGTTACGCCGTGTTCGGGCGCGTCACCGCTGGCATGGACGTGGTTGATGCCATAGGCAAGGTTGAAACGCTGCCGGGCGACAAACCCAAAGAGCCCGTCATCCTGATCAGTGTGGAACAGATTCAGTAACTTTCGCTAATCCTTTCATCACCATCCGGTACCTGTCTCTTATACACATCTGACGCTGCCGACGAAGAGGATAGTGTAG
>CAJXTI010000036.1 GCA_913061185.1 uncultured Oceanobacter sp.
GCTCGGAGATGTGTATAAGAGACAGTTGCAATACGAGTGCGGTTTGGTCACCGACCCCGTCATCAACGACTTTCCTGATTTGCAGGATTACCGCATTTACCTGGCCGGAGCGCCTGCCATGGTCGAAGCCGCCTCTCTGGCGTGCACCCGACGAGGTGCCAGCATCGACCGGATTTATGCTGATGCGTTTTACCCCAGCGGCGTGTAACGGCAGGCAACCTGAGCCCTGACCGACTCGAACAAGTGCCCGGCAATAACGCCCAGCGACAACCGAAAAAACACCAATAACGATAAACACCAATAACGATAAAAAGGTGAATACGATGAGTGAACAACAACGGATTCCTCTTGCGCCCGTCTGGGATCAGGAGGACACCAGCCGCATCCCGTTCCGGGTCTATACCGACGGCGCGATTTACCAGCAGGAACTGGACAAGCTGTTCTACCGCAATCACTGGTGCTATGTCGGACTTGCAGCAGAAATCCCCAACAGCGGCGATTTCAAGCGCACCGTTATTGGCGAACGCTCCGTCATTATGGTGCGCGCCGCCGATGACAGTATCCAGGTGATTGAAAACGTCTGCGCCCACCGGGGCATGCGCTTTTGTCGTGAAAAACAGGGCACGGCCAAAAGTTTTGTCTGCCCCTACCATCAGTGGAACTACGACCTTGCAGGCAACCTGCAAGGTGTGCCATTCCGCCGTGGCGTCAAGCAGGACGGCCAGGTCAAGGGCGGCATGCCTAACGATTTCAACCCCGCCAACCACAGTTTGACCCAGCTGCGAGTAGCCCAGCGTGGTGGCGTGGTCTTTGCGACGTTCGACCACGAAATGGAATCCTTTGAAGACTTCGTCGGCCCTGAAATGCTGCACTATTTCGACCGTATGTTTAATGGCCGCCAGTTAAAAATCCTGGGTTACAACAAACAGCGTATTCCGGGTAACTGGAAGCTGATGATGGAAAACATCAAGGATCCTTACCATCCGGGGCTGCTGCACACCTGGTTTGTGACCTTCGGACTGTGGCGTGCCGATAACCGCTCCGAACTGAAAATGGATCAGCACCATCGCCATGCCGCCATGATCTCGACCCGTGGAGAAGGCGGCAAAAATGCCTCGGTCACCGAAGGTGTCAGCAGCTTCAAGGAAAGCATGGCACTGAATGATCCACGCTTTCTCGATGTTGAAGCCGAACACTGGTGGGACGGCCCGACCGCCGTCATGATGACCCTGTTCCCGAGTGTGATCCTGCAACAGCAGGTCAACAGCGTGACCACCCGCCACATCCAACCCCATGGCCATGATTCTTTTGATTTTGTCTGGACCCACTTCGGTTACGAAGATGACAGCGAAGCACTCACCCAACGCCGCCTGAGTCAGGCCAATCTGTTTGGCCCGGCCGGTTTTGTATCTGCCGACGATGGCGAGGTTATCGAGTTTTCCCAGCAAGGTTTTGAGCAAAAACCGTTTCACCGCTCACTGGCGGAATTGGGAGGACGCGAGGTGGCCGACACCGATCATATGGTCTCCGAGACTCTGATCCGGGGAATGTATCAGTACTGGCGCAAGATGATGGAGCTGTAATCATGTCTATTGAAACCTACCTGCAAGTCAGCGAACTGCACCAGGACTACGCCGCCGCCGTGGATGCCCAGGACTGGGAGCGCTGGATCAATATATTCACCGATGACTGCGTCTACCGCGTTCAGTCACGGGAAAATTTCGACCGGGGAATGCCCATGGCGGCGCTGTCGTTGGATAGCAAAGGCATGCTGAAAGACCGGATCTACGGCATCACCGAAACCATTTTCCACGATCCTTATATGCAACGCCATGTGGTGTCCGCAGCGCGCATCCTCCGCCAGGATCGCGAAGTCATCGAGGCCGAAGCCAGCTATGCCGTGTTCCGTACCAAATACGACGGCATCGCCGAGGTATTCAACGTCGGTCGTTATATCGATCGTCTGATCCAGACAGAAGACGGCCTGCGTATTCAATCAAGAATCTGTGTGTTTGATAACGACATGATTCTGAACTCCCTGATTTATCCGATTTGAGGTGCTTATGACGGATTCCTGGATCAGCGTCAGCGCGCTGGATGACATTCCCGACGACGACGTGATTGGTGTCAGCGTTAACGGCCACCCGATCGCGCTCTACAAAATGGATGGCGAAGTCTTCGCTACCGATAACGTCTGTACCCATGGCCAGGCCTTGCTCAGTGACGGTTTTCTGGAAGATGGGGAAATCGAATGCCCGTTACATCAGGGCAAGTTCTGTATCAAGACCGGTAAGGCCATGTGCCTGCCACTGACCGATGACATCCAGACCTACGTCACTCGGGTGGAGGACGACCAGGTTTTTCTGCGGCTTGGCTAACACCCGACCCAGGTACTCACAGCGCTTATATAACAATAAAGAAACACCGGAGAATAATAATGAAAACACATACCCTG
The DNA here is from genome assembly GCA_913061185.1 of uncultured Oceanobacter sp. Taxonomy (GTDB): domain Bacteria; phylum Pseudomonadota; class Gammaproteobacteria; order Pseudomonadales; family Oceanobacteraceae; genus Oceanobacter; species Oceanobacter antarcticus. The sequence continues at coordinate 2,456 of CAJXTI010000036.1, forward strand.
TCACTGCTCACCGGCATCACACTCAGCCTGTGTTCATCCCTGAGTTCAGCCCAGATGATGTCGTTTGCATCACCGCCTCAGGGTTCCGTCTGGAACACCATGAGCACGTCCATCGCGAACATTGCCCGCTCGAAAAATAATATGAATGCCGTGGTGCAGCCGTTCAGCGGTAACCGCGCCATGATGGATTCGGTCGATCAGGGGCTGGCTGAGTTTGCCATCAACGACGTCAATGATGTGATCGTGGCCGCCAATGGCATGGCCGACTACCGCGACCGGGAACGGCCCAACCTGCGGTTAGCCATGCGCATCAGCCCCCAACCCATCGGTATTTTTGTGCGCAAGGACTCCGGTATCAACTCGATCAAGGATCTGACCGGCAAGCGGGTCGCCGCAGGCTGGAATGCCTTCCCGCTGGGTCGTTCGCATATGTCTGCCATGCTGGCAACCAGTGGGCTGGAATGGAGCGATGTCGAACAGGTGCTGGTACCGGATTTGATTCGGGCGGCCGACGCCCTGTCTTCTGGCCGTATTGATGCCACGTACTTCGCGGTTGGAGGCCCCAAGGTTGCTGAGGTGGATGCCTCGGTCGGCGGCGTCAAATTTGTTCCGGTAGCCAGCGATGAAATTGCCGCCACGGCCATGGAAGCCATACGCCCGGCGTTCTATTTTTCCGCAGTAACCCCTGCCCCGCACCTTGTTGGTGTCGACGCCCCCATGCAAATGGTGACCTGGGATAACGTGCTGGTTGTCGGTGCCCATGTAGACGATGAAAAGGTATACCAGATGGTGAAAACCGTGCTGGAAAGCAAACCGGAACTGATCAAGCTGTTCCCCGGCTTCCGTACCCTGTCGACCGATGAACCTTACAAGATCTATCCCGGCCTGGCTTACCACCCCGGTGCCATCCGTTACTTCAAGGAAAAGGGCCTGTGGCATGAATAACTCCCTGAGCCATGATCTGTTGGAGACACAACATGAGTGAGTCATCGACCGTTCATCAACCCACCCTGGTGGAGTCCGCTGGGCGTAAACAGATCCGTACCCTGCTGGGGACACTGATTACACTGGCCGCCATTGCCTACGCCGCAGATCTGTTCAGCCGACTGGGTCTGGCCATTTATACCGAGCAATATCTGGCGGTGATTCTCGGCATCAGCCTGGCGCTGGTATTTCTGAAGCCACAGGCCAATCCGCTACGACGCGGGTTTGATACCGCACTGGGGCTGATCGGCCTTGGAGCCGGGCTGTACCTGTCGGTGCAGTACCCCTGGCTGGTCGAGCGGCAACTGGATATGCCACTCTCCGCGCTGATTCTGTCGGTGACTTTTCTGCTACTGGTGATGGAAGGTTTACGCCGGGTCGTTGGCATCACCTTAGTGATTGTCGTGGCCACCTTTCTGGCCTTCGCACTGCTGGGGCATCATCTGACTGGCCCGCTGCAAACCCGCAATGTCGAATTCGACCGCCTGGTGGTCTACCTCGGGCTGGATACCAACGGCATGCTGGGTTTGACACTGGCCGTGGCCGCTACCATTGTCATTGGCTTTGTCTTATTCGGACAACTGCTGCTGCGCTCCGGTGGTGCCGATTTTTTTAATGATCTGGCACTCTGCCTGATGGGCCGCTCACGTGGAGGTTCCGGCAAGATCGCCACCATAGCCTCCGCCTTGTTTGGCTCTATCTCGGGGGTGGTGGTCTCCAATATTGTCGCGACCGGTGTCGTCACCATTCGCATGATGAAGCAGGGCGGTTTCAAACCACAAACCGCCGCCGCAATAGAAACGGTTGCCTCCACTGGAGGCCAGATTATGCCGCCAGTAATGGGGGCTGTTGCCTTCCTGATGGCCGAGTTCCTGCAAATCAGCTACGCCGACGTCGTACTGGCTGCGCTGGTGCCAGCGATTCTGTACTACGCGGCGCTGTTTATTCAGGTTGATCTGGAAGCCGCCAAAGAAGGCATCGCCAAGGTTGACCCGGCGCTGATCCCGCAACGGAATGAGGTACTGCGTAATGGCTGGATTTTTGTGGTGCCTTTTGCGGCGGTCGTGGGGGCGTTGTTCTTCTTTAATCTGCGACCCGAAACCGCTGCGCTCTGGGGTGCACTGGGTGCGCTGATCGTCGGCGTTAGCCGTGGCTACAAAGGCAAACGGATGGGCATCAGCGACATCCGCGCAGCCCTGGCAGAAACCGGCCACTCCATCGTCGACATCATCATGATTGGCGCTGCCGCCGGATTTATTATCGGCATTCTGAACGTCACCGGGCTCGGCTTCGGACTCACCTACTTCCTGGTACAGCTGGGCGAAGGTAACCTCTTCCTGCTGCTACTGATCTCGGCGCTGGTCTGTATTGTGCTGGGCATGGGGATGCCAACCGTAGGAGTGTATCTGCTCCTGGCCGTATTAGTGGCTCCCTCATTGATTCAGGTTGGCGTTGAACCGATCGCCGCCCACCTGTTTATCTTCTACATGGGCATGATGTCGATGATTACCCCACCGATTGCGATTGGTGCCTTCTTCGCCGCCAGCATCGCCGGAGCGGATCCCATCAAAACAGCCTTTACCTCCATGCGTCTGGGCTGGACGGCCTACATTGTGCCCTTCCTGTTTGTCACCACACCGGCCCTGCTGCTACTGGGAGACACGGGCGATATCGTCATCGCCATCAGTACCACGCTGGCAGGGGTATGGGCTATTTCCATCGGTTTTGTCGGCTACTTTGGCCAGCGGCTAGGCAGCCTGCAACGCTTTGGCTTTATCGCCAGTGGTGCGCTGCTCCTGTTCCCCGCCATGGGCAGCACCAGCCTGTTGATTGCCACCCGAGTAACCGCACTGGTTTTGTTGGTTATCCTGTTACTGACAGCAAGCCTGTGCCGCACAAGGGCACAGCCGTCATCAGGAAGCTGATAACCCCTGTTCATAACATCCGGTTTTGGCCTTCCGGGTGTTATGTCCTGATCCCTTGCTGCACTCGCAGCAAGGGATCACCCAGCCAGTGACACACCCCGAACCGGATACCTGATCAGCTCATAGACTTCATCTATGATCCGCTTCTATCCTCCATAGCGGATAACGAGGGTTATAGCCTCTGGATCTACCTGCCATTCACAGTCGACGTACTGTCGTTCGCCAAGGTAGCAGTCAGCCTGATATCAGAAGTCGATTTGCAGGGTGCCATTTCTGCCATTCACTGCTCCCAGATATACAGCATTTTGCGGCCACCCAGGCAGTGAAAATAGCGCCCCCCCTACCAACTCCAATGGATCAGAACCCTTCTGCTGATTACAACTGGTACGAGCGCCGTACCTGGTGCAGGCGGACAACTTATCAGTAGTGAGATAGGCTTATGACACAACGATCATCTTCACCAAGCCATTTTAACCTTTGGTGGATTTTTATGTCTCCCTGAAGAATATAATAACGCTCAAAAGATCTTTCTCTGTAGAATGCTCTGCTATAGATCAAAAAAGGTTATTGGAAATGATCAAGTGCCATTTATCTCGCATCATGGGCGAGAAAAAACTGAAGATCGCAGATGTTGCCAGAGGCACCGGTATCAACCGTGGCACCATCACCCGCCTGTATCAGGAAACGTCTGTCAGGGTAGAGTTCGATGTGCTCGAACAGCTTTGTGTGTATCTACAGTGCGATATTTCCGAATTACTGGAACTGGTGACGGCTGATGGCGCAGCGACAAAACAAGGAGCATCTGAGTGAACGCTGTCGAAATTGAAATCGCCATCTCTGAACTGGCGCAGCAGCCATTCGACACCGATGAATTTCCCTACGAGTTTCTGCGGGCCTTTGGCAACAAGGACACCACCCTCAAACGTCTGCGCTCGGGTGCTACCAACAAATCGGACGTTGGCGGAGTGTTGCAAACCAACAACGTGCATATCGCCATTGCCAAGCCGGGAGAAACGACCCAAACGTTAACCGCCTTGCGTGAAAGCCCGGCAACCACCAAAGCAAAGGCCAAATTTATACTGGCGACCGATGGCGACACCTTCGAAGCAGAAGAGCTTGCAAGCGGTGAAACCGTCGCCTGTGAATACGGCAAGTTTCCTGATCACTTTGGTTTTTTTCTGCCTCTGGCGGGCATCAGCACGGTGAAACAGATACGCGACAGCTCGTTTGATATCCGCGCCACCAGTCGCTTAAACCGCTTGTACGTCGAATTGTTGAAAGACAACCCGGACTGGGCAACCGCCGATCAACGCCATGAAATGAACCACTTTATGGCCCGGTTGATCTTCTGCTTCTTTGCTGAAGACACCCGCATTTTTAACGGTACAGATTTGTTCACCGCCACTATTGAACAGATGAGCGCACGGAATTCGTCCGATACGCATTTGGTCATCAGTGAGATATTTCGGGCGATGAACACCAAAATCGCCGACCGAGAAACTTCTGGCCTGCGCCCCTGGGCAGATCAATTCCCGTATGTAAACGGTGGTCTGTTCTCTGGCAGCACCGACGTACCGAGTTTCAGCAAAATTGCCCGTTCTTACCTGCTGCACATTGGCAACCTCGACTGGACACAAATCAACCCGGACATCTTCGGCTCCATGATTCAAGCCGTCGCCGACGACGACGAACGTGGCGAACTGGGCATGCATTACACCAGCGTGCCCAATATCCTGAAAGTGCTGAATCCGCTGTTTCTCGATGATCTGCGCGACAAGCTGGGAGACGCCGGAGACAGCAAACTCAAACTGTTAAACCTGCGCAAGCGTATGGCACACATCCGGGTATTTGACCCGGCCTGTGGCTCGGGCAATTTTTTGGTGATTGCCTACAAACACATACGCGAGATTGAAAACACCATCAACGAACGGCGCGGAGAGCCAGGGCGTAAAAGTGATATACCATTGAATAATTTTCGTGGTATTGAACTGCGGGATTTCTCGGCAGAAATTGCTCGTCTTGCGTTGATTATTGCCGAATACCAATGTGATGTCCGTTATCGGGGACAGCAGGAGGCGCTGATTGAATTCCTGCCCCTCAATAATCAGAACTGGATTGCCAGCGGTAATGCCTTACAGCTGGAATGGGAGTCTGTATGCCCGTCAGCAGGCACCAGCGTCAAGCTTTATGCCGATGACTTGTTTCAAAGCCCATTGGATCAGGCGGAAATCAATTTTGATAACGAAGGTGGCGAAGTCTATATCTGCGGCAACCCGCCGTATTTGGGTTCGACATGGCAATCAAAAGAGCAAAAAGCCGATTTACAGGCTATTTTCGATAAACGCACCAACAGCTGGAAGTCGCTCGACTATGTCGCCGGTTGGTTTATGAAAGCCGCCGACTATTGTTCGCGCCATACCGCCGCTGCCGCCTTTGTATCCACCAATTCCATCTGTCAGGGGCAGCAGGTGCCGATTTTATGGCCCTTGGTATTTGATACCGGCTGCCAGATTGAATTTGCCCATACCTCCTTTAAATGGGCGAACCTAGCCGCTAATAACGCCGGGGTAACGGTGGCGATTATCGGTATCTCAGCCGAACCAAAAACACCAAGAAGATTATTCTCAATCGCCGAAGACGGCGAAACGGTTGAGAAGCAGTGCGAAAAAATCAATGCGTATTTGGTGGCGGGAAAAAGTGTATTTGTAGATAAGTATTCCAAACCTATCGGCGAGATTAGTGAGATGCTACGGGGAAATATGCCCTACGATGGAGGCAATCTACTGCTTTCACCCGACGAGGTAAATGAACTTCAGATAACGCCAGAGCAGAAGAAAAAATTCATTCGCCGCATCTATGGTTCTGCCGAATTTATTCGGGGATTGGAACGCTATTGCCTTTGGATTGACGATAAAGATCTTTCCGAAGCCAGATCAATTCCTGCGATAGCTAAAAGACTGACAGCCGTTGAAGAGATGAGATTGGCGAGTCGTGACAAAGGTGCAAATGATATGGCTGATCGTGCGCATCAAATGCGCGAGATGAACATTGGCCATAAGCAAACCATCGCAATGCCATGTGTATCTTCTGAATCGAGAGATTATTTACCGGTAGGCTTGCTCGATAATCATTCCACGGTCACGAATCTTGCTTTTGCACTTTTCGACGCCCCCCTCTGGAATATGGCTCTAATCGCCTCCCGTATTCACCTGGTCTGGATTGCCACTGTCTGCGGAAAGATGAAAACAGACTTTCGCTACTCCAACACGATGGGTTGGAACACCTTCCCCGTGCCTAAACTCACCGAAAAAAACAAAGAAGACCTGACCCGCTGCGCTGAGAATATTCTGCTCGCCCGTGAAGCGCATTTCCCGGCGACCATCGCCGACTTGTATAAACCCGATGCCATGCCCGCTGACCTGCGCGCCGCTCATGACCGTAATGACGAAGTGCTGGAGCGTATCTATATCGGTCGCCGCTTCCGCAACGACACCGAACGACTGGAAAAGCTGTTTGAGCTGTACACCAAAATGACGGCTGAGGCAGCGACGGGCACGAAGGGCAAGCGAGGTCAGCCATGACGGATCCCCATATTCCAGCCGAAGAATCTCTCACGGTGGAGTTCAAAAGCGACCGCAAACGTCTGCGCGATGATGAACTGGTGCAGGCGCTGGTATGTTTGGCTAATTCTGAAGGCGGTGAGCTTTGGTTAGGTGTGGAAGACGACGGCACACCGACCGGTTTACATAAAGAACATATGCACCTTGCGGGTTTAACCGGCCTGATTGCCGCACGCACCTCGCCTGCGTTACAGGTGAGCGTCGAAGCGGTAGCGGTTAACGAGCTTCAGGTTGCGCGAATCACCGTGCCCAAAGCGATTCATTCAGAAATTGCCACTACGGCAGGCCAGTACCTGCGTCGCCGGTTAAAACAGGACGGTACACCGGAGTGTGTAGCCATGTTGCCACATGAGCGAGCCAGCCGGTCTTCAAGCATTGGTATATCCGACGCGTCGGCTCAGATAATGGTCGCTGCGACCGTCGCCGATTTTGACCCGATTGAGCGTGAACGTCTGCGTCAGGCGGTACAGAGCTACGGCGGTGATCGGGTGTTGCTGGAGCTGGACGACGAGCAGCTGGATGCCGCCCTGGGTTTCACTGCCCGGTCGGCCAGCGGCGAACGCTTGCCAACACTGACCGGTTTGCTGGTAATCGGGCGCGAGTCAGCACTGCGTGAGGTTGTACCGACGCATGAACTCGCTTTTCAGGTATTGGAGCAGGAGGATGTGCGTTTTAATGAATTTCGCCGGTTCCCCTTGTTAAAAGCGCTGGAGTGGCTGGAGACCAACTTTTTACCCTATAACCCGGAGCGCGAGATTCAGGTGGGTTTGTTTCGTGTACCTGTCCCCATGGTGGATCGTGGAGCCTTCCGTGAAGCCGTCGCCAATGCGCTGGTGCACCGTGATTACCACAGACTGGGGGCAGTGCATGTGCGCCTGGATGATCTGGGGCTGACCATCAGCAACCCCGGCGGTCTGGTGGATGGCGTGACCCTGAGTAATCTGCTGAGCACGGAACCCCGACCACGCAATCCACGGTTGGCGGACGTAATGAAACGCATTGGTGTGGTGGAGCGTTCCGGTCGGGGGGTAGACAAGATTTACCGTGGCATGCTGCGCTTTGGTCGCCCGCAGCCGGATTACAGCCGCACGGATTATAACAATGTGATTCTGCGTCTTGAGACGGTGGAGGCCGACGAGGTCTTTCTGCGCCTGGTGGTTGAACAGGAGAAGCAGAAGGGCAGCCTGCCTGTGAACAGCCTGATTGTGTTATCTGCCCTCAAAGCACATAAGCGTTTGAATGTAGAAGAGTTATCGGCCTTGGTGCAGCAGGATGTCAGTGCCGCCAAGCGCGCTGTTGAATCCCTTGTTGAGGCTGGACTGGTTGAAGCACACGGCAAGACCCGAGGCCGGACGTATACGCTTTCAGCAGCCATGTATCAGGTGAAAGGCGATCAGGTTGCTTATACTCGCCAGGCAAGTTTCACCCGGCTGCAGAATGAGCAGATGGTGGTGTCGCATGTACAGCATCATGGCCAAATCAAGCGTGCTGAAGTGATGGAGCTGTGCCATCTGGATAAAGACCAAGCTGCCAATCTGCTCAAAAAACTTAAAGAAGAAGAAAAACTTCAGCAGCATGGTGAGCGACGTGGAGCCTACTACACCATGCCTGGCGAATAACCCTTGGTTGGAAGTTATGAGCAGTTATGAGCAGTTATGAGCAGTTATGAGCTTTTTATGCGCGCTTTTGTTTACCGCGAGAAACCTGCTCGATAGCTGGAATTTTAAGGACTGGCGAGAGCCTGGAAGGATGTCTGGATTATGAAAAACAATGTGCCTGCAGTTTCTGTGACCTACGCGCAGAGCGGCCAGTCAAACAAATCAAACGAGCTGGGTATGCGCCCGATGCAGGAGCGCGCTTACGAGCGACGCGGTGAGCAGTATTTGCTGATTAAGTCGCCCCCGGCGTCGGGTAAAAGCCGTGCCTTGATGTTTATCGCGCTGGATAAATTACACAACCAGGGTATGCGTAAAGCCATTATCACGGTGCCTGAGAAATCTATTGGTTCCAGCTTTGTTGATGAGCCATTGTCAAAGTTTGGGTTCTGGGCTGACTGGCATGTTGAGCCCAAATGGAACCTGTGTAACAGCCCTGGCGAGGGCAGCAAAGCGGATTCCGTGGGTTCTTTTTTAGCAAGTGATGATCAGGTTCTGGTTTGTCCACACGCTACGTTCCGCAATGCAGTAGAAAAATTCGGCATTGCGGCGTTCGATGACTGCCTGATTGCGGTGGATGAGTTTCACCATGTTTCTGCTAATCCGGAAAACCGATTGGGCGCGCAACTGTCTGAGCTGATTGCCCGTGACAAGGTCCATATTGTTGCGATGACGGGTTCCTACTTTCGGGGTGATGCTGAAGCGGTACTGGTTCCTGAGGACGAAGCCCGCTTTGAAACCGTAACCTACACCTATTACGAGCAACTGAATGGCTATCAGTACCTGAAAAAGCTTGATATCGGCTATTTTTTCTACACCGGCCCTTACTCGGATGACTTGCTCAAGGTATTGAACCCGGATGAAAAAACCATCATTCATATTCCCAGTGTGAATTCCCGTGAAAGCACCAAGGATAAAATCCGCGAGGTTGAACACATCATTGAAGAGTTGGGTGAGTGGCAGGGAATTGATCCTGATACCGGCTTTCAGCTGGTCAAAACACCATCAGGCCGAGTTTTGAAAATTGCGGATCTGGTCGACGATGCCCAGCATCGTGACAAGGTTTCGGCGGCGCTCAAAGACCCATCCCAGAAAAACAACCGGGATTACGTCGACATTATTATTGCTCTGGGTATGGCCAAAGAAGGGTTCGACTGGATCTGGTGTGAGCATGCCCTGACCGTTGGCTATCGTTCCAGCCTGACGGAAGTGGTACAGATCATTGGTCGTGCTACCCGGGATGCTCCCGGCAAGTTGAAAGCACGTTTTACCAACCTGATTGCCGAACCGGATGCCAGCGAAGAGGCTGTTGTCGAAGCCATTAACGACACTTTGAAAGCGATTGCCGCCAGCTTGCTGATGGAGCAAGTACTGGCCCCCCGTTTTGAGTTTCGCCCCAAAAATCCAGCCAATGAGCCGACTGAAGGCTTTGATTATGGAGAAGGCGGTTATGATCCCGGCAAAACGAATGTGGGTTTTAACGATGCTACTGGCCAGATTCAGATTGAAATCAATGGTTTGGTATCACCCAAAAGCAAAGAAGCCGTTCGAATCTGCCGGGAAGATTTGAACGAAGTCATCGCAACCTTTGTGCAGGACAAAACAGCGATTGAGCGCGGTTTATTCGATGAAGAGATGGTGCCGGAGGAGCTAACCCAGGTGCGTATGGGTAAAATTATCAAGGAACGTTACCCTGAACTGGGCGAAGAAGATCAGGAATCTGTGCGCCAGCATGCGATCACGGCGTTGAGTCTGATTCAGCAAGGGAAACAGGTTGCCCTCGATATTGCTGAGCAAACCGGCCTCACCGCAGGCGCTGCTGAAGGTAACGAACCACGACCCACCAATACCGCCCTTATTGATGGCATCCGTAAATACGCCATGGATGTGCGAGAGCTGGATATTGATCTGATCGACCATATCAATCCCTTCAGTGAGGCATATGCCATTCTTGCAAAAACCATGAGCGAGGAAAGTTTGAAACAGGTCGCGGCGGCGATTGCAGCAAAAACCACCAGGATTACACCTGAAGAAGCGAAAGAGCTCGCGGTACGTGCGGTAAAATTCAAGAAAGAGCGCGGGCGTTTGCCATCCATCAGTGCAACCGATGCGTGGGAAAAGAAAATGGCCGAAGGGGCTGCTGCTTTTGTCCGTTATAAAGACGAGGGTCGTTATGATTGATCTTGATGATCTGCGTTATGAGCTGGATGACTTTGCCAAGCCTGAAAAAAAACAGGTGTTGTCAGCCAAAGAGCAACGCGTTGTTGCGGGCTTTGAAGATATTCAGCGCTTTTACGATGAGCACAAGCATCTTCCGCAGCATGGGGAAAACAAAAATATTTTCGAGCGAATGTACGCCACCCGTCTGGAGCGACTGCGCTCGTTGGCTGAATACCATGAGCTTTTGTCGCCTATTGATCATCAGGGGCTGCTAACGGCTACTCCTGCTGCCAATTCAGGAGTCAACGAAGACTCTCCATCTTACGATGTTGATGACGCTTCTGACGACGAGCTGCTTTCTGAATTGGAAGGCATTGCGGGTGGCTCGCTAACGGAGTTAAAGCACGTACGCAGTACGGCGCAAAAGCGAGAAGTTGACGAAGTTGCAAAGAGAGATAAATGCGAGGACTTCGATAACTTTCGATCTGTATTTGAACGGGTGGAACGAGAAATAAAAGACGGTCTTCGTAAAACCCGCCGTTTCAAGCAAGATGCCAGTATTGAGCTGAGTAATCTGTTTATTCTTGGTGGACAGCTGGCATACGTGGCGGAAGTGGGCGAAACCATTAAAGCGCCAAACGGCGATAACGATGCCCGACTGCGAGTGATTTATTCCAATGGAACCGAAAGTAATATTCTGTTGCGCTCTCTACAAAGAGCCCTCTACAAAGATGAGGCAGGCCGCCGTGTGACAGAGCCAGACGCGGGCCCTTTATTCAGTGACCAGTCGAACGATGACGATATTGAAAGCGGTACGATTTATGTGTTGCGCAGTCACTCTGACCATCCAGCTGTAGCACAGCATCGCGACTTGATTCATAAAATTGGTGTGACAGGGGGCAAGGTCGAAACCCGTATCGCCAATGCTGAAAATGATGCTACCTATTTATTGGCTGCAGTGGATGTTGTTGCCACTTACAAGTTGGTCGGAATTAACCGGACAAGACTTGAAAATCTGCTCCATCGTATATTTGCCGCTGCGCAACTTGATCTGGTGATTAATGATCGCTTCGGCAAGCCAGTGAAACCCCGCGAATGGTTTTTGGTGCCATTTCACGTTATTGACGAAACAGTTGAACTGATTCGCTCTGGAAAGATAGAAGGGGTCTCTTATGATCCTGAGCAAGCATCTTTGGTAACAAACTGAATGACAACGACCTGGAGTAATGTCTGCCCTGATCAACAAAACCGTACGAAGCCAAAAAAGATTGAAAAGCGCTTTCGGGTTATCGACCGTGATCCGCCAACACAGCTTGTTAGGATGGAGGAACCGACAATAAAAGGGGTCTGATGCAGATCCCACGGGAGCGTATTATGAGTTCTGCAACACCTTTTGACCCACGCCAGTTCCGCCGCGCACTGGGTAACTTCGCTTGTGGTGTCACCATTGTTACGGCGATCGATGCGGATGGAAACAAGGTTGGCGTCACCGCCAACAGCTTCAATTCGGTATCGCTGGATCCACCGCTGATTCTTTGGAGCCTCGACAAACGCTCCAGTGCCTGGGAGACCTTTCAGGCCGCACAGCATTTCACTGTCAACATTTTAGCTTCTGATCAAATCGAGCTGTCCAACGGCTTCGCTCGCCCGGCGGATGATAAATATGCCGGTATCAGTTTCCGCCAGGGTTTTGGTGGAGCTCCGGTATTTGATGGTTGCTCTGGCAACTTCCAGTGCAGCTTGTTCGAGCATATTGATGCCGGTGATCACTGGATTCTGATCGGCAAAGTTGAGGTTTTTGAAGACTTTGGCCGAGCACCTCTGCTTTATCATCAGGGCGGATACGCCATGGTGATACCTCATCCCCAGGGGGCAAAACCAAACCAGGATCCAGCCGCTCCGGCCCCTTACCTGCTCGACACCCGTCTGGGCGAAAACGTTTTTTATCTGATGATCCAGGCTGTCAATGCCAGTCACCCTCGCTTTGTCCAGGAGCAACAGAAGCTGGGCCTGCACAATATCGAATCACGCCTGTTGATGGTGCTGGAGAGTGCGCCAGATGCAAATTTGCAAACTGCTATCTCGATGCCGCCCACGGAAGTGGAATTTCGCCGTATTTGTGACGGTGAGAACCGCTTCCATCAGGGCCTGCCTTTCAAATTACGAATGACCAGCAAAGCGTCCAACTCAGCAGGTCTACAACTGGCAGACCTGGTAGCTCGGCCCATTGGAAGACACATACTAAACCCGGAGCAAGAGAATCGTGCTTTTGATGTGCTAAATCTGCGAAGGTGGCAGAGGATGCGTCGGAACCGACTATGAAGATTGGGGATTGAAGCGTTTTCCAGAGCCCAGACGCCGACCGGGAACCCCCAATCCATTTGCGATGAGGTATCGTATCCACCAACGAATATCTCAAGGCATTTTAGTGCCTTTATAAGCTATTTGTTTACTTTAAGTACTATCTGATTCCTCTGGGTACTTTTTCAACCGTCTCGGCTTTCAGTTTTGAAGAACGCCGCAAAGACTTGACCCACCCAACAACAATGGACACAGCACTAATGAACGGATGGATGGTAAGAGCAGGAAGAGGCGGCCGCTATTTTGAGGACTTTTCTGGGGGTGATTATGTTGCAATCGGCTGGGATGAACTCGGTGATCTGACGCAGTACCAAACAGCGGAAGATCTGCGCTCTGTCTATGTGGCCATCTATGGAAATTCAGGCAAAACTGGCAACGCGTTGGCTATGCTACGCAAGTTTCGTGACGAGATTCAGGCCGGTGATCTGGTGATTTCCTATGGCCCTGAAACCCGGGAATACTTGATTGGCCAGGATAAGGGCGAATACTACTACGCCGCTGATGACGAAGAGCACGACTATGGCAGTCGTCGAAAGATTGAGTGGCTGGGAAAAGTCCGGCGAGATGACTTGTCGGCAGCTGTGCGTAACACACTGGGCTCTACCTTGACCTTGTTTGCTTTGAATAACGACTGTCAGACAGAACTGAAAAATGCGCTTGAAGGTAATCCAGCCAAAACATCTGATGGACTCACCGAAGAGGTTCAGTTAGAGCAAGTCAAGGAGGAGGTCATCAGCCGTAGCCATGAGTTGATTAAGGACCTGCTTCAAGCCTTGGATGCCGATGAAATGGAGCAAATGATGGCTGCTGTTTTGCGAGCTATGGGATTCAAGACCAAAGTATCTCCAAAGGGGCCTGATCGTGGTGTCGATATTATTGCCTCACCAGACGGTCTGGGGTTGACCAGTCCTCGAATAAAGGTAGAGGTGAAACATCGCAAAGGGCAAATCGGGTCACCCACCGTACGCAGTTTCATTGGCGCCTTGCGCGAAGGTGATAATGGGTTGTATCTCAGTACTGGAGGCTTTAGCAAAGAGGCCCGCTACGAAGCGGAACGCTCCACCATGCAGCTGACATTGGTGGATATGGACGACCTGGCAGATTTGATTGTGACTCATTACGAAAGCTTCGATGTCGAAGGCAGAACGCTTATGCCATTGGTCCGGGTTTACTGGCCTGCGGAGTGATTTTTTGAGAATGAGGGCAAAGGTCAAAAACGGCTTGAGCCCTGATATCGCATTTTCAGACGTGGTCTCAAAATGGTCTCAATTTTTAGAAGTTAGTAACTACTATCGCCAGAACGGCTTTGAGAATGGTCCGCCCGAGAGGATTCGAACCTCTGACCTTCGCCTCCGGAGGGCAACGCTCTATCCAGCTGAGCTACGGGCGGTCGATGAGTTCAGGCTAGGATTACCTGAATCAAGGCCGCGTATTGTATCTGCTTTTTTATGGATGCTCTACTGCTACCTGTTAGTCTGGCCAAATTCGCTCTTTTGGGTGGTTATTTCAGGTAGTCGCTGAAGTGTCTTTTTAGTCCAGCGACGAAATTGGTTTTGCGGCGGTTGGTTGCCTCCAGTTCACGCACCAGCTGGCGAAACCCGTCGTCTCCGTCGCTGCCCCACCCTTGTTGCAGTTGCTGCAGAGCTTCTACAGCTTCGGCATAGGCCTGGTTATGGGTGATGGCCACCCGGTCGTTTAATGCGCTGGCGGCCAGGGCGATCACGGTATCTGATGCCTGTTGATAGTTGGCAGGCTGCTTCAGGGTGTTGATCATGGCTGTCATGCTTACCGGTTGCTGTTTGACCCAGGCCAGGGCTTGTTCCGGTTGCGAGGTGGCCAGGTAGAAATTGACCATGTCGTCGGTCACGGCGCGCATCCTCCAGCTCGGTTTTGAATTGGCAGGCTGGGTGAGTGCTTGACGCAAACAAGCGTCGGCCTGAGCTTGCCAGTCGGCTGGGACGCTGGCCTGAAGCGAGTAGTCTTCCACCAGCGCATTGAGGATTTTCCAGTCCTTGTAGCCGGGGCTTTGCTGGAAGTTCTGCCAGCGCTGCTGCCAGACGCTGACGGCCTTGCCCGACGCCAGATCGATGCGTTGCTGCACGTCGTCAAAGCGGTTTCGGTTATGCTCGTCATGTGGCAGTGATCTGGCTCGTAGCAGGAAGTCTTCTGCGCTCAGTTCGTCATCCAGATTCAGCCAGCCTTCGGCCAGGCGTAGGCACTCCCATGCGGTGGTGGCTGTTTTTTCGTCGATGGCCAACCGTTCACGGGGGCTTAATGTCGGTGCCGGTCGACTGGTCAGTAACCCGGCGAGGTTGTTCAGGCGCTGGTTGCGGGTTCTCTGGCGGTAATCGCTGGTAACATCAATGCGATCAAATTCTGCTCTTACCTGTTGGTAAAACGCTTGTTTCTCTCCATCGGACAGTTCCAGCTCCGCCACCGATGGGAACAGGTCGCTGTTGTCCAGTTGTTGGTTGAGTAACCAGGTCAGCTTACGTTCTTGTGGCCAGTCGAGCCGGGCAACGTCGCGGCTGATTGCCTTGCCCAGGGTGTATTCCAGCGCCTCTCGAAAACCACCCGAATCATCAATTTGTTCCAGCACGCTCCCCAGCCGTTGTAAGGCCTTGGCGCTCCAGTTGAGCGCAGTCTCGGCTGGCAGGTTGGCGATGTGGTCGATCACCGGCAGTAGCTGTAACAGCGCGCGGTCAAAATATTGCGCCACCTTGCGGTATTCCCACAGGCCCGTGCGTTTTGGCAGGGCTTTGGTGATGTGTTTGTTTAATGCGGCAGGTGTGGGTGGCGAGAGCGCCAGTGCTGCCTGAATCGCCAGTTCGGAACGCAGTTCGGGGTGTTGGCTGGCCAGTCAAACGTCTGGCTCAGTTGTTCCATCTCGGCCAGACACTGATCCGCAGTACCGACGGTATAGCCACTGAGAATATGGTCGTAGTCGGCCTGCGCAGACGGCGACATTTGCCGGTAGCGATCCTGCACCTGCTCGGGTGTCAGGAAATTTTCCGGCGTGCCTTGCTGTGCTGTCATTTTACGATAGACCGCCGTACCAGCCCGAAGCTTTGCCTCTGCTTCCGTCTCGGCACAGATACAGGCAATGCCGAGCAGTTTGTTGGGTTGGCGCTGATGACCGGCTTTTTGCCACGCTTGCTGCCAGCCTTCAAAAATCGACGGGTGACAGTGATCCGGGGCAATAAATCGCGCCAATGCCAGGTCGTAACCCAGCTTGCCAGCCAGTCCGGCACTGCCGCCACTGGAACCCAGCATCCAGCGCTCAGGGGTTGGCTCGTTGTCTGGCATCACACTGAGGCTGTGAAACGGGTTATTGGCTGGCACGGTGCCGTCCAGAAACTGCCCCAACAGCTGCGCTTGCTGCTCATAGGCATCACCATGTAACGGGCGATAGGGATAGGCCAGTGCCGCTGAACTTAAACCGGAACCACCTGGTGCCCGTCCGACGCCGAGGTCAATGCGGTCAGGATACAGGGTGGCGAGCATGCGGAAGCACTCTGCCACTTTTAACGGGCTGTAATGACTCAGCATCACGCCACCGCTGCCAACACGGATACGGCGCGTCTGGGCTGCAATGGTGGCAACCAGTATTTCCGGGCAGGGGTTGGCAAAGTGAATACTGTCGTGATGTTCGGCCACCCAATAACGGTGGTAACCCAGTTCATCGCACATCCGTGCCAGTTCGAGGGTGAGCTCCGGTGCTTCCCTGCGGCTATGGGAACCGTGAACCGGTGACTGATCGACAACCGAGAGTTTGATATTCATTCGAGATCCTGTGTAAAGCGTGTCTGTGCTGGGCTTGCCAATGTGGATGGCGGACAGCCGTCTGGCTAAATGATACCCATACCCACGCGCCAGAGGGACTGCGCGAGGTCATCCAGACGGAATAATGTAATCCTGTTTTCAGGACATCAACACCAACAGCGGCAGCCGACGCTGGCCTTAAATACATCAAAACAGGCCAAGTGCGATAAAAAATACACCCCAAAAATCGGTAAAAACGGCAGTGGATATGGAATAAATGAGCCTTGTGAGGTGACGTTTAACCCAGATAAGTGCAGCAGTCGTGGTGCTTTTATATGCCTGCCACCCAAGAGCCTACCGGTTTATCACTCAAAACCAGGCATTTGGAAGCCCGTTTCCGCGAGTTATAAAGGGCCATTTTTGGGTGATATAAATCCCGTTTCATTCGCAGGAATACAGGCTGTTTTTTATACCGTCAATTCGACTATGGGTATCAATCGGGGTAAAGTGAAATAATAACAATAAAAGAGAATTCGCATGTTACACAGCGTACTCAATAATTCAGCCGTCTGTATCAACACCACACCGGATGAGGTATCCAACCATGTCAACAAACATGTGGGGCGTCATCGTCTGGAGCTGATGGGACCAGAAATCTCGCGTTCGCAACTGTCGTTGTGCCAGTTTTCCGACCTGTCACTGTCGCGTATCTGTTATGGCAACAAGGTTCGCGTGGCCTGTCCTGGCCTTGAAGATATTTATCACTTTCAGATTGTTATGCGCGGTGAATGTCAGTGGCGCTTTTCCGATACCGATATGGTATTAACCAGCGGTCAGGCGCTGATGATGAATCCGGGTGAAAAAATCGATCTTCTTTACAGCGATGATTGTGAAAAGCTGATCGTTAAAATCCCTCGGGAAGTCATTAATAACACCTGTGTCGAATTTGCCGGGCGGTTGCCAAAAAGTGGCATTCTGTTTGAACGTAAAGTACGGGATATTCGCCAGTCGCAATCTTTTTTATCCTGTATTGAAGCGGTGTTTTATGAAGCCAGCGAAGAATCCGAACTCAGTCTGAATGGAATATCCTCCAGCTACCGCGACCTGCTGGTGCAGAAGCTGCTGAACACTTTTCAAAGTAATCTGATGGATGTGATGCCCCCCACCACCCCGGAAGATAAAACCATACAACGGGTGCTTGGCTATATTGATACCAATATCAAGGAAAACCTGACCGTCGAAGAGTTATCGGCCGTCGCGGGTATCAGTGTGCGCAAGCTGTATTCCCTGTTTGCCAATGGTTTGTCGACCACTCCCAAACGTTACATCAAACAGGCCAAGCTGCTCGCCATCCATCGCGAGCTGAAAAGCAACCGGGCGATTCGGAACGTTACCGAAGCGGCCATGGATTATTCGGTAACGCACTTGGGGCGTTTTTCTTCCGAGTACAAGGACAC
Source organism: uncultured Oceanobacter sp. (assembly GCA_913061185.1). GTDB lineage: Bacteria > Pseudomonadota > Gammaproteobacteria > Pseudomonadales > Oceanobacteraceae > Oceanobacter > Oceanobacter antarcticus. The sequence goes on from CAJXTI010000036.1 coordinate 20,380, forward strand.
TTTTGGTGAGCTGCCGTCGGTGACCTTAAAGGCGCGTTAGACCTGCTGCCTTTTATCCAACGCACCAACAGCCCTTGACCATTTTCAAATTACTCGCCAATTTACTTGCGAGACCTATCTGTGAGAGCGGGATGCTGCGCTTGCTGCACCCCGCCACTCACATTTAATTTAAACACTCAGATGGGTTTCCACCGTTTCCAGATCGCTCAGTAACTCTGCCGTATCACCGTCAAAGACCACCTGCCCCTTCACCAGCACCACGTGTCGATCACACAAGTTTTTTAAGACCTGGATGTTCTTATCGACGATCAGAGTAGACATACCACTGTCTTTGATATGAGCAATCACCTCCCAGATCTCCTTACGAATCAACGGTGCCAATCCCTCGGTGGCCTCGTCCAGAATCAACAAGTCCGGGTTGGTCAGTAATGCCCGTCCGATCGCCAGCATTTGTTGCTCACCGCCAGACAACTGGGTGCCCAGGTTGGTCAGGCGTTCAGCCAGCCGGGGAAAGGTTTCCAGCACCCGGTCATAATGCCAATCCTGCTGGCCGTTAGCGCCTGGCCGGGCAGCCAGCTGCAAATGTTCTTTCACGCTCAGGTTATGGAACATGCCACGACCTTCTGGCACATAGGCAATGCCCTGGCGCATGCGCTTCCAGGTCGGTAGCGTACTCAGGTCGGAGCCATTAAACAGTACTTCGCCACCGCGAGGCGTGACCAGCCCGAGCACAGATTTCAGCGTGGTGGTTTTGCCCATGCCATTACGTCCCATCAGGCTCATCGCCTGCCCGGCTTCGAGGGTAAAATCGACGCCGTGTAATATGTGGCTTTCACCGTAAAAGGTGTGCAAGCCACGAACAGTCAGTAGTTGTGTCATCAGATTACCTCGTCGCCCTGGCCCAGATATGCCTCTTTTACCCGCACATCATTGCGGACTTCCTCGACCGTGCCGGTCACCAGATGCTGGCCGTTCACCATCACGGTCAGCTGATCCGACAGCTCGAAGACGGCATCCATATCGTGTTCTACCAGTACAATGCAGTAGTCTGTTTTCAGGGTTTGTAGCAGCTCGATAATCAGCCGGGATTCTTCATGACCCATCCCTGCCATCGGTTCATCCAGCAGTAATACCGATGGCGCAGTGGCCAGCACCATGGCGATTTCCAGCTGCCGCTGCTCGCCGTAACTGATTTGCGCCGCGACGGTATCACGACGGTGACCCAGGCCGACCCGGAGCAGCGCTTCGTCTGCCATCTCGATCAGCAGCTTGTCGCGATTGCGCATGGCAAAGATATTGAAACTGCCACCGGTACGACGCTGGGCCGCCACGCAGCAGTTTTCCAGGCAGGTCGCCTGTGGATAGATATTGGTTTTCTGGAAGCCACGGCCAATGCCCCGACGGACAAATTCATAGCCACGAATATCCTCAATGGCATCACCCTGATGCAGAATTCGACCACTGGTAGGCTTATAGGCACCGCAGAGCATGTTCAGCAAGGTGCTCTTGCCCGCACCGTTGGGGCCAACAATGCCGTGTAATGACTTGTCATGAAAAGCCAGATTCATATTGTCGAGCGCTTTCAAGCCGCCCCAGTATTTACACAAACCTTCGGTTTGCAGCACGATATCCTGACTCATTTACGACGCTCCACCAGGTTCTCGATAAAGCCGGCAATACCGGACTTAAACGCCATTACCATAGCGATAATCATCAAGCCCATCGGCAACAGCCAGTGCTCGGTCATATGCTCAAAAATATAATGTAAGCCTTCGTACACTGCCGTTCCCAGAATCGCACCGTAAATACTGCCCATCCCACCCAGAACCGACATCACCAACGCCGACCCGGAAGTTTGCCAGGACATCATCGACGGATTGACGTATCCGTACTGCAGCGCAAACAAATAGCCTGCGTACGATGCCAGCGCCGACGCCATCACGTAGCTGATCAGCCGAAACAGAAACACGTTGTAACCCAGCGCCGTGGTGCGATCGGGATTGTTTTTTACCGCATCCATAATGCGACCGAAGCGCGATGCCAGCACCAGCTTCCAGAATGCCATGCAGTTGAATAACGACAGCAAACAGAAGTAGTAAAAATGAATTGGATCATCAAGGTCAAAAAATGCCAGGCCGAACAGGCTGGTATCCGGTTTCACCAGAATAAACAGACCGTCGTTACCGCCAAAATGGATGGAGTCAGAGAAAAAGTAGAAGCACATCTGGGCAATCGCCAGTGTAATCATAATCATATAGATACCGCTGGTACGCAGCACAATCACCCCGACCACCAGTGCAATAGCCGCTGCCAGCACACAGATATAAAAGGTATACACCCAGAAGTTCACGGCCTCGTATTCCGGCGCAATCATAAAAAACAGATAACCGCCCAGGCCATAAAACATCGAATGGCCCAGGGTGATCATGCCGCAGCGGCCGACCAGATAATCCAGCGACATCACAAAGATGGCGAAAATCAGTACCGTGGTCAGCTTGTTGACATAGAAGACGTTCTGCTCCAGAAATAATGGCAGCAGCAACGCCAGCGGAAAGAACAGCCAGACGAACAGCTGTTCGGTCTTGTTGGTAAAAAACATCGCGAAATACCGCCCTTAGTTGGAAAACAGGCCTTGCGGCTTGATCAGCAGAATCACCGCCATCAGGATATAAACCACCATTGACGCCACGCCGGGGAACAGCACCGACGCAAAGGTATCGACAATGCCCACCATCAGCGCCGCCACAAAGGCTCCCTTGATCGACCCCATGCCACCAATCACCACCACCACAAAACAGGTAATCAGCACGTGCTCGCCCATACCAGGCACAATCGACGCGATAGGTGCAGAAATCACCCCGGCCAGCGCCGCCAGCATCACTCCGGCACCAAAGACGATGGTATAGAGACGGTTGATATCCACGCCCAGACACTCGACCATCTCGCGGTTGGATTCACCGGCACGGATCAACATCCCCAACCGGGTGCGGTTGATCACCAGATACAGGGCAGCCGCCAGCACCAGACAAAGCACAGCAACGAACAGTCGATAGACGGGATACTCCACCAGCTCGGTGAGCCGGATCGAACCACTCAGCAACTCGGGCACATCCACCCCGAGAGAGTCATTCCCCCAGAGCAAACTCTGCAGTGCGTTAAACACAAAAATCATACCGATGGTCAGCAACACCTGATCAAGGTGGTTACGTTTGTACAGACGGCAGATCAGTGTCTTTTCAATGACGACACCCAGCGCCAGTGCAACCGCCGCTGACAACAATGCACCCAGCAAAAAGCTGTCGGTATGCTGGGTGAAATACCAGGCCAGGTAAGCCCCGACCATATACATCGAGCCGTGAGCCAGGTTGAGAATTCCCATCACCCCGAACACCAACGTCAGCCCTGATGCAATCAGAAACAGCAGCAAGCCGTACTGCACACCATTCAGCAGCTGCACAAGAAATATTGCGAAATCCATAAAAGCGATCGCCTTGAAGAGTCATTCAGAAACTCCACCAGCTGCACCCGCCTCGCAACACCCGAGCAGTACAACCAGTGGAGGATGATCAGTTACTGCTTGCAACCGCGAGCGGGGTCTTCCAATGCCGTGGCGGCAATACCGGACACCTTGTTAACGCCATTCTCAACCGTACGGAGGTAAATGGTCTGAATCGGATTATGGGCTTTAGAGAAGTGGAACTCGCCACGCGGGCTGGGAATCACTGCCGCTTCCATTACCCGGATCAGGGCATCACGGTCACTGATATTACCGTTCAACTGGTCAACCGCCTGGGCGATCAGCAAACCGGTATCAAAACCCTGCACGCCGTACAAGTCAGCGTCTTTGCCAAACTCGGCTTTGTACGCAGCACGGAAAGCGTGGTTCGCCGGATTATCCAGATCGTCGGCATAATGCAAACCCGTGACAATCCCTTCAGCAGCATCACCCTGAGCGGCCAACGTGCCTTCGGTCAGGAAACCGGAACCCAACAGCGGAATCTTGCCGCTCAGACCCATGGCATCGTAGTCCTTGACGAACTTCACCGCGCCACCACCAGCAAAAAACACAAACACGGCATCCGGCTTCAGCGAGGCAATTTCAGTGATATACGACTGAAACTCGGTTTTCGGAAACGGCACCATAATCTGCTTCAGCACCTTGCCGCCGCCCTTGGTAAACGACTCTTCAAACGCCGCCAGGCTCTCCTTGCCAAAACCGTAGTTCCAGCTCATGGTCACTACCTTCTTGTAACCCCGGTCGAGTGCCACCTGGCCCATCGGATACGACGGCTGCCAGGCAGAAAATGAGGTGCGGAACACATTCGGCGCACACCAAGGGCCCGTCGCTGCATTGACACCAGCGTTAGGAATAATCACAATCGGCTTTTTATTACGCAGCACTTTCAGCATCCCCATCGCCACCCCGGAATGCACCGGGCCAACAATAAAGTCCGCGTCTTTCTGACTCATCAGCGACGTTGCGATTTCCGGCGCGCGATCAGGCCTGGCCTCGGTATCCATCTCAATATATTCAATGGTACGGCCATGCAGTTTGTCGGCGTTTTGTTCCAGCGCCATCTTCAAACCATTACGACCGGCATCTCCCGGCGCAGCGTACACACCACTGAACGGCAACATGATACCGACACGGATCGGCTCATCCTTGGCCACTGCAGAAGCGCTGGACAACACGGAAGAAAGCAACACCGCACCGGCGGTGAGGAGGGATTTATAGTGATTCATAATTCTGCCTGAGTTCTTATTATTGAGTTGTACGACCATTTAAAGCCGCCACACCTCAGGCAAATAGCCAATTTGTGCAGCCTTCTATCCCCTCCTTGCACAGAGCGGATAAACTGGCTTGCAGAGGTAACAACTGTCATTCAGGGCTACCAGTACCGCACATGATTTACCGTGCTGGAAAGTAAACGACACCCTCTGTTTAATGCACGATAACGGCATAAAAGCACGTCCCGGATGACCACCGCTATTGATGACCAACACGACCAGCAAACGCTGGAACTGCAGACCTACCAGCAATTGGCTCCAAATCCATGGTGTCACGGGCCTTAAATAGCGAACACAGCTTGAGTAAAGATCCTATCCAGGCGTTAAGTGAACGGTTTGAAATAAATACGGGACTTTTGTGACGCTACGCCGATGGGCTAGGAGCCTGCTGGATAGGTTGTATGAGAAGGCGGCGCTTGCGAATTGATATCAGCCGTTATAGTCCATAGAGCGAAGGTGCTTTTCGGCCGAGGAACCCAGGTAACTTCGAATAGCGGAGAAGAAAGGGGGCCAATGGTGTTTACTATTTTTCTGCAAATAGGTTGCCGCTAATCGATCGAGAGCTTCTCCGACAGATAATTCTGAATTCCGTTGAAGTAAATTCCTTACATCGGCATTCAGCTTGTTCAGCACTGTCTGACGCAGACTATTCAGGCGCTTTGCATCCAGCCTGAGTTCTCTGATTGTGGCTTGTGCTTTGATAGGATCAATACCGGCAATCGAGCAATTTACCTTATCAACGCTTGGCTCGCCGGTTGTTCGGTCAAATGCAAAGATTGGTGGAAAAGCCGGCATTTGATGCGGATTCAGAATGACAGAATCCAGATTTTGACTTCCCTTTGGAATATCACATGAGCAATCAGGGCTGGTATAGCGATGTGCGGCATCAGTAACGTCAGGCCTGCTGCCACCATGACAACAGCCCAACAAATTTTGCCAGTCCAGTGCCCAATTGTGTCCTGCTGTCATATCTGACTTGGGGTGATAGTGTTCAACACGGTAGTCGGCGTTGCCATGACTATCCTGCTCTTTCAAGTCGATCTCACAATAGACACAGAGTCCACTTTGATCAGCTATTATTTGTTGTTTCAACTGTTGGCGACGAGCTCTGCTATTTTTGAACATATCCCACGAGCCTGTTGGATTCTTGTGTCTATATCGGGCCAGCAACGGAGGCTCGATTCCTTTGAGCACCTTTTTCATTCGTGCGTACGCTCCCATTCTTTCATGCGAACATCCATATCCAGCCGCAGTAACTCTGGCTCGTACTCCTGTCCCCAATCACGTAATTCTCTGTGCAGTTGTTGTGCCTCGTCAGAATCCCATTGATCCTGAAAAACCAGCTGTTGATAGCGTTTGAGTTTTTGCACAATATCCAGTTGCTCAACGCGAGAGGACTCTACACCCAGTACATCCAACAGCATTCTCTGCGACTCTGCACCTTCAGAAAATTCGACCAAGTGCAGGCTTGGCTGCTCATCATGCCACTCGATTACCCGTAGACACTTTGGCTTGACCGAGGAAATCACCTGAGGGCTATGGGTCGTAACGATAAACTGGATGTTGGGGAAGGTGCGCTGCAAATCGAGCAAAATGGTTTGCTGCCAACCAGGGTGAAGATGTAGATCCACTTCGTCGATCAAGATTACGCCTTCGGTATCCAGAGAGTTATTCAGCCCTGAACGTTCAATGTCTGGATTTGCTTCCGCCATTCGAGCTGCAATATCCATCACCATCGCCAGCGTGATGCGGTAACCGTCACTGAGTTGCTCAATGCGTAACTCTTTCAGGGTGCCATCACAATTCCAGTCGACTGCTATTCCTGCCGGCTCGGCTCCTCTGGGGTTACTGAACTCAGGCAACATACGGTGAATGGCTTCACGAATGGCCTTTAACTCCGGTATTTCCAGCTCGAAAGATTTTGCATCCCGCTGACTCTTCAATTCGATATCTTCAAGTGCGTAAAAATATTCAACAAATCGTTTGAAATTGGTTCGGCTTTCCAGTGACTCCGACAATGCCTCAAAACGAGGAAACTCTTTGCCAAATCCTCGTTTTCGCTGTGGAACATCAAAGACACCTCGGCCTGTTCCATAGTAGGCGAACAAAGGCAAGGCAAAGGCGCTGTTGTCGTTAAACGCATCCACCATGGAGTCGGCGTAATCGGTCAATTGTTTTATACCCAGAGCTTCTGGTATGTGGCTGGCTGTTTTTTTGGTTTGGTCGCGTTTTTCAGTTCTGTCCCAGCGCAGCTCGTTAAATGACTGACACTGAATCCTCATAAATGGAGGTTTGAGTTTATTGGGATAAACCTGAAAGTCAGAGTCTTTCGGGTTTTTACCACTGACATTAGGCAAGCGGGTCAGAAATGGTCCTAGAGCGATCGCCAGAGCATCCAGAATACTGGTTTTACCCGCGCCATTACGGGCGACCAATACCGTAAGCTGTTCATGGAAGTCGATTTCGAAGGAATCGAAGCGGCGGAAGTGATCCAGTTTCAAATGACGAATTTTCATGAATAACAATCTGATTGCCAAGTAAGTAGTGAATGATTCTATCACGTCGATATAGTCATTGGAGGGCCGATCAAACCTGAGTCAAACCACTTTATTTGTCATCAAATAACGTAAACCGCTTGGTCTTCTCGTCCCCCCACTCAAAGTAAAAAATCCCGTATATCGGGATCAATTTCACATACGCACAAAAATTAGCACACCAAACAACAGCCACAAAAAAGGGCCCGAAGGCCCAAACAAGTGTCAACAAATTGTCGAGCGATCACACTTACTGCAACTGCTGCGGCTTACCGGCGGCTTGTCTGGCAGCCGTCCATTCCTGCTGTGTTTGAGCTGCCATATTGCCAGGCAAGCTCAGCAGGATGTCAAAGTAGTCCTGATAAAAACGGTCTTTCATCGCATCGTTACGGGTTTTGACTTTGACCACATGTACCGACTGCACATTCTGGTGATCAAATCCGCGCCAGGTTTGCTGATCTTTGAGGCCGATGTAGGTGTGATCTTCCAATGCCTCGATCAGGCGCTCGCTATTCAGGCTGCGCGCCCGTTCAACAGCGTCCTTGAACTGGTAAACAATACTGTAAGTCGAGGCAGCGGAGCTGGAGGGGTAATTCTCGTAGCGCTCGGTAAAGGCATCGACAAAATGGATGCCCTTCTCAAATCCATACTGGTACGGCAGCCGCCAACACCAAGGCACCGTACTAACGACGCCTTCCAACAAGCCAACACCAGTTACCCGAACGGTGTCCAGAGTCAGTCCCGGCACAATAATCGTCATGGTTTTTTTCAGTTCCATGGTGTGCACCAACTGCATCGCCACCGCCAGATCATCCCCCGCCATCGTGAGTACCATCACTTCTGCACCGGACTGCTGGGCAGCGTCCAGAGCAGCCTTGATCTCACTATGCTTGGGCCGAGGAAATGGCACCAGATAACCGGGGTTCACATGGTTGTCGTCGGTGTTGGTGAAGCTGCGCATGGAGGCTTCGGTCGAATGCCCCCAGGAATAGTCCACCGTCACATACACCAGTCGTTTACCCGCCAGGCTCTGGTTAAGATAAAACGACAGCGCCTTGCTGCTCATCCAGGCGTTGTAAGACTCCCGAAAGATATAACGGTGCCCTTCTGCCCCGGTGGTCGCATTGGCGTAGGAATGGGCACTGAAAAACAGCAGGCCTTGCTTTGCCGCTTCCTTGCCTGCAGTAATCGCTACCGCACTGGAAACACCACCAAAGACCATGGACGCCCCCTGATTGGCAACCGATTTCACAGCGGCGACGGCTTTGTCCGGCTTCGACGCAGTATTTTCCAGCAGTAATTCTAACGGTCGTCCCAGTACCCCACCCGCTGCGTTAATTTCTTCCACTGCCAACAAGGCAGCACGCGCTTCCGCAATGCCCATTTCTTTATAAGGGCCAGTATAGGGATACAGGAAGCCGAGTTTGATCGGCTCGGCAGCAACAGCAACAACGCCATTAAGCAATAACAGGCCGCTAGCAATAAGCGCAGCCATTCTCCGCAATGAGGAAATCAGCATAGTGTCCTTTTTTCTTATTGTTGTTATCAGTTACTGTCCATTCAAAACGATCGGGTAACACCACACTAGCCAGCCGCTGCACACTCATAGCCATACCCTGCACACTCGTAGCCAAGGCTGCTCAGCGTGTCTTGCGACGCAGCAGATTGGTGAGTACAAATACGGCAGTGCCCAGTACCACCCCCCAAAACGCCGAGCCAATACCATAAATACTGATGCCAGAAGCGGTGGTCATAAACGCCACCAACGAAGCATCCAGATGCTCTTTTTCTTCCAATGCCACATTCAGGCTGTTACTGATGGCACCGAGCAAAGCCAACCCCGCAATAATGGCGATCATCTCGGTCGGAAAGCTGGTAAAAAACAGCACTATGCTACCCGCAAACAATCCACCCACCAGATAAAACACACCATTGGCAATACCGGCGATATAACGCTTGTCCGGTTCCGGGTGCGCATCCGGGCTGGTACAGATCGACGCAGTAATGGCCGCCACCACCGTGGTGATACCACCAAACAGGGCCGTGGGAATCGACATCAACGACAGCGCCGTAATCACCGGGCGGGTAGAGACCTGATAACCTGCGGTTTTCAGAATCGCAAAGCCGGGCAGAAACTGCCCCGTCAGGCTGACAATCACCAGTGGCAACGCCAGGCTCAACGTCGAGCCAATACTCCACTCAGGTATAATCACCGTCGGCGTTGCCAACTCCCAACGCAGCTGGCTGAGATCCGCATGCAGCACCGTGAACGACAGGGCAAACCCGAGTCCCACCAGCAACACCAAAAAGTAGCCCCGGCTGAAAAACTTGAACACCACAAACGCCAACACCATGATCGTTGCCACCACCGGAGTCGACTCCAGAGTGCGGAATGCCCCAAGGCCAAAATCAAACAGAATACCCGCCATCATGGCACCCGCCACCCCACGGGGAATCAGATGCACCACCCGATCAAACAAACCACTGATGCCAATAAAAAACAGCATTACCGCAGCTGTAATATAGGCACCAATCGCCTCATTCAGAGACAATTCGGGAAACAGGGTAACCAGCAAGGCGGTTCCCGGTGCCGACCAGGCCGTAACCACCGGCACCCGCAGCCAGGCACTGAGGCCAATACTGGTCACCCCGGCACCGATGGAAATTGCCCACACCCAAGAGGTCATCATCTCGTGGGAGATATTGGCACTGTCGGCCGCCTGAAACACAATCGCCAGTGGCCCGGAATACGACACCAGTACAGCCATCAACCCCGCAATCAGCGTGGATGCAGATACGTCTTTGATCATCTGTCAGGCTCCTGTGATCGAATCAGTTGAGTTGAGCAATGCCTTTCACTTCCAGAAAATAGCCCGGCGCACCACACAAGGAAGCAGCCCCGATTGCCGTCCAGGCGACGTAGACGCCCTGCAAATAACGATCGCGCACCTGCATAAACAACGGCAAATCACGCATATCGGTGTGGAAACTGGTCATCTCAACCAGATTCTCGAACGATCCACCCGCTGCTTCTAACACTCGCTTCATATTCTCGAACACCATAACAAACTGGGCTTCTTTATCGACCACCAGCTGACGTTGATCATCGCGGCCGATCTGACCCGAGATATAAAGCGTATTACCGGCCAGTACTGCCGGAGCATAGCCGATGTCATCACGAATAAATTCCATGCCTTCTGGCACAATAAGGTGTGGTTTTTTCATAACAGTACCCGGTAAACGCCATAGTTATTTGTGTTGTTGTATTTATCAAAGAAAGTGGCGTAAACGCAGGCTAGCCGGGCAAGATACTCCGCCACTATCCATATCACGCCAATTTGTATCCGCATACTGCAACGCCCTCGAGTCAGGCAAGCTAAAGAGGCCATCTATATAATCATAATCCGGTGCCCGCTCTGGGCTTACGGATGGTTTTGAATCACGAAGCCGGTTTACAGAATTAAATAGATGGTTCCTATAAAGACTTGACGGCAGCCCATTCGCAGGAGTTAGCTTGAGAATCCAGTCGCGGACAGACAAGCGGAGGCAGGCTCATACATACCCATGCCAGCCAATAACACCGCCAGATCATCGAGTGATGATCATTGGTAAGATCATAAAAAGTGATCACCATAGCCAACATAAATAACAACAAAGGCTTCAGCAGAAATGAGTAACCTTATCGACCTGCGCCGACACTTTCAGGAAGGCCGATCCGTCGCCGACAACGCCCTCGACCGCCATATTTTCCAATCCTGGCAACGCTGTGCCTCCATGGGGCTGGATATGATGGGTAAAGCCGACTACAACCTCCTTGATGGCCGCGCCCTCGACCGGGTACTCGACCGCAATACACCACTGCTGCAAGCCGCCGAACCCCACGTGCAATGGCTGCAACAAGCCATCTCACGGGCCGGATGGTCGATATTACTCACCGACAGCCAGAACATTGCCATACGCTCGGTGCGTTCCAGCCAGCTACAGGACGTCCGTATCGACAGTGCCTTTAAAGTCGGCACCCTGCTGAGCGAAGCCGCTATCGGCACCTCCGCCATGTCGTGTGCCCTGACTGACCAGCGTTTCACCCGCGTCTACGGCTTTGAACACTACAACGAATATCACCGCCAGTTTCACTGCGCTGCCACACCGATATTTGACCCACGGGGCAAGGTCTGTGGTGCGCTGGATATCACCAGTGCCAACCCGGACAGAAACGAAGGTGTCTTTCTGCTGTTGCAGCAATGCGCCCGCCAGATCCAGACCGACATGATCCGGCAGCTTCCCGACAGCCTGCCTATCGTCCTGAGTTCCACACCCAACGCAGGGTCAGGCGGCGACGCCATGGTACTGGCGGTTAACCCCGCCGGTTATATAACCGGCGCTAACCGGCTGGCCTGTCAGATGCTGGGATTGCAGTTGCAAGACGACCGCAGGCTGCATTTCGAACATCTGTTCGATAACGCCTCAGCAGATTTGAGCCGCCTGCAGCAAGGCAACCTGCCGCTGCGACTACACAACGGCATCACCCTGTTTGCACAGATTCCAGCCACTATCCACAGCACCACCATCAACAGCGCGCGCATCCGGCACCCACCCGGATCAGTCCAGGCAGACAAACAGACGGCAAGCACCCTTTTTGGAGACACCCGCATCAACGAGAATCTCACCAAAGCCTGCCGGGTCATCACACGCCTGCCGATTCTGCTGCAAGGAGAGTCCGGCACCGGCAAGGAAGTGGCAGCCACTTACCTGCACAACAACAGCGCTGCCGCCGACGGCCCACTGGTATCGCTGAATTGTGCCGCTATCCCGGAAAATCTGATCGAAAGCGAACTGTTTGGTTATCAACCCGGTGCCTTTACCGGTGCCAACAAGCGCGGCCAACTCGGCAAACTGCGCGAAGCCAATGGCGGCACTCTGTTTCTGGATGAAATAGGCGATATGCCAGCCGCTCTGCAAACCCGCTTGCTGCGTGCACTGGAAACCCGCGAAGTTGCCCCGCTTGGCGGCGGCCCAGCACAAGCGCTCAACTTCCAGCTGATTTGCGCCACCCACCAGAACTTGCCACAACAGATCGAAAGCGGCACCTTCCGTCTCGACCTCTACTACCGCATCAATGGCTTCAAGCTCACCTTGCTACCGCTGCGCGAACGACAAAACGTGCTGGCATTGGCAAACACGTTGCTCGCCGACCTCCGCCAGCCCAATCAGCAAGACAGTCGATTGATCGTTCATCCCGCTGGCCGTAGCCTGACGCCAGAGCTGCAGCGTTTCATTGTGCAATTCCCCTGGCCTGGCAACGTACGCCAGCTCAAACACGCGCTGATTTATGCCGACGCACTGGCCGAATCCGCAGCACCGCTCACTCTCGCCGACTTGCCCGAAGAACTGACTACCGGTTACGCACACGCTCAACCAACGGAACTGACCAATCAATACGCCACCGAATACCAACCGCTCGGCAGCCCAACGCAACACTTGGCACACAGTCTCTCGCAACCGGAGCACAGTCTTAACGGCGAAAATATTCGCCTGATCGAAGAGACCTTACGGATGTATGACGGCAACGTCAGCAAAGCCGCCAACCACCTGGGCGTAGCGCGCTCAACGATTTATCGCAAACTGGGGAAGGTGTGACACGGGTAAAACGCATTGACGGATATCGGGGATAAATCCTCTCCTACAAAACCGGCATCAAATGATCGGTGCCGGGTGCACACCCTGGCAAACCGGATACGCCAGTGAGTCACTGCAGCATTCTGCAACACTGCCTGCCAGACAACTCCAACTCCACTGTTGCAACCTGCAACACTCCTACCACTAGCATCAAATAACCCATTGTTTTTAATAGTATTTATTTTCTGGCCCGACACTTGCTCAATAATTTTGACCAGTGATAAAAAATATAACAACAAGGGTACATTCATGACCAAATCTATGCTGCGTGCCGCCGTGGCCACCTCTGCATTGTGTGTTTTAGCCACCAGCGTTTCCAACACAGTTTCTGCCGCCCAGGTGGCTACCGACCCTGGAGATTACAGCCCGGCTCCAGCCGGAGTGGATCTGGGGTTGTTGTATCTCCAGCATGCCAGCCGTACGTCGGTGTATGCCGATGGCAAAAAAGCACCGGTCGAGGCTGAGTTAACCTCCAATATCGGTCTGTTGCGCTGGGTTCATTTTATGGAAATTGGCGGCATGATTGCCGATCCACAGGTGATTTTGCCCTTCGGCAAGGTCGATCTGGGCAAACCACTGAATGGCTTGCCTGCAATGTCGGCCAGTGGTGTCGGCGACCCGATTGTCGGCGGCACCCTGTGGGTGATGAACAATCCGAACACACACAAGTCTGTGGGCTTAACCGCCCTGCTGTCGTTGCCACTGGGCGATTACGACGCGGATCAGGGCCCGGTGAATGTCGGTGAAAACCGTTACAAACTGATCACTCAGGCGGCCTATGTCACACCACTGACCGACACAATGAGCCTGGATGTCATTGCGGAATACACACTGTTCGGCAACAACGACGACTTCCTCGGTTTTACCCGCAAACAGGCCGCCCAATACGGCTACCAGACTCATTTTAGCTATCACCTGTCAGACCAGACCCGTCTGGCTCTGTCGTGGTTTCAGGATTTCGGCGGTGAAACCACCGTCGCCGATACCAAACAGGACGACGCCCTCAACAACACGCGCTGGCAGCTGGGTGTAGCACATTTCTTTGCGCCGGATAAACAGATTCTGCTGCAGTACAGCCAGGATCAACATACCGAGTCAGGCTTTCAGGAAGACAGCCGCTTGAATCTGCGTTTGCTGAAAATCTTCTGAGGAACCGCTTATGAATAACCTTTCTCTGAATCGTCGCCGTTTTCTGCAAGCGGCCAGCAGTATTGCCGTGGCCGCCGCGAGTTTGTCGGCCACCAGCAGCGTGGCAGGAATTTTAACCGCTGATAACAAAATGAGCGCTCTGGAGCGCCAGCTGTTGCAGAAAATGCTGAATATCTCATTACCCACCAAAGGCAGCACACTGGTTGATCCGGCGACCTTGCCGGTGCTGGATGTGCTGGAAAGCGCCTTGCTGGCAGGTATGGCGGCCGATATTCGTGCCGGTTTGCGCGGTGGTATTGGCTACTTCAATGACAGCGCCAAAGCCGAATATGGCAAACCATTTGTAGCACTGAGCGACACCGACGCCACCCGCTTTGTCGATGCCTGGACCGATGGCAACACCGAACCACAACGGGCACTGGCCATGGGCCTGAAAAAACTCACCGTGCTGGCCTATTGGGCCATCCCCAACAGCTGGGCACCGCTGGGGTATGACGGCCCGATCAGTGATCGAGCCGGTCTGAAATCATTGGGGAATACCCCGGAACCCCGTGGTTAATATCGCGCTTAATGGAAAGGTGAACACTATGACAAACCAGGCGAATACCCTGAATATTCACACCGCCGCCGATATTGCCAGCGGTGAATTGAATCTGAAAGCCGATGTATTGATTATTGGCTCTGGTGCCGGTGGTGCCATCAACGCCTATGAGCTGGCCAAAAAAGGCAAAAAAGTGCTGGTGCTGGAAGCTGGCCCTTACGTGCCGTCCAGCCAGTTCAAGGAAATGCTGGCGGTGGCTATGGGCACCCTGTACGCCGATGAAGGCGGCCAGACCAACACCGATCAGGACATCTCGATCCTGCAGGGCCGCTGCGTTGGGGGTTCAACCGTCGTCAACGCAGCCTTGTGTTTCCGTACCCCGGATTATTATCTGAAAATCTGGCGTGAACAGTTTGGCCTCACCGACCTGACACCAGAGCGTATGAAGGGTTACTTTGACAAGGTCGAAGCCAATCTGCACATCACCCCCAACGCCGCCTACGAAACCAGCTCCGGTGCCGAGCTGATCAAAAAAGGCCTGCAAAAACTGAATATTCCCGCCGGTATTGCCAAACGCAATATCCGTGACTGCGCCATGACCGGCTTCTGTTTCTCCGGCTGCAAGACCGATCGCAAACAATCCATGCTGGTCACCTATTTGCCCTGGGCCTGCAATCACGGAGCCGAGATCTACGCCGACACCCGCGCCTCACGGATTGTCGCGGATAACGGTAAGGTAACGGGTGTTCTGGCCGAAGTCGTTGACCCCAAAACCGGCAAGGTCAAAACCACCGTCAATATTTCAGCAACGCTGGTCGTGCTGGCGGCAGGGCCCATTCAGACCCCCATTATTCTGCAGCAGTCGGGGCTGGCCAACAGCAGTGGTCAGGTTGGAAAGAACTTCGCTTGCCACCCGACCATGTCAGTAACTGCCATGTTCGACAAGCCGGTGAAAGACTTTCACGGTGCTACCCATTCGGTTTATGTCGATACCAATATCCTGCCAGAAGAAGGCGGGTTTCTGCAGCTCAACGCCGTACAGGAGCCGGTAGAAGCCAGTTTTCAAGCCGAACCCGGTACCGGCAAACCCTATGTTTCCTATATGGAAAAGTACCCCAACAGCATGCGGCTGATTACGCTGATTCACGATAAAAACGTCGGCGAAGTAAAACTGGTAAACGGTGCCAAACAGATTATCTACCGTGTCGATGATAGTGACTTTGAGCATATGAAGCAGGGTCTGAAACAAAACGCCCGCATCCTCTTTGCCGCTGGAGCCAGCTACCTGTACCTGCCCACCTCCAACCGCACCCTGATTGAAAACGAGGACCAGATCGACCGCGTCATCGACGGCCTGAATAACGAAGCCTCGCGCTACCGTTACACCTCATTCCATCCGCAAGGCACCTGTCGTATGGGAGCCGACCCCAAAACCTCGGTGGTCAGCCCCAGCGGTGAAACTCACGACATCAAAAACCTCTACGTGTCTGACGCCAGCCTGCTGCCGACCTCTATTGGTTATAACCCGTCGGAAACCGTGTACGCGTTGTCGTCGCTGATCGCCGACAACATCATCAAGCGTCATTTTTCATAATTTCCACCAACTGAACGAGCAAAGGAATGCTCCCGGAGCCTGTTATGAGTCAACTGAATGCCATTCAAAATGCCGACTGCCAGTTTTATATCGGTGCAACAACCAACCAACAAACCGCCTTTAACGGCGCACACTATGCCCTCACCGAAGTGGCAACCGGTGCCAGCCTTGGCAGCATCAAACTGTCGAGCCAGGACGATACCAATGCCGCCATTATCCGCGCCCACAATGCCCAGGCAAGCTGGGCAGCCAGCAGTTTTGAAACCCGCGCCGCCGTTATACGCCGCTTCGCCCAACAGCTGGAACACAACGCCGACCAGATTCATGCCTGGAACGCTCGCGAATGCGGCTCGATTTTGCCCAAGTCACAATGGGAACTGAAAGCCTGTATCGATCAGGCCTATATGAGTGCCGACCTCACCCTGCAACCCAATGGCGAGATTTTCCCATCCAGCATGCCCGGCCGTGACAATCGTTGGATTCGTGTGCCGGTAGGTGTGGTTGGCGTGATATCGCCGTGGAACTTTCCGTTACTGCTGTCGTTACGCTCGGTGCTGCCCGCACTGGCGTTAGGCAACAGCGTGGTACTGAAACCCGACCTGCACAGCTCGATCTGCGGCGGTGTGCTGATTGCAGAATTGTTGCAAACGGCCGGTCTTCCCGATGGCGTCTGCGAACTGGTACTGGGCGGCGGCGATAGAGGCCAGCAACTGGTCGAACACCCGTCCGTTAACATGATCGCCTTCACCGGCTCCACCGCCGTTGGCAGAACCATTGGTGAACACTGCGGCCGCACGCTGAAAAAATCGTCACTGGAACTGGGAGGCAATAACGCCTACATCGTCTGTGACGACGCCGACCTCGTCAGCGCCGCCTCCTGCGGTGCCTGGGGTTCATTCCTGCATCAGGGGCAAATCTGCATGCAATCAGGCCGCCATATCGTCAGCAACCGTGTACTGGATGCCTATGTTGAAACCTTGGCACAACGTGCACGCAATCTGGTGACGGGCAACCCCTTTACCGAACAGGCCCACCTGGGGCCACTGATCAACGACCGTCAAGCCGACCGCGTTATGCGCCTGATAGAAAAATCGGTTGCGATGGGGGCAGAAATAGTCTGTGGCGGCACACGTAATGGCCGTTTTATCAGCGCCACCGTGATCCGTAACGTCACCCCGGACATGCCCATTTACAAGGAAGAAATCTTCGGCCCAGTGGCTCCGGTGATTGGTTTTGATAGTGACGCCGACGCCATTGCCCTGGCCAACAACACCGACTACGGCCTCTCGGCTGCCATTCACAGCAGCAACCCGACACGCGCCAACGCCATGGCTCAGGCCATTCACGCCGGAATGGTTCATATCAACGACCAGACCGTCAATAACGAGTATCAGGTGCCGTTTGGCGGTATGAAAAGCTCCGGCAACAGCGGCCGTTTTGGCGGCCCCGCCAATCTCGATGAATTCACCGCACGCAAATGGATCAGCAGCATGGCGAACGGCATTCAGTACCCGTTCTGAATGCCATTTAGCTTCCTGATGTATTGGGGACATCTATTTAATCCGGTGCTCACTCTGGGCTACCGGATGGTGTCGAATCACGAAGCCGACTTGCAGGCCTGAC
>CAJXTI010000037.1 GCA_913061185.1 uncultured Oceanobacter sp.
AGCGGGTAGCGGGAATCGAACCCGCATCATCAGCTTGGAAGGCTGAGGTTCTACCATTGTACCATACCCGCGAACCTTCAGGCCGAAGCCGGAACCACAGGCCTCGCTCCTGTCAAATCATCGACATTGCGTTGATTCTGAATATTGGTGGTGGGGGCTGGATTCGAACCAGCGAAGCTTTCGCGTCAGATTTACAGTCTGATCCCTTTGGCCGCTCGGGAACCCCACCGAAGTGGCGCGTAATATATGACTGCACCCCAGACCTGTCAACACTTTTTGTTATTTACATCATTTTTTTTGTTGATTCCGGTTATGACGGGCGAGCGTTATCACTCGCACTGGCTCATTTGCCAGGAGACACCGCGATCATCCGCCATGACTCGCTGCCGCAAGCGCTCACCAAATTCATCCGTCACCGGGACTTCAAACCAGAACTCTTCTGCGATGTCCCGAACCTCCCGAACAGCAACCGGGATAGCGTATTTTTTCACCCGCTCCACCAGCTGTTCCGCAGACTCACGCTGGCGGAACAGTCCCAGCGAAACCCCTTCGGACAGCTCACCCTTGGTGATGATGTAACTATCGATGCCACGGCGCTGTAATTCCTTCAGCACCCGGATTGCCGCATCCCGGCTGGCACGCGGTGGTACATGCACCCAGAATTCACGCGGTTCCCCGCCGGGCAATTCTGTTTTGGTCGTTCTACCGGCCATCCCCAGCGCTTCAGCCCGAGCCCGAGCATGGCGTGCATCCAGCTCATCCTGATAAGGGCCGAGCACAAAACAGCGTTTATTACCCTTACTCATCCGGCTCTGTGAGTCTTTCGCCTTGGGCAGTGTGACCGCCGCCTCCGACACCAGCGTCAGTCGTTGCCCTGACGCAATTTCAAGGTCTGCAGACGTATTAACCGGCGTTGGTGATTGCTGTTGCCAGTAAACAATCAGAGCCAGCAAGTTGCCTGCTACCAGGCAGAAAAATATCCAGCGCATAAGGTATCCAGTCCGTCAAAGATAAGCTCAGGCCAATAAGGCACGTCCATTGCTACAGCCAGCCACTCGCCATCACCACCGGTAAACAAGGGGACATAGCCGGTAAAGTCATCCAGCACACTACGAACAAAAGCAATCTGCTGACGCCGGATCCCGGCGGTGACACATTGCACAGTATCACGGCCTGGTTGCAGTTGTTCGCTGGCAACCTCGTCCTGATAAGGGCGTACGCGTTCGGTATTTTGCCAGAGTGCCTGCTGTGCCAATGTGAGTCCCGGCACAATAAAACCACCTTCATGCTGATTGTCTGACGACAGAAAATCAACGGTCAGGGCAGTCCCCGCATCAACGACCAACAAATCGGCATCACTGTGCTTGCGAGCTCCCAGCATCGCCAACCAGCGGTCGACGCCAAGACGCTCAGGATGGGAGTAACAATGCCGAAAGTGGTCATGGTCAAGCAGAGGGTGCGACAGCCAGACCAGCCGCTCAGCAAACTGCTGATGCAGTTGTCGGTGCAATCCGGGATTATCATGAACACTGGCAACCAATGCCCGATCAACGGCCGGCCATTGCTGGGCAGCGACATCGGCATGGGCACAGCCGCCACGATGAACAGCGCCATCATCGCCTTGATAGCGCCATTTTATACGGGTATTCCCCGCATCAATTAACAGGACGGACACTCAACTCTCCTGCGATGACCACTTCAATACCGCGCGTGGTTTGCAGCAGCAATTCCCCTTTGCGATTCACACCCTTGACCACACCGTGGCGGGGTTCGGCAATTCCGCTCAACACAACATCCTTGCGATAAAAAATATCTCGCTCAGCCCAATAAGCCATCCATGGGCCAAAGCCTTCACGCTGGAATTCATCCACCGCCCAGTTCAGCTGTTGCAGCAGAGTGGCGGCAACGGTGTTACGCGACAAATTGGGGTGATATTGATGCAACGCCGTCCAGGGCTGTTCGATACGTTCGGCATCCTGCTCACTCAATGCCAGGTTAAGGCCGATGCCGATAACAATCTGGCAAAACCCGGGTTGCGTCTGACGCCCTTCCAGCAAGATACCGGCAACCTTCTTGCCATCGATATACACATCGTTAGGCCATTTCAGCCCAGCACCATTAATGCCCAGAGTCACCAATACCTTTTCCAGCGCAATGGCAACCATCAGGCTGAGTCCTTCCTGCTCCGCCAAAGTGCCAGGCAAGGTCACCAGCAACGACAGATAGATATTTTTGCCAAATGGACTCACCCAATGACGGCCACGCCGGCCGCGACCATTGTGCTGTTTTTCGGCCAGTACGGCATAACGTTTACCCAGATGGTCGGGCGCTCGTTCAAATAACCAGCTATTGGTGGAATCCACATCCAGCAAGATATCAAGACGATCCAGTCGGGCAGCAAGCTGGGCTTCAATCGCAGCCTGATCGAGTAATTCGATGGCATCCTGCAGGCGGTAGCCCTTGCCCTTGACGGAAGAATATGGAATATCCAGTTCATCCAGTTTCTTCATCTGTTTCCATATGGCGGCCCGACTGACCCCCAGTACTTGCCCCAGATCGTCCCCGGAATGAAAACGACCATCGGACAGTAATGCCAGTAACTGACTGAGCATTGGCACGAACTCCGGCTAAATAACGCAGCGACTATAGCAGAAGGGATCATCTATTTAATCCTGCACAGCTCCGCACGAGTAATAGATGATCCCAGAAGATTCGCAGCGCCAGAACGCTGACCCACACAGAGAAGCAAGACGGACAAGCAGAAAAGCAGAACCAGGCCGGAATCGGCCTGGTGACAGGAGAAACAACGACTCAGAACGAAACCGTAAGTCCCAGCGACGCGCCTCTGCCGGGCTGAGGGAATTTGTCTTTCACATAGGAGGTATGGTAGCGAACCGTTTCATCCAACAGGTTGCTACCCTTCAGATCCACTTGCCAGCGCCAGTCTGTTAGTTGTGCAGCATAACCAACACCGGCATTCAACAAGGTAAAGGCAGCGGTAGGGGTTTCACTGAGACCACTGCTCTCCGTTTCATACTGCGCCAGACGATCCTGACGGAAGTTGCGGGTCAGCAAAACAAAACCATTCCAGCCGTCACCGTTAATAGCATCTTGCTGCCAATCCAGCCCGGTACCCAAACGATCGGCGGGCATTCTGGGCAGATAGCCGCCTGCACGGAATTCACCACGCACCCGGTCAGCCAGCCACGACCAGCGCAGGCTCTCCTGTAGCTGCCAGAACACTTGCAACTCCGCACCTTGCAACACGGCATCCGCCTGTTCGAAACGATAAGCCTGCAAATCATCCACCAGCAACCAACCCGCAGCATCGGTCTGGGCATCACTGTAAATATAATGATTGATGCGATTGCGGTAGACACTCAAGCTGCCTTGCCAGTCACCGTCCCCCTTGCGAATTCCCAGATCAACATTCAGTGCTTGCTCTGAGGTCAGTTCAGGGTTGCCGATTTCATAAGCCAGTGTCGAGTCATGGGCACCGCAAGAATACAGTTCCTCAGCTGCTGGGGCACGACGTGCCGAGGTCAATGAACTGGCAAACTGCCAACCTTCGGAGTTGCCCAGCATGAAATCACGGATCAGCCCCAGCGACAGCGATACATCCGGAAACTCCTGACGCTGATAGTCAGTAGCGGTCATGCCACAGACCGAAGAGGTATCGTCCTCTTGCAAGGCCAGCCCACCTTCCGGATCAATACGGGTATAGTCCAGACGACTGCCCAGCTCCACCGACCAGTCACCCAGCATACGCTCGCCCATCCAGAACAGTGCCAGCGTTTGTGTCGCAGTTTCCGGCACCAACGCTTCGTCTCCCAAGGCTGAAAAATCCTGGCTGCTGCCTTGTCCGCCAACAACCTGCTGCCAACCCGCAAGCTCCTCCAGCGTCAGCTCAATACGAACATCCGTTACCTTGCGTTTAAAGGTGGTCATGCCGTGCTCAGGTGTTTCTTCTGCCGCGCCCGTATCAGCCTCATCATGATCGTGACCACCGGTGTGTCCTTCACTGTGCTGATAATCGGTATAGGCAAGATGGGTACTGATCGACTTGACTGCGGCAATCGGGCTTTCCCAGTAGCCCTCCAGATGCAAACGCCACTGTTCCAGATCCACCCTGGCATCCCCCTCTTCCTCGGCTGCGGTATCTGCTTCTTCAGCATCCTCGTCGTCATGGCTATGCCCAGGCAAACCAAAAGCGGAATCCAGATACCCGACGGAGACACCCACATGGCCATTATCAAAGCGATACTGCCCACCCAGCCCCAGTTCACGACTATGATCAATATCCGAGTTATCCAGAGTGGCCGCTTCAGCCCGGTGATATTCCAGCGATCCATCCTCTTCCTGATGAACTTCGCCACCATCGGATGGCACCCGGTATTCATCTGCCGACATTTGACTAGCGTCGATATGCCAGTCCAGGGATTCAGAGTACTGATGGTGCTCCAGCCCCACCGTTTTGCCATGGTTAACGGTACTGTAATCGACGTTGAGTCGGGTCTCGCTATCCTGCGACGGATCGTGCGCAACCTCACCCACCACATTGACTACACCACCCAGTGCACCGCTGCCATACAACAGCGCCGCTGGGCCACGCAACACTTCCACCTGCTGGGCGCCGTGCATATGTACAGCGACGGCATGATCCGGGCTGATGGTCGACGCATCCACCGCCGCCATACCATCTTCCAGTATCTGTACCCGCGATCCTCCCAGCCCACGAATTACCGGACGACTGACCGCCGCCCCAAAGCTGCTGGCACTGATGCCAGGCTGATTCGCCAGAGTTGCTCCCAGTGTTGCTTCTCGCTGTCGTTGTAACGCCTGTTCCGACAAGACCAGGGATGACTGCGCCAACTCCGCCGGGCTTTTTTGTAATGGCGAGGCCTTGACGACGATTTCTTCAGTGACACCACTCATGCTATTCATGCCATTTGCCTGCTCGTCTGCCGCAGACGGCACCGTGACCAAACCCGCTCCCGCACCACAAGCGACGACTATCGCTCGTGCAAGATGATATTTTTGCATTTCCCATTCCTGTTGTTGTGCCATCGAGATGGCACAGAGATAGCCATGCCACCGCACCTGGCGCGTGACAAAATCTGAATTGGTGTTAGCTGCGCTGCGGGTTATTCCAGCAACGCTTGCGAGAAGGCATCACACAACAGGCGGGGCACGGGCAGAGCCGACAGGAGGTGGAGGAGCGGGCAGCCAGTGTGGCATGACCACATCTGGTGCAGGATTACTTGTCAGCGCCGGAACAAACAACGCTGCGGGAGGCAATGGACTATTGACGTCTGGAGTCAGACGACAAAGATCACACTGCTCCCCCGAGGCGTGGTGCAGCAACAATTCGTGCACGCTCTGGGCACTGGCCAGCAGCAGCACCAACAGGCTGAGCAACAAGGCTAATCGTGATGAACGGCGGAAACGCGGCATGACTGACCTAGAAAACAACAACATGCCTCCACGGCCAGGCCAATAGAATGAAATGTTATAAGATCACAAAGTTCGTATAGTCTGCCGAATACGGCCCACGTTGTAAACAGCCAGCAGCAGGTGCTGTCCAAACGTCTCGACTACTCCAGAGTTGCCAGTTTGATATTGAAGTGAACTTCAATCGCGCGCTGAATATCACGCACAGAGGGGGTTTTTTCGGTATGAACCAAGACAATGATCGACTGTGCATGGATGCGCTCATCGCCATCCGGGTGAGTGAATACCTCGCCATCTTTTGACACAAACGCCAGCGGTGTACCCAGATTACTCTGCACAATCGCATTCACCACATCGGCCCAACGTTCGCCCTCCAGCCAAACAGGATAACGCACCGCATGGTCATTGGCGTGGGTAAACATGTCTTCAATAATCAGCTCCACTCCCGGCGCCACCATCGCCCGGACAATAATTTCCGGATACGAGCGGATCGGACGCAACAGCGTTTTGATGTGCAGATCACGCAAACGTGGCCGGTTGGCATCATCCACCACTTCAGCAATCACCCGTGGGCCGAGATGGCGTTCATACAGGCGATAACAAACATCAAAGGTGTAGCTGTCACTGTCAGACGAATATTCATCCCGCGACAGCACAACAATATGCCGCGCCCGCTCAACTCCCGCCTGCGCCAGGTCATCCGGCCGACTCGCCAGACCCGTCACATGCACCACTCCCAGTCGACGCAGACTGTCTGGCAAGCCATCGGCAAAGTCCTGATTCAGCAACATGATGGGCATATCGGTATATTCGCCACTTTCGCGAATCTGGTTCACCATCCGCAGAAAATAGGCTTCGTGGTTATACTTCGGGGCGTTAATAATCAGAATATGTTCAGCCATGTTCCAGTCCCAGTGTCCAGTGCGGATACGCTCCCGCCGTGCAATTCGAAAATCGACATAATCACTGATCAAAAACGTCATCAGCGTGATGCCACAACCATACATCAGCACAATCGTCGTCAGCTGTCCCATCGGTGTCCGTGCTGCAACATCCCCGTAGCCAACCGTTGCCAGTGTGGTCAGCGTTAGCCAGAAGGCCTGCCATAGCGGCATATGCTCCAGCCAGACCATCGCCAGGGTGTGGATACCAACAAACAGCAACAAAATCGATGAGGTGCGGAGCATGGCCCGAAAAATATTGGCTTCGGTCTGATACACCGCATGACGAATGCGTTGATGATGGCGAATGAAACGGGTAACGGAATTCATCGCAGCATCATAAACGTAAACCATGGAAGGCGGGAGTCGGCACGCTTGTCTTGCCCACAATAACACCGGCCCGGATATCTTGTTGCCGCCGCAAACAGTGCCCCGTCACCCGTCACCCCAGGCATTTGTTACACTGAACGCCTCTTTGACACAACATGAGACACACCATGGGATATCACATTTACGGCATAGGCAACGCACTGGTCGACAAAGAATTCGAAGTCGATGATGCCTTTTTTGCCAAGGCAGGCATCGAAAAAGGTCTGATGACCCTGATCGACGAAGAGCAACTGGCCGAGTTGCTGGGGCTACTGACAGAAGCCTATGGGCTAAAAAAACGCGCCTGTGGTGGCAGCGCCGCCAACACCATTATTGGTGCCAGCTACTTCGGTGCCAAAACCTTCTATACCTGCAACGTTGCCAACGACGAATCCGGTGATTTTTATGCCACCGACCTCAAGGCCGCCGGTGTTGCGACCAACCTCGGCAGCGACCGCGAGAGCGGCACCACCGGCAAGTGTCTGGTCATGGTAACCCCGGATGCCGAACGCACCATGAACACCTACCTCGGCATCACCTCCGATCTCCACGCCCGCCACATCAATGAAGAGGCTATTGCCAGTTCGGACTACGTATATATAGAAGGCTATCTGGTCACTGGTGACACCTCCCGCGCCGCTGCCATCCAGGTACGCGAACTGGCCCGCAAACACGGTGTCAAGGTTGCCATGACCTGCTCCGACCCAGCCATGGTGCAATACTTCCGCAGCGGCATACTGGAAATTCTCGGCGACGGCGTCGACCTGTTGTTCTGCAACGAACAAGAAGCCCAATTGCTGACTGAAACCACAACGCTGGATGCAGCCATTGAGGCGCTAAAAGCCACAGCCCATGCCTTTGCCGTTACCTGTGGCAAAGATGGTGCCCTGGCCTGGGATGGGGAACAGCTGCACCGTATTACGCCGCACAGTGTCACTGCAGTCGATACCAATGGGGCTGGTGACATGTTTGCCGGAGCCTTTCTCTATGCCCTGACCCATGGACATGATTTTGCGGCCGCAGGTCGTCTGGCAGCAGCGGCTTCCGCACAAGTGGTTAGCCAGTTTGGACCCCGCCTTGATGCCAGCCAGCACGAACCATTAAAAGCCACTCTCAAACAACAGCAGCCTTCGTAATCCCAGCCCAAAATCCGGGAGCCCAGACGGCTCCTCGGCAATGTCGGCCAACAGCCCATATTGCCGAGGAGCATGACCGAACGCTGACGATGATATGCGGCAACAGGTTACCCGACTGGAAATGATCAAAATTTGCACAATCTGACATTGTGCGGCCTCCCATCACGCCTGAGCGGATTTTTTGTCAACTTACACCCAAAGTTATCCACAAAAACTGTGGATAGTCTGCAACATTATTTTCATAAAACCCATTCTACCTGAAACACAAAATACCAATATTCATTGGTTATATCGTAATCAGGCTTATTCCATAATCTTTAAAAGCTACCAGAAACATCTGAAAAACAACCATTAACTTATTGTTTTTATTATACTTTATATGATCAAAGCAGTGATATAACCGTTCTATCTAACACGGCTAAAATCGGCTTATTTTCTACCAAAAAACGTGCCATCTTTTAAAACTTATACACAACATCTGTGGATAACCACTGATTAACTTGAGGATCAGAGCCTTATAACTCTGTATATCTGATGCCAATATTGACCGTTACTCGTCTGGTGGGCATTTGTAAGAAAAGCAACAAAGCCGGGAAGATTCACTCGCTGAGCCTGTAGCATTCCCAACAACCACTTAGACCCAATAAAAAACTCTTATAAATTCAGCTACTTACAGCACCAACAAATTGGCACAACGCCTGCAAAAACCTCGTTATTAGCGACAGCCGTTTTGTACATCTGAAGCGGCCAACGGCAAGCGCCTATTTACCGTCCCAACAGGAGAAAACGCATGGCCAAAATCGGGCTATTTTTCGGCAGCAACACAGGTAAAACCCGCAAGGTTGCCAAGATGATCAAAAAGAAATTCGACGACGAAATAATGGCCGCACCGCTCAACGTCAACAAATCCGAAGCGGATGCGTTTGCCAGTTACGAATATCTCTTGATCGGCACTCCGACCCTGGGTGACGGCGAGTTACCGGGCCTGTCTTCAGACTGTGATGCAGAAAGCTGGGAAGAATTTTTACCCAAAATCGAAGAGATGGATTTCAGCGGCAAAACCATAGCGATCTATGGTCTTGGTGATCAGGTCGGTTACCCGGATGAGTTCCTTGACGCAATGGGTGAGCTACACGAGTTTTTCACCGAGCGTGGCGCTAAATTGGTTGGTAGTTGGCCGACCGACGGCTACGAGTTTGAACAATCTGCGGCTGTCATCGATGACAAGTTTGTTGGTCTCGCACTCGATCTGGATAATCAGGCCGGATTAACCGAAGACCGACTGAATGCCTGGTTAAGCCAGATTGCTCCTGAGTTTGGCTTGCCACTGTAAGTTTGCTTTCCTTCCTCGAAGCCTTGCATGGTCAGTAATCCCCACTGGCCGTGCCTTTTTACATTCCCTTTATCCCCTCACGATTCTATTCCCTGCCTACCCCCTGCTGCTCTCTGCTTCCCCTCGGCAACCGCATTGCTGGTTTCTCCTGTGGCCAAGTTCCCATGACCGAGTTGATCTGAGTTGCTATTTTGTAGTTACTTTTTGTAGTTACTATTACAGAAATAAGAGGCTGCCTTGAAGGAGACGGGGCTTGTTACTAGAGGGCTACCGGTACGGCTGGGGATAACGCCCCATCCGTACCAGTGCATACAGACTGAAAATAACGGGAAGCGGAACTGCTGCTCAGGATAACGCTTGCCCACTACGGGATGCTGATGGCTCAGCCAACTCTTCGGCTTCAGCGGGTACGACCGGCGTTGGCAACGGCTCTTGCAGTACTTCACCATCACCAAACTCTTCCCGCACGCTCAGTTGCGCCGCCTCTTCCTCACCCGAGATCTGTACAGTACAGGATTTCAGATTGGCGCGGGATGGCAGATCAAACATGGTTGAAAGCAGCATGGATTCCATCATCCCTCTCAAGCCCCTGGCACCCGTGCCACGCTTGACCGCTTCCTTGGCGATAAAGGTCAGAGAATCATCGGTAAATTCCAGACCGACATTCTGGAATGCAAACAGCTGACGGTATTGTTTGGTCAGGGCATTTCTTGGTTCCGTGAGGATGCGTTTCAGGCTGTCTACGTCCAGATCCTGCAGGAAAGTAATCACAGGAAAACGACCGATAAACTCAGGGATCAGCCCAAACTGCAGCAGATCATCTGGCTGCAACGCCGCCAGTAACTGTTCATTACTGATGGCGGTGGCGGTATTGATGGGCGCGCTGAAGCCGATACCGGATTTGGGGGGTTGCAAGCGCTTGCTGATCAATTCAGCCAGTCCAGGGAAGGCTCCGCCGACGATAAACAGAATATTCTGGGTGTTCAGTACCACTTCCTCCCCACCTTCCCGGCGGCCGGATTTAGAAATACGTACTTCGCTGCCTTCGACCATTTTCAGTAGCGCCTGCTGCACTCCTTCACCAGACACATCGCGAGCGCTGGCACCACCGCCGCCACGACGGGCAATCTTGTCGATCTCATCAATATAGACAATGCCCCACTGGGCCTGTTGAACATCACCTTCTGCCGCTTCCAGTAAACGCTTGAGCAAGCTGTCAACGTCTTCCCCCACGTAGCCAGCCTGGGTCAGAGTGGTTGCATCGCCAATGACAAAGGGCACGCCAATGATCCGCGCCAGAGTTTTTACCAGCAGGGTTTTACCCGTACCGGACGGCCCTGCCAGCAGGATATTGGACTTTTCCAACTCCACCATGTCGTTGCCGCCATTGAGCGGAATCCTGGATTCGGATTGACCATCCTGGAATTTCAACCGCAGGTAATGGTTGTAGACCGCCACTGACAGCGTCTTTTTGGCCTCATCCTGGCCAATGATGTATTCATCAAGAAAATCCTTGATCGCCAGCGGCGTTTTTAATTCTGGCTCGGACGGGTTGTTGGTACGCCGTCCCCAGCTACTGACGACCTGGTAGGCCAGCTTCACGCATTGCTCGCAAATATGGCCATAGTTACCGGCAATCAGAGGAATCTGGGGGGATTTCTCAATCCCGCAGAATGAGCATGTGGGTTGGGCGGAGCTGGAACTTGGGCTGTCTGCCATGGTGACCTCCTGGATCAGTGCGCCGCGCCGACAATGCCCGGAGCGGCAGGTAATCGACTCAGACGCTGGCGGCGCGCTGTTTCAGCCAGAGTTTCTGGGTACGCTTGTTCTGGCGCTGCTGCAATTCTTCTTGCAGACGAGGCAGTACCTCATCCAGCGGCATCAGCGTGGCGGGATGTATCTTTTCACACCACAACAGGTGCCAGCCCAGTTCGCTTTCAATCGGTCCCCGCAGCTCATCTTCCGCCATCGAAAACAAGGCGCTGTCGAGTTCAGGAAACAAGGTTCCTGTCCGGATTTCTCCCAGCAAACCGCCATTCAGGCTGGTAGGGCACTCGGAATGTTTTAAGGCTTGCTCGGCAAAACGCTTGGGAGAACGTTGCACTCGGCGGGTAATATCTTGCAAACGCTGATAAGCAGCACCGCGTTCGTTCTCGGCAAAACCGTCATTCACCGTGATCAGAATATGCCGGGCGGTGCGGGTCTCGGGTTTTTCGAAGCGTTCAGGATGCAGGTAATAAAACAGCGTTGCTTCGGTATCATCAACGTGTACACCACGGCTGCCCACCAGTTCCATCACGGCCTCGACGGTGAGTTCGCGCAATAGCCCGTCACGTAAATCGGCCGTTGCCAAACCGTTCTGTTCCAGCGCTTCTTCAAACTGGGCATCGGATTCATAACGTTGACGAATCTGATCCAACGCTGCCTCAAGTTGTGAGGCAGGGACACTCACCTGCGCCGCTTCCGGGCTGGTCAGTACCAGCTGTTCCAACGCCATTTCGTTGCTGGCAATACGTTGTAACTGCTGGGTCTGAACCTGAGTCAGTTGATGTGGCGAGCAGCCAAACTGCTCACCCGCAATACGCAGTTCACGATAGCCGTTTAGCGTTACGCCATCGTTTTGGGGAGATCGGGCCAGTGCACTCATGCTCCACCTCCAGCCTGTTGTGGGTCGGCAGTATCTGCACTCCGCTCCTGCTCGGGCGCTTCAAGTGCCTCTTCCGGCACCCGAAAAGTACGACTATGAAAGCGGGCGTGATAAAACAGCGCGCCCTCTTCACGAATCACCTTTTCTACCTCACCCAGATCACCAGGCTGCACGATGATCTCTCCCTGACTTGACATCGATACGGTGGAAATAACGGCATCACGAAATTCAAAGCGATTACTGATCCAGGGTGCGTCGGCCGCGATCAGTTCTTCCTCACGACAGCCGACGGTCGTGCCGGTGTCCAGGAAGTGCACCCGATAAATCAGCTGATCTTGCAAGTAAGTGCCAACGTCATAAACACAACCGATGGCACCTCGTTGGATCAACATCTCCCCGACCTCCTTGCCGGGGTAGGTTCCATCGTTACGGACGTTGCGAATCAGCCTTACTTCATCGCCATATTCATAGGCAGGTTTCACAGGCCCCTCCTTCTGCTTGGATTACAGCAGGCTGTCCAATGGTACAAAGCCGGTTTGCGGTTCATGCATGCGGAATACCTTGAACACTTTTTCCGTCAGCGCATCGGACTCAACAAAATCCGAATAGGCGCGCTCAAGTAACGTCCGGTAGACAGAGCGTAACGCCTCGTCGTTACCCAGGTGCGTTGCCATCGAGTCTTCACTCTGACTCAGATAATCGTGATAACGCTGCATGATGTGCAGCCGGTTCACATGCACTACGGTTGAATCAAAAGGTACGCCGAAGTACTCCAGAAAATCCTCGGCCGACACCAACTCATCCAATGCGTCATCCAGGCTCAGTTCGTCTTGCAGTTCCATAGCGTTACCCCTCTGTTAGGTAGCTCTCATCATCAATCAGCATGGATTGAACGCTCCTGTCCTGACGGATCAGGAATGTCCAACGGTTATCACAGCGAGTCAGTCGCTTGCTGCGTGTTCTTCTGTCTCTGTTGTCGCTGCTGAGGTGTTATTCACCACCACAGCCGGGCCGATGGATTGCAACAGTGAGCGTGCGCCCAGCCGGTCGCTGGTATCAAACTCCACCACCTTGTTCAACATCCGCACACCTTCCGCCATATCACCCAGACGCAGCGTCAGGTAAGCCGCTCCTTTCAGTGCCAACAGGTAAAAGCGTACCCGTGTAAAGGACTCCAGCACGCCATTCGCCAGGTGGGTAAAAGTCAGCTTTTCCCAGTGATCCGGAAAACCGATTCCTGGAGCAATGCCGGCCATGACTTTGTAGGCGACTTCAATCGCTTCCGGCAGTCGGTGTTGGTAGTAATAAAACCGGTACAGTCCTACCAACACGGTCATATGACCGGGTGCCAAGGCGTAAGCTTGTTGCAAATATTCTTCCGCATCACCGTCGCCATAAGCCTGTGCTGCGCGGTTCATCAGCTCTTCAACGTCCGCACTCAGCGGCTCGTCGAAGTACATCCCCTGACCTTTGAAATCCTGCAAATCCATCCTGTTTACCTCACGCTTCCCAACGACTGCCGCACCTTGACGACCTGGCCTCCGGGACAGTCCTGTTCACAAATCTGGTTATCCGTTTCGCACTGGCTGTAGCGCTCACTGGCGTCGCGACTGTCGAGGCGCGACTCCAACAGATCAATCCGGCTCAGCAGACAACTGATGGCCTTGCCAACAGGATCAGGAATCAGGTGATGGTCAAGATCAATACCGTAAGGGTTGAGTAACCCGGCTTCGCGTAATTTGACGATTTTTCCTGGAATGCCCACCACCGTGCAGCGATCAGGAACATCTTCCACCACCACTGAGTTAGCACCCACCCGACTGCCATTACCGACGGTAATATTGCCGAGAATCTTGGCGCCTGCACCAACCATGACGCCATCACCCAGCGTTGGATGACGCTTGCCCTTGTTCCAGCTGGTGCCGCCAAGGGTAACGCCGTGGTAGAGGGTGACGTCATCACCAACGACGGCGGTTTCACCGATAACAACACCAGCACCGTGGTCAATAAAAAAACGTGCCCCGATCGTGGCTCCAGGATGAATATCAACGTTGCTAACCAGTCGGGCAAAAAACGACAACCAACGGGCACCATAGCGCCAGCCTCGCAGCCACAGCCGGTGAGAAATACGGTGAAGAATCAGAGCGTGAACACCGGGATAGGTGGTCAACACTTCAAAAGTGGTACGGGCTGCCGGGTCACGCTCAAAAACGCTGGCGATATCTTCACGCCACTGTGACCATAACGATTGTGATGTGGTTAGCTGGCTATCGGATGCAACTGACATACATTGACCTCCTCTGTCTGGCCGCTGGCCGGACGGCTGTGACTCATTACCGGTTCCAGTGCGAGATACAATTCCATCAGCTGACTGGCCGATGGTACCTGTTTGGAGCGTGTCACCAGAATCCGCAGCTGCTGCAACAGCAGTGGCACCTGCCAGCTCAGCAACTCAATCCCAATGTCCTGATAAGCCCGGATCAATCCATGTTTGCCAGAGTGTTTACCCAGCACCATCTGATGCTGACGACCCAGTTCTAGTGGATCGAGTCCCTGATAATTCAAGGGATCCTTGATCAGACCATCAACGTGAATACCAGCCTCATGGGTAAACACCCCGGCCCCCACGATGCTTTTATTCCAGCTGACGCTGCGACCGGATGCCTGCGCCACCAGAGCCGACAATCCTGGCATCAACAGGGTGTTCACACCGCTGTCGATCTGATGCAAGTGTTTCAAGGCCAGCACACATTCTTCCAGCGGAGCATTTCCCGCCCGCTCACCCAGACCATTCACCGTGGTGTTGATATGGGTTGCACCACCCATCACTGCGGCCAGGGTATTGGCCGTTGCCAGGCCATAGTCGTCGTGGGCGTGCATTTCCAGCTCCAGATCTGTACGGCTGCGCAGGGTACGCATGGTCTCCAGTACAGAAAATGGCTGCATGATCCCGACGGTATCGGCAAAGCGCAGACGTTGAGCCCCGGCCCGCGTGGCAATATCAGCCAGCCGGGCAATAAAATTGGTATCGGCCCGTGAAGCATCCTCACAGCCGAGACAGACTGCAAAACCTTCGTCTCTGGCTTTGGCCACCAGGCGTTCTACCTGTCCCTCCACCCAGCGACGATCCCGGCCCAGTTTGTGGGTAATCTGCTGATCCGATACCGGAATCGACAAATCCACCATATCCACATCCAGGCCACGAACAGCTTCCAGATCCTGATCAAACAAGCGACACCAGGCTAACAGCCGTGAGGGAAGTCGAAGCTCGGCAATGGCTTGCATCACCTCCCGCTCTTCATCCCCCATGGCAGGAATCCCGATTTCCAGTTCCTGTACCCCCATCGCCGCCAGATGACTGGCAATCGCCAGCTTTTCATCAGCTGTAAAGGCAACCCCGGCGCTCTGCTCGCCATCACGCAGGGTGGTGTCATCTATTACAATGGCTGGAGGTGCTGTGGTCATGGTGTCGCTCCCGCTATCAACTTGACTCAGGCATAAACAGGCGCAAATGCCTGCTCAGGATTTTCCACCGGACCGTTATCACTCCAATAAGGAGACAATTTGCGTAACTTGGCCACAATGGGAGGCACTGCTTCGATCACCCGTTCGATTTCTTCCGGTGTGTTGTAACGACTGAGCGAAAAACGCACCGTGCCGTGGGCGGCGGTATAAGGAATGCCCATCGCCTTCATCACATGAGAAGGCTCCAGCGAACCAGAGGTACAGGCGGAACCAGACGACGCGGCAATACCGGCCTTATTCATCAGCAACAGGATGGCTTCCCCTTCGATGTACTCGAAGGCAATGTTCAGCGTGTTGGGCAGGCGATTGGTTGGATCACCAGTGACGAAGGAGTGCGGGACAACTGCCAGAATGCCTTCCTGCAAGCGGTCACGCAGTTTCGCGACTTCAGTGTTTTCATATTCCATGTGCTCCATCGCCAACTCACAGGCCTTGCCCAGGCCCACGATGCCAACGGTGTTTTCCGTACCGGCACGACGACCGCGTTCCTGATGGCCACCACGTAACAAGGGACGGAATCGCACTCCGCGACGCAGGTACAACACACCAACACCTTTGGGGGCGTGTAACTTGTGCCCGGACAGCGATAGCATATGAATGCAGGTGTCTTGCAGGTTCATCGGGATCTTGCCAACCGCTTGCACAGCATCGGTATGAAACAGCACCCCGGCGTCATCCGCCATTTGCGCCATTTCCAGTACCGGGAAGATAGTGCCGGTTTCATTGTTGGCCCACATCACTGAAACAATCGCCACCTGGTCACTCAGCAGCTTTTTGTATTCATCCAGATCCAGCCGGCCTTTGTCATCGACTGCCAGTTTGTGCACGGTGTACCCTTCCGTTGCCAGGTAATCACACAGATTCAGTACCGCTGGATGCTCCACCACCGTGGTGATGATTTCCTTGCGTTCTGGCTGAGCTTTTAATGCCGACAGAATGGCAGTGGAATCCGACTCAGAGCCGCAAGAGGTGAAAATGATTTCAGAATCGTGCTCGGCACCGAGTATGTTCTGAACACTTTTACGGGCCGCTTTGATCGCGAATCCAACCTTGTTACCAAAGCTGTGCATGGATGACGGGTTGCCAAACTGCTCGCTGAAATACGGCATCACAGCGTCCACCACTTCCTGATCGCACATGGTGGTAGCGTTATTGTCGAGGTAAATATCAGCCATGATCAGACTCCTGCAATTTCAACGGGACGTTCGGTGTGAGGGATCACTTTGACAAACTCACCCAGTTCTTCGATCAGCTTTTGCTGTACGCCGCCCAGCGTCATGGCAGCCATCTGACAACCGGAGCAGGCTCCTACCAGCTTGACGTAGATATTCCGGCCTTCCACATCCAGCAACTCCACATCGCCACCGTCCGCCTGTAAGGCTGGACGCAGACCTTCCAGCACCTGCTGAATTTTCAGGATGCGCTGCACGGTGCTTAATTTGCCGGGCTGTTCTGGAGCGGCTTTTGGCGCCAGGTTAACGATGCCTTCTTTTTTACCGATCGCGCCGGGAGTAAAGCTTTCACCACGGGCAGCCAATTCTTCCGAAAGAATGTTCTCAATGCCTTCGTGGCAAGAAGAACAACCACCACCGGCCTTGGTGTAGTTGGTAACTTCTTCCACCGTACTGAGATTGTTGGCCTTGATGGTGTCGCGAATCATCACGTCATCAATGGCGAAGCACTTGCATACCAGCGCGCCTTCCTCGTGATCATCGGCCCACACTTCTCCGCGATAATTGGCCACTGCTGCTTGCAAGGCTTCGCGGCCCATGACTGAGCAGTGCATTTTTTCTGGCGGCAAGCCGTCGAGAAAGTCAGCGATATCCTGGTTGCTGATTTCCAGCGCCTGATCCAGAGTCTTGCCTTTTACCATCTCGGTCAGTGCCGAAGATGATGCGATGGCAGAACCACAACCAAAGGTCTGGAAGCCAGCTTCCAGAATGATCTCGGTCTCTGGTTCGACTTTCAGGGTCAGACGCAAGGCGTCGCCACAACTGATGGAACCCACGTCGCCAACGGCGTTCGCCTCGGCGACCGATCCGGCGTTTTTGGGGTTGTAGAAATGTTCTTTAACGGTTTCAGAGTAATCCCACATAATTCTGCTCCTGGTATCGATGCCTGATTGCGGCTGGTCTGGATCGGATATGGATCAGCGGCTGAAATCAGGCGCTGAATGATTTGCCGCAACCACAACTGTTGGATGCATTCGGGTTTTCAAACTTAAAGCCACTGCCTTCAAAGCCATCAATAAAATCCACCGTAACGCCGTCCAGCAGCGCTGCGCTGTTTTCGTCTACCAGCACAGTAAGGCCGGAAAAATCCAGTACCTCATCGCCCTGGGTCACACTCTCTTCCAGTTTCATGCCATATTGAAAGCCAGAACAGCCGCCACCTTCGACCTTGATGCGAAGTCCCGCCATCGGGGCCTCAGTGGACTGCATAAAACGGCGAACTGCGGAAATTGCGCTATCGGTCATCGTGATCATGAGATGTTGCCTCCTGTGGCTGCGGCCGCTCCCAGCGAAGACTGGAGCTGGGCGATAAGGGTTGCCTGAAGAGAAAGTGCAATCGATATGCCACGCAAATTACACATAAAAAACATTTAAAATTCATATAGTTAAAGACAATGTCGGGATTGAAATGATGTAGCGAACACCACGTATGCAAGGCTTTGTCGCAGTTACGACAAGACCTTATGTTGGGTTTGCACTGCACCACAGTACCCAGTACCTGAACTCTGTCTCCGCCATGCCAAGACCCTCGCCAGAGACTCTGTCGCAACAGATAACCCCGGTAGATTTTCCTGACCAATGGTGTTGAATACGTAGCCGTTTGATGGGTTGTCGCGATGTTGTCAGGCCTGGTTTTGTTCTCAAGCCATGGTGCAAGACGACCTGCCAATAACATTGGAGATAACGGCGATAATGATGGCGATCACGATGACGTGGACAAACAGACTGCACCGCTGCAGACAAACCGGGAGTGATTCCCGGTGACACGGTTGAGTGAGGAGTAGCGAGTGGTTTGATGAATATATCGCGGTGTCGTCAGGCCAGGTTTTATTCCCAAATTCGGGGGCAAGGCGCACCGCGTTGACAATAGCGTGGGGAGACAGGATTCGCCGCTGCAGGCAACCACAGCAGATTGTCCCGACGGGTGCCGTTGAAGCGGTCGACTTGTTTGTTGTCTCAGGGTACCGGAATCAGCCGCAACTCCGTCTTGATCGCACCTGGCTGGCCCCAGCCAGTCACCGCTTCAATAAACCAGGCTGGTTTGTGTGGATGCACACACAGCACATCGTATTCGGCAAACAACTGGCTACCAGGCCGTAACTGCATGGTTCCCTGATTCATGCCCAGCGGCGTTTTCCAATAACACTGCAGCGATTCGGTCTGATCAAATGGATCGATACGAACCTCAGCGGCATCAAAGGCATCCAGAATGCCCGAACATTGTTCCTTCAAGCCAATCTTGGCCAGCTCCGCCAGCAATGCCTGCTGCATGGCGGCAATACGGTCGGCCTCCTCGGCCAGCCGTTCCGCCACCACCCCGGTGATCGTCCCGGGGCTTTTCTTGCTTGCCATCAGGCTCATTGCCACACCTCGTCCGGAGCCACCTTGTCGAGCCAGGGTTCCCCGGCAACCAGATGCTGATCAATGATCTGATCAACATCTGCTGGCGTGATCTGCATATACAGCGTACCACCAGGGTACACCAGCACATTGGCTCCAGCCCGACATGGCCCCAGGCAACCGGTAGCCACCAGCGACACTTTATTGAACAGTCCCTTGGCGATCAGTCGTTCGGAAAAGGCCTGCATCATCGGGCCTGCGCCCTTTTCACCACAGCTGGATCGAGGGTGCCCCGCCGGGCGCTGCTGGCTGCAAACAAATACGTGGAATTCCGGTTTTGGCATGGTGGTTACCCCGCTAGCGGTTCATGTGTGTGACAATTTTTGGGACAAACACGAGCGCAGGAGACACAACCAATGCAGTCATCAGCATTGGCGATGGTCATCACCTTCATCTCGTCGTCATCATCGTAAAAGTCATCGTCGTCTTCAGCATCAACCACATCAGCGCGGTCAACGAGGTCGAAGACATCGCGCGGGCATACCTTGTAGCAACGGCCACAGCCGATGCAGGTCATCGGGTTCAGTGCGGTAACAAATTCGGGCGTCCACTCTTCACCGCCCCGTGTGCGGCCAACGATGGTGTCAGTCATGGCCGATCTCCTCTGGTTAATGGCTAATCACGGTTGTTTGTTCTTTTTTCGACGCCCCTGAGGTACGCCTCTGCAAACATGTGCGACAAACACATGCTTCAATCCTGCTACCGACAAGGTTCAGGCTCTCTGGCCCGTTAAACTCGCGGATGATTCTGGTTCTGGGTACGTCCGCAACACATTCGTGTTTATGCGGTTTCTGCAACCTCGTCATACGCCGCCTGGGCTGCCTTCCAGGCTTCGCAGGCAGCAATTGCTTCCTGAGCCAGGGCGGGCAATGTCTCGTACTCAGTCCAGTAAGTATCTTCAACCACGTCATGGATTTTTGATGCAATTTCGGTGGCGATACGTTTTTGGGTACTGGCGGCTTTTTTCAGCGCCTTGATTTCTTCGGGAGTCATGGATTGTCCTCCGTTAATAAAATGCTTAAATAAAGTGCTTATGTTAGGCCACGGCATGCCATGGCCTTGATGGCTTACATTTCGGCAACAACCCGGTGATCATTGATCAGGGCTACTGCCTTACTGCTGACTTTTTCTATTTCTTCAATCATTTTTTCGAGCGAATCAAACCCGAAGCGGTGCACATCACGCAGGACTTTATCCAGCACCACCAGTTTGCCAACGATAATCATGGCGCGGCCGAAACCCTCGTGCGTAATGTTGATGACAGGCACTGCCATCAGTCCGGATTCTTTTTCAATGGTGGTGGACAGGGCGTTGTAGTACGCCTTGATCCGCGCCACAGTGGTCTCATCCGGGTCGCCTACCACCGGAATTTCACGACGACGAGCTTTGGTCAGGATCATCGGATCCAGCACCTTGTCGTCACTCCAGGTGTCGTAGGTGCCATAGCTGTCCATGGCGCGTAATTGCACCACAACCTGGCGAACCAGCGGGTTGGCAAGCTGGGCGTTGTCCGCATCAATGACGGTGTCGTTCATGGTATTTCTCCTGAGGATGTAGTGGTGGCGGGCGAATTATTCGCTCCAGCCTTCCGATTCCATGGCGTCAAAACGAGTAGGATTAACGACGAGTTGACTGCGAATAGCCTTCGCTAACCAGGCCGATGGCCCTTCTCGCAGTTCCTGTTGCAAACTGGCAATCATCTCGCTGATCTCGGTGCCATCACTGACCTTGACCGGCTGGGTGCCCTGAGCGAGTAACTGTCGAACTGCCGAGGCACCGCAAGCTCGGCAATACACGGCAACACAACCGCTGAGCAGCTCAAGCTTCTCGGCCAGTTTGTCTTCGTTACCATCCTGCTTGAGGTCGCCAAATTCACTGACGGCGAGTAAATAGGCGTTATCAATATTGACGCCGTAAATAGAAAATGAATGAGCTGAGCCAAAGTGCTGATCAACTTCCACCTGATTTGACGTCGCAAAAGCGACTTTCAGCAAGGTGTTGTCGTCATCGTTGTCGTCCAACACTTCCAACTTGCGAGTAATACTCATGAGTGTGTCCTCTCTACAAATTGCTGACTCAGTGAGCCGAGGCGTCGCTGGGGCGGAATCCGGCTTTCACGCCATCTGTCTTCTGCGAATAACAGGAATAATAGGGCTCCAGTTCGTGGTGTTGGCTTAACACAATATTGGCCAGATCAAACAGCGCCTGACTGGTACCGCGATAACCAAACCAGCAGCGCTGGAAACCACCAACCACGTCGTATTGGGGAAAACCGATACGGAACAGCGGAATACCCAGCCGCTCGGCACTTTCGACACCATGACTGTTGGTCAGCAGAATCTGCGCATCTTCTGCCGCAGCCACGGCTTCCAGGTCTTCGAGATCACCGATCTGTAACTGAACGCCTGACAGTGTCTTCAGTGCTGGCCCTTGCGTTGGCACCACCGCAGCCACCACTTCGGCTCCCATGCCCTGTAACAGCCGGGTAAAAGCGGCCAGCATATCCGGATCCGAAGCAATGGCGACGCGTGTCAGCCCGATCATAAAATGGGTATCCAGCATCGCGTCTTGCAGCTGTTTACGCTGACGAATCCAGCGGTTGGGCACTGGCTGACCGCTTAACTGCGACAGGGTATGAAACCATTGGTCGACAGCATCCAGTCCCATCAAATGGCCAAAGCAATGTGTCGGTACCGTCGTGTGTTTTTCCAGCCACTGACCGCAATTGTGCAGGCTTTCACCCACAGCCAGCGTCGCCAGGCTTTCACCGGCAGTGGCGATGTCAGCAACACTGACACCACCAGTGGTGACCGGACTGAAGGGTTCATCAGACAGATGTCCATCCAGAGAACCGGACAAATCAGGTATCAGCAGCGGCCGCAAGCCAAAGCTCTCGATACTTTCGGCAACAAACTCCAGGTCGGTCGGAGACAGATTGGCACCACAAAGTACATTTACCTGTTTGTGACGCAGACCGGCACGGGGGTTGTCTGCTTCGGCCGCAGGCACCAGGGTTTGCAGCAAGCCTTTTACCGCGATAGCAAAACCGCTTTCAAAAGAACCACTGAAATCTGGCGTATTCACTGCCATCACCGCAGTGCTGACAAACTGCGGATACTGACGTCGAAACTCGCCCACCGCACGTTTGATATCGGCTCCCTGGGTTTCTGCCAGACCGGTGGTCACCAGACCAATTAACGCCGGTGCACTTTTTTCACAGATCACTTTCAGCGCTTCAACAATATTGCCATCCGCCCCCATCACCGAGCTGACTTGATCCATCGCGGTGGTTTGCAACGGCACCGGCTCGCGAAAATGACGCACAAAAAATACTTTGGCGAAGGCGGTGCAGCCTTGCGAGCCATGCATCAAAGGCACTGCTCGGGCGACCCCCAATACGGCCAGCGCTCCGCCTATGGTCTGACTGGTTTTTAACGGGCTGACCGACAGCGCTTTTTTGCGCTTCTTGATCACTTCGGTCTTGCCCGGTTCCATATTGACAACGTTATTCATATTCTGCCCCTTATCCCTGTGCTGACAACAGATCGCCCTGGCGGGCGGGGGTTTCCCAAGGTGCCGAGCGACGTACGGCTTCCCATACCGGGCTTTCAATGGTCAGTGACAACTGCCGTACCAGCTCCAGCATGCCGTCGTAACCGGCATAACCAAATTCACGCTCCTGGTTAATATCCAGAAATGGAATACGGGCTTTCAGGGCGGTATACATATTGCGACCACCGGCAATGAGGATATCGGCTTGATAATCCTTGACGGTTTGCAGCAGGGCTTTGGGGCTGCCTTCATCCAGCATCTTGACGTCATCACCCATCAGTTCACGAATACGGGCCTTGTCTTCTTCAGTCGACTTTTTGGTGCCGGTGGCAACCACTTTCATACCAAGATCCTGCAGTGCAGAAATCACCGACCAGGACTTTACTCCGCCGGTATAAAGAAGTACTCGCTTACCGGCCAACCGCTTACGCCATGGTTCCAGCTCTTCACGAATACGTTTCTCTTCCCGTTCGATCAGGGCTTCGGTGCGCTGGGTCAGGTCGTCATCACCAATAAAACGGGCAAAATCCCGCAACGCTTGCGAGGTATCGGTAATGCCGTAAAAGCTGCCTTCAAACCAGGGCGTGCCAAAACGATCCTGCAGCTTGCGCGCGACGTTCAGCATCGCCTTGGAACACACCATCATGTTCACTTCAGCATGATGCATGGTTTGCACTTCGTGGAACCGGGCATCACCTGACAGTGTGCAAAGCACCCGGATACCCAGTTCATCCAGCAGGGGTAATACGTACCAGAATTCGCCAGCAATGTTGTATTCGCCAACCAGATTCACGTCATGCACCTTGATGCCAGGGCGTTGTACCGACTCAGGTAACGGCTCGGGGTCACGATGCCCGACCACGTACTTGACCATGGCTTCACCCGCGATGCGGTTGCCAAGATTTTTGGTGCCGTAAAAACCAGCGGCATCGACCGGCACGACCGGCACTCCCCAGCGCGCTTCAGCGGCTTTGCAAATAGCATCAACATCATCACCCACCAGTGCCGGAACACAGGTGTTGTAAACAAAGACCGCTGGCGGGTTGTAGTCTTCTACCGCTTGTTTGATGGAATGAAACAGGCGCTTCTCGCCACGTCCCATCACCACATCCTGTTCTGTCAGGTCAGTGGTCATGCCAATGCGATACAAGGTCGGGCCACTGGAACGGGTACCCCGGTTATCCCAGGAGCTGCCCGCACACGCGATCGGGCCATGCACGATATGGGCAACATCAGCGATAGGCAGCAAGGCAATCTGGGCACCATCAAACGCACAGCCGCCGTCGGTGGCACCAGGCGTCGGCTTGGCACAACCGGACTTTTCCTTTTTGTTGTGCTCACAGGCTGGCTCGTCCATCAACTCGGCGATGTCTTTGGCTTTCATGCTCTGCCCTCTCTGCGAAATTCGGTGTCTGAAAAACTCTGAAAGACAAGGTGCAAACCAGGGGCCAGCATGTAACCAATTGATTTAATTAAATTTTCAACCAAAAAACCGTGTAGTAAACACGACAAGACAAAACGATTGGAGGGGATATGACAATGGCGGGATTGTGACCAGAGACGCTGCCGGGAGCAGGAGCACGCACGTTGTGAGCATACTCCGGCAACAATCGACACAAGCAGGAAACGCTGGAGAAAAAGAGAGTTATAGCGATGATTGACTGGCTTCAACCGCCCGAGCCGGGCAGATTACGATCCGTAGTTGAAGTGCCATTGGGATATTACGCAGTGCAATAAAAAAAGCGGTAGCGAATATGTTCGCTACCGCCTTATATCAGGATTCTTTCCAGGTTTTTACGGTATCCATACCGAATTCGGCAATCCACTGATCCAGCTGACGAGGATTACGTTTGATTTTGTCAACGCTCTCGTTCGTGTTCGGATTACGATAAGTACCGACTTCCAGCTTGGGTTTTGGCTGCACGATTTTCTTTTCACGCTTGCCACTACGCACTCCTGCCCGCTCAAAATGCTTGCGCAAGCTATTGTAGATAGGTAATGGCGATTCTTGCCGGGACATTTCCAGAACCCAATTCTCGATTTGCTCGGAACGGGATACATATAGTTCAGACTCAGACAAATTATTCTGTTCGCACAGGCGTTTGATCTCTACGTCAAACTCTTCCAGTCCCTTGAGCTTTTTCTCATGTTCCTTTTTCATCTGTTCGAGCTCAACAATTTTTTGTTGATGCTGCTGAATCCGCTTATCGATATCGTTATCCAGAATGCTCACTTTCACCTCTGCGACAGTATGTAAACACATAGAAACCTCGACCAGCATGATCCGGAAACTAAAAATCCGGTGCAACACACGGTACATTCTATGTATTCGGGTTAATGTTAACGCAAGTATAGACCTGCTTTTAGAAGAACACTACACAGAATACCCGGCAAGAGATTCTATTTAATCCGAATAAGTACAATATTTATTTATTAGCGGATCCCGAGAAAAATACCAAATGATTTTATCGACAGTCAGAAAGTTCCGCTAAAACTCCCTCACAATTCAGTAGATGTGATCTGCGGCACATCCGCAAACAAGGCAAACAAGGCAAACAGCACTTGCCCATCCAAATGATAAACATTATCATTTTTTCCCTTGAGCTTCGTTCGGACTGAAAATTCTATGACCATGACACTGGATCAGGCACGTATTGGTGAGCATGTACGGGTAACCGGATTTGCCGCTACGGAAGCCCAGTTCCGCCGCAAGCTCCTGGCACTGGGCGTTGTACCGGGTGCAGAAATTGAAATCCGTCGCGTCGCCCCCCTTGGCGATCCTATTCAGATCCAGCTACGTGGAACCTCGGTGAGCCTGCGCAAACAGGAAGCCACCATCCTGCTGGTGGAGAGTATTACGTGAAACCTGCTGTAATCGGCCTGATCGGCAATCCTAACTGTGGCAAGACCACTCTGTTCAACCAACTGACCGGTGCCCGCCAGAAAGTTGGCAATTGGCCTGGGGTAACCGTCGAG
This sequence comes from uncultured Oceanobacter sp., assembly GCA_913061185.1. Classification (GTDB taxonomy): domain Bacteria; phylum Pseudomonadota; class Gammaproteobacteria; order Pseudomonadales; family Oceanobacteraceae; genus Oceanobacter; species Oceanobacter antarcticus. The sequence goes on from CAJXTI010000037.1 coordinate 25,563, forward strand.
CGTAAAGAAGGTGTCGTGGTTATTCGCGACCAGAATCTGACTCTGGTCGATTTGCCAGGCACTTACGCACTCGACAGCCAGGATGACGACGTGTCTCTGGATGAGCGTATCGCCCGAGACTTTGTTATCGGCGGCGAGTCCGATCTGGTCATTAATATTCTTGATGGCTCGAACCTGGAGCGCAATCTTTATCTCACTTCCCAGCTGCTGGATATGGGCGTGCCCATGGTATGCGCAGTCAATATGCTTGACGTTGCCGAGCGGGAAGGAATACATATTGATACTCAGCAGCTGTCTACCCTGCTGGGTGTAGCGGTTGTACCAATTGTTGCGTCGACCGGCGATGGTATTGAAGAATTACGCCGCGTCGTTGGCCATGCCCTGCAGCATTCTGCCGTCCCGACCCCCATGTGGCGCGCATCCGGCAACATTCATACGGCACTCGAAGAATTGATTGCTGCCTCCGGGCAAACCCTGTCCAATCCGCGCTGGATGGCTTCTCGGGCACTGGAGAGTGATCGCCAGGCCGCCGCCGATGTTGGGCCAGCCTATCGCAGCGCCTATGTAAAACTTGCCGCCGACTGGCGTCAACGTATAGAAAGCCAGGAACATCAGCCAATCGATGTGCTGATTGCCAACTCCCGCTTTACATCAATAAGACGTCTGACCCATCAGGTCGTCAGCCTGCACCATACCGGGCGCTCACTCACCGAGCGTATCGACAGTTGGGTACTGAACCGCTTCCTTGGTATTCCCTTCTTTCTCGGCATCATGTATTTGATGTTTACCTTTGCGATTAATTTTGGCGGCGCGTTTATCGATTTCTTTGACATGTCGTCATCGGCTATTTTTGTTGAGGGCAGTCGTTACCTGCTCAACGCCATATCCGCACCAGAATGGCTCATCACCTTGCTCTCCGATGGATTGGGTGGCGGCATTCAGCTGGTCGCCACCTTCATTCCGATTATTGGTGGTTTATACCTGTTTTTATCCATTATTGAAGACTCTGGCTATATGGCCAGGGCAGCCTTTGTTATGGATCGCCTGATGCGTTCAGTCGGGCTGCCAGGAAAGTCTTTTGTGCCACTCATTGTCGGATTCGGCTGTAACGTTCCTGCGGTAATGGCCGCCCGGACAATGGACACCCATAAAGATCGTTTATTAACCATCGCTATGGCACCGTTTATGTCCTGCGGTGCCCGGCTGTCTGTATTTGCCCTGTTCGCCGCTGCGTTTTTTGCAGACAACGGTGCCACCATGGTGTTTGCACTTTATATACTTGGCATCGCCATGGCACTGCTTACCGGTCTGGCGCTGAAGAACACGCTGTTCAAACCGGAGTTAACTCCGTTTGTTATGGAACTACCGGCTTACCATATCCCGACCGTCAAGGGTGTACTGATTAAAACCTGGGAACGACTGAAGTCGTTTTCAATGCGAGCCGGTAAAACCATTATTATTGTGGTTACTGTACTGAGCTTTTTGAATTCAATTGGAACAGACGGTTCCTTTGGCAACCAGAATAATGAGAAGTCGGTATTGTCCGGCATTGCCAGAGTGGCGACCCCGGTATTGGCACCGATGGGAGTACAGTCTGACAACTGGCCCGCAACCGTCGGCATCATTACCGGTATTTTTGCCAAGGAAGCCGTTGTGGGAACACTGGACGCCCTCTACAGTCCGGACGTAATAGCCGATGACCGTCAATACAACCTGCCCAATTTATTACTGGAATCCCTTCTGACCATTCCGGATAACCTTGCCAATGTGGCGAATAATCTGCTCGATCCTCTGGGACTGAATCTGATTGGTGCCGACCAAGGCGAAGAGCAAGGTGTGCACTCTGGAACATTCAGTGCGATGGAATTGTTGTTTGGCAGTCAGCTGGCGGCCTTTTCCTACCTGGTGTTTGTACTGTTATACACCCCCTGTGTTGCCACTCTGGGTGCTATGGTGCGGGAAGCTGGCATCAAATGGATGATGTTTGTTGCCATCTGGAGTACTGGCCTGGCCTACACCACCGCCGTACTGGTGTATCAGCTCGGTAGCATCACCGCCCACCCACTGAGTTCCGGGGTCTGGTCGCTCGGCTGCGTTGGTTTTATCGCTGGCTGTTTGCTGCTGATGCGGCGTCATGGCAAACGCCGCGACGCGTTATTGATACCGATAGTCCAGCTTAACTGACGCCAAGCCCGTATGCTCAGTCGGGTCTGATTCGACTGAGCAGTTCTCCCAGGCCAGCATAGGCTTTGCCACCCAGCCGCCCCAGAGGATCAACCGCTTCGGCATTGATCTGCTGACGCTGCTTAACCGGCTCAAGTACCGTTTCAGCCACGTAAAGCTGGTCGATCTGCAGAAACACCAGATGCTGTGGCGCTGGCCCCAGATCGACTTGCTGCTGGTAATGACAGGCAAATGCCAGAGGCGAATCAGTCAGTCTCGGTAAGCCTCCAGCGATAAACTCTGTAACCGCCAGCCCCTGTTGATCCACTTCACTCTCATCAAACCCCAGAGTAGCTGAGCTGGTGTTAACCGCATCCAGATCCGCGACACGGGGAATATGGACAACGCACTCTCCGGTTCTGCGCAGGTTTTCATAACTGTCTTTTTCCATTCCTGCCGACTTCTGTCCCATGGACACCACCAGTGTGGGCGGATTGGAACAGACAGGGGCAAAAAAAGAATACGGTGCCAGGTTCAGGCTGCCCGACGGGTTTCTTGTCAGAATCCAGGCGATAGGACGCGGCAGCACTGCTTGGGTCATTAAAAAATAGCGTTGGGATGCTTCAATTTCTGCAAAATCAACAATCATGAAATCTCCTGCCGGTTAACCGGGATTGTCAAAGACAGCGACCTGTCACCTGAGTTCGCTGGCCCCACTCAAACACATCACATCGCCGCCATACAAACGTCATTCTAATGTCATTTGCCAGAGGACTAATACAGGCATCCAAAGCCAGCCGGATTTGCTCATGAGCGAAATACCTTTTTCCCGGAGCTTTATTCGCCATAGCGGCATCGCCGCCCTGGTCGTTATCACATTAATGCTGAATGGTAGCCAGAATACCGCCGGTTATTGGCAGGCCTGGAACAGCAAACGAGAAAACTGGCAGGTCAATCAGTGGCCCAATTGCCAAAACACCAAACACCATCAACAATACGATCAACAACAATGCCGCCAGCAATGGCGCCAGTTACTGACCGCCGCCATGGACTATAACCGCGAAGTGAATGCCATGCCTGGCTGGCTCTGGCGCGCATGGCTGTATCCCGATCTACCCCGCTGTGTACGTATTCCTGCACAGATAACGCCAGCACAGGCACAACTGAGTGCCGCCACGGTACTGCGGCCCTGCCCCCGAGACCAGCGCCAGGATTCCTGATATGGTCGCGACTTCAGAGTTAGCGATATTCGGGTAAATACCATGCTGTCATTACAAAGCGTCTTTCCTCTTCTTGCTATAGCGGTGAGCTGGCTGGCGTGGAACGACCCCCAACCACTACTGGGTTGGAACGTCGCTGTTATTCCATTACTGATGTTTATTATGTTTTGCATGGGCCTGACTTTACGGGCACAAGACTTCCGCCGTATCTTGCGCAAACCGGAACCGGTCGCTATGGGCGTCACCTTGCAATATCTGCTGATGCCACTGCTTGGCTGGTTGCTGGTGCATCTGTTGGCACTGCCAGACGAAGTGGCGTTAGGTGTCATTCTGGTAGGCGTATGTGCCGGTGGAACGGCATCCAATGTCATGACCTACCTGGCTGGGGGTGACGTTGCCCTGTCAATCAGTATGACTCTGCTTTCCACCCTGTGGGGCGTTGTCCTGACCCCATGGCTACTGAGCTTCTATGCCTCCGCAAGCGTCAGTGTCGATATACTCGCGATCCTGCTGACGACCGCAAAAATTGTCGTGCTGCCGATCATAGCTGGCATCGCCATCAATCATTACCTCCCGGCACTACGCCAGGCAGTCAACAAACAGCTGGCAAACGCCGCAACCGTCGCCATATTGGCCATTATCGCCATCGTCGTTGCGCTGAATGCCGATGAGATTGCCACGGTGGGCGTCATGACATTACTGGCGGTGGCGTTACACAACCTGCTCGGTACTGCGTTGGGTTATACGTTGGCGCGCTGGCGCGGCTTTACCGAAGTCGAGTGTCGCACCATTGCCATCGAAGTAGGCATGCAAAATTCAGGACTGGGGGCAGCGCTGGCGTTGCAGTTTTTTACCCCCCTTACTGCCCTGCCCGCCGCCCTGTTCAGCGTCTGGCATAACCTCAGCGGCGCGCTGCTAGCCTCCTGGTGGCGCTGGCAAACCCGACGCCGGATTCGCCAGTTGCAAACAGCCAGTGTGGTCAGCAAGACTGATAACGCAAAACCTTGAGTCCTGCCGTATCATCCACTTCCACAAAAGCATCCGGATTCGGCAAGCGCTCGATGTAGCACCAGTCCGGACACTCGTTGGCAACTTGCTCGCGCAAAAAATGCTCCCCCAACTCTGGCGCATTCAAACACAGTAACAACTCCCCTCCAGGCGCCAGCATCTCCGGCAGGCGCCGCAACAACCTCGGGTAATCCTTGCGAATATCAACACTGCCTTTCTGGAAGGTTGGCGGATCAGCAATCACCAAATCGTAGGGGCCATGTTTTTTCAGCCGTCCAAATGAACGAAAAATATCCACCCCCTCAAAAACAACCCGATCGAGCTGGTGTTGATTAAGGCGGTGGTTATCCCTGCCGATAGCCAATGCTCTGCGGCTCATATCAACATTCACAACCCGTGCCGCTCCGCCCGCAATCGCCGCCACGGAAAAGCCACAGGTATAGGCAAACAGGTTTAACACCCGCTTGCCGGCACCATGTTCCAGCACCCAGCGGCGACCATTGGCCATATCGAGAAACAGGCCGGTATTCTGGAACTGGCCCAAACGGAGTTCATAATTCAGACCATGCTCAGTGACTTCCAACCGGGCCGGCAGTTCACCCACCAGGGCTTCCATCGGTGCCATGGGTCGACAGCGATACTGCACCGCCACTACCGTGGCCTCAGCCAGGGTCGCCATCAGCCAGGCTGATAACTGCTCGAGCCAGCCCATTACCGGCTCCTGATACAGGGTGATCAGTACCAGTGGCGTATACCAATCAATATTAACGTGTTCAAAGCCGGGTTCACTGTGCCCCCGGCCATGAAACAGCCGCTGAGCCTCACACGACACAGGCAGACGAAAATCGGGAATCATGAGTACAATTTATCCAGACAAAACCATTAAAACGAACGGACTCACAGAGCCGTATGCCGATCACCATAACAGCATCAGCTTGAGCCATGATGGGAGAGCGAGAAATAAGACAATTCTGCCGTTCTACTGGCATTTATTTTGCCTTATGAATAACCGTCTGAGGCAAATTGGGCCAATCCGATAAGGCCGACAGACAATCATCCCACTCAGGCTCAATTCATGGCCAACTATTTTGCATCAGTCCTTGGTCACCAGAACTTACTGAGCTACTATGGCAGTGAGCTTGTCGTTTCAAGCTCTATTGGCGAGTGCTCCAGATTCACCCGAAGTGTGCAGGATACTGGTCGATATCGGCATTGATTGCTTACCGGATGACCGGCCAGTACCGCAGTGCCAGCAAAATCGCATTAAATTGGCTTTGGCCAACATCAATTTCAGGAAATACAAATGGCAGATCAAGTTCAGGGCACTGTTAAGTGGTTCAACGATGAGAAAGGATTCGGCTTTATTGAGCAGGAATCTGGTAAAGATGTTTTTGTTCACTACAGTGCTATCAACGGCGCAGGCCGTAAGTCACTGCAGGAAGGCCAGAAAGTGACCATGGAAGTAACCATGGGCCAGAAAGGTCCTCAGGCTGAAAACGTCAACCCTCTGTAACATCCTGGGCCGTTCTACGGCCGTGGCCCTGTTATCTGTTTGGTCACCCTTTGTGTTTTCACCAGGCGTGTCACCCTTCAAGATTCGCTGGCCAAAAGTCCGCTGAAGCCTCTGGCTTCAGCAGACCCATCTCTTGCATCTGCATGCCCATTTCCGTTCCCCAGCCATTCAGCGACGTATCGTCCCTATGATTGACCAAGGCGAACTGTTTAACATCCCCAATCCGTGCCGTGGAATTTGTACCGTTAATAACAAAGGGTTCTGCAAAGGTTGTTTACGCAGCCGTCAGGAGCGCTTCCACTGGAACGAATTTAGTAATTTCCAGAAACAACTGATCGTCAATCTGTGTGAACGCCGCCGCCTGAAGTTAAAGGCAGGACAGGTACAACACGTCGAAGACGCATTGCCAGAGTACATTCCACAAGGGGATTTGTTTGCTGCTGATCGCAACAGAATGGATCAGAGTCTGGAAAACTCACGTACATCAGCCCCAGAAGAGCCAACGCCTCCACCTCTGGATACGGCATCGAGAACAACGCCACAACAAGCTAGCCAGATTGGTCTGTTTGAAAGCCAGGGAAACCCTGACTCAAAACAAGACGGCCACTAGGAGTCTGTCGGGCTTAGGGCTGCGCTACTGCGGAAAAGCTGAATCTGGCTCTTTTTTGAGCAAACTCTGGTTAAATAGAACCACTATTCGCCTCAAATTTGCGCAAAAATCGCTCAAGCCAGTCTTTCCCTCGCGACGAACGCCTAAATCCGACAGGCTCCTAGCCAGGCAAACGCACTGCTTCGAATTCATTCATCCAGCCAAGCGTCGCAGAAGTTGCCCGGCTTGGGTGGTACTCTGCCCCAACCCAGCCCTCGTAATGGCTGCTCTCGATCGTAGCAAACACTTCATCAAACTTGATCCGCCCGGTTCCCGGTTCGTGTCGGCCCGGCATATCGGCAAACTGGATATGGCCGATCTTGCGACCGTGACGGCGGATAAACCCGATCACATCCACGCCCATACGGGACATATGATAAATATCAAACTGCGCCTTGATGTGGGGATGACGTAACTCCACCATAATGGCCAACATTTCCCGCCCGGTGCAAACCATAAAATCAGGCATATCAAAACGATTAATCGCTTCAAACGTGGTGGTGATTCCGAACGGGGCAAAACTGTCGGCGGTAACCTGCAGGTTACGAATAAAGGTCGCCATATACTCTTCACGACGTTCGGGAATACGGCAGCAGCCCGGTAATACGTTCACCGTGGGAATTTTTAATGCCCGTGCATAAGACAGGCATTCCACCACTGCGGCGGCATATTCTGCAGTCTTGCGCGGCACGCAGGCCAGCCCTTCTCCACCCTGCATCAGATCGCCAGCAGACACATTAATCAGTACGCACTTGAGGTCATTGTCGATCAGCTGTCGCTTGATATCAGAGATCGGATAATCGTAGGGAAACTGGATTTCGACCGCATGAAAACCGTCGCGGCGGGCCGCCGTAAACCGTTTCATAAACGGTAACTCGGTATATAAGGTGGATAAATTAGCGCTCGTCTTCACCTGACAACATCTCCATATACAAGTGAATCAACGTAGCAGGATCCTGCTCCCCAAAACCACGGCCAGCATGTTGACGTAGTAACTCGACACCCAGTCCTGCCATGGGAATTGCACTGCCCAAAGACTGCGCCAGACCATTGGCCATATTCATATCCTTGAGCAAGGTATTGACCCGCCACTTTATATCCTCGAAATCGCGCGCGGCCATTTTAGGGCCAGTGAGCTGAAGTGGCGTGGAATCTGCGAAACCACCCCGAAGTGCCTGAGGCAATGCCAGCGCATCAACGCCTGCCCGTTCAGCCAACGCAAATACCTCCGCCATTACCAGAACATTGCAACTCACCAACATCTGGTTGCACACCTTGGTCACCTGACCAGCACCCGTTGGCCCCATATGGGTAACCCGCTGGCTCAGGGCTGCCAACACTGGCCTCAGCCGGTCGATCACAGATATATCGCCCCCTGCCATGATTGCCAGGGTCCCTTGTTCCGCGCCAGTAACGCCACCCGATACCGGAGCATCCACCCAGCTCATACCGCATCGGGTTAGCAGTTCAGAGGCCATCCGTCGGGTCGATTGCGGCTCAATACTGGAGAAGTCCACCAGTACCTGACCCTCATGTCCAACCGTCGCGATGCCCTCAGGGCCAAAGACAATATCACGAACGGCCTCAGTGTTGGTGACACACACCATCACCACATCGCATTGCTGCGTCAGTTCTGCCACCGATGCCGCCCGCTGAGCGCCTGCTGCCGCCACCGCTGCGGTTTTATCGGGCGTACGATTCCAGACCCGGACAGGGTAGCCGGCGTCCAGCAGACGCATAACCATGGGAACTCCCATGAGGCCCATCCCGATAAATCCGATCGTCAATGTGCCGCCCTCGAGAAGAATAACTGCCAATACTATCAAAGACTTACTGACTTTGAACCAAGTTTTCCGACGTTTGCTCCCAGCTGGCCTATTCTTAAAATACCCACCCGCCAGAGGACACCTGTCTTATGAATATGGCCACTATTTTTGCGGAGTCCCAACAGCTGCCGCATATCCCGAAAGTTGTACAAGAGCTGATTGAAAGTTTCCGGGATGACAATGCCAATGCCGACGATATCAGCCGTAAGGTAGCACTCGACCAGGCGCTTACCGCCAAGGTATTACGGCTGGCCAACTCAGCTCACTATGGCCTGTCACGCACCGTTTCCAACCCCCAGGATGCCGTCGTGCTGTTGGGGTTAAATACACTGCGCACTATGGTACTGGCCTCCGGCGTCACATCCGCCATGAAAGCCCCTGTCGGTTTTGATCAAAAAACTTTCTGGCGCGACTCCTTTGCCGTCGCCTCCCTGGCCAAATGGCTGGCTCGCTATATGCCAGACTGTGACAAAGAAACTGCTTTTACCTGCGGAATGTTACATTCCATCGGTTTAATGCTGATTCACATCGTACTGCCAGACGATGCCGCCAATGTTAACGAATCCGTACGTCTGGGTGGCAATCGTCACACCGCAGAAACTGCACGATTGGGTTTTACCTCTGCCGATGTCGGCACTGAACTGGCCAGGCGCTGGAAATTCCCGGAAGAAATCCAGCAAGCAATCCAGGACCAGAACAACCCGGATCTGGATCAACCCTTCTCGAATCTCGGCGGCCTGATCTACATCGCCAAATACTTGCATACCGCCCATCAGAACGATCTGACCGAAGAAGAGCTGGTGGCGAAATTTCCGGTTCGGGTTGCCCGCCGTATCGGTCTCGATCTGCGTCAAATCCGTAGTGCACTGGCAGAATGCCGTGATCTGGAATCCGGGTTTGAAGATATTCTCAACGATTAAGAACTGTTCCCTACGATTCACCGAGAGCGATTAACGGTTAACGCGGCACTTGGATCAGCCCCCAGCAAACCATTGCTGACTCAACATCACCCTCACCTCCGCTGAACGGCGGAGGTCTGCGGGCGACAGCCGGTCGATCACTCTCAGTCGGGGCAACAGCCCGGCACCATTCGCCAACTGTATGGCTAACCCTGGACGTGCGTTCAATTCCAGTAACAGCGGGCCATGCTGGCGATCAATCACAATATCGGCCCCCAGATAGCCTAATCCGGTCATTTCATAACAGCGGGCCGCCAAAACCAGCAATGGCTGCCATTGGGGAATAACCAACTCCGACAGCGTCACCTCGGTATCCGGGTGCCGAGTCAGACGAATACCATCCTGCACCCCGTGTAGCGCTTGTCCATTCGACAGAGACAGGCCCACTCCGACAGCACCCTGATGCAGATTCGCCTTTCCATCCGACGCTCGGGTAGCCAACCGTGTCATCGCCATCACCGGATAACCGCGACAGACGATCACCCGTACATCCGGCACCCCTTCGTAAGAGAAATGCGCCAGCGACTCATCAAACTCAATACATCGCTCAATAATGGCAATATCCGGCGTTCCACCCAGGCTATAAAGTCCGGCAAGTATGTTCGACGTATGGCGCTTGAGTTCATCCAGAGTCACCGGGCTGCCATTGGCGCGTAGCCAATAATCGCCTTCCCGGCTCTGAACAACCACAATTCCTTTACCACCGGAGCCTTTGGCCGGTTTGATCACAAATGCCTGAATGTCGGACAGCTGCTGCCCCAACGCCTCAACTTCATGCTGTGACTGAATCGTACCAATCAACTCAGGCACCGCAATTCCGGCCTGCTCTGCCAGTAGTTTGGTTTTCAGTTTATTATCCACCAGTGGATACAACTTGCGCGGATTATAACGCCCGATATACAACCGGTTACGAGCGTTCATACCCAGCACCCCGGCTTGCTGCAACCGTAACGGCAACAGCAACTGCTGCGATAACGACTGCCAAAAATGACCCACTCCAGCCAGACCATGAGCACCAGGATCGCGGCTATTCATGATCCATCCTGGCGCAGCGACACAAAACGGCGTAATTCCAGCAAACGATAACCGGTGTACGTTCCCAGCATCAGCACCAGAGCCAGAATCACCAGCTGTACACCGATGTAGTTAAATGTCAGGTGTCGTATCAGCGGATTGCTCATGGCCCAATACGCCACGACCGCCGTCAACAAGCTGCCGCCGCCCTGACGCATCACCTCACGACCACCTTCTTCTTCCCACAGAATCGACATACGTTCGATAGTCCATGACAAAATAATCATCGGGAAAAATGTGATTTTTAAACCTTCCGTCAGGCCCAGTTTGTAGGACGCCACACTGAACAGCCCGATAATTGCAATCACTGTAATAATCACCGCCGAGATTCTCGCCACCAGTAACAGGTTGAGACGCGACAAATAGCTGCGAATAACCAGGCCGGTTGCCACAACCAGCAGAAAGCCCACCAGCCCAGTAATCAGCGAAGTCTGAATAAATGCCACCGCAATCAGCACCGGCATAAAGGTGCCAGAGGTTCGAATTCCCACCAGAATCCGCAGCAGGCATACCACCAACGCGCCAATGGGCAATAACAGAATGGTTTTGAACATCGCCTGCTCTTCTACCGGCAGACTGTGAATGGAAAAATTCAATAACTCGTGTTGATCCGACAAGCGGTTGGCAACACTGGCAAAAGTCGATTCTTCCCGCCGGATCATGGCAAAGCGTACCTGTGAATCACGGCCACCCGACACCTCCAGCACCGGCTCACCACGCTGCTCCCACAATAACAACGGCGCATCCCGATCAAACAGCGCCGGATTACGGGCCTGTAGCGGAATGTCAAAGACCTGACTCTGATCGTCTTGCCATACCCGGATATAAGGCAACAATTGCTGTTGCCGACGACCATCCTGTAATCGCAAGCCGTACACCAGACGCGCAGACACCCCCGCCTTGTTCAGCATGTTCACCAGTAACTGTGGCAGAGTCTGACTGAATTCACTGATCAGCAGCTCCACATGCTGGGCACGAGGCACGGCTGAAAATGCCTTTAATAACTCCCGCGTCAGACTGAAGTTATCTGCCGACGTACGATGCGCCAACGCCAACAACTGCCCCACCGCACTGGCGTAGGGTTCCGGCCAGCTGGTCACTGTCAGCGCCGGTTCCGGTTCCGGCATCAATTCGTAGGCGTCGCTTTCCAACACATCCGCGCGATAAAACAACACCTGGCGTCCGCTGGCCGTGCGCTTGGTCCACTCCGCCACCGGATTGCCACCGTCGATAAAATTCAGCCCGTAACCAGGAGACGCGCCGCTTTCACGCAGCAACATAAATCCGGGTTGATTCGATGGCCGCGCCAGAACGGCACGCACCGGTTGTGCATCAGCGGTCAGCTCTACTCTTGCTTCAACCGACCAGACGGTTTGTGACTCACCCGGTAACAGCGGTACGTCATACACCCAGTGCCGATGCAGAATCTGGGCAATCCCAGCGCTCAGCAACAACAGGATCAACGCAACATAAGGCCAACGATGTTCACTCATTCGTCATCACTCACAGCTGGCGCTTGCGCATCGGGTTGATATTTCCCGAGCAGAAATTTTTTCCCCACATCAATCAGGGTGACATCACGCAAGAACGCACGCCCCAGTAAAATCGGATAGGTCATCTGGGAACGATCGGCCAGAGAAAATTCGGTTTGCTGCTGTAACTGCTGACCGAGATGAACCGTCAACGCCACCACGGGCCGACGATCGATTTCGTTGGTGGATGCTTGCCGGATCAACACATTACGAACCAGTCGAGCTTCGATCTCCAGCGGCTCGGCTTCATCATCGTGCTGCAACAGAAAACGGACCCAACGCTGACCATTACGCTCAAAACGGGTGATATTACGGGCACTCAGCGACGACGTCGCTGCTCCGCTGTCGACTCTGGCGCGATAGTGATGCCCAGGCGGCACCAGATAAATCCACTCCGATGCCCCCACCACCAGTTTGTCTGCAACAGGTTCGGCGACCGCATCGGCCGCCGGACAACTTGGCTGACCCGGATCCGGGTTGATATCTGCCAGCTGTTGTAACTGTTGCTGCAGCGCCACCATCTGAACCGTCTGCTCTTGCTGATTCGCCAGAACCGCTTCAATATCTGGACAGCTCAACTGAATATCAGGACGATGACGGACAACAACCGCCTCAATACCCTCCAGCGTCACCGCCCGGTGCTCAGCCCCCGGCCAGTGACTGCAGGCCGACAAACCACCCGCGACCATCAACATCAATGTCACCTGCCAGGCCCCGCTGGACCTGTCTCTTATACACATCTGACGCTGCCGACGAAGAGGATAGTG
>CAJXTI010000038.1 GCA_913061185.1 uncultured Oceanobacter sp.
AAAGTGGGTCAATTTTATTGGCCAAAGGTGGATCAAAATAGATGGCCATTGACAGCTGTTTAACTCCCGTTTTAATCAGTACAGCTTTCTCGATGGCGTTGATGCCCTGATCAAGCGGCTGCCGGATCAGTTGCCGGTGGGGATTCGTGCTCGGCTGGAGGGGAAATGCCGTTGGTTACCGGTGCCAGTGAGGACTCCTGTGACAGTAACGGCAACGGCTCGGTCTCCCATTGCAGTCAAGACCGCTGACGACGCTGAGCCATCAGGACTGGTAGAGGGCGTTCCTAATACAGACAGTTTTATACCGTTATCTTCTTCCGGCGTATTAACCCGTGAGCCATTACTGTTGTGGAATCATCGCTGGGAGTATGACAAGCAGCCGGAGGACTTTCTGGCGCTGCTGCTGGAATTGAATGATCTGGGAGTTGGCTTTCGGCTGGCGTTACTGGGGCCGCGACCGAAACAGATTCCGGCGGCGCTAACAGCCATTCGTCAGCGCTTTGGGGATGTCATTTGTGTCGATGGTCGTGTCAGCCGGGAGGAGTATATTGGCTGGCTGACGCAGGCGGATGTGGTGGTCAGTACGGCGATTCATGAATTTCAGGGCGTGTCGGTGCTGGAGGCTGCGGCGCTGGGAGCCATTCCGTTGGTGCCGGATGCGTTGTGTTATCGCGAGCAGTATCCGCCGTTGTGTCGGTATCCCCCCGGCGATATGGCTGCTGCGGGGCAGCGTCTGATTCCGTTGTTGGCTCAGCCGCAGCCTGAATTAATGCTGCGGCCTTGGTTGGTGGCGAATCTGGCGAAGGGCGATAACAGGATTCATACGCCGCCATCGGCCAGCGAGCGCTGGCAGTACTGGCTGTTGTCGGTGAAGTCGATGGGGCTGGGGCGGTGAAATCGCTTCAGTGTTGCTCTTGCAGCCATTGATGAAACGCGGCCTTGTCGCTATCACTGCTGGCGTTCCAGATATCCTGCAGCTGTTCCAGTCGAGTAACCGTACCGGTTTTGTCTTTGACTGCGACGTAGGCGACTTTCTGTTCTTTTTCGACCACGGGCTGGCCGGTAATCTTGTGGCTACCACCAATCAGCCAGATGGGGGATTGGGTTTGCAGCTCTTCGGCCTGATCGCGGTCACGTACGGGGGCATGGGTTAATACATAACGTTGACCAGCGCGGAAATCATTGTCGATAGCGACGGGTTGCCAGCGAATCAGGTAGCCGGACTCATCCGGGGTGTTCCAGTTTTCTTCATATTGCACCACAATTCTCTGGCTGCCTTCGGTCAATAACAGTCGGTACTGGCCAGTGTACAGGTTGGGTGAATCCACGTTCTGGCCGTTAATGGCGAGCACGCGCAGGGTTGACGGTACAATCACTTCTACGTTGCCCTGACCCAGTGTGGTGAGGTCGTTTGCGGGTTGAACCGAAGAGACTGAACAGGCCCAAAGCAGGGAGGTCAGTGCAACAAACAGGGCTTGCAGGCTTTTCATCAGTACGAGATCTTTTATTTCCGGGTTTAGGTAAATTGCTGGTCATGGTTGAAATCATGGTTACGGTAGCGACGAACCGTCAGCGTCAAAGACCAAAAAGCCCACTCCATTAGAGCGGGCCTTGGCATACTAGCATATTTTATTGGGTCATTTAGGCCCATACAACACTGGTCTTAAGTGCTCTCCGTATCCGTATTACTACTGGGGGTCGCGGGTTGTAAAGGTCTTGTGCTGACTCAGAAGTCGTAGCGTACGCCGAGTTCTGTTTTGGTCACCGCGTCGTTGGTTGTGCGGCTGGTATCCAGTTTTTCCAGGGCTACCCAAACCTGAAATTGCTTATCCAGTGCATTGACGTATTCAATTTTTCTTGAAGCCTTGTCACCGGATTGGTCACATTTATTGACGGCGAAGCGGGCATGAATTTTGTGAACACCGGTCTTGTAAGCACCGTAAACACCGTTGGTCGATGTTTTCTCGCCGCTACACAGGTTGCTGCTTTTGTAATCGAACGAGTCACTGGCGCGGTGAGTGAACGCAGACAAGGTCATTTCATCCAGAGTGTACCAGACGCGTGCGCCCAGGATTTGTCCGTTATTGTCGCCATTTTTGTCTTTAACCAGTGCAATCTGGCCCTTGAATCCGCCGATTTTGTATTCACCACCAGCCTGGACGGTGTCGATATTGTTACCGTCCTTATCTTCGGTCTGGACACCTAATCCAAGCGTGAAGCCATTACCTTTATAGTAGTATTGGGTCAGGCCGTCGTCGCGAATTGTGTACATGCGCAGGGAATCCGAACCGTTGCTGAAGTAGGCACCACGGACAAATTTGTGCCAGACGGTTGTCTGCGATCCATGGTACAGCTCGCCCAACGCACCTTTGACACCGACATAGCCTAAACGCAGGGTGGGTGCTGATTTTTGCTCGAAGTCGACGCCGTATTCAATGCCACCTACGGCGGTCAGGCCGTGACCGATGTCGCTACTGGCCTTGATGCCAAAACGAGTCAATTTGTCGTCGCTGCTCATGGCGCTGTCTTCCTTGTCCAGAGCAAGGCGCACGGAGCCGTAGACATCTACTTTGGGCTCGGCAGCGATTGCGGCTGTTGCCAGCAGGCTCAGGGAGATGGCGGTTGCAGTCCTGGTCAATGTCATTATTTTGCTCTCTTTATTGTTATTGGCCTTGTGGCCAGTCTTCGTTTTGATGGCTGTACCTAGCCCCTGGCCTTGAACGTTCAAGACCAATAAGGGGCTTTGGAGGAGAAAAAGCGGGGAGAATTACGGGTTGTTGGCTTCCAGGGCGGCGCCAATCAGATCTGGACCAATTTCGTCGGCAAACATTTTCCAGACGGGTTTCATGGCGTTAACCCATTGCTGGCGTTCTGCTTCGGTGATGGTCAGTATTTCGGTTTTGCCGGAGTCGATAATTTTCTGGCGGTCTTCTGCACCCTTTTTCAGGGCGATACGGTTACCGTGGGCAATGGCTTCGTCCATCGCGGTTTTCAGCTTGGTACGAACGTCATCTGGCAGGCCGTACCAGAACTCGGCAGAAGTCACGACCATGTAATCCAGTACGCCATGGTTGGTTTCGGTGGCGTACTTCTGCACTTCAAAGAATTTTTTCGAATAGGTGTTGGACCAGGTGTTTTCCTGACCATCAATCGCTTTGGTTTGCAGCAGGGTAAATACTTCCGAGAATGGTTTTTTCAGCGGGATTGCCTGTACGGCTTCAAACTGTGCCTGCAAAACGTCGGAGGTCATGATGCGGTACTTCTTGCCGGAAATATCCGCAGGAACGCGAATCGGGGAGTTGTCGGTCAGTTGCTTCATGCCGTTGTGCAAGTAGCCGAGGCCAACCAGCAATTTACTTTCCATGGATTTCAGCAATTTCTGGCCTTCCGGGCCTTGTTGAAAACGGTCGACGGCTTCGATGTCCTTGAACAGGAATGGCAGGTCGAACAGTTGCAGCTGGTCGGTGTACTTCTGGAACTTGGACAGCGCTGGGGCGGCCAATTCAACGTCACCGAGCTGCATGGCCTGCAACACGGTAGAGTCGGTGAACAGCTGGGAATTAGGGTATACCTTGACGTCGATCTGGCCGGGCAAAGCGGCTTCTGCGAGTTCTTTGAACTTCAGCGCCATCTGGCCTTTGGGGGTGTTTTCGGCGACGACGTGGGAAAACTTGATTTCGATGGGCTTGGCAGCAGCCTGGTTAAATGTCAGCAGGCTGGCGCAAGCCAGCACAGTTGCGACTAAGGTTTTCATGGTCGATCCTCACTCTTAATTTTTATTGGCGGTGCTGAATGCTCTGGAATATCGGTGTGTCCAGGACGAATTCTTCAGACGACTGGTGATTAGCAACCCGTATGCCAATCTTGAAAATAGCTGCGATCATCTGCACGCTGGAGGCTGTCGTCGACGCTCAAACAGGTTGTGGGTATGGCCTGATTAAAGACGAAAACACCGCTGTTGCCGGGGTTCGAAAGGAAAGTCAGTCTGTTTCCTGAGACCTTGGGTCGAGCGGGATGAGTGGCTCGGATAGTAGCGTTGGGTACGGCAGGTAATTTGCTACAAAGAATGGCTGGTATGATTTCTTTATTTTAAAAGGGTGGTCTTATACGCATGAGATGTCGTCAATGGGGGGAGATACACCCATGAGTATGGTCACTGATTCCCAGACAACGGGAATTCAGCCAACGGTGGCGGATTTGGAAGCGCACCGCTCCGTTGCGCTGTCGTTGACCTTGTTGCTACTGGGGTGGCTGGTGGGCGTGGTATTGGTGGTTGCCACCGTTTGGCAGTTGCAGGAAGACGAAGCGCTACAGGAGTTGGCGCAGGAGGCCAAGGTTATGGCGGATAGTGTCAGTAGCCATTTGCAGCAGTATCGGGGGATTGCAGATGCGGTATCCGACCTGCGTACCTTGCGGGAGGTACTGGGCGCTCCGACGTCCGACGGGCTGGGTAAGCTGAATCGTTTCCTGCAACAGACCAATCGCAGCCTCGGCAGCGATACTCTTTTTGTGCTTAACCCGGCAGGTATTGTGGTGGGTGCCAGTAACTACGCCAGCAAGAACAGTTTTGTTGGCCATGACTTTGCTTTCCGGCCTTATTTTCAGCAGGCGGTATTGGGTGAAAGTGCCGGTTATTATGCAGTGGGGTTGATTTCCCAAGGTCGAGGCTATTATTTCTCTGCCCCGATTCTGGATGATGGCAAGGTGCTGGGTGTGGCGGTGGTGAAAATATTGCTGGAACCTGTCTTTGAGCGACTGGCTGCCAGGCAGCATGATTTTCTTCTGATTGGCTATGATTCGGTTATTTTTGCCGCTTCAAACCAGGATTGGCAGCTGCGCAGTCTGAATCGTTTGCCCGAGAGCCAGCGTGTGGCTATCCGGCAGTCACATCGTTATGGCAATTCCTCTCTTGCGCCGATGGCGACCAGTCCCGAGAGTGATCAGAATCTGTTTGATGATGCGTATATTCAGCTGGTATCTGGTGGTGTGATCCAGCGCTATCTGGTCGGGCGAGCCTTGGTACGGGAGGCGGGCTGGCATTTGTTTGCGGTCATGCCACGGATGGAATTGCTGCGACGTACGCTGCAGTTCAGCATCTATTTTTCGCTGGTGTACGGACTGCTGGTGTTGTTCTGGCTGTATTGGCGCAAGCGGTCGGAGGTTCAGCGCCATGTGAATAGCATGAATCTGGAGCTGGAGCGCCGGGTCGCCGGTCTGACCTCGGAATTGACGGAATCCAATGCTGAGCTGAAACAGCTGGTGGCTCACTATCAGCGTACCCAGAGCGAACTGGAAACCACCCAGAACCAGTTGATCCAGACCGCCAAGCTAGCGGTGCTGGGTGAGCTGTCGGCCGGAATCAACCATGAACTTAACCAGCCACTGTTGGCACTGCAAACCTACGCCGAAAACAGCCAGAAATTGCTGGCTCGTGAACGCTTCACTCTGGTGGCCGATAACCTGCGTGAGATCCTCCAGATTACGGGCTCCATGCATGCCATTGTGTCGCGCTTCAAGGTTTTTGCCCGTCGCTCGCCTCCCGACCCGCGCCCGGTCGATGTGAACGAAATCATCAATGCTGCCTTGATGATTATGAAACCGTTACTCAAAAAAGCCGGTGTCGGAATTGAGGTGGAATTACCCCAAGCGGGCAAATGATTCTCTGTGAGCCGGTGCAGATACAGCAGGTGTTGATCAATTTGCTGACCAATGCATCGGAAGCGATGGAGGGCGTCGTTGATGCCAGCGTGCGGGTGCAGGTAGAGGATGGTGATGATCAAATCCGAATTCTGGTTATCGACAATGGCCCAGGGATTGCTAAAGAGCTGCAAAGCACAATCTTTGAACCCTTCTTTACCACCAAGCGTAAAGGATTGGGGATAGGGCTGGCGTTATCGCGCCGGATTCTGGAAACCCTGTCGGGCAGTTTGACTGCGGAATCGGATGTGAATGGCGGAACGGTCTTTGTGATGACATTGCGCAAACATAGGGGAGTGGATGAATGATCGAAGTGTTGGTCGTTGACGATGAAGAAGGGGTGCGCAAGGCACTGGCACAAACACTGGAGATCGAAGGCTTTGCCGTGATCACCGCCGCCAACGGCCAGGAGGCTCTGGCACAGGTATCGGGAGACTGGTCTGGTGTGGTGATCACCGACATCAATATGCCGGTGATGGATGGCATGGAGCTGATGCGTGCAATCCGTCTGATTGATGCCGATATGCCAGTGATCCTGCTCACCGGTCATGGCGATGTTTCGATTGCTGTCGATGCAATGCGGCAGGGTGCTTACGATTTTCTGGAAAAACCTTTTTCAACCGATCATTTGCTGGAAACCGTACAGCGCGCCCATGAAAAACGTTTGCTGACACTGGAAAACCGCCAGTTGCGTCAAGAGGTCGAAGTCCAGTCGCGACCCGGCCCTCGGATTATCGGTCATCACCCTGATATGAAAAAATTACGGGATACCCTGAATCACATTAAAGATACCCCGGCGGATGTGCTGATCAATGGCGATACTGGCTGCGGCAAGGAGCTGGTCGCCCGTTATCTACATAGCCACAGCAAGCGCAGCGACAAGGCATTTGTGGCGATTAACTGCGGTGCAATCCCGGAAAATCTGATCGAAAGCGAGTTGTTTGGCCATGAAGCAGGGGCATTTACCGGAGCGGGTAAAAAACGGATCGGCAAGTTTCAGTATGCCAACGGCGGTACGTTATTACTTGATGAAATTGAAAGTATGCCGATGGTGTTGCAGATCAAAATGCTGCGCGTACTGGAGGAGCGCAAAGTGGAGCCATTGGGTGGCAATCAGCAAATCGACCTCAATGTTCGCGTGGTCGCTGCGACCAAGGTGGATCTGAAGGCGATGAGTGACCGGGGAGCGTTTCGTCTCGACCTGTATTACCGTCTGAATATGGTTCAGGTGCATATTCCGCCGTTGCGGGATCGACGTGAAGACGTGCCGGTGTTGTTTGAGCATTTTGTCTGGGCGGCTGCCAATCGTTACGGTTCGGAAGTGAATGCGTTGAGCGCCGGACAACGGCAACAGTTACTGGCCCATGATTGGCCGGGTAACGTGCGTGAGTTGCGTAATCTGGCGGAATGTTTTGTCTTGTTGGGTGGCGAGCGGGCGTTCGATAGTTTGCTGAAGTCGGGTGGGGCCGCCGGGCGAATATCGCTGGCGGAACAGGTCAGCCGCTACGAAGAAATGCTGTTGCGAGAAGTATTGGCCCGCCATCAGGGAAGACTGAAAGAGGCTCAGGAAGAAATGGGGCTGGGGCGCAAGACCTTGTACGAAAAAATGAAAAAATTTGATCTGGACAAGGAAATGTTCAAACAGACAGGGGATGACTGACCCCCAAATGGAGGATTTGAATGGGGGTTGATCCCCCCATTTTTTTGCAAGGATCCATCCTGATCGAGACGATTTTGCTGTTCTGCTGGCGACTAATAATAAAAAACAGTCACTAGATCGAGCCGAATAATGCGGTTGGCTCACCCGCCAGGTTAACTTCCAGAGCTGCATACAATCCGCAGGATACAGGGTTTCCGCCATGTACAGCCTGGTTGCGGTTGTTTTCCCCTGGCGCTGGTTGTTGTTTCAGCCAGAGCTGCCTTTGTCAGGTGTCACTCCTTTTTTGTTTATTGGCACAGCACTTGCTGATGCCGGGAAGATGTTCATATCGTTCGAATTTCCCGCTGGCCATCCTGGCCGAAAACAATAAAAGGAGAGCAGATGATGAAGTTTATCAATCGTCTGGAAGATATCTTGATCGGCCTGTTGCTGGTCTCTATCACCTTGCTGGTGTTTGCTGAAGTGGTTATGCGCTTTGGTTTTAATACCGGTATTCACTGGGCGCAAGAAGCGACGTTGCTAATGTCGGCCTGGATGGTGCTGCTGGGTGCTGCCTGGGCAGTACGGGAACGTTCCCATATTTGTGTTGATGCGCTGTTGGAACAATTGTCTGCCAATACCCGTAAATGGGTAGTGCTGTTCGCCATTGCGGTGGCGCTGGTTTACTGCGGTCTGTTTATCAAGAGCTCCTGGGTGTACGTCGCCAAATTACACATGATTGATATTGAGCTGGAAGATATTCCTATTCCCAAGTGGACGGTGGTATCCGGCTTGTTGGTTGGTTTCGGCTCACTGACCCTGCGGCTGATTGAACTGGCGGTGGCGGTCTGGAAAGGCGAGGCCAACGGTTTTCATGAACATCGGGAATCGCTGCTGCACGATGATGGCTGCGATGAAGCCGGGGAGAAAGTGTAATGGTGGCGTTAACGCTGTTCCTGTTGCTATTTGTCTGTATGGCGCTGGGGTTACCGATTGCGGTGGCGCTGGGTTTCTCATCAATGACTGCGATTCTGTTTTTCACCAATGACTCCATGGCGTCGATTGCGCTGAAGCTGTTTGAGTCGGTGTCAGAACATTACACCCTGCTGGCGATTCCGTTTTTTATCTTGTCGTCATCGTTTTTGTCGTCGGGCGGTGTTGCTCGCCGTTTGATTGATTTTGCGACGGCATCGATTGGCCATGTGCGTGGCGGATTGGCGATGGCCTCGGTTTTGGCTTGTATGCTGTTTGCGGCGGTGTCTGGTTCGTCTCCGGCAACAGTGGCAGCGGTGGGCTCGATTGTGCTGGTCGGTATGGTGCGGGCCGGTTATCCGTTGTCGTTTGCTGCCGGTGCCATTTCCACGGCGGGGACGCTGGGTATTCTGATTCCGCCGTCCATCGTCATGCTGGTGTATTCAGCGGCGACCGAGGTGTCGGCGTCTCGTATGTTTATGGCCGGGTTTGTGCCAGGCATTCTGATTGGTCTGATTCTGATGGTGACTATTTATATTGTTGCCCGGCGCAAGAATTTGCCCGCCGAGCCATTCGCCGGATTCCGTACCATTCTGAAATCGGCCTGGAGCGCGTCCGGTGGCCTGATGCTGATTATTCTGGTGTTGGGGTCGATTTATGCGGGTGTGGCGTCACCGACAGAAGCGGCGGCAGTCGCGGCGGTATACGGTTTTCTGGTGGCAATCTGGGGCTATCGTGATATCGGTCCGTTAAAAGATCAGCCCTGGCACCGCGAAGGTGAAAACACCCTGACCATGCTGGCGCGTAATATTGTGCTGTTGCCAGTGGGCATCGTACGGTCGGTATATCACCCGGAAATTGGTGGCATTGTCCGCGATGCGGCACGGGTTTCGATTACCTTGTTGTTTATTATTGCCAACGCGATGTTGTTTGCTCATGTGTTGACGTCTGAGCAGATTCCACATCATTTGGCTGCCACGATTACGGAATGGGGTCTGCCAGCCTGGGGTTTCCTGATTGTGATGAACATCTTGTTGCTGATGGCGGGTAACTTTATGGAGCCGTCTGCCATTCTGTTGATCATGGCACCGATTCTTTTGCCGATTGCGCTGCAACTGGGGATTGATCCCGTTCACCTCGGCATCATCATGGTGGTGAATATGGAGCTGGGGATGCTGACGCCGCCGGTGGGGTTGAATCTGTTTGTTACGGCGGGGATTACGGGTAAGTCGATTGGTTGGGCAATCAAGGCCTGTGCGCCCTGGCTGCTGCTGATGCTGGTTTGTCTGATCGCGATTACCTTTATTCCGGAAATCAGCCTGTGGTTGCCCAACTACCTGGATGGCCGATAACCCTTTATTGGCTGTGATTTTCGCTTTTGCAACAACGACCTTTGCCCGGCTTTGCCGGGCTTTTTTAATGGTGCGACAGGGTCGAAAGTGAGTCAGCGTGACGAAGGCGGCTTGTTGGCCGATAGGTATCGCTGAGGCAGTGGCTGGAAGAATGGCTGGAAGAAATGGTTTGAAGGCGTGATATGGCTGTCTGCGATGACAGACCTGAAAATCTCTCAGGTTGTATGGCAGCCAAGCCAGGTTATGGTAATGTGCGCCCGATTGGAATCTTGCGCCGGGATGCGGTTACATTGTCCGGTGATGAGCTATGGGCCTGAAGATCCGGTATGAATATCTGGAATAAGACAATGGAGTTAACAAGGTGATTGAGCAGATGTTTGAACGGTTGGTGTATGCGTCGCGCTGGATTTTGGCGCCTATTTATCTGGGCCTGAGTCTGGCTCTGGTGGCGCTGGGTATCAAGTTCTTTGGCGAGCTTGTGCACCTGCTGCCGCATATTCTTGACGTCAGTGAAACCGATATGGTGCTGGTTGTTTTGTCGCTGATCGATATGGCGCTGGTGGGTGGGCTGATTGTGATGGTGATGTTTTCCGGTTACGAAAATTTTGTCTCGCGGATGGATTTGGGAGAAAACACCGAAAAGCTCGATTGGCTGGGCAAAATGGATACCGGCTCACTAAAAAACAAGGTGGCGGCATCGATCGTGGCTATTTCGTCAATCCATCTGCTCAAAGTGTTTATGAATGCCGACAATATCAGTAACGACAAATTGCTCTGGTATGTGGTGATTCATCTGACCTTTGTGTTGTCGGCTGTTGCGATGGGGTTGTTGGACAAGGTTACTCGCAAGGCTCATTAACAAGCGCCGGAAGCGCCAGTTTTTGCTGTTGCCCTGTTGCGGCTTTCTGTGGTCTTGACACCCCCTATACGTTTTCTGGAATTTTATGAACGAGTGGATCAAGCAGTTCGTATTTTTATGGGCGGTAATCGACCCTATTGGCACCATTCCGGTGTTTCTTGCCGTCACGGCATCACTGAAAGATCCGGTGATGATTCGGCGTATCGCCTATAAAGCAACTGCAATTGCAGCGCTGGTGTTATTGTTTTTTGTGCTGGTCGGTGAGTTGCTGCTGGACGCGATGGGAATTCCGCTGGAGGCGTTCCAGATTTCTGGTGGTTTGGTGTTGTTCCTGTTTGCATTGACGATGATCTTTGGTGAAAGCAAACCGGAAGAAGAAATCGGTATGGTGGCTAGAGGTATGCAAACGGCGGTTTTTCCGTTGGCGATTCCTTCCATTGCGTCGCCGGGGGCGATGATGGCAGCGGTATTGCTAACCGATAATCACCGTTTTTCCATCATTCATCAGGCGGCGACCAGTCTGGTGATTCTGTCTGTGTTAGTGGTGACGCTGGTGTTTATGTTACTTGCCAGCCGGATTCAGAAAGTGATTGGCGAAGGCGGTGCCAGTGTGATCAGTCGGGTAATGGGGCTGATTCTCGCTGCGGTAGCGGTTAACTCTGTACTAACGGGCATTCAGATCTATTTTGGTCTTGGTAATGTCGTGCCCTGATAGAGAGGTTGCTGATACAGATCAGCCCTGATGAATATAGGGTTCAATGGCTGCCGGATCGGCGAGATGATCGAGATCCGGTGTGCGTTCAGCGCGCAGGGCAACCCAGGCGGCTACGTCTTCACGCCATTCCTCCATGGGCCTCAAGCGGGGCGCTGCCAGCAGTTTGGCCTCGGTTCCCTTGTTGGTAAAAACCAGAATGTGCTCAACTTTGTAGGCTTGCAGGCTCATGGCGGGTAGTGCTCGTTGTCAGGGCTGTGGCAGGGGCGCGGAAGTGTGCGGTGTTGCGGGCAGATCGTCAAAGGCATTTTCCCGGAACGGCAGTAACGTTGCCGCTTGCTGCTGGTAGTTCAATATCTGGGGTATTTCCTGTTCGATAAAGTCGGCGACGGCGGCCTGGAAATCCGGGTGTTGCAACTGGTGGATGCTGGAGGTGATGACCGGTTCAAAACCGCGACTGATCTTGTGTTCGCCCTGGGTGCCTGGATCAAAATGATCCAGCCCATGCTCGAGGCAAAACTCGATTCCCTGATAGTAGCAGGCCTCAAAGTGGAGGCCGTCTACTTCTTCCTTGCAACCCCAATAACGGCCGTACAGGGTATGGTCATCAAAAAAGTACAGGGCGCTGGCCAGGTGTTGTTCGTTGTGGCTGGCCTCGACCAGCATCATTTGCTGGTTCATCGTCGCCGCCAGCTGCAAGAAGAAGGTGTTGTTCAGATAGCCTTGTTGTCCGCGTTTCAGGTAGGTCAGTTGGTAGCACTGATAAAACCGTTTTATAACGTCGGCTGTCAGCTGTTCTCCTGTCAGGCGGCGAATATGGATGTTCATATCCCGCACGCGCTGCCGTTCTTTGCGCACGCTTTTGCGTTTGCGGCTGGTGAAAAATTCCAGAAAGTGCTCAAAACTGGTGTAGTTGCGATTAAACCAGTGAAATTGGCAGGCATGCCTCAGCAGGTATCCCTGTTGTTCGGTTAATGTTTTCAGCTCGGCAAGATCGTTGCTGTTGGGGAAGTTCAGGTGCCAGCCGGAAGCTTGTTGATCGCGACAGTGTTGCTGCAGGGCTTCGATGGCGTCTTGCCAGGGTGCCGGGTTTGTAGCGTGATAGAGCAGGCGTGGGCCGGTAGCTGGTGTAAACGGCGCGGCGCACAAGAGTTTGGGATAATAACGGAAACCATGACGTTGGTAGGCGTCGGCCCAGCCCCAGTCAAAGACATACTCACCATAGCTGTGATGTTTGCGGAACAACGGCAGAATCCAGTCCGGGCGGTTGCTGGCGTCCCGGTGTAGCAGGTATTCAGGATGCCAGCCAGAGTCGCCGCCCATGCAGCCACTGTCTTCGAGCGCTTGCAGAAACGGGTAGCTCAGAAACGGGTAGCGCTCTGGCAGCAGGGTTTGCCAGTCCTGTTCTGCGATGTCGGCTATCTGCGTTATAACCTGAAATGTCGCCATAAATCAGTGACCTGAATGTGGAGTTTGCCTACTATGAGGGTAAATCGTATGAAGATAAACGTTTGCCCTGTAAGCATGCAAACCGGCAGCACGGGCATATTGTTCGCTAGCAGCCTGTCGGACTTAGGCATTCGTCGCGAGGGAAAGACTGGTTTGAGCGATTTTTGCGCAAATTTGAGGCGAATAGTGGTTCTATTTATTAACCAGAATTTGCTCAAAAAAGAGCCAGATTCAGCTTTTCCGCAGTAGAGCAGCCCTAAGCCCGACAGACTCTTAGGAGGCGTTATCACTGATTAAACCGAGCCTGCTGAGAGCCCGTTGGTTTCAGAACAAGGCATGAGAAACGCGGTTTGGCGAGTTAAACAAGTGACGAATAACGCAGTGCTGGAAGTCACTGGCCTCAGCCCGAAGGGTCAGGGTCAACATCCGGCCATGCGGTGTTATTGGACTTGAAAAGGACTCTCTCTGCGTCCAATGCCTTGCCTGACGGGATTTATCCTCCTGACAGGCCGTGCCAAATAATTGAGAACGCCCGCTGGTGCTGACACATGTCCAGATGGGTGCTGATCGAATAAGAGTAAGATGCATCCGTCTGTGACCAAGGAGAGTATTATGTTTTCCCTCGATAGCCGACTTCAAGCCGACACGGTATTTGTCGGGCGCTTGCCATTGTGTCAGGTGCTGCTGATGAACGACAGCCGTTACCCCTGGGTGATTCTGGTGCCCCTGCGCAAAGATGCCAGAGAGTATTTTCATTTGTCAGTCGCAGATCAGACCCAGATGATGCTGGAATCTGCCTGGGTCGCGGAAAAGCTGGCCGATCATTACTCCGCCAAATCGATGAATGTGGCTGCGTTGGGTAATGTGGTGCCGCAATTACATGTTCATCATGTGGTTCGCAAGGAAGGGGATCCGGCCTGGCCTGGCCCGGTTTGGGGTCATAGCCCGGCGGTTCCTTATGATGTCGATGCGCTGGAGCAACGGGTACACGAATTGAAGGGTTTGTTATCCAGCCATTTTATCGAAGACATGGATGGCGACGATGATATTGAAAACAACATCTACTGGTAAGGGAGCGCTTTTATGATCGTGCTGCGACGTTACATGAATAACAATCTGCGTAATTTCAATTATCTGATTGGGTGCGAAGAGAGCCGTCAGGCGATTGCGGTGGATCCGCTCGGTGCCGATGAGATGCTCGCTCTGGCAGAAGAACAGGGCTATGAGATCAAACTGATCCTCAACACCCATGAACACCATGATCACATCGATGGTAATCCTCGTGTACAGGAAGTGACGGGTGCTGATATCTGGGCGCATAAAAACGCTGCTGAGCGTATTCCGAATGTTGCCCGTGGTTTGGTAGCCGGTGATGTGGTTGAGCTGGGGACTATTCGATTGACGGTGTTGTATACACCGGGTCACACCATGGCGCACTTATGCCTGTTAAGTGAAGACGGTGGCCCGGATGGCCAGCCGGTGCTGTTTTCTGGCGACACCCTGTTTAACGCCTGTGCTGGTAACTGCCGTAACGGTGGTGATCCGGATACCCTGTACGATACTTTTGTAGCGCAATTTCAGCCGCTGCCAGACGATACCCTGATGCACCCTGGCCATGATTATATGAAAAACAATCTCAGCTTTGCGCTCACTCGCGAGCCTGGCAACGACATGATCCAGTACTGGCTGGATCAGGTGTCGGCGTTTGACGCGGATGAGATGCCGGTGATGACGCTGGGGCAAGAGCGTACCTACAACCCGTTCTTGCGCTTGCACCAGCCACTGATTCGAGAGCGCCTGAAAGACGCGTTTCCGGCGTTGGGTGACGGTGATCGTGATGTCTTCAAGGCGCTGCGGACGTTGCGTGATCAGTGGTAGTTTTGAAGCTGGTCGTTTATGTGGCCGTAGTCCGATGCAGTGGCTGGCTGCCATTAGCGGCGTTTATTGCATGCCGTAATGCTGGCACTACTTCTGCTTCAAACCAGGGGTTTTTCTTCAGCCAAAGCTGATTACGGGGTGACGGGTGCGGTAGTACAAAAAACGGTTTTGGTACGTCTCGCCAGTGTCTGACCCGATCAGTCAGGGTCGGGTGCTGTTGCAGAAACTCCTTCGGCAAATAGTAGTTCTGGGCGTATTGACCGATCAGCAATATATGCTGCAGTTGTGGCAGCTGTCCCAGCAGCGCTGGATGCCACAAGGGTGCACACTCTGGCCTTGGCGGCAAATCACCACTTTTCCCCTTGCCGGGGTAGCACAACCCCATCGGAATAATGGCAATCTCGGCTTCGTTGTAGAACTGCTCTGGTGTCAGCTGTAACCACTCACGCAGGCGCTTGCCACTGGCATCATCCCAGGGAATTCCGCTGGCCTGTACTTTGGTGCCCGGTGCCTGACCAATAATCAGCAACCGGGCACTGTGGCTGGCGCGAACAACGGGCCTGGGTGGAAAGGGCAGGCGTGCCGCACAACAAGTACATTGCCTGATGCGCTGCAAGAGCAGATCCAGCGAGTGTGTTTGCGACACGGTGTCGGTGGTTATGGTGGTTGCCGTGTGGAGCGGTTGCTTTGAGTCTGTGGTGTTGGTCATGTCGGTTTCTGTGTCGGCTCCTTACATGAATGATCTCCTTACCATAGCCGTAGTATTTTGCGGTGAGCAAGAGGGTGGGAGTGTCGGCTGGTTTTAATTCCGCTATAATGCCTGCCTTTTAAAATTTGTACGTCGTTGATTCGATACGTCAGCGCCGTGACACTCACATGTTATGCAGGACCATACGATGCGCACTCACTATTGTGGTGATATCAACGAAAGCTTGATCGACCAAACCGTTACTTTCTGTGGCTGGGTTCATCGTCGCCGTGACCACGGTGGCGTTATCTTCCTGGATGTACGTGACCGTGAAGGTCTGGTTCAGGTGGTCTTCGACCCGGATACCGTTGACGCTTTTAATACCGCTGACAGTGTGCGTTCTGAGTACGTGTTGCAAATTACCGGCCGTGTTCGTGGACGCCCGGATGGCACCACTAATGCCAATATGAAAACCGGTATGATTGAAGTGTTGGGTAAGGATGTGGTCGTGCTGAACAAGGCTCAGACACCGCCATTCCCGCTCGATGGTTACACCGATGTGGGTGAAGATATTCGCCTGAAATACCGTTACATGGACATGCGTCGGCCGGAAATGCAAGACAAGCTGCGGTTCCGTTCCAAGGTCACTTCCGGTGTGCGCCGTTATCTGGATGATGCCGGTTTCCTGGATATTGAAACACCGATTTTGACCCGTGCGACCCCGGAAGGTGCGCGTGATTATCTGGTGCCCAGCCGAACGCACGAAGGTGCTTTTTTCGCCTTGCCACAGTCACCACAGCTGTTCAAGCAGTTGCTGATGGTGTCGGGTTTCGACCGTTATTACCAGATCGCCAAGTGCTTCCGTGATGAAGACCTGCGTGCTGATCGTCAGCCGGAATTTACCCAGATCGATATCGAAGCGTCGTTCATCGACGAAGACACCATCATGGGTCTGACTCAGGATATGATCAAAGGCATCTTCCAGAAAGAACTGGGCGTTGACCTGGGTGACTTTCCGCGCATGCCGTATGCCGAAGCGATGAACAAGTACGGCTCCGACAAGCCGGATATGCGTATTCCAATGGCAATCGTTGATGTGGCGGAATTCCTGCAAAACATCGAATTCAAGGTGTTTGCGGCTCCTGCCAAGGATCCACACGGTCGTGTTGCGGCCTTGAAAGTACCTGGTGGTGCCGAGCTGTCTCGCAAGCAGATCGACGAATACACCAAGTTTGTCAGTATCTACGGTGCCAAAGGTCTGGCGTGGATCAAGGTCAACGATATCGAGGAAGGCGTTGAAGGCCTGCAGTCGCCGATCATTAAATTCATCGGCGCTGACAACACCATGAAGATCATGGCGAAACTGGAAGCCAAAAACGGCGATATCATCTTCTTTGGTGCTGATAAAACCAAGGTGGTTAATGAGGCACTGGGTGCACTGCGTTGCAAGCTGGGTGAAGATCTGAATATGTATACCAGCGAGTGGGCGGCATTGTGGGTGGTCGACTTCCCGATGTTTGAAGCCAATGACGACGGCTCGATTTCAGCCTTGCACCATCCGTTTACCGCCCCAAGTTGTTCCGCTGAAGAACTGGAAGCCAAGCCTCTGGAAGCCCTGTCCCGTGCCTATGATATGGTGCTGAACGGCTGTGAGCTGGGCGGTGGTTCCATTCGTATTCATGATCAGTCGATGCAGCATGCGGTATTCCGTGCCCTGGGTATCAGTGAAGAAGAACAGCAAGAAAAGTTTGGCTTCCTGCTCGATGCGCTGAAGTTTGGTGCTCCTCCGCACGGTGGTCTGGCATTTGGTCTGGATCGTCTGATTATGTTGATGACTGGTGCAAACTCCATTCGTGAAGTGATTGCCTTCCCGAAAACCCAGTCAGCGGCCTGTGTCATGACCAAGGCACCAGGCGAGGTGAGCAACGCCCAGCTGCGTGATTTGCATATCAAGCTGCGCGAAAAGCCAAAGGCTGAATCCGCGAGTTAAGTGATTGCTGTGCCATGACAAACGGGAGCCGGTAAGCTCCCGTTTTTTTTGGGATAGATTGAATATCCTTATATTGCGGCCACGGGTATATTTATATTTATGTCAGGCATTGCCTGTCTGGTCGAATTCTATGAAATAGTCGTTATAATTCGAACCTTCCTCGCCACTTCAGGTGTGTATTTTGCTGCTGCGTGCTCTCGCTCTGTTTGGTTGCTTCTCTTTGCTTACTGGTTGCGGCGCTTCCAATGGCGATACGAATACGGCTCCCTCGCTCTCGGTGGTTTCCACGATCGCCGTTGCCGGTGGTGCAGAGGTCACCTTGAGGAGCTCTGCCAGTGATGTGGATGGCTCGATTGAGGGGTATCTCTGGGAGCAAGTGTCTGGCGAGGTCGTAGAGGTTGAGGGAGCAGCGACTGATACGCTGACCTTTGAAGCACCTGTTGGACTGGACGGGTATGAGCTGGTGTTTCGTATCACGGCAACGGATAACCAGGGCGGCAGTTCCAGCGCGAAGGTGACGGTGATTGTGGCGGCAGGAATAGCAGCCCCGACCAGTTTCAAGGTCAGATCTCCGGTTAATGCCAGTGGGGTTGTACTCGATTGGGATGCCATCAGTTTACCGGATAGTGCTGATGGAGAGATTACTTACTCTGTGTATTACGCCCGCCAAACGTTTAATGCCATCAGTTCGCTGATTTATTACGAATCACTGGATGGTGCTGGCGTTGAAAGTGGAATCACCACTACCAGCTATCAGATGAATTTTACTAACGGTCAGAAATATTTCTTTTTGCTCGTGGCAACCTACACCAGCGACACCCTGGTTGCGGAAAGTCAGCCCACCGCAGAAGTAGCAAGGGTGATCGGCAAGGCTTTTACTTATACCAGTCCGTTGAATGACACGACGGTCAGCCAGTGTGTGGATCTTGACGGCAACTGGGCTGATTGTCCGGTGACGGGGCTGATCGGGCAGGATGCAGAGTCGGGACGTACCGCAGCGGCAGCGGCGGGCAGTCTCAATAAAACGGGCGTCGGCCTGGGGGGCTTTGACTGGACCTTGCTGGATGCTGACGGTACGGTGTTGTCGCCCGGTAGCGAACAGGCAGATTGTATTCGTGACAATGTCAGCGGATTGGTGGTGGAGCTGAAAAACTCAGCGACTTCCCTGCGTAATCCGGTGCATCAGTTCAGCTGGTATCTGGCCGATGAAACGACTAACGGTGGATATTCTGGGCTGGAAGCGGGGCCGGAATGTGTCGCTGGTGTCTGCAATACCGCTGCTTATGCGATGGCTCTTAATCGGCGAACCCTCTGTGGCGAGAGCAGCTGGCGCTTGCCAGTGGTGTCGGAATTACGCTCGATTTCAGATATTGCCGGGGCTTGTCTGCTGGATGGGGGTGGTTGCAAGTTCGCCCTTGATTATTACTACTGGACCTCAGCCACCCGTGCCGATGCGCCAGATCAGGCATGGATGGTCAATCTATACGGTAAAACCGATACGTCTTATGACAAGCAGGCAACTGCGCGTGTCATTATGGTAAGTGACGGAGAAGCCGATGAATAAGCGCTGGTTGAAATCTGCTTTGCTGATGTGGCTTGGGTGTGGGCTTGTCAGTGGTCATGCTGTGGCAGCACAGCAATGTCTGGACACCGTGCCAGATACCACCAATGAGCGTTTTGAAACACAGTTGGATGGCTCTCTCTATGAGCCACAGCTAGGACTGCTCTGGTTTTCTTGTCTGTATGGCCAGCAGTGGAAAGATGGGGAATGTGCTGGCACGGCCAAGCGCCTGTCGCTGGCGGCGGCCTATGGCTATGCCGATGAGGTCGTGCTGGCGGGTTACTCGGGCTGGCGCTTGCCCAATATCAATGAGCTGCAGAGCCTGGTGGAGTGGCAATGTGTCAACCCGGCTGTTAATACTGATTATTTTCCTGAAATAACCAGCGGATATTTTTGGAGTGCATCCGCCAGAAATAATCACAATGATCAGCCAACGACACTGATGGTGGATTTTTATAATGGTCGGGTACGAGACGCGTTGTATCTCAAGGGATATCTGTTGTTAGTGAGGGATATGTGATGACTTGTACTTCGCTTTTAATTCATGGAAAGCTGAAATGAAGAACGTTAAAACCGAAGTTGGCATGCTGAGACGGGTTCTGGTGTTTATGCTATTAACGGCGTTGGCTGGTTGTGGGGCACAAAGCGGCCCTGATGCGACTGGCTCCTCAGCAACGGATGGCTCTGGCACTGATACTGACAGTGGGGATGCCGATACGGTTGATCCTGACAATGTTGCTCCGGTCGCAAGTGCCGGACTTGACCAGTCCGTGTACGAAGGGGCAACGGTTCTGTTACCAGGATCGGGTATCGACGAAGACGGTACGGTGGTGCTGTATGAATGGGCCCAGTTGAGCGGCACTGAAGCAGCGATTGTTAACCCGAATTCAGCCAATACGTCGGTGATTATCCCCGGTCTGACCGTGGCAGAAAACATGGTGTTCAGCCTGACGGTGACGGACAACGCTGGCGCCAGTGATACCGATACGGTGACCCTGTATGTGTATGTTGAGTACGACGAGAGCGGAAATCTGAAACCTGTTGTTGATGCTGGCAGTGATCAGGAGGTTCATATCGGGCAAACGGTTTACCTGAATGGGTCAGCCTCCGATCTGGATGGCAATGTTGTGTCTTTTCAATGGGTTCGGCAACAAGGCCCAGCGATTGATCTGTCTGACGCGACTGAGGCAGAGGCTACCTTTACCGCGCCGGATGTGGCAGAAGACACGGATATTGTCTTGGTACTGTTGGCAACGGATGAACAAGGCGCAACCGGTTCTGATGAAATGGTTATTACCCTGTTTGCCGATCTCGCAGTCCCTGACAATCTAGCGGTGAGTGTTGACAGTTCCGAAGTGACGCTAACTTGGGATGAGGTGGCGTCAGCGGCATCCTATAACGTTTATTATGCGCGCGAGACGATCCCGGTATCGGATGTGGCCAATTACAACAGTTATCTGGGGGGCATGCTGGAAACTGACGTGATCACAAACCGTTTTGTTCTGAGTTCCACTGATGCCATCCGAACTTACTACTTCAGGGTGTCTGCGGTGCGTGGTGAGTACGAAAGTGACCCGAGTGACGAGGCGGTTGCGACCAGTACGATTGCTGTAACCATTGGTGCGACAGGCAAAAGTAATGATACGGGTCTGACTGCCTGTTATTCGGCCACTGCCGAGACGGTTTGCCCAAATACGAACTTTGGTGGTCAAGATGCAGATTATGGCAGGGATGCTGATGCCAGCCTGGTTAAAGAAGGGTCGGGTAAGGCTGGATTTGATTTTATCAAACTCGACTCGGAGGGCATCGCGCTGGCGGCAGCTGCCGAGGAATGGTCGTGTGTTCTGGATGTGAATACCGGGCTGTTATGGGAAGTAAAAGATGCTTCGGGTTCTGGCACAGAAAGGGATAGTAATTCGTATTTTACCTGGTACAGCACCGATACTTCGATAAATGGCGGCACTGATGGTGTGGGTACAGAAAGTGGTGGAGGGGTGTGTAACCTGGACGATGAGTGCAATACCGCTGCTTATGTAGACTATATGAATTCTATCGCTTTGTGTGGTTATAGCGCCTGGCGTTTACCCTCGGTTGATGAGTTGTCTTCGATCATCGATCATTCAGTCACAGCGCCTTCGATTGATGAGGATTATTTTCCCAATACGCTGTATGCCCGTGTTTATTGGACATTTGATGTGTATGGCGGGGCGGATTGGGCGGCCTGGGCGGTCGATTTTAATGAAGGGGTGGTGAGCGGTACGGATACCAGTGGCTCGCAGCTGGCTAAAAGCAAATCCTTTTTTGTTCGTCTTGTAGGGGGGTGAATATGGTCATAAAACCGATTCTGTGGTCGCTGGTGCTTGGTGTTGGTGTTATATCCGGGATCTGTCATGCCGCGAGCCAGGCTTGTGTGCCAGGAGCTGTCTTGTATACGCCATCGAGTGATTTTGTACAGCATGGCGACACGGTGACGCATACACCCACTGGGTTGATGTGGCGGCGATGTCCAATCGATTATGACTGGAATGCAACGGCTAAATCATGCGACCTTGATGAATCAACGGATCGTAAAAGCTATTACACTTGGTCTCTGGCATTGGCAGCGGCTGAAAACCTGATTCTGGCTGGATACAATGACTGGCGCTTACCTAATATCACAGAACTGAGAACGATTGTGGAGCGGCGTTGTACTGCATTTGCGATTAATGTTGATATATTCCCGACCAGTTATAATAACTCTACCTACTGGAGCTCGACGACCAGCAGTTTTCAGGTTGATACCGCCCGAATTATAACGTTTGATAAAGGGTCGGAAGAGACGAAATCCAAATCGGATAGTCTGCAGTTTATGGTTGTGCGGGATGCAGACTAAGAGACGTTGTTTGTTATCAGGTATTTGAGGTGCCAATAAAAAACCCGACGTTTAAACGTCGGGTTTTTTATTGCTGTCGATTTTTATCTCGCTAGCAGCACCGGCAAGGCCAGTACTGCTGACGGGGTTACTTGTCGGAAGCGATAACGGCGGTAGCCGCTTTCTTGGTGTACTCGTCCATCTTGTCGAAGTTCAGGTACTTGTAGATTTCACCAGACATACTATCCAGCTTGTTGGCGTATTCCATGTATTCTGCGGTGGTTGGCAGTTTACCCAGAATAGCCCCAACGGAT
Organism: uncultured Oceanobacter sp.; assembly: GCA_913061185.1. Classification (GTDB taxonomy): domain Bacteria; phylum Pseudomonadota; class Gammaproteobacteria; order Pseudomonadales; family Oceanobacteraceae; genus Oceanobacter; species Oceanobacter antarcticus. Next base: position 21,963 of record CAJXTI010000038.1, read on the forward strand.
GCCAGTTCGGCAGAGGTCAGGTAGACGTTGGCACCATCGCCAAGACGGTTCGGGAAGTTACGGGTAGATGTCGACAATACGGTAACACCGGATGCTACACGCGCCTGGTTACCCATACACAAAGAACAACCTGGCATTTCAGTACGGACACCAGAAGTACCGAAGATATTGAAGTAACCTTCTTCCATCAGCTGGGCTTCGTCCATTTTGGTTGGTGGAGACATCCAGAAACGGGTGCTCAGACCACCTTTGTGGTTAGCCAACAGTTTACCGGCTGCGCGGAAGTGACCAATGTTGGTCATGCAGGAACCAACGAAGACTTCGTCTACTTTTACGCCAGCAACGTCAGACAGTGTCTTGGCATCGTCCGGGTCGTTCGGGCAGCAGACGATAGGCTCTTTGATATCAGCCAGATCGATTTCGATGATATGGGCATATTCAGCATCTTTGTCGGCACGCATCAGCTTGGGATCGGCCAGCCATGCTTCCATTGCCTGAGCACGACGCTCCAGAGTACGTGGATCACCGTAGCCTTCAGAGATCATCCAGCGCAGCATGACGATGTTAGAACGCAGATATTCAGCGATGGATTCTTCTGACAGAGTGACCGTACAACCGGCGGCAGAACGTTCAGCAGAAGCATCTGATAATTCAAATGCTTGCTCAGCCGTCAGGTGCTCGAGACCTTCGATTTCCAGAATACGACCGGAGAATTCGTTGATCTTGCCTTTTTTCTCAACCGTCAGGATGCCTTGCTTGATACCGTACAACGGAATGGCGTGAACCAGGTCGCGCAGGGTAATACCAGGCTGCATCTTACCTTTGAAGCGCACCAGTACAGATTCAGGCATATCCAGTGGCATAACACCCGTCGCAGCGGCGAAGGCAACCAGACCAGAGCCGGCAGGGAAGGAGATACCCATTGGGAAACGGGTGTGTGAATCACCACCGGTACCCACGGTATCAGGCAGCAACATGCGGTTCAGCCAGGAGTGGATGATACCGTCGCCCGGACGCAGCGCCACACCACCACGGGTCTGGATAAAGTCAGGCATGGTGTGCTGCATTTCCACGTCAACCGGCTTTGGATACGCTGCCGTGTGACAGAAGGACTGCATCACCAGATCTGCCTGGAAGCCGAGGCAGGCCAGGTCTTTCAGTTCGTCACGGGTCATCGGACCAGTAGTGTCCTGAGAGCCGACCGTGGTCATCTTGGGTTCGCAATAGGTGCCTGGACGAACGCCTTGTCCTTCTTCCAGACCGCAAGCTTTGCCGACCATTTTCTGCGCCAGGGTAAAGCCTTTGGTGCCAGCCTCGGGGTCAACCGGCAGACGGAACAGATCGGTTGCGCCAAGACCCAGGGCGGTACGAGCTTTGGTGGTCAGTCCGCGGCCGATGATCAGCGGAATGCGGCCGCCAGCCTGGACTTCATCCAGAATGACTTCAGATTTGAAACCGAATTCGGAGATGACATCACCGGCTTCGTTGAAGATTTTACCTTCATATGGGCGGATATCGATCACGTCGCCCATGTTCATATTGTCGACCGGAGCTTCAAATACCAATGCGCCGGCATCTTCCATGGTGTTGAAGAAGATAGGGGCCACTTTGGAACCGATACAGACACCGCCACCACGTTTGTTCGGTACACCAGGAAGGTCATCACCGAAGAACCACAATACCGAGTTAGTGGCAGACTTACGGGAAGAACCGGTACCCACCACGTCACCAACGAAAGCAACCGGCAGACCTTTGGCTTTGATCGCGTCGATCTGAGACATCGGGCCAGTGACACCGTGCTCTTCAGGCTCTAAGCCGTCGCGGGTCATCTTGTACGCAGCACGGGCATGCAGTGGGATATCCGGGCGTGACCAGGCATCCGGGGCCGGTGACAGGTCGTCGGTGTTGGTTTCGCCAGTCACCTTGAATACGGTCATTTTGATGGATTCAGCAACCTTGTTGCGGTTGGTAAACCATTCAGCATTGGCCCAGGACTCCATCACTTCTTTCGCGATCGCATTGCCAGCGTTCATTTTGTCCTGAACGTCGTTGAAGGCGTCAAACATCAGCAGGGTGTGCTTTAGTTCTTTCGCGGCCAGAGGTGCCAGTTCAGCGTTATCCAGCTGTTCAACCAATGTCGCGATGTTGTAGCCACCCTGCATCATACCCAGCAGTTGAATCGCTTTTTCTTTGGATATGAGTGGAGAAGTCGCTTCATCTTTCAGAATGGCAGTCAGGAACGCTGCTTTTACGTAGGCTGCTTCATCCACACCCGGAGGGATACGGTTTTCCAGCAGGTCAACCAGAGTGGTTTCTTCGCCAGCGGGTGGAGTTTTCAGCAACTCGACCAGAGCAGCTGTCTGTTCAGCATTCAGAGGCTTGGGTGGAATTCCCAGCTCTGCTCGCTCGGCAACGTGAGCACGATAAGCTTCTAACACGGTGTTTTCCTCATCTCTATGAATCTTCAGATTCACCCGGGTTCCCCTTTTGAGGGTGCCGGCAACCTTCAGATTGTGTTGTTCCATTGGGAATGCAGGGGCGCAAGTATACTTGATTACTGCCTTTCGGTTAAGGAAGCCAATGGTCGTAATTGCCTTTGATGTAAGGGTTTTTACCAATGTCGGCTATTCATCCAGAAAATGAACCGGGTGGAATTAGACATGACCATCCCTTTTGCCGGTATTTTGTGCAGAGGCGCTTTTATCCCTGTTTTTGTCGACAATGCGGTGTTTAGTCTGTGTTCTGATACCAGGCAATTATCCTGAAAGGTAATCGCCCGGAGTATCCGTGTTTGGCTGATCGTCGGCTTTTTTTGACAGAATCTTGCTGGTCATTGTAAAGATGGGTGTGGCTTGACAAAATGTCGCCCTGTATTCCAACTGGACAACACCCTCGTGCGAATAGCCGCTGACGAAAACATTCCTCTGGTAGATTCTTTCTTTTCTGAGTTTGGTGAAATTCGGCGCCTTAATGGTCGCAGCCTGACTGCTGATCAGCTGGCGGACACCGATATATTACTGGTGCGTTCTGTAACAGCCGTTGATGAAACCTTGCTCAAGGGAACCCCGGTCAAGTTTGTTGGAACCGCAACGATTGGCACAGATCATATTGATCTCGACTATCTGCAGCGTGCAAATATTGGCTTTGCCAGTGCCCCTGGTTGTAATGCGCAAGCCGTTGTGGATTACGTATTAAGTTCGCTCAGTGTACTGATTGATGTGCGAGGCGTGTCTTTTGCCGATCTTTCCGTGGGTATTGTCGGGGTTGGCAACGTCGGGCTGTGCTTGCGTCGGCGGCTTGAAGAAATGGGTGTTGACGTCGTGGCGACGGATCCGTTCAAGGATCCGGCTGTAGTGGGGCCACTGACGTCACTTGAGGAAGTGCTGAAGGCGGATGTGGTGAGTTTGCATACTCCGCTGGTGAATGATGGGGAATTTCCCACCCGGCATTTGATGGGTGCCGAGCAGCTGCTGCAAATGAAACAGAATGCCTGTTTGATCAACAGCAGTCGGGGAGCGGTGGTGAATAATGCTGAATTGTTGGCTCACCTGAGGTCGCACAACGATTTTGAGGCAATTCTGGATGTGTGGGAGAAAGAACCTCATCTGGATCTTGCCTTGATGCATCGCTGTATGCTGGCGACACCGCATATCGCTGGTTATTCTCTGGACGGCAAGATGCGCGGTACGGAAATGATTTATCAGGCCGTGTGTGAGTATTTTGGCCTGCCGATGCGGCGCAAGTTGGGTCAGTTTTTGCCAGAACCCGGTATTCGGCGGGTGAATTTTTCTGATCAGGTACCGTTAAATCAGGCGTTGCGTACGGCGATTCGAGCGGCTTATGAAGTGCGTGTTGATGACGGTAAAATGCGTTCGGCCATGTCACGAGCAGAGGATGTTAAACAGACCTTTGATCAGTTGCGTCGGGATTATCCACTGCGTCGGGATATTCCTACGATGAAGGTGGGTGTTCCCGCCAAGTGCGTCGACTTGCAGCAATTATTGGCCTCTGCCGGGTTTGCTGTCAGAACCAAATAGGGTTGGGTAATTTCACCGTGATGACAGAGAAGGTGTCAGGGTGAAGTGATCAAATTGGTTTGAACGATCTGGCTGATCCAGGTGGTATCACTTTGCAACCGGGCAAATTCCAACACCTGAATAACAGGTGTTGGTGTCTCTGGCAGGTCGTGCCCTCGATCCGGATTGTTACTCTTTGCCGGTGCCAGCAGCCGCATCAGTGCCTTGCTGGTCAACACAAAATCATCGACTGACTCTTGGCGATCCTGGCCACTAAAACGTATATACCCTTCCTCTTTGAGCCATCCTAACGTACCCAGTGCAGCCAGGTGGCGATTGCTGTGCAGGCCAAATTCATCCATCTGATCCGGTCCCGAGATGTCCTCAATAAACAGGGTTTGAGGACGAGGAAAATGCCTGAAGCCTATCAGCAGGATGGTAGCGCAGTCCTTGAAAAAATCGTCGATATGAACATCAAGCATAGTGGGGCCGTTTCCATTGGGTCTGATGGTGAAAATTTCAGGCTTGCACGTAGCCACGGAAAAACTGATCAATCCGGCTCATCGCCAAAGTCAGGTCTTCAGGGCGGGGTAAAAATACAACGCGGAAATGATCGGGCGATTTCCAGTTAAACGCAGTGCCGTGCACGATCAGAATCTTTTGTTGTTCCAGCAGATCCAGCACCATGCGTTCGTCATCCAAAATGTTGAATTTGTCCTTGTCCATTTTCGGGAAGCAATACAGCGCGCCTTTGGGTTTGACACAACTGACACCCGGGATGCTGTTGAGTGCTTCCCAGGCGATATCCCGCTGCTGGCGAATGCGCCCGCCTTCTGCGACCAGGTCGTCGATACTCTGATAGCCTCCCAGTGCGGTCTGAATTGCGTACATGGCGGGTACGTTGGCGCAGAGTCTCATGGAGGCCAGCATTTCCAGCCCTTCTATGTAATCTCGGGCTTTGTGTCTGGCGCCACTGATGATCATCCAGCCGGAGCGAAAACCCGCCAAACGGTAGTTTTTGGACAGGCCGTTAAACGTAATGATCAGCAGGTCGTCAGCCAGTGAAGCTGTGGATGTGTGTGTTATGCCATCAAAAATAATCTTGTCGTAGATTTCATCCGAGAACACGATCAGGTTGAATTCTCGGGCAATTTCCAGCATGCCCAGCAGCAACTCGGTAGGGTAAACCGCACCGGTAGGGTTGTTGGGATTGATCAAGACCATGGCGCGGGTACGGTTGGTAATTTTGGCGCGCATATCGTCCAGGTCGGGATACCATTCTGATTGCTCATCACAAACGTAGTGAACCGCTCGTCCGCCTGCGAGCACGACAGCGCCGGTCCATAGCGGGTAGTCGGGTGCCGGAACCAGTACTTCATCACCGTTATTCAGCAACCCTTGCATGGAAGCAACAATCAGCTCGCTGACGCCATTGCCGATGATAATGTCTTCAATGCCGACATTGGCGATGTGTTTCTGCTGGGCGTACTGCATGATGGCTTTTCGCGCAGAAAACAGGCCTTTGGAGTCCGAATAGCCTTCGGAATCAGGCAGGTTGTAGATAACGTCCTGAATGATTTCTTCAGGGGCATCCAGACCGAAGGGTTTTGGATTGCCAATGTTCAGTTTCAATATCCGGTGACCTTCTTCCTCCATGCGCTTGGCGGCCTGAAGAACCGGGCCGCGAAGATCGTAAAAAACATTAGCCAGCTTGTCGGATTTGCGAATTTCCTGCATCGAAGAGGGAGCCTTGTACTGGTCGGATGCCGTAGCAACATGGGATGCACGGTACTGCCGAACGAAAAATAGGAAACGGGGTCGATGTCATTTGACGCATGATCGACAGGGGCGAGATGATACCCTTGGGAATTTAAAGCTTAAAGTCCCCGATGGCGTCTAGTCGTGGGTACAAGCAAAAATATCGCCCAAGAAAATCTGGCATGATGTGCGCGAGTGTATGTAGCAAGGGGAAATAAGCGAATGAGTGACAAGAATAATGAAGAGAATATAGCCACTGGGGAGGGGGAGCGTGTTGCTCGACGAGTGAAACGCTCTCCTGAAGAGTGGCAAGCATTGCTGGATCCTCATACCTACTTCGTTACCCGAGAGGCTGGAACTGAAAGGCCATTTACCGGTAAGTACTACCAGACAGTGGAGCTTGGTGTTTATAGCTGTGCTTGTTGTGGTGAGCCGCTGTTTGTATCGGATACCAAATTTGACGCTGGCTGTGGCTGGCCCAGCTTTTATCAGGAGTTGGCTGGCGCGGTTGAAAAACGTATTGATACGTCGCACGGCATGGTTCGGACGGAAGTCATTTGTGCCGCCTGCGATGCCCATCTGGGGCATGTGTTCGAAGATGGGCCTGTACCAACAGGCCTGAGATTTTGTATCAATTCAGCTTCGCTTGATTTTCAGCCAGCTGAAACAGGACTTTGATGTGATAAGAAACCGACACTTCATGACACTGGTTGATAGAAGGATCTTGTGTATACTTTGTGGCTCTCATTTTTTGGGACGCCTTTTTGCGGCGGTAACAACTTGAAGTCCAATGTGAACAAAACGGATAAATATTCGGCCAGCCATGTTTAAGGATGAGTGTGTGATGGAGCGCAGGCGAAAGCGGTCGCCGTTACAAATAATGCAGGACACGGTGTACGCACTGTTCATTCGGGAGTTACGTACTCGTTTCGGAGGCAGCCGTCTGGGGTATTTCTGGGCGATAGCGGAACCTGCCGGGCAGGCGGCAATTATGGCCGGCATATTTTCACTGTTGGGCCGTTCATCAATTTCTGGTGTTGAAGTGGGCCTGTTTATGGTTACAAGCCTGCTGACGTTTAAACTATTCAATAAAATTCTCACTCAGACAGCTAATGCCGTTCAAGCTAATAAGGGCCTGATGTCCTACCGCCAGGTAGAGCCGATTGATCCGGTGATCACCCGGGTCATTATTGAGCTGGTCACCTACATTTGTGTGCTGTTTCTACTTTGTGTGCTGATGGCCTGGGTTCTGGGTTACGAAGTATTACCAGCATTTCCGTTGCAATTGATAGGAGCTATTGGACTATTGACCTTGCTCTCTTTAGGAATCGGGCTGCTATTGTGCTCTTTGGTGGAATATTGGGCGGATACCCCCAAGTTGTTGACTGTAGTGATGACTCCCATGCTGTTTGTATCCGGAGTGTTTTATCCGGCTTCTGTTGTGCCTAAGCATTACTGGTATCTGATTAACTGGAACCCAGTGTTCCATTGTCTGGAATTAATGCGGGAAGCCTATTTTGATGTTTATTATGCCGGATTTGGTTCCTGGACTTATGTGATATCACTAACGCTACTATTTTTGTCCTTGTCCTTATCCTTGTATCACGTTAATCGTTCCAGGTTTATTGGCGGATGATTCGGTTTAATCAGCTTTGCAAATGGTATAAAACTCGATCCGGTCGTAATTACGTATTTCGGGATCTGATGCTTGATCTTCCTATGGATAAAAGCATCGGTGTGGTCGGCAGGAATGGTGCGGGGAAATCGACACTGATCCGGATGATTGGTGGGGCAGAAATGCCGAATTCAGGCACGATTGAATCACCATTACGTATCTCCTGGCCACTTGGACTACAAGGGGGGGTGCAGGGTAGTATGAGTGGCCGAGAGAATGCCCGGTTTATTGCTCGTATTCATGGCATTCGTGACACTCGATTAATGGAAAATCGGGTAGACGATTTTGCTGAAATTGGCCAGTACTTTGATGAGCCGATGAAAACCTATTCCAGTGGCATGCGCGCCCGAGTGATGCTAGGTATTACTGTTGCTTTGGATTTTGATTTTGATGTGCTTTTAATTGATGAAATTACCGCAGTTGGCGATGCGGCCTTCAGAGCAAAAGGTGAAAAAATGCTGAAAGAAAAGTTTTCGGCGACCAAAGTGATTATGGTGAATCACTCGCTAGATCAACTAAAAAAATTCTGTGAAGCGGGACTATTGATTAACAATGGCTCGTTATCCTATTTCGACAATATTGACGATGCCATTGCTGTTTATAACAGCTAGCGGCTTTAGTGAGATGTTTTGACAACTATACAAGAAGAACCTGTGAGTCAGATCGACGTGCCCACACAAACGGCAGCTCCTGGAGGAGTGGAATCAGCGGCTGTTTTATCTGTGGATACAAAACAGCGAGGCGGTCATGTCGGGCAAAAACTTTGGCGTGGCCTGGCTGGTCTTGGCTCGTTTGCCCTCGTCATCGTGGCAACGGCGCTGGTCATCATTTATTACGGCTTTCTCGCGTCGCCGCGTTTTGCCACGGAAACGCAGTTTGTGGTGAAAGAGTCGGGTAATCAGACAGAAATCACGGGTCTTGCGTCGCTGGGAGCCGTCAGTTCATCAACCAAAGATTCTCTGCTGATCAAGGCGTTTATTGAATCTCGGGCCATGGCGGAGCAGCTGGATCAGGCAATTGCGCTGCGGGCTCACTATGAAAGTGACCGCATTGACCGATTGAGCCGACTTCCTCGCGATGCAACGTCGGAGGAGTATTTGAAGTATTACCAGAAGCATGTGCTGGTATATCACGACGAGACGTCTGACATTATTCGGGTTGAAGTGCAAGCATTTGACCCTGATTATTCATTGGCAATGGCTAAGGCCTTATTGACAGTGAGTGAAGAGTTTATCAATGATCTCGGCGACAAAATGGCGCAAGAACAACTCGATTATGCCCAAGACGAAGTTGAGCGGGCACACGACTTGTTAAAAAACTGGCAGCGTAAGTTGATGGGATTTCAGCAAAAAAACCGGCTGTATAATCCAGAGCAAGAAGGCGGAGCGATTCTCGAAGGTGTCAGTGGCTTGCAGGTTGAGTTGATCAAGGCGCAGGCGCGTTTGAAAGAGCTTGCTGCCATTATGCGTGATGGATCGCCGGAGGTAAAAGCGCAAGAGAATCTTATCCAATCGCTGGAACAGCAACTCGCAGAAGAGCGCACGCGCCTGACTCAGGACTCCCACAATGGATTTAACAAGATCAATATGGACTTCAAAGAAATCGCCCTGAGCAGCGAACTGGCGACCGATTTATACAAATCTACACTGGTCAGCCTCGATAGCGTTCGTTCGCAAGCTCTGCAGAAATTAAAACACTTATTGATTGTGGAGCCTCCCATGTTGGCACAAGAAGCTAAATACCCTCGTCGCCTTTACAATATCGCCACCTGGTTTGCAGTCCTGCTGCTTATTTATCTGGTTGGTCGTTTGCTGGTGTCTGTTATTGAAGAGCATAAGGACTGATATGTTGGCACGTCTGATATTATTATTGGCAATTGTATTGTGTGGGAATTTTGCTGTCGCTGTCGATCTTGGACAATCGCTCCCGGAAGAAGACCCAGCAGGTATTTTGAAGACAAGTGAGCAAAAATTATATGCTAGCTGGTTGTTTAGTGGTGGATTTGAAGACACATCGTTTACCGGGATTAACCCTGAATATCGAATTGCCCAGGGTGACAAGCTGCTGGTTCAGCTTTGGGGGGGGATTGAATTTCAACAAGAGATGGTCGTTGATGCCCAGGGTAATATTTTTGTACCCCGAGTCGGCCCGGTCAAGGTATTGGGTGTTGCTAATAAAGACCTTAATCAGGTGGTGTTAAAATCCATCAAAAGGGTTTACAAGGCCAATGTCGAAGCCTATGTCACATTAGCCTCAAGCCAGACCGTCAAAGTGTTTGTATCTGGCATGGTTCCCAAACCTGGAATTTATGAGGGCCAAAGCGCCGATAGTGTTTTACGCTATATCGACAAGGCGGGCGGGATAAAAAATGATCTTGGGAGCTATCGTAATATTCTGGTAAAGCGTCAAAATCTTAATATTGCAGAAATCGATTTGTATGATTTTGTCCAAAAAGGCCAGATGCCTCCCGTACAGTTGCAGGATGGTGATCTGATCTTTGTATCGCGCAGGCTGGGGAGCGTAAGTGTTGAAGGAGTGGCCGGTTTTTTGGGCTCGTATGAGTTGGCAAAGGTTGATACACCATTGACTGAAGTTGTTGATGCCGTTGTTGTGGGTGAGCGCGTAACCCATGTGACGGTGGTTGCCCCAGAGGGGGATCGGGTTAATGCCTACCAATATCCCGTTGGCGAAATAGCGGGCGTCAATGTCGCACCAGGCTCGGTTATTCGTTTGTCTTCTCAATTACGTCCCGACAGCATCAGTGTGGAAGTGCTTGGGGAGCATGAGTCAACGACAGAAATGGTGCTTCCCTGGGGGGCAACACTCAAGGACCTTCTTGCCAAAGTTAAGCTGACGGAATTATCTGATGGCGATTCAGTCCAGCTCTTCAGGCAGTCGGTAGCCCAGCGGCAGAAAGATATGCTGATGTCATCACTCCACGCTCTGGAGCAAAGCGTTTTAACTGCCAGATCCGCTACCAAGGAAACCGCTGAACTGAGAAAGATCGAAGCGGATTCTATTCTCTCCTGGATCGATCGCGCGAAACAGGTATCCCCCAGGGGTCAAGTACTCCTTGCCGAGGGTTATAATCCTTCCCAGGTTATTCTGAATCAGGGGGACAAGATTGTAATCCCTGCCAAACGGCATCTGGTGATGATTCATGGAGAGGTGCTTTTCCCTACCGCGATTACTTATGAGAAGGGAAGAACGATTGAACGTTACGTTGAGCAAGCAGGTGGTTCCACCGCCGATCTCGACGATATGAATACACTGGTGATGAAACCGAATGGCATGTTTGTGACTGCCAACCGTGATCTGGATGACAAAAAAATGGTTGGCCCTGGTGACGAGATTTTTGTACTAGCCAAGCCTACTTTGAAAGCGTTGCAGTTAACAAAAGATATAAGTCAGGTTATTTATCAAATAGCAGTGTCAGCAGCAGTGGCGCTGGCGTTATAAATTAGGGAATATTTTTATGTTTGAATATAAGAGGATCTTTATCTCTAGTGATCCTTTGATGACTAAAGAGAAAGAGCAATATTCCAACAGGCGTTGGATGAGGGATTTGTTAAGTCGACCAATAGCTAAAGCTACTGGTATTAATGCTGGAGTATTAGCATCCTCGTTGACTGATGTTAATCATATTGATAGGCGTAAGTTTTTCGATTTGAGTAATATTGAAGTTGATCTTGATGCAACACAATTTTGGTACCCTCTGGAGTCTATCACCAATGCATCAATTGAGTATCTATCAGGCTTTGTCACCGCAGGGGATTTAGTTATTGGATATGAACTCTCAGAGCAAACAAGGTCGGTCATTGGTCGCTGCGGTGCATCTTATATTGATATTTGGTTGCATCCTATTCGATTTTTTGATGATGTGTTATTTGGGTTTAATTCTAATGATGATGAAATAAGAGAAAGGTTGTTTGATTTTAATACTTCAGAGGATTTGATGTATCTTTATGCGGATAGAGTGAAGGTGCAAACATATAAAGGTTGGCGGCGTATAGAAGCTGGCCTTGAACCACATAGTTGTTTGTTTGTTGGCCAGATGCTCAATGATAAGTCGGTTTGCGATGAAGGTCGGATGTTATCAGTCTTGGATTATAAGGAGCGTTTTGATGCCCTTTGTAAAACACATTCAAAAGTTTATTATGCTAGGCATCCATATTTGAAATCAGGCGATGCGGATGTATTGGATTATGTTCTTTCTAAAAAAAATGTCGAGCTAGCAGATTTTCCTGTATATCGTGCGCTTTCTAGTTATAGACTTAAAACTGTTGCTAGCCTTTCTTCTTCTGTTTTGATGGAAGCTAAATATTTTGATAAAAACGTAGATTGTTTTTTTAAGCCTGTATTTGATTTTGGAAACGGGAAAACAAAAAATGAATATTCTTCAGTGTATCAAGAATTTGTAAGCCCTCATTTTTGGGCAAAAATTCTTGGGCTGCCTCAAGTTGATAGAGTTATGTTTGTTGAGGGTAAGGACAAGCTTCGTGATATGCTTGGTTTTTATTGGTCATATTCAGATGTTGATAAGCTTGAGTTTACAAGAAGAAGAAATGATGAGCTGTCTCGAAATATGTCTGGCCTTAGGCGGGAGAGTAAAATAGAAAAATCAACTTCCAAACTCCCGGAAGTGGCAGTGCCCATATCGACAACTAGAGAGCCAATATCATCGGAATCTGTCGTTTGGACTAAGGATTTGTTGTCGGTTATTAGCAAAGAGATAGATGCGGTAAAATGGGTTTCTTTTGATATATTTGATACATTGATTGAGCGGCCATTTTCGGATCCGAGTCATATTTTTGGGGGGTTAAAAAATATCATCCCAGAAACTTTGTGGGATGAATTTATTTCCGCGCGCAAGGCTAGTCGTAATCTTGCTGCAAAGCGTGATTGTATGAATGGGGAAGAGGTGAGTTTACTCAATAGATATAAGGCCGTTTGTGATGAGGTTGGTTTAGATGCCTCGCTTGCTGAGAGGTTGGCTAAAGCTGAGCTTGATTTGGATGCTAAACTTTGTCGAGTGAAATCTTCTGGTAAATCGGTTTTTGATATAGCCAAGAAAAAGAAGAAGAAAATAATACTAATTTCGGATACGTACTATTCTTCTGAGGAGTTACGTTATCTTTTGGAGTGTTCGGGCTTTGGGTTTGATGGTTTAATATATTCTTCATTGGATTGTGGGTTCTTAAAGCATAGCGGAAAAATATACTCGGTTGTTTTATCTGATATCGGAATTAAGCCTAAAGATATATTGCATTTTGGAGATAATCCGAGATCGGATATTGAAAAGGCAAAGGCTGCTGGTGTTGGCGCTATTTTAATTCCTACAAGCCGTCAGATGTGTGATTTTTCTAGCGATTATTTAAGAGGTATTGGCAAGTTTTCAGATGATTTCTCGCAATCAGTTATTTCTAGCTTGGGTGCATCCAAAATCGCATCCGAATATTGCGGGCGTGCCAAAAGTTTTACTCATGGTTCTTCTTCTGTCTTAGGATATTCCTACCTCGGGCCAATGATGATGGGTTTCGCACGGCAAATCCTAAAAGATTCTATTGCTAGGGGTGTGAAAAAGGTTTTTTTTCTTGCTCGGGATGGAGATATTGTAAAAAAATGCTACGATATTATATCTAAAGGAGTGGTGGCTGCTCCTATTTCAGAGTATTTGTATGCTTCTCGTCGATCTTTGAATGTAGCTGGTATTGTTTCTGATAAGGACGTGATTGATCTATTATCTGTTAATTTTACACCATGTCCTTTAGATGAGTTGCTATATCACCGATTTGGTATTCTGGGCAGTGATGTGCCTGATGATGTGTTCGGACTTTTTGGTTATAATTCGTATCGAGATATAGCTGATTGGAAGAAGGACTCTTCTCGGTTAATTGGTTTTTTCTCAAGCTCGCCGGTTTTGGAAGTGATTTTGAAAAATGCCAAAAAGGAGCGCGCTAACCTTCTTGATGTGTACAATAAGAAGGGCGTTGTCAAAGATTCGGAAAAATTAGCGTTTGTGGATATTGGTCATTCTGGTACTCTGCAGGCTTCATTAATAAAAATATTCAATCTTGAATCTACGATTGGGTATTATTTTTCTACGAATGATTCGGTTGATTTGAAGATAAATTTTTCTCATCAGGCTCTCTCTTATTATGCTGATAGATTGTCTCCTAGAAATAAAAGACATGACTATAATAAATATATTCTAATGTTTGAATTGATGTTTCAAAATAAAGATGGGTCATTTGTTAAATTTGACGATGAGGGGGTGCCTATTTTTCTTTCCGTTGAAAATGAACAGAAGAGGGTGGATTTTATTTGCCAGGTTCATGACGGTATTGTTGATTTTGTGAAAGATGTCGTTGAAATTGAAAATGTAATGGAAAAAGAATTGTGTTATCTGCCTGAAGAAGCTGTCGGTTTGTATTTGCGTTTTCTGGCCGACCCGTGGCCTGACGATGTAAAGAATTTTATCGGTGTTGGATTTGAGAATAAATATAGTGGTCGAGCTGTGAAATGGATTATTCCCCCAAAGGAAATAAATGCAAAAGGGCTTTGGTTTGAGGGGGTGCGTGTAATGGATCAAGCTGGTGAAGCAGGGTATTCAGAATATGTAGAACCTGCTTGGATCGGTGTTTTTGCCAGATTTGTCAAAAATGATCGAAAAAAAGCAAAACTTCGACGAGACCCAAAGGGTTTTTTGAGAGATAGTAAGTATCCTTTTATTCGCCATTTATCTAGATATGTGTCGGAGTAGTTATGCTTCAGCGTCAAAGATTGTTGTTGGAAGAGGCTGACGTATCAGTTTCGGCTCAGAATGGAGAGGTTCACTTTGGAGTTGGGAAGTCTTCTCGTATCGTATTAGAACAATATATAGAAATCAGAGCGGGAAGGTTCGATATTGGTGAAATAGGAGCTTATTCCTATTTGGGTGGCGGTAATACTATTTTTCGTAATGTTGATAAAATTGGTCGGTTTTGCTCTATCGCTTCTAATATTACTGCTGGGCAGGTAGAGCATCCGACAAATGAATTATCTACTCATTATTTATTTCAGGGGTTTTGGGGAAGATATGATCATGTCAAAGAATTTTATGAAAGGACACCTGCGGTAGCTAAGTCGAGAATGAGTTTTAATCAAAAATATGGTGATGACAATAATAAAATATCTATTGGAAATGATGTTTGGATTGGAGAGGGTGTGTTTATTCGGCGAGGAGTGACCATTGGAGATGGTGCTGTTATTGGTGCGAGAAGTGTAGTCGTCAAGAATGTTAAGCCCTATGAAATTGTAGCAGGTATTCCAGCAAAACATATCCGATATCGATTTGAGCCTAAAATCATTGCCAAGCTGATGGATTTACAATGGTGGAACTACGGACTTTACCTCGTAGAAGGTATAGATTTCACTGATGTATCTAGTGCTGTGGAGGAGATGGAAGATCGAGTCGGCTCTGGTTTGGTCGAGTCGCCAAACTTTTCAAAGGTTGTAATAGAAGAGTCTGGTGAGATTGTTCCTATTGTTCCTTGATTTTTCTTGTAAAATTAAGAAATAAGCGTATGATACGCACCACTTCAGAGACGTCCCCATCGTCTAGAGGCCTAGGACACTGCCCTTTCACGGCGGCAACAGGGGTTCGAATCCCCTTGGGGATACCATTCTTCTCGGCGTTATATTGAGGGAAGAGTTAGCGGGAATAGCTCAGTTGGTAGAGCACGACCTTGCCAAGGTCGGGGTCGCGAGTT
>CAJXTI010000039.1 GCA_913061185.1 uncultured Oceanobacter sp.
CGAGATTTCTGCCTGTCTCGTGGGCTCGGAGATGTGTATAAGAGACAGGTCTGAGTGGCCATCCAGGTACAGCGCAAAGACTCTGGGGTCGTGTTTGATGTAGTAGGCAACCCGCTCCAGTACCTTGATGTCGTTTTTTTCTATTTTGTCTTCACCACTGGCGAAAAACACCTTGCTGCGGGCCACCTGATCATAATTCATCGGTAATAACCGACTGATGCAATCAAGAAACTCCGGGTAATAATCCTGAAAGGTGACACCGGAGACGTACACCCGGACAAAGCGGTTAGCGTCATACCAGGTCTGGTGGCTGATCGTCGGGCGTTTGCCTTCCAGCAAGCCATGAATAAACTGGTTGCTGCGGCGTGTATCGAGTGCCAGTAGTGGTGTTTCCTGGCGGATACGAACAGTGCCCAGATTTTCGGTACGTTCTGCCGGACGCCAGGGAGGCGGCAATAATGAGACTCTGGCATCACTGTATGCCATGCGGTTTTGGGTGGCTTCGAGTCGAAAAGAGACATTTTCTCCGGCTCGTTGCAAAAAAACAGCGCTGCCGTAGCCCGGAATGGTCTGGCTAAACTGGCAGTCAAATACCGACCCGGAGACGGCCCAGCGGGTGTTGTAGATATCCAGCCCGTATTCCAACGGCATGGCGGTTTGACCGGCCAGCGCTGGCCGACCCAACCACAGCGAGAATAATAAGCCGAACAACAGCCAAGCCAGCACCCTGCTGGCCTTATAACCAGAGTGTGAGCCAGATTCCGGCACGCCGGGTGAATGACCAGCAGCGAGATTGTCCAGACGAATCATGTGTCTCTACGTTGGCCTCTGTGGTAGTGAAGTTGGTAATAGGCATGTCTCTGAGGGGCTATCGGCCAGTCGCGGAAAATCTTGAACCTTCAACGTGAACAGCCCTCCCGCCAAGCGCTCGCGGCCCTAACGTCAGGAACCACAAAGCCAAGCAGTAAAAAACCGGTTGCGCTACAATGCCGGGTCACATTTTTGCCTGTCGGAATCACTGCCAGCCACCGTGTAGCAACCATGAGTCATGGCCGCAGCACGCAGACAGCGTCAAACAGCACAGTAAAACGTAAAGAAGGAATCCTCATGACCGACCGCTTGACGATCACCCGCCCGGACGACTGGCATTTACACGTTCGCGATGGCCAGGTACTGCAACACACAGTCCCCGCCACTGCTCGGGTGATGAAACGAGCGATCATCATGCCCAACCTGCAACCGCCGGTGATGAATGCCGAACAGGCATTGGCTTACCGCGAGCGCATTCTGGCCCAGGCTGGCGACAGCGGTTTTGACCCGTTAATGGTGCTTTACCTGACCGACAACACCACGCCCGAGATGATCAGCGCTGCCAAGGCTACTGGCCGCGTTGTGGCAGCCAAGCTGTATCCGGCGGGAGCGACCACCAACTCAGCCTCCGGCGTTACCGACCTCGGCAAGCTTGATGACGTTTGCGCGGCACTGGCTGACAACGATATGAAACTGCTGGTACACGGTGAAGTAACCCACCAGCACGTCGATATTTTTGACCGCGAAAAAGAATTTCTCGATACCGTACTGGCACCACTGGCAAGCAAACACAAAGCACTGAGCCTGGTGGTGGAACACATCACCACCAAAGACGCCGCCGAGTTTGTATTGAGTCAGGGTGACAACGTCGCCGCCACCATTACCGTGCAGCATCTGGCCTACAACCGTAACCACATGCTGGTTGGCGGTATTCGGCCGCATTTTTATTGTCTGCCGATTCTGAAGCGCAATATTCACCAGCAAGCGCTGCAAGACGCGGTGGTCTCTGGTAGCCGCAAGTTTTTCCTCGGTACCGACAGCGCTCCTCATGCCAGGGGTGCCAAGGAAAACGCCTGTGGTTGTGCCGGTTGCTATACCGCTTACGGCGCGATTGAGCTGTATGCCGAAATTTTTGAAGACCTCGGTGTACTCCACAATCTGGAAGGCTTCGCCAGTCACTACGGCCCCGATTTCTACCACCTGCCACGTAACGAAGACACCATTACCCTGGTGAAATCCAAGTGGCAGGTGCCCTCTGAAATGCCATTTGGCAACGACATCATTGTGCCATTGCGTGCGGGTGAAACCCTGCGCTGGCAACTGCAAAACTCCTGAAGATAAGGCTTAGGATGAGTACAACTCCCGCTGGAAACGGCGAAAAGCAGGAAAAAACCCCAATGGCCCAACGCTTCCGCGGCTTTTTGCCCGTGGTGGTCGATGTGGAAACCGGTGGGTTTAATCCCGATACCGACGCCCTGCTCGAAATTGCCATGGTCACCCTGCGCATGGATGACGAAGGCTATATCCACCCAGACCAGACATTGTCTGCCGAGGTGCACCCGTTTGACGGCGCCAACCTGGAAAAGGAAGCCCTCGACTTCACCGGCATCGACCCGTTCGACCCGGAACGGGATGCCGAATTTGAAATCGACGTGCTGACCAATATGTTCCAGGTGGTGCGGCGTGAGATTAAACACTACGGCTGTAACCGGGCGGTGTTGGTCGGCCATAACGCGCATTTCGATCACGCATTTCTGCGTGCTGCGATTGAGCGTAACGACATCAAGCGCGATCCGTTCCACCCGTTTTCGTCATTCGATACCGCCTCGATTGCCGCCATCGCCCTCGGCCAAACCGTGTTGGCAAAAAGCTGCATTACCGCCGGGCTCGATTTCGACAACAGCGCCGCTCACAGCGCCGCCTACGACACCTGGAAAACCGCTGAGCTGTTCTGTTTTATTGTGAACCGCTACAAGGATCTGGGTGGCTGGCCACTGGCGATTGAACCCGGCGTACAGCTAGACTGAACGATACTGCACCGTGCCGCCGCTGAGCGTAACAGCGCAGCGGCTTAACACCATCCTTCGTGACACCACGATCATGCTCTATCCGTTATGTGAGATTCCCCTTGGACTACGAATTCTGGTTTGAAGGCAATAAGCCTGTTGCCCGCCTTGATGAAGAGCATTCTCTGATTGGCAACTGGCTGACCGATGAGATCGGTGACGATCTGAAGCACCTGCGGGCACTGATCACCACGGCGGAGTTACTGCAATCCGGTGGTTTGCGAGATTATCGCTGGCAGGGAAAAGAAACGATTTTGCAAATAACGCAACACGAGGTCGATATCTCATCCAACGCCTTGATGTTCGATGAAGACCTTGATCTGGAAGATGAATCCCTGACGCTACACGATTACGATCTGACCGCAGGCTGCGGGCTTGAAGACTTTATCGAGCTGATGCAAGCCTGGAAAGAATTTATCGCCAGCTGAACCACTCCGGGAATCCCGATGCACACACACGCCGACTACCGTATACGGCTGGCGCAACCCGCCGACGCCAACGTCTGTTTTGCTATTGAAAACAGTGCCTATCAAGGTGATGAAGCCGCAACGCTGGAGAAAATTCGCCTGCGTATCGAACGTTATCCCCAAGGGTTTCTGGTACTGGAGTTGGCCGGAGCCATCATCGGTTTCGTCAATTCCGGCTGTTGTTTCAAGGTGGCGATGGACAACGAAGCGTTCAAGCAACTGGCAGGCCACGATCCGCAAGGCCCGGAAAATGTCGTGATGTCGGTGGTGATTCACCCGGTATGGCAGCGTCATGGCTGGGGTCGTACGCTGTTGCTCAATTACATTGAGCATATGCGCCGTCTCGGCAAGCAACGTATTCATCTGATGTGTCGCAGCCAACACATCCGTTTTTATCAGCGTGCTGGCTTTATTTACCAGTCCGAATCCGCCTCCAGCCACGGCGGTTTGCAATGGCATGAAATGCAGCTGGAACTTGCCTAAGCAGTTGCCCGACCGACAGCATCAGGATTCACCCCCACTATCGTTTAACCAATCACTCTTGTTCACCCAACCACTCTTGTTCACCCAACGACGGTTGTTCACCCAACGGCGCTTGTTCAACGCGCCCGGTAAATAATACCGGGGTGGCACTGCACCATCTCAAAATACTCACCCAGGTTATTCAGACTCTCCGACGCCCCAAGCACCAGATAGCCTTGCGGATTCAAGCTGCCATGCATACGTTTGAGAATGTCGTACTTCAGATCAGCAGAAAAATAGATCAGTACGTTACGGCAATAAATCACATCAAACTTGCCCAGCCCGGTAAAGCTCTGCTGCAAATTCTGCTGGCGAAAATCCACTCGGCTCTTGATCTTCTGATCAATCTGCCAACGATCACCATCCCGTGGGTGAAAATAGCTTTTCAGATGCTGCTCGTTCATACCACGACGAATAGCCAGCTGCTGATAAATACCGTCTTTCGCCTGCGCCAGCGAACTGGGAGAGATATCGGTCGCCAGAATCCGCTCACCGGTTGCCAGGCTGCCAGGAGAACGTTTGCGAAACTCTTCAATCTCGATACTGAGCGAATACGGTTCCTGGCCCGTTGAACAAGCAGCAGACCAGATTTTTAACGGGCGGCGCAACCCGGCCAATTCCGGCAATAAACGCTCACGAAACACCCGGTACGGATGTTCATCGCGAAACCACAGCGTCTCGTTGGTGGTCATAGCGTCAATCACCAGCTCCTGCAAGCGTCGATTGCCGTTGAGCGTGCTCAGCAAGTCGGAAATCGAGCTCAGGTTGTGCTGCTCCAGCAATCGCCGCAGACGACTGCTGACCAGATATTCCTTGCCATCGCCCAGCATGATGCCGCTGGATTGCTCCAGCATGTCCCGAAACCGGAGATACTCATCTGCAGTGATCTGGAGTGTCATACTCAGTCCTGAAAAAATTCGGCGTTAAACGCCACTTAACTTATGGAAAACCGTCATTCAATCGCGATCCAACCTGTTGCAACCGTCTTATCCTGGCCGAGCCGGCTCAGCAAGACTGAACCCGAATAGCCACCTGTCCAGCCAAGACGTCAGGATCAAATTTGGCGATAAAATCATCGGCCCCCACCTTTTCCACCATCGCCTTGTTGAATACACCGCTCAACGAGGAATGCAGCACCACATGAAAACCGGCCATTCGTGAATCAGCACGAATGCGAGTCGTCAGTGTATAACCATCCATTTCCGGCATTTCAATATCAGATACCATCATCATATAAACGTCTTGCAAGCGCTCACCCCGCTCCGCGATACCGTACAGATGCTCCCAGGCCTGACGACCATCATTCATCGATACCACTTCCACACCCAGATTTTCCAGACAACGGGTAATCTGTTTACGGGCAATCTTGGAATCGTCCACGATCAGCACCCGGTGTGCTTTCGCGCGCTGATGCACCTCTGCTGAAATAAGACCGGCACTGATTTCTTCATTGATCGGAGAAACTTCTGCCAGAATTTTCTCCACATCAATAATTTCCACCAACTGCTTGTCCACCTGTGTCACCGCCGTCAGGTAGTGTTCTTTACCCGTGCCCCGTGGTGGTGGATGGATCTCTTCCCAGTTCATATTGATGATGCGCTCAACACCACCAACCAGGAACCCCTGAGTCTTGCCGTTGTACTCGGTAATAATCACAAATGCATTATTCAGATCGCTCAACCCCGCATTCCCCGTTGCCAGCCCCATATCCATGATCGGGATCGTGCCCGATCGAATATGCGCCACACCGCGAACGACAGGATTACTGCCCGGCAAAACAGTCAGCTTGGGGCACTGTAGTACCTCCTTCACCTTGAACACGTTAATGCCGTAAACCTGTCGCCCGTTTACACGGAACAGCAACAGCTCCAGCCGGTTGGCACCGACCAACTGGGTTCGCTGGTTAACCGCATCTAACACACCAGCCATAAAAAGCTCCCGAAAAGTTATCCGGCACAGCCCTTGCAAAACCTCTGTCAGGTTCAACAAGCGCTGCTTAATCGCCAGAATCATGACGTTTACATCAGTCACCTAAAAGCATAGTAGAGAACCAGACAGTGCGTCGGATAATTGTTTTACTCCTGATATGCCAACCTCTCTGGGCTGATAAACTCCAGACTGCGGCGCTTTGGACGACTGAATCCTGGCAGGCAACACTGCAACACCAGTTGCTGCAGCAGTGGACAGACATCAGTGGCGACGCCCATGGCAACCGGGTTTCGCTGGTGGGACTCAGCCCCGACTATCAACTGCCCGCCTGCAGCCAGGCGCTGAATATCGAGCTGGCCCGGCCACTGCAACCGGGGCGTAATGGTGTTGAGCTGCGCTGCGCCTCGCCCTGGTGGCAACAATTTGTCGCGGTCGAACTGCACGTGATGGAAAGCGTCGCCATTCTGACGCAAGCCGCTCGTTCTGGTGACAGCACCGCCAGCGCCAGCATCCAGTTTGTGCAACAAGATCTGGGCAATCTGCAACAAGGCTATATCCGCAACCCGGAACAACTGCAGGATATGGAGTTTCGCCGGAACCTGCGCCCAGGCACCGTAATCACCCCGGACATGCTGATCTCAAAATTGCTGATAGAGCGCGGTGCGCTGGTGCGTATTCACCTGCAGCGGGGTGCCATCCAGCTGCAAACCGAAGGCGACGCCCTGAGCCAAGGCCGCAAGGGCGACACCATTCGAGTACGTAACCGCCGTTCCGGCAAGACCCTCACCGCCGAAGTCATCGGCCCCGGAGAGGTCACTATCCGTTAGCCGCTTGAATCAACCGATGACTTTTATGGCAGCGCGCACACGCGCGAATAGCAGCAAATCGACAGACTGCAAAAAAAATCAAAAAATACTAAAGTCTTTTGGCAAACCGCCGATACAGACATGGCAGGGGTTTATACAATGCAATGGTTTGGAGATTTCACAATGAATATCAACAAGTTAACAGGTGCCATCGACACCGGTAGTCGCGCTTCAGCGAAAACCGCCGATGCCACCAGCCCAATGTCAGCCAAGGGTGATCCAGCCTCCGGCACCCAGAATGCCAGCTACAGCGATCAGGTCAAACTGAGCGCCAGCAGCAAAAGCATCCAGCAGGTTGAGGCTGAAATCAGTGCCATGCCTGAGGTGAACGATGCCGCCGTCGACCGCATCAGAGCCGCCATCGACAGCGGTGAATACAAAATCGATTATGAAAAACTGGCAGGAAAAATGCTGGACTTTGAAGGACGCCTGAACTGAGCATTAAATAGCCATGAATTCTACTGCCAATGTGTACCTGCCAACGCCGGAATGTCATCAGCTGCGCCAGCTGTTGCTTGATGAACTGGCCCTGGGACGCCTGCTACAACACCAACTGGAGCAGGAAGGCCAGCTACTGGCCCGCATGGAGCCTGAACAACTGCAACGTGCCGGACAATCCAAGTCGGCGATATTGCAGCGCATGAAGGAACAGACCAAACAACGCATGGACTGGATGAGCCAGCAACAACTGCCGCTGGCGGCCGATTTTCTCCAGCATCCACAGATCCGCCAGCAGCCAGAGATTGCCCGCTTGTGGCAACAGCTTGCCGCTCAATATCGTCATAACCGCGATCGTTCCATCCAGCTGAACGAACTGGTTCTCACCGCCAAGCGCCGTATCCAGCAGCGTATCCATATTTTACGTGGCCAACCCGATCGCTCGCCATTGCTCTACACTGAAACAGGCCAGGGCAAATCGGCACGCCGAGGCCAGGGCTACATTCAGGCCTGACCGCCTTCTTTCTTCCAACGCCTACCCCTGCCAGGAGGTTACGTGTGACATCCCCAGCCCGCGTTCCGGCAAACAAGACACCTGACAATCCGCCGCAGGACTGCGCCCTGGATCAGGACGAAGACATCTACGGCGCGCTCCGCAGCCTGGTATTGCTGCAAGCGCCGGTAAGAGTACTGATTGACGACCAAACAACCGCCTTCTGTGCTCAAATAACCGATGTGCAGCTGAATAATCGCAGCTTTTTTATGACCCGGTTACAACCAGATAAAGGCAATGATCTGATCCGTCAGGGCAAACGCTTCCGCATTGATTGTGACAACCAGGGCATTCGTATTCGCTTCGTCGCCGACGGCCGTCTGCGCTACCAAAGTGCTGAACAACAGTATCGTGGTGAATTCCCCAGCCAGGTTGAATACCTGCAACGGCGCGATGCCTACCGGGTCAATGTGCCAGCGGCCCACTATCTGGTGGTCGAGATACCGGATCAGCACCCGACACCCGACGAGCAGACAGCTCCGCGCTATCGTTATAAAGGAAGGCTGCAGGATTTATCAGAATCCGGCTTCAAAGCCTGTTTTGAAGGTGATATTCAAGCTGATTTGAAACAACTGAATTTGATTGCCGCCGCCATCGTGCGCTGCAACGAACAACACTACCTGGATTGCGGGTTGGAACTACGCCACCTGATGCTCGATAGCGCTGGCAATACCCTCGCCGGATTTGTATTTACCCGGATTTCCTCTGCTGCCCGCCGTTATATATACCGTCTGACCACCGACTTTCAGTGGGAAGAACGGCAATTCAAAATTGCACCCTCATAACGTTTGTAGCCCTGGTATTGACTACCGCCCGGCCCAGACTGCCCTCCGTGGCTGTCCGCATATCGAGGCCGGAGCAATACACTGCGCTACAACCAGGCTTTTACACCTAACACCCACTCGGTACTGGCACGTTCTCCAAGGATGCCAGCGGTGCCACCATAATGATGGCTGCGTTCGACACCGAAGTAGGGTGCAAACCGGCGACTGAATTCGTAACGTAACCGGGCACCAAACTGAGTGCTGTTCAGCCCCTGACCAAACGCTCCTTCCGGGTCACGCTTACCGGTTGCCGTTAAAGCACCATCCAATCCGAGTATCCAGCGCTGGGTAAACAACAGGTCGTATTCGGCCTCCAGCTCCAGTTGCGTGACGCCCTGCTTGCCGACAAACAGCATGGCCTGGCTTTCAAACCAGTACGGAGCCAGGCCCTGAAAACCGACACCAACCCAGTTACGATCCAGATCATCCGAGCTGTCATGTCGCACCCCCAGTTGGGTATTCCAGAACGCGGTCAGGGCATGCCTCCAGTACACGCCCAGCTCGGCATCGGTAGCACCGTCCTGGCGCTCGCCATCGAATTGCACAACCGCTCGTTCCCAGGTAGTGCCGTACCAATATTCGCCACTCAGACGCTGAGAAGTATCACCGTCGTGCCGAGACAATTCGAGGTTGTCGATCATCAGCGCAGAAAACCGATGTTCATCGGCAAAATGCAGCTGACGGGGGCCTTTCCTGGCGTAGGGGCCAGAGGTCAGGGTGTAACCGCCGGAATAGGCATTCGGATCGCGGGCATTGGTCGGCGCTGAACCACCTTGCACCTGCATACTGGAATGATCCATCTGGCCATGATCCATATTTTCATGGTTCATGCCTTCGTGATTCATACCTTCGTGGTTCATACCTTCGTGAAGCATCTCGCCTTGATTCATCATGGAATGATCCATCTGGCTATGATCCATATTTTCATGGTTCATGCCTTCGTGATTCATACCTTCATGGTTCATGCCTTCGTGGGGCATCTCGCCTTGATTCATCATGGAATGATCCATCTGGCCATGATCCATATTTTCATGGTTCATGCTTTCATGGTTCATGCCTTCGTGGTTCATACTTTCGTGAGGCATCTCGCCTTGATTCATCATGGAATGATCCATCTGGCCATGATCCATATCTTCATGGTTCATGCTTTCATGGTTCATGCCTTCGTGGGGCATGCAATTGGCATCACCAGCCTGGCATTCCATACCAGACATCATGGTGCTGGTTTCTGCCCAGCTAATGGGAGCCACCAGCAACCCGGCCAGCAAACATGCCTGTGCGATCGGCTTTTTCATCATCAGTATTTTCATGAGATCACCACCTCGCGGAACATGCCCGCATCCATATGGAACATCAGGTGGCAATGCCACGCCCAACGTCCGACAGCATCTGCTGTTACCTGATAACTGATGCGTTGGGCCGGTTGTACCGGAATGGTGTGCAACCGCGCCTGAAATTCACCCCGGTCATTTTCCAGTTCGCTCCACACGCCGTGCATGTGCATCGGGTGGGTCATCATGGTGTCGTTCTGCAAAATTACCCGCACCCGCTCGCCATGGCGAAAATGTACCGGAGTCGACTGGCCAAATTCGACCCCATCAAACGACCAGCTGTAGCGTTCCATATTGCCGGTCAAGTGCAGTTCGACTTCACGCTCGGGGTCGCGTTTATCCATTGAGCCACCTAACGTATGTAAGTCCGCCAGGGTTAACACCCGCCGACCGTTGTTACGCAAGCCAATGCCGGGATCATCCAGATTGGTGCGCGGTGTATCGACGCGCATATCCACTTGCGGGCCGTATTCACTGCTGGCGTGATGGACAGTGGCAGACGGCACCGCCATGCCCCCGGGTTTCATATCGCCGTGATTCATACCTGCGTGATCCATGCCTGCCATACTGCCCATGCCCGACATACCACCCGACATATCGCCGTGATTCATGCCCGCCATACTGCCCATGCCCGACATACCACCCGACATACCACCCGACATATCGCCCATCATATCGGCCATGGTTAACCACTCCGGTTTATCCATAGCCGGTACAGCGGCCGTTAGCCCCATGGCTGGAGTCAACGTTCCGCGTGCATACCCGGAACGACCCATGTTCTGAGCAAAAATGGTGTACGGCTGATCCGCCGGATGCACAATCACGTCGTAGGTTTCACCTGGACCAAAGCGGAATTCATCCACCGTTACCGGCTCCAGGTTCTGACCATCAGCCTGTACGACCGTTAGTTTCAAACCGGGAATACGCACATCATAGAAGGTGTTGCCAGCGCCATTGATAAACCGCAGCCGCACGTACTCACCCGGTTTAAACACACCGCTCCAGTTACCCGCCGGAGCCGTACCGTTCATCAGATAGGTAAAGGTTTCGCCAGAGGTATCGGCCAGGTCGGTCGGGCTCATACGCATGTCGTTCCACATTTTGCGCATGGCGAACGCTTCGCTGAGGCCATAACGCTGGGCGTCGCGAATAAAATCTGGCCCGGTGGGCTGACTGTAGTTGTAATAATCCGACTGATTTTTCAGCTTGGCGAACACATCCATCGGGTTTTCGTCGGTCCAGTCCGACAGCACCACCGCCATCTCACGGTCGTAGTAGACCGGGTCTGACGCTTTCGGGCGCACAATAATTGCGCCGTACATGCCCGTTAGCTCCTGAAAACCGGAATGGGAGTGATACCAATACGTCCCGCTTTGCTGCACTTTGAACTGGTAGGTAAAGGTCTCACCTGGAGCAATCCCCGCAAAGCTGATACCCGGCACACCATCCATCTGATACGGCAGAATAATGCCGTGCCAATGAATCGAGGTGCTCACCGCCAGGTCGTTACGCACCCGGATGGTGACCGTTTCGCCTTCTTGCCACACCAGTGTCGGCGCTGGAACCGAACCATTGATAGCCGTGGCCTTACCGCGACTGCCGGTAAAATTCACCGCCAGTTCACTCACCACCAAATCAAACTGAGTGCCGGTCAGTACCTGCACTTGTGGATTGTTGCTGGCAGGCAAAGATCCCGCCCGAGCATTGCCCATGCCAGCCAGTGCCACACCCGTTGCTAACCCTTGCACAAACCGTCGCCGTGATAACCCGCTGGCCGAGATGCCAGTGGGAGTCAGAATCTTCATCACACTACCCCTGCTATATTCCATTTAGCCAGAATAACTGCCCCTAACTGACCCCCGGATGACCTGAACATGACAAAACCGTCATGTTCAGGTCATGTGTCTGTACGCCAGTTTTTGTACACTGGTAACAGATCCCAGAGAGCACACCATGCGGCTACTAATTGTTGAAGACGAAACCAAGATCGGCGACTACCTCCAGCAGGGCCTGACCGAAGCCGGTTTTAATGTAGTACTGGCGCGTAACGGCCTCGACGGCCACCACCTCGCCATGACCGAAGCGTTCGACTTGCTGCTACTGGATGTCATGTTGCCAGACGTCGACGGCTGGAAGATTTGCCAGTCGTTGCGAGAATCCGGCAACCAGACGCCGATTCTTTTTCTTACCGCCCGCGACCAGATAGAAGATCGGGTCAAAGGGCTGGAGCTGGGTGCCGACGACTATCTGGTCAAGCCCTTCGCTTTTGCCGAATTACTGGCCCGAGTGCGCACTCTGCTGCGGCGCGGGTTACGCCCGGTACAAGAGACGTTGGCCGTCGCCGACCTGACCCTCGACACCAGCAAACGTATTGCC
Organism: uncultured Oceanobacter sp.; assembly: GCA_913061185.1. GTDB lineage: Bacteria > Pseudomonadota > Gammaproteobacteria > Pseudomonadales > Oceanobacteraceae > Oceanobacter > Oceanobacter antarcticus. The sequence continues at coordinate 12,183 of CAJXTI010000039.1, forward strand.
GTGCGTGACGGCCAGAAAATCACCCTCACCAACCGCGAATTCGCGCTGCTGGAACTGCTGGTCAACCGCAAGGGCGAAGTCCTGACCCGCTCGCTGATAGCCTCCCAGGTGTGGGATATGAACTTCGACAGCGACACCAACGTCATCGACGTCGCCATTCGCCGCCTGCGCCGCAAAATCGACGACCCGTTTCAACAACGGCTGATTCACACCGTGCGTGGCATGGGTTATCGGCTGGACGATGAAAGCCATGACTAGACGACCGCTGTCGCTGCAATGGCGGGTCACCTTGCTGACCGCCCTCGTCATCAGCAGTGGGCTGATCTTGCTGGTCAGCATGGTGCAGCATTCCATCCGCAGCCACTTTGCCGAACAAGACAGCCAGGAACTGGCACAGGCCGCCGCCGCCATACAACAGGTGTTCGATACCAGCCCCGATCACACCGACGTACTGGCCGGACAGCCACTGCCCCATCATATCCAGCACCTGCTGGAACAAATCAGCCACAGCTACCACGGCATCTCCCTGCAACTGCTGCTACAACAGCCGTCGGAGCCACTGACAACGCTCTATCACAGCGGCAACGCCAGCATCAGCGCTACTCTGCTGCAACAGCCGCCCATCCAAAAAATCACCGCTCGCCAACTGCTCAGCTGGCAACAAGCAAGCCATCCATACCGGGGGGTGCTGGTCAAGCTGAAAGTCGCCTCAGCCTCCAACGACGCCACCTGGTTGCTGATGCTGGCGACTGACATGGGCTTCCACCTGCGCTTCCTCGACGAATTCCGCAGCACCCTGTGGGCCATTGTGCTTGGCATTGGCCTGCTGACCCTGCTGGCCGTCTGGTTCAGCATCCACCAGGGACATGCCCCGCTCCGTCAGATCAGCCAACGAATTACCCACATCGGTTCAGAACAATTAAACGAACGACTGGATCCCAACCAGGCACCCACCGAACTGGTGCCGCTGATACAGGCATTTAACGATATGCTGTCGCGACTGGAAGCCGGGTTTGAACGGCTGTCCAATTTTTCCGCCGACATCGCCCACGAACTGCGCACTCCCCTCACCAACCTGATCACCCAAACCCAGGTGATGCTCGGGCAACCCCGTGATCTCGACGCCTACCGCGAACTGCTCTACTCCAGCCTCGAAGAAGAAGAGCGACTGGCCCGTATGGTCGCCGACATGCTCTGGCTCGCCAAAGCCGACAACGGCCTGCAAGGCATCCACCCGGAACCCATCCAACTGAAAGCCGACATCCTCGACCTGTTTGATTTTTTTGAAGCCTGGGCCGACGAACAACAGGTAAGGCTCACCTTCAACCACTCAGAGTCACCGCAACTGACCGGCGACCGCAACATGATACGACGCGCCATCAGCAACCTGCTCTCCAACGCCATACGCCATACCGCACCAGGGCACAGCGTCGCCGTACAACTCAGCCAAACCCGAATACAAGGCCAGCCATACGCCCGGCTGGACATCAGCAACCCCGGCCCGGACATACCTGCAGAACACTTGCCGCAACTGTTCGACCGCTTCTACCGCGTCGATGCCGCCCGCCAGAAAAACCCCGATAGCAACCCCGACAGCACCGGCCTTGGGCTGGCCATTACCCACTCCATCATCAGCCTGCACAAAGGGAAAATCGGCGTCCACTCCCACAACGGCACCACCTGCTTCTACCTCGAAATACCCGCAGATCAGTAACCAACGGCAGCGGATGGTTTTCCTGCACGCCAGAATCCAGTACCATACGCGCCCCTGTCTCCTCATAGCTCAACAGGATAGAGCAGTTGCCTCCTAAGCGACCGATCGAGGTTCGAGTCCTCGTGGGGAGACCATCAAAAACCCAGTAAATTCAAGGCTTTGCGGCCGATTCGCTCCAGAATCATAGCGGTGTCAAAACCGCTCATAGTGTCAAAACGGTGTCAAACCGTGGCGGCTGTTTTCGCACTTTCCCGCGCTGTCGTGCAATGACCATTTTCCGCCGCCAACCCGCGCCAGTGCTGGTTTGGTTGGTTTCCGTCTGCTGGCATCACCCGCTGGCCCGCGCTCACCGCTTCAGACCTATGTGTCCTGCTTTATAATTACGTGTAGAAATAGAGCTACCTTGATCTTACTTTTTGTTTGATCAGATCAGACTCTGATATTCCATCATCATTGACGCGGTATTGGGTAATCTGGGCTTGATGGCAACCAGATATTCAGAGGCGGTATAGGGTGGGTTTTTCAGGCGCTGGCGCATTTTCTTAACAGCTGAGCAAACAGCAGCGGGCGCCATATCAACCTGATACGCAATAAAGTCATCAGGGTGAAGAACATCAATCCCCAATGGGGCTACAACATCAGCGGGAAAGTCTTTCAGGTTCAGTGTCACAATGGCATTGGCGCCGCACTTGATGGCAGCAGCAAGCACATGCCGATCATCCGGGTCAGGGAGGTTCAGGCCAGTAATCAGCGATTCATACCCCATCACAAGGGCGTCGTCCGTATGTTGATCCATCAGCTCACGAATCCTCTGCAATTGGGCCATTGGCATTCCCGAGTTTTCATGAAGATTACGAATCCATTCATCATGAATCTGCTCACTCCAATGTGCCTTGAAAATACGTTCAGCCGCCAAACTCATCAGCAAATCACGCAGTCCTTGTGGATACAGGACACAGGCGTCCAGAACGACGCGAAACTGGCTCATCAGAAATCCATTCCAGCGTCTTGAGAGAGCGCCGACAATTCATCCAAAGCCTTACCACGGGCTTCATCCACTTGCTTGCGGTAATCCATTACATCGGTCAACTTGACCCGACGATGGCTACCGACCTTGCGGAAGGGAATATCCCCCTGTTCCAGTAACTTCACCAGATGCGGACGACTGACACTCAATAATTCAGCCGCTTGCTGGGTACTGATTTCCTGATGAATCGGAACCAGACTGATGGCATTGCCTTGGGAAACCTGAGTCAACACAGTGAGCATCAGGTTCATAATGTCACCCGGTAGCACCAGTTCGTTGCTGCTGCCAGAGCTGCCCTGAATAGTCATACGTACCCGGTCATCAGCGGAATAATTGGCCAACGCCTGCGCCAGTACCCGACTCGAGTCCTTGGCCTGTTCACTGTCTTCGGCAGTCGGCAGGAATACAACTTCTGCGCCCATAGGATTAACCCCTGTTTTTCTGATTTTGCAGCACGTTACTCACGTGCTTCAGAACAGGTTAAACGAAATAAACGAAACAGCAAGGTTTCTGTTCAATCAGTCAGCTGCTGAAGAATACGTGAGTAGACTCCGGCCAAGTTCGGCGGTACTTGTCCAATACGATCCCTGTCGACGGTTGCCATTACATCACCAGCTGATACTTGCCATCTGCCAGATTCACCAAGCCCAGAGCAAAGAGTGAATCCAGTGCTTCCTGAACTTTCGGTCCAGTGGTTTTCGGGCTTTTGTACAGAGCAGTGATAGCCTCAGCTGTATCCAGTCCGTCCAGCAGAGCACTTTTGACAGCAGAGATTTGTTCCAGCATAGATTTGGGCCAAGTGTGTTTTTTGGCTTTGGCGTCCGCTGGCGTGACGGTAACATCGGCTTCGGTTTGAGCAGTCGACTCATAAGCGGAAGCGCTGTCTTTGCCCCGATCTGAATGTTGATAGTTGGGATTTTGATAGTCAGGACGCAACCAGCGAATCTGACCTCTGGCTTCTTCAGCGGCGCGTTGATGATTCAAAGCCACCAGTCGTTTCAGCAGTTCTTCTTCCGCTTCGGCCTGGGCTTCGGATTTTTCCGGGTAAGGCGTGGTGGCACCGGGCAAACCGACCAGTTTATCCGCCAGGTCGCTCCAGCCGTAGGCTTCGAACACGGCGCAGTCGAGTTCGTCGTGGAGTTCCCGCAGAATCCCAACCAGCCCGTCGTTATTAATGATCTGTTCTTTGGCATTTAGTGGTTCTTGCTTGCGCAGCTTTTCCAGCACGTTGTACATACCGGTTAGCGTCAGCTTGTCGTGGGCGGCTTGCTGGGTTTTGCGGTGCTGGTCTATTTGCTCGGCCAGCTCTCCGATACGGGCGGTGAGTGTTACTTGTTCTGGGCTGGAAAGATCCGGGAAGGGGAAGGTTTCAAAGCAGACTGATTTGTTGTATCGGGGACGGTCTTCGAGAGTTCCGCCAGCGGCTAATGCCCAATTTGTATGAATACGAGAAGATAATGTCCCCAGAGCTGTCGGTGAACCAATGCCAATCGCAACCAGCATGTTGTCTGGCATAATGTCTCCATCCATAGCCAGAAATACTCGGTGTTTCATCGTTTCGACAGTGGCTACATAGCCAGAAAGAGCCTTCTCAACTTGCCTCCACTCTCTCCTTGCTTCACCGAAAACCCACCAGTTATCTCTATAGGACTTTCGGTTGTTTTGATCGCGTTCTGGTTTAACCCGCTCTGCCACCCATTGATACACCGCCGGAAATTGGTTGCGTACGTCGTCCTGAGTCAGCCCAAACAAGTCGATCACCATCACGCCTCGTGGCTTGTCGGTCAGGTCGCGTCCATGTCGGTATTGGCGAATATGCTGTTCCAGTCCAGGCACAGTGCCCAAGCCTAATTGTTTGGCCGCGTCCGGGGTAACAATAAAGCCAGAACCAATCAGCTGAACCCCACGAGAGCTGATACCAGAATTGGACAACAATGGTTTTGCTCCGTGAACATCCGCCCCAATCTTTAAATCCGCAAACAGCTTGCCGTGGCGATTCTGGAAATCGACTTTGATTTCATCGGTTTGGGTTTCTGATTCTTTCAGACTGGTCAGCAGTCGGCCTTGCTGTTCTCCGGCCACGCCTACTGTCATGGCGATTCGCACGGCTGCGCCGTCGCTGGCGTCGACCCAAGGGTGATCCGGGATGGCAAAAGCTAGCGACAAAGGCTTTTTCGGGTCGTTCAGGTGCGGTTCCAGCACCCGGCGGTTAAAGGTCTGGCGCAGGCTATTGGTGGTAATAAAGCCAAACTGGCGTGGCTCTCCAACTTTACCTTGGCCCTGTCGGACTTTTTCAGCGGCGATATGCCACCAGAACATCACGAAATCGGCGGATTCCGGCACTGTGCCTTTAAAGACATTACGCACCGAATCCACATAGCCATCCCCTAACGCCCGTCGCATGGTGGAGGCACCAATAAACGGCGGATTACCGACAATAAAATCCGCGTCAGGCCATCGGGTTTGTTTGGGGTTGTGGTACTGGTACACCGCTGTGCGGGCGCTGTCGTCGGGGATAAGTTCGCCGGTGACCGGACTGGTCTTCATGGTCAGGCCGTCCCAGATGGTTACTGGCTGGCCGTGTTCATCGAGCAGTTCACTGCGGCTGTCGTATTCAATCAGGGCATCGCGGTTGTCGATATTGTGGAAGTCTTTTAACACTGGTTCTGGCGGGTTGCTGTTGCCATAAGTGCGGAAGTGCCATTGCAGGTAACCAATCCACAGCACCATTTCGGCCACCTTGGCGGCCCGAGGGTTGATTTCGATACCGAGGAACTGGTGCGGGTCAACGGTAATGCCTGCCATATCCAGCAGGCCCTGGCTTTCGCCCAGTTCGTGCAACAGGTTGAGTACGTCGCCTTCCAGCCGTTTCATGTGCTCCAGCGTTACGTACAAAAAGTTACCGCTGCCACAGGCCGGATCGAGTACGCGGATATTGCACAGTCGATGATGAAAGGCGCGAATTTCGGCGACGGCGTCTTTGTGTTTGCCCTTGTCTTCCAGCGCGACCGCCGCCGCTTGTACGTTTTCCCATTCTTCCCGCAAAGGGTCGATGATGGTGGGCATCACCAGCCGTTCGACGTAACTACGTGGGGTGTAATGGGCACCCAGTTTATGACGTTCACGGGGGTCTAACGCCCGTTCCAGCAAGGTGCCAAAAATGGCCGGTTCGACAAATCGCCAGTCGGATTTGGCGGCTTCAATTAATAGCTGGCGCTGTTCGCGGTTCAGTTCGATGGCTTCGGCTTCTGCGAACAGGCCACCGTTAAACTTCAGCACTTTTTTGCGCAAAATCGCCGAAAAGCCACCGCTGTTCATGGTTTTCCACAGATTTTCAAGCATATCCTTGAAAGAGTCGTCTTGCTCCAGCTCCATCAGCAGTTCGGTAAAACTGCGGTGTGGCAAAAGGCCAACATCTTCAGCAAACATGGTAAACAGGCAGCGCATCAGAAAGCCGGAAGTTTGCTCGGGGGAGTGGTTATCAGCTTCGAGGGATTTGGCCAGCTTTGCCAGCTGGTCGGCAATATCACGGGTGACCCGTGCCGACAGGCGGCTGGGATCCAGCTCCATCGGGTTTGTCCATACCGCAATTAAACGCTGCTGAATCTCTGGCTTGCGCAGGTCTTCGAGTTTGATCCGAAAGCTGTTGGCGTCGGGATAAGCGGTGTAGTTACCACCGCTGCGGCTGAATTCAGAATACAGCTCCAAGTGGCGGCCAACGTCGGTAACGATAATAAACGGTGGCCTGCCCTCATCTGCGGGCAAGGCCCGTACGTAACCTTCAGCCTGGTTAAAGGCCTTGCGCATGGCTTTGTCCCAGCGGCTAGACGCCAGCGTCAGACCCGATTGCTTGGCTTCACAGACGAAACTACTGCGTTTGTACAGGTCGATAAATCGCTTGGTACTGCCGCCTTCGGTAAAGGCTTCGGTCACCCGACGTTCAAAGACGTAGCTGTTATCTCGGACGTCGTCGCGGGCGGGTTCCGGCTTGTCGAGGTTTAACACCTCGCACAGTTCGTTCAGAAACAGCTGGTAGTTAGCACGCTCGGTGCCCCCGCCATCTTTCCAGCGGGCAATAAAGGCTTCCACAGAATCGGGGTTAACGCTGGGTTCAGGCAGGTTGGCAAACAGCAGTACGGAGGTATCGATAGACGCGGTACTGCTGGCCATGGGGCATGTCCTTATGGTGAATATGGTGAAAAGCGGCAATGGCCAGAAGAATATCACATGGGTGTCAGGGAGTTATCTTCGGTCTTGGTTTTCGGCTATCACGCGGAGTGTGGGAACGCCTCCGTCTCAGCCAGACTACCACTCGGAGCGTGGCAGCCAATGGTGTTCTGTCGCGGCCATCTCCGCCATGATCCGCTGCCAGGCAACCTCCAGCCAATTAACGTCTTTGATCGATGTGTGTCGGGCATCGGGTTCTACTGTTACGTCAAAGGTTTTGTGCCAGTCGGTTGCCGGGCCAACGTAGACGGGATCCAGCGGATAACCCCGATCTTGAAATTGATCGGCGGTGATGTCGATGATCAGGTTGTTTATTTGTAGCCAGGCGTGGGAGTAGATTTCGTGATCGGTGCCGCCATCTCGACCGGCACAGTAGTCAGCGATTACGCCGGTTTTTTCGAACAGGTAGGTCGCCAGTACGTTGGAGGTATCGCCGCAACAGCCAGCGGGAAAATCCCGGAATACCGATCCGATAAATTCTTCACGGGGAACGGCTTCAATGGCGCGGCGACACTGCCGGGCCAGCAGGTACAAGGTGTGTTGGTCGGGTACGGCCATACCTCGTGGTTCCTTTTGCTGTGGGCGACTGCTTGGGCGAGTTGTTTGCCGAAAAGGCATTCGATGGTTGAGAGTATCGGCTGGCGGCAACACTCACAACGACGGTGGTCTGTCGGCGATGCCATGACAGCCGTTAGAAGGTACGGATTCCGGGGGGTGTGAGCAGCCAGGCTCATCATCAACATGGCGCATTTCATCACACGCCTGGCGTCTGCAGCGGCCCGGTGTGATCGCCGCCAGGCCCCGGCGATTACTTTCCGCGATTACGTTGGCAGTGACTGCGGCATCAACCGGGCGACCAGTTGCCCGAGGGTGCTCAGTGCGGTGGCGACGCTGTCGTCCCACGGTCGGGCGATGTTCAGGCGCAGGTATTGTTCAAATCGTTCGCTGTTGGAAAACAGGCCGCCTGGCACAATGCTGATGGATTGCTCTCGGGCGAGGTGAAACAGTTGCCCGGACGATACCCCATCCGGCAGCTGAACCCAGAGGCAATAACCGCCGAGTGGCTGGGAGATCAGGGTTTGTGCTGGAAAATATTGCTGTATGGCCTGGTAGAACCGCATGCAGTTGTCGGTGATGGTTTGCCGCAATTTGCGCAGGTGGCGGTCGTAGTGCCCTTGTTGCAGGTAGGAATAGAGCGTCTCTTGCGAGAGGCTGCTGGCCGAAAAGGTGGTAAAGAGCTGATGTTTGACCACGTCATCAAAATGGCGTCCCGGTATACACCAGCCAATTCTCAAGCCTGCCGACAGGGTTTTTGAAAACGATGAGCAGTACATTACCCGGCCATCGGTATCCCAGGCTTTGAGGGCGGTACAAGCACCATCAAGGCTGGTGTTATTGGGGCTGGTGTTTTTGGGGCTGGTGTTTTTGTTGACGTAGGCCAGTTCACCGTAGATGTCGTCTTCCAGCAGGTCGATATCGTACCGACGAGCCATCGTCACCAGCTGTTTTTGCCGCGCCACCGGTATTACCGAGCCGTGGGGGTTGGAGAAGCGCGCCGTCAGCAGTACCAGGGTGATCGGCCACTGGCTCAGGGCCAGTTCCAGCGCTTCCAGACTGATGCCGGTGGCGGGGTCGGTGGGTATTTCCAGCACTTTGAGGCCAAGCAATTCTGCCAGTTGCAAGAAGCCGTAATAACAGGGTGATTCGACCGCGATCAAGTCGCCTGGCGTGGTGCTGGCTCGCAGGCACAGTGTCAGCGCCTCGACACAACCATGGCTGATAACAATATCGTCGGAGTGGCAAGTTACGCTGGCATCACGCATGCGAATGGCCAGCTGTTGGCGCAAGCCGGTATGGCCCGGTGAAAACTGGTAGGTCAGCACTTCGGCCAGCCGGTAACGGCTGACTTTCTGAATGTGTTGCTGTAACTGGCGCTGGGGCATCAGTGAGGCATGGGGGATGGTGGCTCCCAGATTCACCTGGCTGGGGTGGTTCAGTTGATTCAGTACGTGGCTGATCAGATCCGCCTTGGTGACTTCCGAGGGGGCGACTTCTGGTGCGGAGACCGGTAACCGGATGACCTTGGCCTGTCCCATCTGGGTATGGGTGGAACGAACGTAGTAACCGGATTGTGGCCGTGCTTGCAGCCAGCCCTGGTCTTCCAGCCAGCCATAGGCCTGGCTGACGGTGGAGATACTGACGCCGCGTAACCCGCTCATCTTGCGTACGCTGGGCACCTTATGACCCACCGGATAAATACCGCTGCGAATATCGTTGCTGAGGGCATCTGCCAGTTGCTGGTAGAGGGGTTTGTCCTGGCTACGTTCGAGCATATTGGCTCTCTCTCACGTCGATTCACGACTGTTTGGTAACGGTTTTTAGTGGCTGTCCACTTCGGGGTTGTTGAGCATACCGTCGTGATGGCGCTGGCAACCAGTACAGTTTTCTCTCAATTAGCCAGTTCAGTTAACTGTACAGGGGTCATCTGTACCGCTTGTTCAGTGCCATTGTGGTGCTAATACCTTGGGCCGGGCTACGGCATGATGGGCTGGTTTTCTAGCCGCTCTGGTTTCTAGCCGCTCTGGTTTCTAGCCGCTCTGGTTTCTAGCCATTGCGGGGTTCCTGATCATTAGGATTGCCTGCCTACCATTCAGCCGAGGTGTTTATGTCTCTGTTTCAGCTTCGTCGCTCTGAACCATTATTGCCACTGCCATCATGGCAGCTGGCCATCAGGCAATGGTTCAGCCATTCGGGTATTTATCCGAAAATCACCCGGCTGACCGCGCTGCTGGCAGCCGCAGTGGTGATGGTAATCGGCATAAAACTGGGGCTGGCGTCGTTTTCGGTTGCTTCGGTTGCTTTTGGTGCCAGTACGCTACTGGGCATCCGGGCGCTGTTGCTGATTGTTTTGCAGCGTCTGGCCTTCCCCGCTGCGGCCAACTGGCCATGGCTGGGGCTTGCTGCCGTGCTGCTCAGCCTGATATTGCCGGAATTGCTGGTGCTGTTGGTCGATAGTGCCGCCTTCGGCTGGCTACTGCTGGTTATTCTGGTGGCCAGCGTCATTTATACCCTCTGCTCCCAACTGCTGCTGTTTGAGCAAATCGCCACCATGATTGGCTGGAATATGCTGCTGTGCTTGCCTCTGCTGGCGCTGTGCTTGGGCCTGTCGCTGGGGAACCACAGCCATGTCACGACCTCGTCAGTCGGGCTGGGGGGAATGGTGTTGTTCGGGGTGGGCTACTGGTGGTTCTGGTCGCTGCTGCTGAAGCACACGGCCAGACCATGAACCATGCTGAGCTACTCCAGCAAGTACTGATACACCGACTGCATTAACAGCCGTTCGATTGGCAACATGCTGAAGCAGTCCGGGAGTTCAATCCAGCGCATGCCTTCCGGGGCAGCGAAGGGCGACGGGCCTGAAACCCGCAGGATATATACCTGAGTTGGCTGGCCAGGGGTGTCTATCCAGCGGCGGAAGCCGGGTTCTACCGACAGGCGATCGAGCGGCAGCTGCATCTGTTCACAGGCTTGCTTCAGCCAGGTGCCGGGATGAATGGCCAGCTTGTCGAATTGTGGCCGTTCATCCATCAGTTCCGCCAGTTTGGGTAAGGGGGTTGGCATACAAAGCTGGCCGTAGGGCATGGTCAGATAACGCAGACGGGCACTGACCCGGTGTACGTGAAATACCAAAAAGCGCAGTTGCATCGGGCTTTCTGCTATTGAAGTCATATCCGTATCAGACATTCGGACGGGTTTCCGGGTGGAGAAGAAAATCAGGCACTGAGCAGGTCAGACCATTGCAGTGCCCAGCGGGCAGCGGCCATGGGTTGTTCAGCATTAGGAACCAGAGCGGCATCAAGGCGATACAGATCGCTGACCTGACTGGCGCCACTGCCGTACAGTAAGGCTTCCAGTGTCATTCCGGCCTGGGCATAACGGGGATAACCGCTGTCGCCCAGGGCAATGACCGCATAACGCCGGCCTTGCAGGTTGACGAGCTGGTCTTCCAGGGCCAGGTACACCGGATAGATATTGCGTGGCAGTTCACCGTTGCCGGTGGTGGAGCAACAGATCAACAATATTTCATCCGCATCGCGGCCGAGATCAGCGGCGCTGGGTTCAACATTGATCCAGGCATGGTGCCCGAGTTTTTCCAGCAGTTGCGCAACCACAGCACCGACCTGCAAGGCAGTGCCATTGACGGAACCGATGATGACCTGAATTTTTGCCATGATTTGACCTCTGTGCCAGTGGTGAGCAAGCCTGGATTCGATTAGCGGTTACAGCCTGAACTGCAAATAACAGGCCTTGGGGATCATCTATTTAATCCGGTGCCTGCTCCGGGCTTCCGGATGGTGTCGAAGCACGAAGCCGGTTTGCAGGTCTGACGGGCCAAGTCAACAACCGGCGACACCGAGTCGTAATCATCTGTCAGCCCCCGAAGGGCGCGGGTTGCTGCCCGCCAGAGCGGTGTTGGCGAACGTGAAAAAGACTCGTTCGCGGCGTTCGCCGCCTTGCTCTGACATCCAGCAACACTCGCACAGCGCTGTGCAGGATTAAATAGAGGATCCCCTTGGGTTAAAACGCACTAATTACAGGGTTCATGCGCTGGAAGATGAAAAAATGTACTGAACAATGTACTGAAAGTCTGTCGTGATTATGACAGCACAGCGGCTTTTGCCGGGTTTGCGACAGATGAATTTTAAGCCGGTACAGACGCTGACGATTCGAACTCTGTCGACCAGAGAATCTGTTTATGTGAGTACACTGATTCAAAACCGCCAGGGTACTCTTTCTCATTCTCTGGCCATGGCAAACGACCGCCACTAAAAGCGATGCGGTAACTGGCGTTCTTACTGGCATGTGTGACACCTGAATAGTTGTCCTGAGTTATGTGAACCCTTCCCCTGATCCTCTGATCCCAAAATTCCCACAACTCCCAAACCTTCCCCCCCCCCCCCTTTCCCGCACTCTGTTGCCACTCTGCAATGAATGAAAAAGTTCAATTAGAATTACGAAAATATTTGATAAGCATTATCATTAATATTAGCATAATTGCATAACCACTTTCAGGAACGGTAACCATGGATCAACTGCAAACACTGATGAACACGATCGGAGGGCCTATCAACGCGATTTTGTTGGTGCTTTCCCTGGTTGCCAGCACGCTTATTCTGGCCAAGTTATGGCAGTTTTTCCGGCAAGGTTCCGGTTCTCGACAGCGTATCGACGCAACCTTTGCACGCATCACCAGCGGCGAACAGTCGCAAGCCTTGCTGATGACCCGCAATCATCCATCCCCTTGTCTCAGTCTGATTGGAAAATTCCTCGAGCTGCGTAAAACACCCGCGCTGTCAGTCGCATCGTTGCGAGAAGAAACCCTGCGCCTCGCCCGGCTGGAAGTCGGCAAGTTGACTCAGGGATTACGGCCCTTGGAAGTGATTGCCAATATCGCCCCCTTATTGGGTCTGTTCGGTACGGTGCTAGGCATGATCGAAGCTTTCCAGGCCATGGAAGCCGCCGGTTCCCAGGTTGATCCTGCAGTACTGTCGGGCGGTATCTGGCAAGCACTGTTGACCACCGCTGCTGGTCTGGCGGTCGCGATTCCGGTCTCGATGATCCACAGCGCGCTGGAGCGCAAGGCCGAATTACAAACCAGTGAGCTGCAGGATGTGATTGACCGCCTGTTCTTCCTTCAGTCCACACAGCAGGATGCGGACGCCGATGCGCCGACTTGCGAACTGGCGGCCCAGCGCGCATGAGCAGCCTGGCCATAACGCCACGCCGGGCACGCCCGATCAGCCTGACGGCACTGATTGATGTGGTGTTTATCCTGCTGATGTTCTTCATGCTGACCTCCAGTTTCAGTCAATGGCTAACCCTGCCATTGGCGTCGCAGTCGGCAGTAACGACCAACAGCAGGAGCGACGAGTTGCCCCAACTGCTGGTGCTCCACCACGACGGCTCGGTCACGCTGGCACAGGATAAACCGGCCCGCTTTGATGCCCTTGAACAGGCCATCGGCCAGATCGATCACAGCAGCAAGCTGGTGGTGTTACCGGAAGCTGATATTCAGGTGCAACGCATCGTCGAGGTGATGACCACGCTGGCCACGCTGGAGCTGCCAGCGGTCACTCTCGGGCAAGCGCTGTCAGGCACAGATGCGGCAACTGCCGTTGCACCACCCGCCCGCAGTCAATCTGCCCTGTTTCCGGAATAACCCGTCATGCTCCAGAGTCATTCCCTGCTCACACCGCACACATCGCGAAACAACGACGACAATATGATCCCGCTGATCAATATCGTCTTTTTGCTGCTGATTTTTTTTATGGTCGCCGGACAGATTCGGGCGCTGCCCAATGCCGAGCTGGTATTGCCCAAGGCTGCCTTGGAACAGGCTGAAGGCCAGTCCGACCTGCGCCTGGAAGTGTCTCAACAAGGTGACATGACGCTGGATGGCATCGCCTGCACGGCGGAACAACTGGCTACCAGACTGCAAGCGCTGCCCCAGCCTTCGTCGGTAGCGGTCGGAATTTTTGCCGATCAGCGCGCTACCGCCGCCGCACTGGAGAACGCTCTGGCGGTGGTACGCCAGTTTTCTTTCCAGTCGGTACGTTTGTACGCCGAAGCACCGGAAGGAACCGTCAAATGACACTGACCCGAATCCATTGGTTGGGCGCCTTGACCGTGGCGGCTGTCCTGCATGTGCTGGCGATTTATTGGCTGCTGTTTTACACCCCGGCCAGCGCGTTGGGGGATGCCGTCGCTGACGGAGAATCCGGTGTCGATGTCAATCTGGGCATGCTGGGCAGTTATGCCAATGCCGCAGAGCGACTTGCCGAGCCAGAACCTGAACCAGTGCAACCACCAGAACCTGTGCAACCACCCAAGCCCAAACCAGATCCGGTGCGGCCAAAACCGGTATCAAAGCCCGTTACCAAAACGCCGCCAGCCAAACCGATTGCGCCGCAGCCAGAAATCGCGCCGCAGCCAGAAATCGTCAAGTTGCCAGAACCCACAACGGTGGTGCCGGAAGTGGCAACGTTCAAGGTAGCCAAACAGCAACAGCCACCTGCAGAGCCAGAATCTGAGCAGCAACCTGAACCGGAGTCAGAGACGGCCGAACGTCCACTCGACGAGCCGAAAGAGACCCGAACAGAAACCAGCAAAGCCATGGTGAAAGCCACTGGCAAGGCAGATCAGCAACGCGCCGGTGGCAAGCGCGGCGATAGCAAAAATTATATCGCCAGTATCCAGCGCTGGCTGAACCGGTTTCAGGAATACCCGACCGTTGCAAAAAAGAAAAAGCAGGAAGGGGTCGTCAAATTGCAGTTCACCATTAACCGCAATGGTGAGGTCATTCGCTCCGGTATTTACCAGTCGTCCGGCAATCCGTTACTGGATCAGGCGGCTCTCGAAATGCTGGCACGGGCCAACCCTCTACCCGGCGTTCCGGATGACTTTCACCCCGACAGGTTGACCCTGCCGCTGGTCATTCCTGTCGAATATTCATTAATTACCAACACCTCCTTTAAGGACTGATTCATGAGCGATAACACACGACGCACTCCCTTAACTCTGCGTAAACCGGTATTCAAACAGCGTTCCACGCTACTTGGATCGGCGATGGTCGGTATTCCGACGCTGTTGCTGGGTACCACGGCGATGGCTCAGGACGACGACGCCCCGATCATGCTCGACACCATGCAAATTGAAGAGCGGGCACTCGATACCAACCCCTACGCGGAAGAAGGCGCCATACAAGGCCAAAGTGTCCGGTGACCGCCGCCACGTCAAGGAGCTGGCCGACACGCCGCAAACCATCTCGGTACTGACCCAGACCATGATTCAGGAGTCTGGCAAAAGTGATCTGAAAGATATTCTCGCGGCGCAACCCGGTATCACGCTGGGTACCGGCGAAAACGGTAACGCCTTTGGTGACCGTTATGTGATTCGTGGTCACGAAGCCCGCTCCGACGTCTTTGTCGATGGTTTGAAAGACCCCGGTATGACCACCCGTGAAAGTTTTGCGGTAGAACAGGTCGAGATCACCAAGGGCCCCAGCTCCACCTTCGCCGGTCGAGGCTCCACCGGTGGTGCGATCAACAGCATTACCAAGCAGGCCAACAGCGAATATTCCTTTAACAAACTGTCAGCCGGAATCGGCACCGATGACTATCGCCGGGCCACGCTCGACAGCAATCTGCGCATCACCGACGACATCGCGGTACGTGCCAACCTGCTGCATGCCTATGAGGAAGTACCCGACCGCGCACCCGCCGACCGCGAACGTAACGGTGCCGCGCTGTCACTGAGTCTACAGGCTACCGACAAGCTGAAAGTCATCGCCGACTACTACCACTTGCAGGCGTTTGATCACGCTGACCTGGGTGCCTTTATCAGCAGGGATACCGGCAAGGTATACGAAGATATCCCGTCTTATGTACAGGATGAAGATTTCCTCAAATCCCGCGTCGATACCTTCACCCTGCGCGCCGAATACGAAGGCGATAATGTCACCATCACCAACGCCATGCGTTACGGCACCACCAATAACGGCTATTTCGTGACGGGTGCTGGTGCCTCAACCCGTGACACCGGAGAGTTCACAATAACAACAAGCAACCATCAGGGCTGGCAAGAGGTTGATTACTTCGTCAACCAGCTGAATCTCTACTTTGACGCAGACCTGGCTGGCAAGAAGCATGAGTTTGTAACCGGGCTGGAATATTCCCGCCACAATGTGCTGAACGGTACCTATACCGGCACCTCGACCGGCGCGACCAACTGTGTTGTGAATGGCACTGAAAATTACTGTTTGCTGGATGAAAGCGGCAATGCGGTCAGCAACATTAACAACCTGCTGCAACGCGACATCACCAAGGGCGACTGGGACTCCGACTATCAAATCAACACCTGGTCGCTGTACCTGATGGATACCATTGAAGTAAACGAATTTGTCTCAGTGTTTGCCGGTATTCGTGCCGACAACTTCGACTACGACAACGTGGTGGTCAGTACCGACCGGGACACTCAGGTAACCTCAAAAACGCCTTACACATACAGCGATACGCTCTGGAACGGCCACCTCGGCGGTACCGTCAAAGTCGCAGAAGACACCAATGTATACGCGACCTGGAGCACCTCCAGCAATATTAACGGTGGTGAATCCGATGTCGGCGGTAACTGCGGTTATGGTGGTTTGTGTTCCAGTGCCGAGAGCGTCGACAAGGCCAAACCGGAATCGGTCGAAAACCTCGAGCTGGGTATCAAGCATGAAATGCTGGATGAGAAGTTATTGGCCACGGCAGCTATTTTCAGAATCACCAAAGACGATGTCATGGAAGGCACCGATTACGATACCGCCGGTACTTACAACACCGGTAAAAACCGTGTTGAAGGTCTGGAAATCGGCCTCACCGGCAACCTGACCGAGAAACTCAGTACTCAGTTCGGCTTTTCCCTGATGACGTCAGAAATACTGAAAACCCAAGCCACCAATCGTGATGGTTCTGCTGTTGAGCCAGGTGGTCGTCTGGCCAACTTCTCTGATCGTTCTGGCTACCTGCAATTGCGTTATCAACTGACCGACAAGTTCAGCTTCGGTGGTTCCGCTACCCACGCCAGCGAGTCTTACGTTGGTCAGCCAGACAGCCCTGCGGGCGATCTGTATGTACCGGCTTACACGGTGTTTGATGCATTTGCCAACTACGACATCAACGAACAGCTGAAAACCCGACTGAACGTAGGTAACGTGACCGACAAGAACTACTATCTGACAGCCTATCGCAGCGGTACTTTCGCCTATATTGGTGACGCCCGTAATGCCCAGCTGACGTTGTCTTACGAGTTCTGATCCGCCCTGAAGACAGCAGGTGCAGCAACAAGCTGCACCTGCTTTCCGGTTACATTCCACAGGAAACAAGATGACACACATTCAGCAACCCCATTTATCCCATATTCCTGCTGATCTGGTTGCCATCCATGACTACGAACATCGTGCGGCTGAATTTATTCGCCACGATATTCTTGAATACATTGCCAGCGGTTGCGCCGACGATCTGACCATGCAACGTAACCGCCAGCGGCTCGACGCTATCCCGCTACAAGCGCGTCTGTTACAGGACTTTCAACAAGCCAATACGCGTACCACCCTGTTTGGCCAACCACTAGCTCACCCGCTATTGCTCGGCCCTGTAGCCCACCAGCAACTGGTTCATCCGGCCGGAGAATTGGCCACTGCCGAGGCCGCTGCGGCCATGGCAACCCCTATGGTGGTCAGTACACTGGCCAGTACGACACTGGAGACCATTGCCAGCCATCATCAGGGCGCGCTCTGGTTTCAGCTGTATTGGCAACACGACCGGCCCAGCTCGCTGGCACTGGTGCAACGCGCCGAACGCAGCGGCTATCAGGTGCTGGTCATTACTCTGGATGCGCCGGTGAACGGCCTCAGAAATCGCCCTCAACGAGCCAAATTCCAACTGCCCGACGGGGTGATCGAAGCTAATTTGCAACACCAGCCCCGCCCCGCCCAACGGACACTGTCCGCTGAGCAAAGCATCATTCTTAATGGCATTATGGCCGACGCCCCGACACTGGACGACCTGCTCTGGCTGCGCCAGCAAACCCGCCTCCCTATCGTGATCAAGGGCGTTATCAATCCTGCTGACGCCACTGCGCTGCAAGCAGCCGGATTTGATGGTCTGATTGTTTCCAACCACGGTGGCCGAACGTTGGATGGCCTACCGGCCAGCATCGACGCCTTGCCAGCCATTCGGCGTGCCGTTGGTGCGGACTTTCCGGTCTTGATGGACAGCGGCATTCGTCGGGGTACGGATGTGTTCAAGGCCTTGGCGCTGGGTGCCAACGCGGTGCTGGTTGGTCGGCCGCAGCTGTATGCCCTGGCCGTTGCTGGCGCACTCGGCGTTGCTCATATGCTGAAAATTCTGCAGGATGAGCTGGAAATGACCATGGCCCTGGCGGGCTGCCCAACCATCGCCCATATCCAGGCAGATGCTCTTGGCTGATCGCTGAGAGCCAATAACAAGACGCCCAGGACTCCCTATGCTGTTGCCTATCGACACGCTGTTAACCCCGCAAGAAGTACACTACTGCCGCCAACAATTAGCGGCTGGCCCCTGGCAGGACGGCAGTCTGACCGCTGGCACGCTGGCGGTACAGGTCAAGCGTAACCTGCAGCTGGATGATCATTCAGAGCAGGCACTGCAGCTACGCCAGTTGATCCTTGGCAAACTCCAGAGTCATCCGCTGTTTGTATCGGCGACGTTACCGTCGCGCTATTTTCCACCCAAGTTCAATTGTTACCAGGACGGCGGCCACTACGGCCTGCACGTGGATAACGCCATCTTGGCGTTGGGCAGCCCGGAGCAACTGCGTAGCGATGTTTCCTGTACGCTGTTTCTGAACAGCCCTGACGAATACGACGGTGGCGAGCTGGTGATCGAAACCCGTTATGGTGCCCAGCAGGTCAAGCTGGAGGCTGGTTCGCTGATTATTTATCCGTCCACCTCGTTGCATCAGGTACTGCCAGTCACCGCAGGACAGCGCATCTGCTCGTTTTTCTGGATTCAAAGTCTGATTCGCGACGCCCACCAGCGTGAAATGCTGTTCGAACTGGATCAATCCGTACAAGCCTTGACCGTGGCTCTGGGCGAAGGTGATGCAGAAGTCAGCCGCCTGAGCCAGCTGTACCACAACCTGCTCAGGGAATGGGCGGTGTAAATGCGGCCTGCTCTGTACCTCAGCCAGTCCCTGTCGACGCGTACAAGCGTTCAAATTCGCTGACGGCCATGGGCCGTTCAAACAGGAAGCCCTGTAACTGGTCACATTCCTTGAAACGGAGGATTTCGGCCTGCATCCGGGTTTCCACGCCTTCTGCAATGACGGTCATACCGAGACTCTTGGCCATGGCAATAACAGCGGAGACAATTTTCTGACTGCCATCGTCATCAACGATGTCCTTGATAAATTGCTTGTCGATCTTGAGCTTGTCGATGGGCAGTTTGCGTAAATACGATAACGATGAATAGCCGGTGCCAAAATCATCCATTGCCAGGCTGAAACCGCCCGCTTTGAGATGATGCAGCTCGCGGATTACCTGATTCGCTCCATGCAGGATAAAACCTTCGGTGATTTCGAGTTCAATACAGCTCGCTGGGCATTTGTTTTCCGCCATCATGGTAATAATATCGGTGGCAAAATCGGGTCGTTTGAGAAAGCTGCCAGAAAGGTTGATGGCCATTTTTCCATACTGTACTCCATCATGGTTCCAGGCTGCCGCCTGCCGACTGGCGGTGTGGACTACCCAGTTTTCCAGCTCCGACATCAGCCCCATTTTTTCTGCCACCGGCAGAAACTCTTCCGGCAGGATTTCTCCCCGCTCCGGGTGAGACCAGCGCACCAGTGCTTCAACCCCTTGCAATTGGCCGGTCGAGGTATCGACCTGTGGCTGGTAGACCAGATGCAACTCGTTTTCCTGAATCGCCCGGTGCAGCTGATACTCGGTTTTCAGCATATCCCGTGATATCGAGTCGGTGTCTTCGTAAAAAAAGAAACAGCGGTTCTTGCCCGCTTCTTTGGCCTGATACATGGCCATATCGCTTTTGCGTAGCAGGGTTTCGCCATCGCGGCCATCATCTGGATAAATACAGACGCCAATACTGGCGGTTACCCGCACCGTGTCATTTTCGATCGCAAACGCTGAAGACAACCGGCGCGTCAGTTTACCCAGCACCAGGCGGGTGGCATGGGCCTGGCCAATACCTTCCAGCAAGACAACAAATTCGTCTCCGCCCAGGCGAGCGACGACGTCTTCTTCGCGCAGTTCCTCTTTGAGTGCATCCGCCACCTGCTTGAGCAGTTGGTCACCGGCACGATGCCCCAAGCCATCGTTGATGTATTTGAAGTTGTCGAGATCAATAAACAACAAGGCAAATTTTTCCCGGTGGCGCTTGGCCCGACCAATCGCCAAGTCGATCGACTCCTGCAGCATCATACGATTGGGCAACCCGGTCAGGGCATCATGATAGGCCTGATGTTCAAGCTGTACGTAAGCTCTGCGGATTTCACTGATATCGGAAAAAGAAAATACATAGTGACTCAGGCGTCCTCTGGTATCCCGGACACTGCTGATCGACAGCCGCACCGGACACGGCTCATCTGCCGTGGTTAATGCTTGCCACTCACCACCCCAGTGATCCGAATCTCCCACCAGCTGTTGCAGTGAAGCGCCACCGGGTTCCAGCCGTTCCAGTAAAAACGCCGTGGGCGTGGCTCCCTCGACAACTGATTCCGGCATACCGCACAGATTGGAAAACATGGTATTGACGTGCTCAACCTGCCAGTTGGCATCGGTGATCACCATCGCTTCCCCGGCTTCCTGAAAGGCACTGGCGTAGTTACGCAGCCGCTTTTCGTTTTCCAGCCGCTCGGTAATATCAACCACGGTGGCCGATACTTTGACACCGTCGTCAGACTGCACCGGACTGAGGCTGACCTCGACGTCAACCAGACTGCCGTCATGATGTTTGGCCCGAATATGCCGATTTCTCGCCATCGTTCGACGTCCGGGCTGGCGGATACCGGTGGCCAAGGGATCTGGGTCAAACAGCACGGCGTTATCCGGCACCAATATCTCCATCGGTTGCCCGACCAGTTCACCCTTCTGGTAACCAAACAGCGTATCCAGAGCCGGGTTGGTCATCTGAATATTGCCATTGCCATCAACAATCAAAATGCCATTGACGTTACCATTCACCAGGTTTTGCGCTTGTGCCCGTGCCCGGATCAAATCAGCTTCCATCTCACGCAAGCGCTCAGACTCTTGCAGCTGAAGAGAGACATCCTGGTGACGACAACGAAAATACAGAAAGGCGGTCAATAGTCCCCAGAGAATCATGCCAACCGAGATGCAGCCCACCCAGACATAACCGCTCTCGCGGCTGACCAGTTGCAACAGTTCGGTATTTGAAATAAAGCTGACCAACAGCAGATTGGGGGCGTGCTGGTAATCCATGGTTTCCGCATAGCCCCATTGCCGCTCACCGGTATGGGCCACGTTCCAGATCCAGATCCCCTCCGGCTGCACCAGCGTTCCTGAAGGCTGGTTCCCCATGGCCTCCCACACGATTTCTGATTGATCACCAATGCGCCGGGGCTTGCCAAACATAAAGCCCCATTCGTCCTGACGGCTGAAGCCTCTTAACCAGTCACCAGCACTATTAGCCATCAGTAACAGGCTGCCGGTGGTGCTGTGTTCCAGCCACTCAAACATGGGTGTCAGACTGTCGTTGATAATCACGATGCCACGATCATGACCAGCATCATCAAATACCCGAATCGCCGCCCGGATCATTGGCCGGAACGGCCGTTCCACCTCACCGTATTCCACGTTCAGGTCGATGGGCGAAAAATACACATTGCCTGGCGCAACGTTGATGGCATCCTGAAAGTAATAACGGCTCGATTTGTCTTGCAGTTCGCTGGTGGGTACATGCTGGATACGACGCCCGTAGCGCTGTAAACGCACGCGCTCCATGCCTTGTTGGTCAATCCAGCGTGCCTGGTAATAGGAAGCGTGGCGACTGGTGATGCCAAACAGAATATCGGCCACCTGGGCACTGCCATTATCTTGTGACAAGGCAGCGATAAGCGCTGGCTCCTGCGCCAGTGAGCGCAGCAAGTCACCACTGTCCGCCATATAACCTGACAGTTGTGAGCTGACCAGTTGTACTTGCTGCTCTTCATGCTGTTTTTTGGCGTCAATAATCTGCTCATTCCAGAGCGAAGTAATCCCCCACCCGGTCAGAGCTGTGATAACCGCGACCAGTAACAGCGACAGCAAAATATGTCTGCCAACCATATTCCTTTACTCCCTGAACCTTCCTGAACCTTCCTGAACGTCAAACACCATTCAGATGCACCGATGTACAAAGAATAGTCAGTAACCGGAGTTTGACTGCTTAATCAACGCCTGCATCCCGCTACAGGCTGTTTTTGTTAGAAGAGTCAACAGCACGCTGATACCAGAGAATAGGCGAAAAATTCCTGCAGCAACAACAGTTAATGGTGGGTTTAGGGGTACCATCCTCAGGAATTCTGGAATCCGTCCGCCACACCATCCGCAAGAGACGTGGGCGAACGGATGGTGATGAGGGTGACGGCGAGTTATTGGCCGCTCGCCAGATTATCCAGATAGCGCTCGGCATCCAGCGCAGCCATACAACCGGTGCCTGCAGAAGTAATCGCCTGACGGTAAATATGGTCAGACACATCACCCGCCGCAAACACCCCCTCTACGCTGGTTTGAGTGGCGTTACCATGACTGCCGGTCTGCACCTTCAAATAACCCCCTTCCATCTCCAGCTGACCTTCAAAAATACCGGTATTGGGTGAGTGACCGATAGCGACAAAAATACCGTCCAGCGCGATTTCCGTTGTCTCACTGCTTTCTCGATGTTTGATACGCATACCGGTGACACCCATGTTGTCGCCCAGTACTTCATCCAGCTCGCTGTTCCAGTGAATGGTGACATTGCCATTTGCGGCTTTTTCGAGCAATTTGTCGGCGAGGATTTTTTCCGAGCGGAAGCTGTCGCGGCGGTGTACCACGATCACTTCGGAGGCAATATTGGAAAGATACAACGCTTCTTCAACCGCTGTATTGCCGCCGCCAATCACCGCCACGGGCTTCTTGCGATAGAAAAAGCCGTCGCAGGTGGCACAGGCTGATACCCCTTTGCCTTTGAAAGCTTCTTCACTTTCCATACCCAGGTATCTGGCACTGGCACCGGTAGCAATAATCAGCGCGTCACAGCTGTACTCACCGCTGTCGCCCTGCAAGACAAACGGCCGCTGATCCAGTTTGACGGTGTGAATCTGGTCAAAAATAATTTCTGTTTCAAAACGCTCAGCATGGGCTTTCATGCGCTCCATCAGTTCCGGCCCCTGAACCCCCATCGCATCACCCGGCCAGTTGTCGACCTCGGTGGTTGTGGTGAGCTGACCACCCATCTGCATACCGGTAATCATCACCGGGTTGAGGTTGGCACGAGCAGCGTACACTGCGGCGGTGTAACCGGCAGGGCCAGAGCCGAGGATTAACAATTTTACGTGGCGTGATGAGCTCATACAAAAATCTCCAGAAAAGGAAGCCTGCCAACGATGCGAATAATCGCGCAGCCATCAGATAACAATGATAACGAATCAATGGGGGCAAGCTTATCGGTTGCCAAGGCAACGGTTCAATAATATTTGCCAATGACCCCGTCTATTTTGTCCATTGATCAGTCCCTGAGCAGCAAAACGCCCGATGGCCACTGTCGCCTTTGATAGCGCAGTTTGATAGCGCAGTTTGATAGCGCAGAGAGGCAAGCAATCATTCACACAGTGCGCCAGGATGAAATTGCCAACAGAGGACTTGGCAAGGTCGGCAACAGAGGCCATAGTGAGGCCATTACCCACGGAGGGAGGGAAACATTGTCAGTTAATCTGTCAATGCCATCGGTTCCGTATCAGCCTCTGGTGCAGCACCGTTTTTTATCATTGCCAAGCAGTGTCGCAGACACCGCCGCATTGGCTGCCCCTGCCAATAACCCGTTCCCCTCCAGCGTCTCCATGTCCCTTTTTGCTCCATCCCGCACGTTCCCAATCCAACATTTCTCAGACCCAACGTTTGCTTCTCTGCAATTGAAACCAGGAGAGTGTCCTTATGGCCGCACGCAAAACTGCTACCAAGCTGTACGTTCTGGATACCAATGTACTGATTCACGACCCGAGTGCCATTCACCAGTTCGAAGAACATCAGGTGGTCATTCCCATGACCGTGCTGGAAGAACTCGACAAATTAAAAATGGGCAAGGCGTCCATCGCCACCGACTGCCGGGAAGCAATACGACAGATTGATCGCATTATTGGGGATGCCACCCCCACCGAGATCGCCAAGGGGGTGCCGATTGAACGGGCAGACGGTAATCCGCTCGGGTTTTTTTCCATTCTGCTGGATGGTTTCGACAGCCGCAATCGCACCCTGCCGCTGGATCTGAACGACAACAAAATCATCAACAGCCTGGTGGCACTGCAAGAAAAATTTCCCCGCCGCGAAATTATTCTGATCACCAAAGACATCAACATGCGCCTCAAGGCACGAGGCTGTGGTATTGGTGCTGTCTCTTATACACATCTGACGCTGCCGACGAAGAGGATAGTGT
>CAJXTI010000040.1 GCA_913061185.1 uncultured Oceanobacter sp.
CGAGATTTCTGCCTGTCTCGTGGGCTCGGAGATGTGTATAAGAGACAGGGTCTGGTTTACGTTGTGGCAGGTCATCACCACACACCACCGCATCAAAATAAGGACGCCAGCCGAGCGCATCCAGCAGCACATCGGTAAACACTCTGGGTTTGTTGGTCACCAATGCCATGCGAATGCCCAGCACCGCCAGTATGGTGAGTGTTTTTTCAACACCGGGGTAAACCCCGGTGGCATCGTTCAGATGCTCCAGATAGAAAGGATCAAACAAGGCTCTGGCCGCAGCAACCTCGGCGGCATCCAGTGCCTGGGCCTGCATATCATTGCCATCACACAAGGCCCTGCGTACCAGCATGTCGGCACCGTTACCGACCCATTCAGCCACCAGCGGCTGACCAGCCACCGGTCGACCCAGTTGCACCAGCATCTGATCAATCGCAGCCGCAAGATCCGGCACACTGTCGATCAGCGTGCCATCAAGATCAAACAGCAGCGCTTGCGGAACCGTGTCTTCACGGGCGGAAAAATACGTTTGTACCGGTTCACTCCAGATCGACATATCAGGATGTCCTTCTCAACGGAGGCTGGCCAGCTGCTTACGCATCTGCTCAACCACGGCCTGATAATCAGGCTGATTAAAAATAGCCGAGCCAGCGACAAACATATCGGCTCCGGCCGCTGCTATTTCGCGAATATTGTCGACCTTGACGCCACCGTCAATTTCCAGGCGGATGTCCAGGCCGGAATCGTCGATACGCTGGCGCGCCTGACGTAATTTATCCAGCGTGCCTGGAATAAACGACTGGCCACCAAAACCCGGATTGACCGACATCAGCAGAATCACGTCGAGTTTATCCATCACATAATCCAGGTAGTGCAAGGGGGTCGCCGGGTTAAATACCAGACCTGCCTTGCAGCCCAGCGAGCGGATCAGCTGCAAGCTGCGATCGACATGATCCGAGGCTTCCGAGTGAAAGGTTATATAAGTAGCACCGGCAGCAGCAAAGTCTGCAATCAGGCTGTCCACCGGCGACACCATCAGATGCACGTCGATGGGAGCGCTATAACCATTACTGTCCAGGTATTTTTTCAGTGCCTTGCACACCATCGGGCCGATGGTCAGATTAGGCACATAGTGGTTGTCCATCACATCAAAATGAACCACGTCGGTACCGGCGTCCAGCACCGCCGCAACGTCGTCACCCAGACGGGCAAAATCAGCAGAAAGAATGGAAGGAGCAATCAGAAAATCGTGCATGGATAGACACAGGGTAATGAATGAAGTGTCATTGTAAGCGGTGGGAACGGCTTTTGCAGCCTGTGTTGCCAACGTCAACCAATTGTTCCTGATCGAGTCCTGACCATGATGCGGTTACTGTCTGTTTGCTCTGCCTGTGTTCCGCCCCGGCGGCAACCACGCCCTCCCTGTTCAGCCCCCGGCTCCCACTGCATTCACTCGCGGCTAATGGGGCTGGCAATAGCAATGACAATGAGAGTAGCGATAAAGCTGACAGCGCTGGCACTGCTCTCCGCCACTCCGGCGTTCGCCGCTGACGAACCAGCGACCCCGGAACCCGTCACGACCGCTAGTCAACCTGAAGACACAAGCGTTACGGAAGCCCTGGCAGACCCCGTCGCCGTGGTTAAAGCACCAGAGCGTATCACCCCGGATGAATCACTGCAGCGCCACCAGGCCATTCCAGCCCAGCTGGCGTTATTTCAGCGCAGCAGTGAAGTGGTGCCACTGCTGGCGAACGAAACCGCCTTTTATGGTTTGTTTATTCAGGAGCGTAGCGGTTTTCCACAAGGTGGAACCTTGCTGTTACACGACCAGGGACAACATGGTCAGTGGCCGGTGCCCACCGGCATGTTACGTGAACAGCTGCCAGACCTGGGCTGGGCAACGCTCGCCATAGAGCTGCCTGATCCACCCCCCGCACCCTTACCGCCAACATCCCTGTACCTTGATGCAAGCAGCACCAATAAAGACTCTGCGGCAAGCGGCGCTGGAGATACACCGGCAGCAACCGCAGAGGCGGCCGATAACGCATATTCCGCGCACGACAACAACCAAAATACCAACCCAAACGACCAGAAAAAAGACGACAGCACCACGACCACAACGCTGGCGACGACTGACGCAAAAGTAGCCATACCGCCAGAACCCAATACATTTGACCCGACGCTGGCCAGAGAGCCACCACTG
The DNA here is from genome assembly GCA_913061185.1 of uncultured Oceanobacter sp. Taxonomy (GTDB): domain Bacteria; phylum Pseudomonadota; class Gammaproteobacteria; order Pseudomonadales; family Oceanobacteraceae; genus Oceanobacter; species Oceanobacter antarcticus. The sequence continues at coordinate 2,204 of CAJXTI010000040.1, forward strand.
CCACAACTAACACAGCTGCCAGCGCTGAAGACAGACGCCAATCCATCAGCCGTCACGGCAATCGAAGGCCAGCAGGCCAGCGCTTATGAGCAGGCCCAGCAACAGCATCGCCAACAGGTGATGGAACGGATCCGGCAAGGCATTCAGTATCTGAAAAGTCGCGGGCAGCTCAACCTGGTGGTGATCGCCAGCGGTAGCAGTGCCAGTTGGGCCAGTCAATGGCTCAACGAAGTCAGCCGTATCAATGCCGACGGCAAAGCAGAGCGCGGATTGGCACTGATCCTGATTGACGCACGAGAAAGCAGCGCCACCAAAATCCCGCTACCGCAACAACTGCTGCAACTGGCGGTGCCAGTCTTCGATGTGATTACCGATGCCAATCAGCTTTCCGCCACTCAGTTACGCCAGCGAGCAGGCCTGATGCGACACAATAAACGCGCCCACTATCAACAGTTTTTCCTCTCCGGGCCGATAGCACTGGCAGATGAACACAATGCATTAACACGCCGTATTCGCGGCTGGTTAAAGTCCAATGCCGCCGGAACTCGTTTGAGCCAGCGCTGACAGGCAAAAATGGCAAGTGCTTCTATACTGAACAAGACGTGAATCAGGGGCGACACCTTATGGCAGTACCCATTTTTGTGACGGCAGCCAGTATTGCTGCGGAACTCCACCAGGCCATGCTGGAAGCCAAGGGGCTGGCACTGACGGCCAAAAATGCCCGCGCCCTGGCCGTACGCGCCGGTTCCAAAACGGTGGGATTCAAGGCCATTACCCATTTTATTGATGAGCTGGCCAGCGACATTATTCGCCAGAGCCAGTACATCAATGGGGTCTCCGAAGACCTCTCCCAACAAGCCGTGTCACTCTGGCGGGCCAATACCGCCGCCGACAAATTTGAATGGCTGGAGCGCCAGCAGCTCCCTCATGGAGACTCACTGCAACACGCCATGCAGCAGTGCTACGCTGAACGCGAGTGCTTGTCGGAGCTACTCACACGAGGCCTGCGGGAACTGGAAACGCAACTGGAAGAAGGCGACAAACACATCCGCACTGCCAACCTGATTGCCACCTCCAGCAAAATTGAAGCCTCCTCTGCCGGAGATTTTCGCGCCCAGCTCGAAGTCATTGCCGCCAATATCACCACCACCGCCAACCAGATTCGACAGCACCTGAGTAACGCCCGCCGTCTGTTGAGCCAAAAGCATCGCTGATCCAGAACACATAACCCAACCACACCGGCACAGCCCGAAAACCGGAAAGGGAGACCCATGCAAGCCACCATTATTTATGAAGACGGCGATCATCGCTGGATCATGTTTGGGCGTGACCCCAACAAGTCGGACGGTATTATCGATACCAACCAGTATCTGGTACAAAGCGGTGACCAGGCGATGTTGCTTGACCCTGGTGGTATCGAGCTGTTTGCTCCCATGCTCTCGGCGGTTCTGAAGTTTATTCCTGCCGAAAAGATCACCCACTTGTTTGCCAGCCACCAGGATCCGGATATTATTTCCTCGCTGGGACTGTGGGATCAGGCATTGCCGGACGCCAAGCTCTACTCGCCTTGGCTGTGGGAAAGTTTTATTCGCCATTTCGGGATGAGCCAAATCCGCTTCTGCGCTATCCCGGACGAAGGCCAGACCCTGACCCTTGGTCGCATCCAGCTACAATTTGTCCCCGCTCACTACCTGCACTCATCGGGTAATTTTCACGTGTATGACCCCAAGGCCAAAATTCTGATGAGCGGTGATATTGGTGCCGCCATGGAAGATAGCGATGCACCGCTGTTTGTCGACAGCATGACTACCCACGCGCCGAAAATGCGCCAGTTTCACCAACGCTGGATGCCCTCCAACAGCGCCAAGCTCGACTGGATTCGCCGTGTTCGGCAGCTCGACATCAACATCATGGCCCCACAACACGGACGCCTGTTCCGGCAACCGCATATGACTGAATTCCTGGACTGGTTCGAAGAACTGCCCGTCGGCATTGCCGTGCGCTAAAACCCGCATATCAGCCCTGTTGGCAAGACCAGCCAGGAGCCTGTCAGCAAGCAGCATCAGGGAAAGCGGGCCACTGGCCCGCAAAGTATCTGTTATTTCTCAACGAACGACCGTTCGATAACATAATGACCCGCTTTGCTGCCACGCGCCTCTTCAAAGCCCAGCCCCTTCAGAATAGCCGTCAGATCATTCAGCATTGCCGGGCTGCCACACAACATAAAACGGTCAGTTTCCGGATTTGGCTGCGGTAAACCAATATCGTCAAACAACTTGCCGGAGGTGATCAAATCCGTCAAACGGCCCTGATTCCGAAATGCCTCACGGGTCACTGTGGGGTAGTAAATCAGCTGATTACGAATCTCTTCGCCAAAATACTCATTCAGTGGCAGCTCATTCTCAATACGATCCTGATAGGCCAGTTCGCTAACGTGACGCACGCCGTGAGTCAGAATCACCTTGTCGAACTGCTGATAAATTTCGTAATCCTTGATGATGCTCATAAACGGCGCCAAGCCAGTCCCCGTACTCAGCAGATACAGATTTTTACCCGGCAACAAGTTATCCGCAATCAACGTCCCGACCGGCTTGGTGCCCACCAGAATCTCATCACCGACAGCCAGCTTTTGCAGGTGTTGGGTCAGCGGGCCGTCCTGTACCTTGATCGAGAAAAACTCCATCTCGTCTTCATAGTTGGCACTGGCAATACTGTAGGCCCGTAATAGCGGCTTCTCTTCAATTTCCAGCCCGATCATGGTGAAGTGACCGTTCTTGAAACGCAGCCCCTGATTACGCGTGGTGGTAAAACTGAACAGCGTATCATTCCAGTGGTGAACGCTGGTGACGGTTTCCTTGATCAGGTTGCTCATGATTGGCTCTCCCGCAATCGAATATGGTTGGCAGTACCCGCATAAATCGCCGGGCCGTGCGTTAGTTGATACCCACACTGTACTGCCGTGCTACTTTTCGGTAAAACGGGTAGTTCAAATATCCATAATCGGAAATACCGAAAATGAGATACACCCTGCGTCAATTGGAAGTCTTTATCGCCATCGCCCAAAGCGGCAATCTCACCCGTGCTGCCGACCACTTGGCGATGTCGCAAAGTGCCGCCTCCAGCGCCCTCAAAGATCTGGAATCCCAATTCAATCTGCAACTGTTCGACCGGGTTGGCAAACGCCTGCAACTCAATGAACAAGGCCGTCTGCTGTTGCCCGAAGCCATGGCACTGACAGAACAGGCAACCGCTTTGCAAAACCACCTGATGCAGCACCAGGGCACCGGCAAACTGCGTGTGGGAGCGACGCTGACCATTGGCAACTACCTGGCTGTGCGTATGGTAGCCGACTACATGCAACAACACCCGGGAGCCGAAGTGACCCTGACCGTCGACAACACCGAACACATTGTCGACAAGGTGCTGAACTTTGAACTGGATGTAGGCCTGATTGAAGGAGAAATCAACCAGCCCGAACTCGAAATCCGGCACTGGCAAACGGACGAACTGGTGGTGTTCTGCCACCCCGCCCACCCGCTCGCCCAGCTTGACCAGGCCGCTGACGAGCAACTGCAACAGGCCCGCTGGATCCTGCGCGAAGAAGGCTCCGGCACCCGCCAGGCGTTTGATCGCGGTATGTACGGCCTGCTGCCGCAACTGGATATCGCCATGGAACTGGAACACACCGAAGCCATTAAACGTGCGGTACAGGCAGAACTGGGCATCAGTTGCCTGTCACGCATCGCGCTGGAAGATAACTTCCGGCGTGGCGACCTGAGTGAAGTCAAAACCCCACAACGAGACTTCGGCCGCAGCCTCTACATCGTGCTACACAAACAGAAATTCAGAACCGCAGGATTAAACGCTTGGCTGGCGCTGTGTGATGAGACGGTGGCATGAGTTTGGCTGCCGCGCAGTGCTGCCCTTGTTGCAGAAATATCGTTGAGTATTCTGCTTGAATATACAAGACAGCGTGCTGTAACCGAGTACCCGGAAATAACACATACTCGCTGCCGCGCGGCAGTTTGCCTGTCTTTTTTGCCTGTCTTTAAAAGAGCCCCGAAACCTCCGGGGTACTCCTCATTGGTCACGGAAACGGAATGCCAAGAAGTCGGGCTTGCCTATCAAAGCTGGGCGTTGGCTTCTTCAACGGTTTTACGTCCGAACATCACATCCAGCATCAACTGAATTCGCTTTTCAGAGTTACCAAATTTGGACGGTAAATTACCCGATGAAAACTCTATCTGCCGGACTCGCTGTCCCTGATTAAAACCTTCAATTTTGGAATAATTCAGGTAGGTTGCCATATCCCAGTTCCAGTAACCCACGTACTCCACGGTCAACTTATCGTTATCGTGTTTGGCACCTTCCTGATCAACTGTGTATTGGTAGCCATTCTGATCCATCCAGGCAGTCACTGCGTCAAGAAACCCGGTTCGAGTTTCTTTGTCCTGAATAATCTGTATTTCATAGCCAGGGTCATACACAACGGCGTCCTGGATCTCACTGTTAATTTTTTGGCCAGAGCAACCGGCTGCCAAAACAGTCAGAGCCAACAGTGCAATCAAGCTGATTTTTTTCATCATTCATCCTTATTTGTTATCGATTCATGCCCGTCATCCCAGGCAAGGCAAGAGTGCCTCAACACAAACCGGTAAACAATCCTCAATAGGCCATCTATCTCATCTCAAACAGCTGCCGACATTGATCACAAATACATTGCTTCCCGGCGTATTCGACTGTTTGTTCCAGCAGTGATGGTGGAAATTGCGCCGTCATGCACCAGCATTGGCTGGCATCTTGCCCGCTAGCAACGGCGCAGTGGTTATCGCCTGCGCATAATGGGCACAGGCGCTGCTCGTCTGGGGAGCTAACCGGCAACGGCTTCAGGCGGGTTGTTACCGGCTTAGCCATATTAGCCATAGTGTATCCAGGTCAGGCGCTATACCAGCGGGGGTTATTCGGCCCATACGGCGAACTCGTTGCCACTGGGTTCCCTGAAATGAAAACGACGGCCACCAGGGAACTCGAATATGGGTTTGACGATCATGCCACCAGCACCTTCAACGGCTGCCAACGTGTGCTCCAGGTTGTCGCTGAAAAACACCAGCAATGCACCACCTTGCTCAGCTCGGGAAGCCAGCTCTGCGCGATAAAAACCACCATCCAGCCCGACGTTGGCAAATGCGGTGTAATCCGGGCCGTAATCGACAAATTGCCAGTCGAAGGCGGCGGTAAAAAAGTCCTTGGTCGCTTCCAGGTTACAGGCGGCCATTTCAACGTAGTTCAGTTTGCCGTGTAGGTTGCTCATTGCCTGAGTCTCCTTTGGTTATAACGTCCGGATAACCCGTGCAGGGTTTCCGGCAGCAACGGTGCCTGGAGGAATATCCCGATTGACCACACTGCCTGCGCCAATAACGCAGTTATCGCCAATCGTGACACCCGCCAGCACCGAGACATTGCCGCCCAGCCAGACGTGATCGCCGATCACAATGGGCAGCCCTGATTCGGTTGTCTGGCGCTCTGTAGGGTCTAACGGGTGTATGGCAGTAGCGATCATGCATCCAGGCCCGATAATCACCTGGGCACCAATGGTCACCGGGCAAACATCCAGAATGGTGAGGTTGTGATTGGCATAGAAATGGTCGCCAATATCAATATTGACACCGTAATCACAAAAGAAATTGGGTTCAATATGGGCACTGCCACGCAGCGTCAACAAACCGCGTAACAAGGCCATACGAGCGTCCAGCTGACACGGATCCGCCTGATTAAAGGCATGACAAACCGACTTGGCTTGCAACCGTGCTGCCAACAGCTCGTTCTCCCAGGCGTTATACGGCAATCCCGCCAGCATCTTTTCACGCTCGGTCATTGGGCTTGCCGACAACGGTCAACAAAGGTCTGGATCAGTTGGCCAGAGATGGACAAGGGTGGCGGCGTTTCTGGTAGCCGGGTGTAATGAAACCACTGGGCATCAGAAATTTCATCGTCATCGATCACAATATCACCGCTGTCGTAGTGAGCGATAAACCCCACCATCAGCTGACCAGGGAAAGGCCAGCTCTGACTGCCGAAGTATTCAAGGTCGCGGATAGTAATGCCCACTTCCTCTTTCACTTCACGGTGAACGGCATCTTCAATCGACTCACCCGCCTCAATAAAACCGGCCAGGGTGCTGTAAGAATTAACTTTGTAACGGCTGTGATGGGCCAGCAAGCAGTACTCGCCACGAGTCACTATGGTGATGATGCAGGGAGCAATGCGGGGGAAATACAGCTTATTGCAGGGTTCACAAAACATCGCCCGCTCGGTTTGGTGTTGCCGGGTTGGCGCTCCACAGACACCGCAATAACGATGTTCCCGTGCCCATACGCCCAGCTGCAATGCCCGCGACAAGGCCACATATTCATCCGCCGACGCATTCGCCATCAGTGCTCTGGGAGATAACCAATGATTGGCTTCCGGTTCCACCGGCTGTGCCAGTTCAATAACAAAACAGGGGATATTACGATTGGCGATGCCAATAAAGACCGTCTCCGTCTGACTCGTCAACTCCGGCCAACGGCAGTGCACATCGGCATGGCTATGCAGCGTCAAATCCGCTGCTGTTGTCGATAACACCTGGCCCTGACTAATCACCAGATAGCGATACGGCTGATCGTGTTGCTCTGGTTGGTAGTCGCACAGTTCAAAAGTATGAATTTTGCCCATGGGAGTGCCTGTTGCCTCGGCTTGAAAGTATTAAATAGGTAACGATAACCCCGGTGGCCAAAGGCGGCAAATGCTCCGTGCGTTTCATTCAGGCATAATCCGCTAACGGATTGTTTTTACGAAAGGCGAATACTGGCGTGGTAAAAAAAACAGCAAGTGCAGGTACGAACAAAGCAAATAAAGCAGCTCTGAAACCGATCACTCTCCAGCTACCGGATCAGGACAAGCGCATCATGCCAGTACAGCAAGCCATGGTGTTGGCACAACGCTGGCTGCACAGTGGCCAGCCCTTACCGGCCATCGACGTATTGAGGCAGATTACCCAGCAAGTACCCGGTTTTGCCGATGCCTGGATGATGCTGTTTGCTGCCTTGAATCATTCTGCCGACCAGCAAGGCCTGGTACAGGATGCGCAACGTTGCCTGGCCAGCAAACCCCGGTTTATTCCCGCGCTCACCAGTTTGTCACTAGCCAAGCGGATTACCCAGCAACACAGCGACGCCTTACGACTGATAGACAAGGCCCTCAAGCTGGAACCGACACTGGCAGAATTACACAATCACCGCGGTGTCATTCTGAAAGAAATGGGCCGCAGTGACGCCGCTCTGGAAAGCTTCAAACGCTGTTTGGCCCTGCAGCCAGATAACGCGAATGCCATCTGGAACCGCTCCGACATGGTCGGTGCCTTAACAGCAGCGGAATATCAACGCTGTCAGGCGTTAGCCAGCGGCGACAAACTGAGCCCCAATCAACGGGCGATGATCTACTACTCACTGGGGCGCAGTGACGAAAGCGCCCAAGAATACGCCCGTCAGTTCGACAACATTCAGGCCGGTGCCGAACTCAAACGATCGATTGTGCCCTACCAGCACAGTGCGGAACTGAGCCAAATTGAAAAAGCGGCTGCGGCCTTCCCCACGGCGGCGTCCGCCAGCGCTGCCGACAACCTTGCAGGTAAACCAACACCCATCTTTATCTGCGGCTTACCGCGCAGTGGCACCACCCTGACCGAACAGATTCTGTCCAGCCATCCCAGCGTTGCAGGGGGCGACGAACTCAATGATTTGCCACTGGCGTGTGGCCAATGGCTGGCTCGTAAAGGCATTCGGAAAACCTTCCCAAATTGGGTTACAGATATGCCGGAAGACGGCTGGCAAGCTATTGGTAACGCCTATCTGGACAGCACCAAGGCACTGCAAGATGGCGGCTGGTTTACCGACAAAAACCTGCAGAACTACAAAGCTATCGGAGTGATCCGCAAGGCCCTGCCCCACGCCAAAATAGTGGTGTGCCGCCGCAACCCAATGGACAATTTATGGGGCTGTTACCGCCAGTTTTTCTCCGAAGGTATGTACTTCACCTATCAGCAGGAAGAGCTGGCCGACATCTGGAATGCCAGCGAAAAACTGATTCAGCACTGGCGGAACACCGGCAGCGATATTTTTGTGATGGAGTATGAAACGCTGATTGCCGAACCAGAGCATACCATCCGCGCCCTGCTGGACTTTGTTGGCCTGCCATGGAATGACGCGTGCCTGAACTTCCACGAAAACAAGCGCAGTGTACGAACTCTGTCTGCGACTCAGGTGCGCAAGCCGCTATCGAACAGCCGGGTAGCGCAATGGCAACGTTACGAAGAACAGTTACAGCCGATGTTAAACCGACTGGATAGACAATAAAGTCGTAACGCACCGGGTTCCCACACCAACGTATCCGTATGGGTATGAGAACACCGTCGCCAGATTCAAATAACCGCCAAGACCAGACCACCGGCGGCGATACCCGCGCCCACAATACGCGCCGTCATTGCGGCGATTGCAGGTTTACCCGCCTTGATCAGCGCGATACCCGCCAGATGCAACACCAGTGTTGCCAGCAGAAAGCCACCCATATAGCTCAGCCCACTGGCGGCAACCGGCATTTCAGCACCGTGGGCAACGCCATGAAACATCGCCATCCCGGCGGTCAGGGCGGTACAAAGCAGAATATTGAAGCGGGCGGCAAAAGCTACCAACAAGCCAGCGGCAATCACCGACGCCAGAATACCGCCTTCAACAAATGGCACGGTCACACCAAGCATCGACAGGCCAGCGCCAAACGCCATGGTCACGATAAAAGCCAGTGGCAGCTGCCAGGTAGCTTTACCCCCCATTTGTGCCGCCCAAAGACCTACCGCCACCATGGCTAACAGGTGATCCAGGCCGGTAAACGGGTGCGTTATACCCGCCATCAGGCCGGAGGTTTCATGGCCGGTGTGTGCCATGGCGACCGCTGGCACAACAGCCGCAGCGCTAATGGACACAGTGATGACGGTTTTGAAGATATGTTTCATAGCTGTTTCCTTGATGTCATTGGTTCACAAGAGTCTTTGATTGGGACGGATTCGATTCAGACGGATTCGGACAGGGTACCGTCGATCAAACCACCGCTTTGGCTGGCGGAATCGTTTTCTGCTCCAGCATGCCTTCGGTCACAATAAAATGAATGATGTCGTCCAGGCCCTGGGCTTTTTTCAGGTTGGAGAACACAAACGGCCGCTCGCCACGCATCTTTTTGGCATCCCGCGCCATCACTTCCAGCGAGGCACCCACCAGCGGAGCCAGATCGGTTTTGTTGATGATCAGCAAGTCCGACTTGGTAATACCGGGGCCACCCTTGCGTGGAATCTTGTCACCTGCCGATACGTCAATCACATACAGGGTCAGGTCTGACAGTTCCGGGCTGAAGGTGGCACTGAGGTTATCACCGCCACTTTCGACAAAGACCACGTCCAGCGCACCGTGTCGTGCCAGCAGCTGATCGATGGCAGCCAGGTTCATGGAAGCGTCTTCACGAATGGCGGTATGCGGACAGCCGCCCGTTTCCACCCCGAGAATACGATCAGCGCTGAGCGCCTCGTTTTCGGTGAGGAATTTGGCGTCTTCCTTGGTATAGATGTCGTTGGTGACGACCGCAATATCGTAGTAGTCACGCATCGCCGTGCAAAGAGAACGCAGCAAGGCGGTTTTACCCGAGCCAACCGGGCCGCCAACGCCAATGCGCAGTGTCTGTTTTGGTTTCGACATAAAAAATTCCCCTTGTCTTGGTAACACCGGCCCGTTGCTTCAGGAGCGGAACAGGCGCGAATACATATGTTCATGTTGGGAGCTGGCAATAGCCAGGGCTGGCAGGCCCGCTCCAATTTCATCGTCATCCAGGGTGTCTGCGTATTCTAACGCTCGTTGCAGAGCGGGTTGCAACTCACCGAGTAATTGTTGCGCCTGGGTTTGCCCTAGTGGCACCAGTTTGGTGGCTGCCGCTATCTGGTTTTCCAGCCAGGACCATAAAAATCCCAGCGCCGCCGAACGGTAAGGAATCCCCCACTCACCAGCCGCCAATGCAAACAGGCAGACAAAGCTGACCGGCTCGCTTTTGGCAAACGGCAGCTCAAAACCGAGGCTGGTTAACAAACGGTGTAACGCTTCTCCCATGGCGGTGTCGGTCAGCCGTAATTCACGCGTTTCTCGACAGGCCAATAGCAGATCATTCAGCCGTACCAGTTCAGCCAGATCACCACTGGCGATCGCCGCCATACACCGTCGTAACACCGGCAAATCAGTCGCTGACAGGCTGTGTTGCAACTGCTCATTCACCCACTGGCTCACCTGAGGCGCTTTGGTAATCCAGCCGGCATCAATGGCGTATTCCATACCCTGAGAGAAGGCATATCCCCCCACTGGCAAACTCACCGAGCACAGCTGCATCAAGCGGATCAGACCCATATCACTCAAAGGTGACGCAGCCGCCAGGGTGGTATCAACCACGACCGAATCAGTGGTGCTGATGGTCATGGCCATGCTCATGTTGATCGTCGTGCTTCCCGTTGTGTTGATCATCATGTGCGTGATCATGCGCCTGCTCGTGGCTGTGAGCATGACCGTGCGGACCGTGCGAATGACCATGCGAATGACCACCATTGGAATAGGCACCCGACTCCGGCACAAACACCGCTTCCGTCGGTGTGATGGTCAGTCCCAGCAACACCAGCATTTCCTCTAACACATGATCGGGAGTAATACGTAACCAGCGATCTCCCACCTGCAGTTTCACATGGCGATTGCCAAGGTGATAACAGGCACGGGCAAAGGTACGCCAGTCGTCACAAGTGGCTTCGGCAACGGCTTCTATCGCGCCGTCTACCTGTACAATTTTGCCGCACTGGGTTTTCAGAAACTCACCCACCAGCAAGGGTTTACCACGTTCCAGAAATACCCGTACTTCTTCGCCGTCCGTACTGGTCAGGCGTAAACGCCCCCGGTCACGTTGTTCATGGGTCAGGCAAACCGTGGCGTAAATCGGGCCAGCGGCATCGGTTCCCAGGCGTTCGTAAATCTCCAACATGGATTTCTCCGGATTGGCTACCACACCGGAGCGTGGGGGCCAGTATTCAAATCATTATTCCCGTTGCTGGCCGTTCTCACGCTCCGGCGTGGGAACGGCCTGCTGAGTCAGAACAGCGCAATCAAAATAGCGTGTACAACTGCGCCAGTGGTAACTCGGTGGCTGGTTCACAGGTCAGCAGTTCTCCGTCGGCTCGCACTTCATAGGTTTGCGGATCGACGGTGATGTTGGGTTGCCAGCTGTTATGCACCATATCGCTTTTGCGAATATTGCGGGTATTTTTACAGGCCACCAGTTCACGCTTGATGCCCAGTTGTTCTTTCAGACCGCTATCCAGCGCCGCTTGCGACACCATGGTGAAGGAGGTTTTTGCCGCAGCGGAACCATGGGCACCAAACATCGGCCGGTAATGCACTGGCTGCGGAGTGGGAATGGAGGCATTCGGATCGCCCATTTGTGCGGCCGCAATCATGCCACCCTTGATGATCATCGAGGGTTTGATACCAAAAAATGCCGGTTTCCACAGTACCAGATCCGCCAGTTTGCCCGGTTCGATAGAGCCCACCTCATGAGAGATACCGTGGGTAATCGCCGGATTGATGGTGTATTTGGCAATGTAACGGCGGGCGCGGAAGTTGTCGCTGCCCAGAGCCTTGTCTTCGGGCAAGAAACCGAACTGTTGCTTCATTTTATGGGCAGTTTGCCAGGTACGCGTCACCACCTCCCCCACCCGGCCCATGGCCTGAGAGTCGGACGAGATCATCGAGAAGGCACCGCGATCGTGGAAGATATCTTCAGCCGCAATGGTCTCCTTGCGAATGCGGGAATCGGCAAAGGCAACATCTTCCGGGATCGAGGTATCCAGATGGTGACATACCATCAGCATGTCGAGGTGTTCATCCACCGTGTTCACCGTGTAGGGCCGGGTCGGGTTGGTGGATGACGGCAGCACATTGGGATAGGAACAGGCACGGATAATATCTGGTGCATGGCCGCCACCGGCACCTTCGGTGTGATAGGTGTGAATCACCCGATCCTTGAAAGCCCCGATGGTGTCATCAACAAAACCGGATTCATTCAAGGTGTCGGTATGAATCGCGACCTGCACATCGTATTGTTCTGCCACGCTCAGGCAACAATCGATGGCGGCGGGTGTGGTGCCCCAGTCTTCGTGCAGCTTCAGGCCACAAGCGCCGGCTTCCAGCTGTTCTGCCAGGGCGTCCGGCAGGCTGGCATTCCCCTTACCCAGAAAACCGAGATTCATCGGCATATCGTCGGTGCTCTGGATCATCTTGGCCAGATACCATGGCCCCGGCGTACAGGTGGTGGCATTGGTGCCAGTGGCCGGGCCAGTACCACCACCAATCATGGTGGTGACGCCGCTCATCAGGGCTTCTTCGATTTGTTGCGGGCAAATAAAGTGAATATGGGCATCGATGCCACCCGCCGTCAGGATCGAACCTTCACCGGCAATCACTTCCGTACCCGGGCCAACAATAATATCCACTCCGGCTTGCACATCCGGGTTACCGGCTTTGCCGACTTTTACAATACGACCGTTCTTGATGCCGACGTCACCTTTAACCACACCCCAGTGATCCAGTACCAGCGCGTTGGTGATCACCAGATCCATCGCCGGTTCACCGTCGGCTGGATTATTCAGCACCTGGCTCTGACCCATGCCATCACGGATCACCTTACCGCCGCCGAATTTCACTTCATCGCCATAGACGGTGAAGTCTTTTTCTACCTCAATCCACAGGTCGGTATCACCCAGGCGGACTTTGTCGCCAACGGTCGGCCCGAACATCTGGGCATAAGCGGTGCGATCCATCTTGACCGTGACCGTATGGTCGTCTGCACCTTCAGCGGCCGGCAGCTTGCCCATCACTTCGCCACGAAATCCGTAAATTTCGCGCTTGCCAGCAAACTCCACCAGCTCGACGTCGCGACCCTGGCCGGGTTCAAACCGCACGGCCGTTCCAGAAGCGATATTAAGATGGAAGCCCAAGGCAGCGTCGCGGTCGAAGCTGAGCGCCGGATTGGTTTCAGCAAAATGATAGTGAGAACCGACCTGAATGGGACGGTCACCGGTGTTTTCAACCCGGAGCGTCAGGGTTTTACGGCCAACGTTCAGTTCAATGTCACCGCTGACGGCTTGTATTTCACCTGGAATAAACATCTGTGTCTCCCTGTGGTGGATAGGGTTTGCTGTTTGCATTACCACGCGGAGCGTGGGAACGAGAGCAGCCTTGGCATTTTCTCTTCTGGCTTCCACGGCTCGCGTGGTATGCCCAGCGGCCTAACAAATCGGTTCGTGAACCGTCACCAGCTTGGTGCCATCCGGGAAGGTGGCTTCCACCTGCACTTCGTGAATCAGTTCTGGCACGCCGTCCATCACCTGCTCGGTGCTGAGCAGGGTTTTACCGTAGCTCATCAATTCGGCAACGGTTTTACCGTCACGGGCACCTTCGATAATTTCCATGGTGATGTAAGCCATGGCTTCGGGATAGTTGAGCTTCAGGCCGCGATTCAGTCGTCGCTCGGCCAGCAGCGCGGCAGTGAAGATCAGCAGCTTGTCTTTTTCTCTTGGCAGTAGTTCCATGCCGGACCTCTTTGATGGTGGTCTTGTTATTCAGGTTGGGACAGCCGTTCAGGTCGCCCAGATTCTCGGAGCGCAAGCCTGACGCCCAATCAGCAGCGGGCGAATTTCCTGCCAGCAGCGGGTAAACAATGCGCGAGCCTGGGCCGAACAATGACCAAGGTAACGAATGATCAGAAAATCACGATTAAGAGTAACACCTGTTAGATATGTTTTTCCAGATCCGTCCGTTTCCAGCAAGGCACGCAGCTGGCCGATCACTTCGTCACTCAGCAGCGTTTTGCTATCTGAGTCGTCATCCCTACCGTCTGGAGAGAAAGGCCCCGCCACCATCATGCCGCTAATGGGCATGGATTGCAGCCCGGTCATGGCGCGGTAAATACCCTGATCGCCATGTACCAGCAATCGCTCCCGCAACGCCAGGCGGCCATGACGATAGAGATTGAGATTCTGGCTGAATGAACTGGTGGCGGTGAAGGGTTGGTTCGATGCGGGCAAGCCCAGGCAGGTCACTTCCCAGCCGATATAACGCGCCCCTTCTGCAAGGTAAACGTCGGTATCCAGCCGGGTATTGGCATCCGGGTAAATAATGCTTTCCAGCGGCAGCCATTCCAGCGTGGCCTGTGCGGCCAGCTCAAAACGGAGATTCTGTCGTTGTGGGGTTTTGTCGGCACGCGCCTTATAGGCTCGACCCGCACCGGGGGTGGTTAGCAGCGCTGCTGCAGCGTCACCCAGATTGACGGCAATGGCCAGCGTATCGCCCGACACCATACCACCCGGCGGATGCAGCAGATAAAGATGCGCCAGCTCTCGCCCTTCCGGGTAGAAAGGCTTTTGCACATACAAAGGCCCCTGGTGGACGTTGCTTTTCAACACCGAACCACGAGGGGTTCTGGTTATACCTAACGCCAGTGAGGCATTCCAGCGCGATGGCGTCACCCGTAAGGCGGGTGACGGCTCTTGTCCTGGCTCTTGTTGTGGTTCTTGTGATGGCTGTTCAACCGGCATATTCATGCCGCGTACTCCTTGATCTGACCTTCCGATAGCGGGGAAACTGCTTGCCATCATACTGCCAGATATTGCCGAATCAGTGCATCGTTCAAATTGGCCATCTTGTCACTGGCAACCACACGGCCTTTTTCCATCAAACGGAACTCCTTGCCGACCCGTCGGGCGAAGCCGAGTTTCTGTTCAACCAGAATCACCGTCAGACCTTCTTCCTCGTTCAGTTTGAGAATCACGTCGCCAATCTGCTTGACGATATTAGGCTGAATACCTTCGTTGGGTTCGTCCAGAATCAGTACATTGGGTTCGATCACCAGCGCCCGACCAATGGCCAGTTGCTGTTGCTGGCCACCGGACAAATCGCCGCCCCGACGATGCAGCATTTCTTTTAATACCGGGAACAGCTCGAATATTTTTGCCGGAATCTCGGCAGAATCATCATGACAACCAAGCATTTTCAGCCGTTGCTTGCGAATCGGCAGACCAATCCGCAAGTTCTCTTCAACCGTCAGCATCGGGAAAATGTCGCGTCCTTGAGGCACATAGCCGATACCCGCCACGGCACGGGCTTCGGCGTTCTTTTTATGCAACGGCTCGCCGTTAAGCAAAATCTCACCCGTGGAGATGGGCAACAGCCCCATCAGGCATTTCAGCAAGGTGGTTTTACCGACGCCATTACGACCCATGATGCAGGTACAGGAGCCTTTTTCGATAGTGAGGTCGAGTTCCCACAGAATCTGGGTGCCGCCATACAGCTGGTTAACCTTGTTGATGGCTATCATGCTTCTTCCCCCAGATACACTTCAATCACGTCACGGTTGTTCTGTACCTGATCCATGGTGCCTTCTGCCAGCACCGAGCCCTGGTGCAAGACGGTGACAGTACGGGCAATGCTGCGGACAAATTCCATATCGTGCTCCACCACGATGACCGTGTGCTCTCCCGCCAGCGAGGTCAGCAGCTCAGCGGTACGTTCGGTTTCCTGTGGCGTCATCCCGGCCACCGGCTCATCCACCAGCAACAACCTCGGCTGCGCCATCAATAACATACCGATTTCCAACCATTGCTTCTGCCCGTGAGACAAGGCTCCCGCCAGCATATAACGCTGGTCGGTCAGGCTGATGATTTCCAGCACTTCTTCAATACGGCCGATTTCGGTCGGGCTGAGGCGTGCAAACAGCGTCGGAATCACCCCCTTGTTGGACTTGAGCGACAATTCCAGGTTGTCGAACACACTATGGGCTTCGAATACCGTAGGCTTCTGGAATTTACGGCCAATGCCGAGTTCGGCAATTTCTGCTTCCGAGCGGTCGAGCAGATTGTAGTTACTGCCAAAATACACGGTGCCGGAATCCGGCTGGGTCTTGCCGGTAATCACATCCATCATGGTGGTTTTACCCGCACCATTAGCACCGATCAGGCAACGTAATTCGCCATCGTTCACATACAGGTTAAGATTGTTGAGTGCCTTGAAGCCATCGAAGCTGAGGTTGACCCCTTCGACATACAGGATCACCTGCTGCGAGACATTGATTTCGGGCTTCTTCGGCATCAGGAATGGCCACACCTGATCTGGCCGGAACACATCGCGAGCCTGATCAGAGACTGTTTCAATCACACTCATGAGGACACCTCCCCGGTCGTAGTCGGTTTCGTCGGGGCAACCGGCCGGGTTGCAAAACGCTGTTGCAACTGGCCATAAATACCCATCAGGCCTTTGGGCAAATACAGAGTAACCAGCACAAACAGGGCACCCAGCGCGAACAGCCAGCCATCCGGCATGATCGCGGTGAAGCGGGTTTTGGCATAGTTCACCAACAGCGCGCCAATAACCGCACCAATCAAGGTGCCACGGCCACCCACCGCCACCCAGATCACCACTTCAATCGAATTGATGGGCGAGAACTCGCCCGGATTGATAATGCCCACCTGCGGTACATACAAGGCACCGGCAATGGCCGCTATCACAGCGGAATACACAAATAGCCAGACCTTGTACTGCTCGGTGCGGTAGCCGATAAAGCGGGCGCGGGCTTCGCCATCCCGAATCGCCACAATCACCTTGCCAAGCCGTGACTTCATAATCCAGTGACTGGTAATCAACGTCAGCGACAACATCAGTGCGGTGATCAAAAACAGCACCACTCGGGTGGTATCCGACTGCAAATCGAAGCCGAGAATATCCTTGAAATCGGTCAGACCATTATTGCCACCAAAACCCATTTCATTACGAAAGAACGACAGCAACAAGGCATAAGTGAGCGCCTGGGTCATGATCGACAGATACACCCCGGTTACCCGTGAGCGAAATGCCAGCCAGCCAAACACATAAGCGAGAATACCGGGTACCACCACCGCCATCAGCATGGCAAACCAGAACTGATCCATACCGAGCCAGAACCAGGGCAGTTCGTGCCAGTCGAGAAACACCATAAAATCGGGTAGCTCCGGGTTACCGTACACACCCCGGTCACCAATCTGACGCATCAGATACATCCCCATACCGTAACCACCAAGCGCAAAAAACGCACCGTGGCCAAGGCTGAGAATGCCGCAATAACCCCAGATCACATCCACCGCCAGTGCCAGCATGGCGTAACTGAGATACTTGCCCAGCAAGGTAATGGTGTAGGTACTGACATGTAATGCCGAGGTTTCCGGGATCAGCAGATTAGCGACCGATGCCAGTACCGTCACCACCAACAGCAGGATAACAAAGGGGGCAACACGGCCACCAGGCTGACCCTTGCTTTTCAGCAAGGTCTGAAATACAGCAGCAAGTGCATTCATTCTGCCGCTCTCCCTTTTTGAGGAAACAGCCCTTTCGGACGTTTCTGGATAAACAGAATGATAAATACCAGCACCAGAATACTGGCCAGCACGGCACCGGTCACCGGCTCCAGGAACTTGTTGGCAATACCGAGCGAGAAAGCCGCCACCAGCGTACCGAGCAAATTACCGACGCCGCCGAACACCACCACCATAAACGAATCGATGATATAAGCCTGGCCAAGGTTGGGGCCAACGTTGGTGAGCTGACTTAGCGCCACCCCGGCGATACCGGCGATACCGGAGCCAAGACCAAAGGTCATGGCATCCACGCGGTCAGAACGCACCCCCATGGCACGGGCCATGGAACGATTTTGCGAGACCGCCCGCACGTTCAGGCCCAGATTGGTTTTTTTCAGGATCAGTTGCAGGGCAAAAAACACCAGCAAGGCAAAGGCGAGGATGTACAGACGGTTCAGAGTCAGCGACAGTACCGGGTTGATCTCCACCGAGCCGCTCATCCACTCTGGCGAAGCTACCTGACGATTCAGCGGTGAAAACACGCTACGCACCAGCTGCTGCAGGATCAGACTGATACCAAAAGTCGCCAGCAAGGTTTCCAGCGGACGACCATGCAGGTGACGGATCACCAGTCGTTCAATCAGTACTCCCATCAACCCCGATACGATAAAGGCAGCCGGAATTGCGACCCACAATGAATAATCGATCAGATTCGGCATAATCAGCTGAACCACATAGGTGGTATAAGCCCCCAGCATGATCATTTCGCCGTGGGCCATATTGATCACCCCCATCACCCCAAACGTAATCGCCAGACCAATCGCCGCCAGCAGCAATACCGAGCCAAGGCTGAGGCCAAAAAACAACTGATCAATAAAACCGTAGAACTCGACCCGTTCCTGAATGCGGTTTAATGCCTTGGCGGCGGCCTGGCTGACCACCGCATTATAATCGCTGTGATCCGTTTCCATATTGGCAAAGCGGCGCAAGACGTTGCGGGCGTCATCTTCCAGACTGCCACCAATAGCTTCGATGGCCGCCAGCTGATCGCTTTGTTGCGTTGAAGTATCCAGCTGATACATGGCCAGGGCCAGATCCATAATATCCTGTACTGCCGACACGGTTTCTTCATCACGTGCCGACTGAATAGTAACCATGGTATCGGCATCCAGCTCCGACAGCAGGTTCTTCACCGCTTCCTCTCGTACCGCTGCGTCATCAGACGACAGGCGAATGCGGGCAATCACACCATTCAGATGATTCCGCAGGCGGTTATTAACCCGGATCTTTTTAACATCACGCGAGACCAGCCCGTTGATCAGTTCACCCGTCAACGGGTTCTGGTATTCCGTGTCGCCATTGGTCTCGAACTTGCCGACCACCTGGCGGGTATCTTTAATATAATAGAGATCCCCGGCGAGCATGATTTTAAACAGCGGTAACATGGCTTCACCGCCAGTCTCACGCAGTTGCTCCAGCACGGGAATGGCCTGGGCCAGGGATGCTTCAGTCAGTTGCTGCAGCAAGGACTCAACCGTCACTGCAGGCTCCATATTCTCTGGCTCGGCAACAGCCGCTGCCATCGTTATCTCCGCCACATCGTCGGCCGCCGCCAGCATCGCGTCGTCCAGTTCGGCACACACAGGCCCGGCCAGCACACCCAACAGGCAGCAGCAGGTAATTAACAGGTTTCTCACAATGAGGCTCCGCTTCTGATGATCAGGAAAACCAACAGACATCCTGAATACATCAAAATCAGAATGTCTGCGGGCGGAATCAGGTATTCAGATGCCCCGCCAGAAGCGGCAGGGCCTTGGGGTCAACCCGGCATCGGCTTAATACGTCTGGCCAGAGCAGGTCTTGGTTTTGGTGTTGTAGTTACCGCACTTGATTGGAGCAGTCCAGTCAGCGATCAGATCCTTGGAACCTGGCAGGAAGTCAGACCAGGCATCACCCGCGACCAGACCTTCCGTTTCCCAAACCACTTCAAACTGGCCATCGTCCTGAATTTCGCCAATCAGTACTGGCTTGCTCAGGTGATGGTTCTTGTTCATAACCGCCATACCGCCGGTCAGGTTAGGCGCTTGCTGGCCAATCATGGCTTGCTCAACCTTGTTCACGTCGGTCGTACCGGCTTTAGTAACCGCCTGAGTCCACATCTGGAAACCGATATAAGTTGCTTCCATCGGATCGTTGGTTACGCGCTTATCGTTACCCGTGAATTTCTTCCAGCTCTTGATGAAGGCTTCGTTTTCAGGCGTATCCACGCTTTCGAAGTAGTTCCAGGCAGCCAGGTGACCGACCAGAGGCTTGGTATCGATACCGGACAATTCTTCTTCACCGACAGAGAAAGCAACCACTGGAATGTCTTCTGCAGAAATACCCTGGTTACCCAATTCCTTGTAGAACGGCACGTTGGCATCACCGTTGATGGTAGAAACAACAGCAGTCTTCTTGCCCTTGCTACCGAACTTCTTGATGTCAGAAACAATCGACTGCCAGTCAGAATGACCGAACGGCGTGTAGTTAATCATGATGTCAGATTCTTTGACGCCCTTGGCTTTCAGGTAAGCTTCCAGAATCTTGTTAGTGGTACGTGGGTAAACGTAGTCGGTACCCGCCAGAACCCAGCGTTTAACGCCCAGATCATTCATCAGATAATCAACCGCAGGAATCGCTTGCTGGTTAGGCGCAGCGCCAGTGTAAAACACGTTCTTGGAAGACTCTTCCCCTTCGTACTGAACCGGATAGAACATCAGACCGTTCAGTTCTTCAATCACCGGCAATACGGATTTACGGGAAACAGACGTCCAGCAACCAAAGATCACATCAACGTCGTCCTTGGTCAGCAGTTCACGGGTTTTCTCAGCAAACAAAGGCCAGTTAGACGCAGGGTCAACCACCACTGCTTCCAGCTTCTTGCCCAGCAGACCGCCTTTCTTGTTTTGCTCTTCCACCATCATCAGAACCGTGTCTTTCAGAGTGGTTTCTGAAATCGCCATGGTGCCAGACAACGAATGCAACACACCCACCTTGATGGTGTCAGCCGCAATCGCACTGTAACTTGCCATGGTAGCGCCAACCGCCAGAGCGACGCCGGTAACCAGCTTTTTGAATGTCATACCGAAGCTTCCTTTAATCTACTTTTATTGGCCTGGTGACGCCCGCTGACGGGCCCCCCCCTCTTCTGTAATCTGCCAGTCGATTATTCGGAAAAGCCCCACTTCAAGGTATGGGGTAATTAACACACAGGTATACGTCATTTGACGTATAGCCGTAGGGATCGGCACCGTCCGTATCCATGGAGCAACATTCGCCGCCATTGCGTTCTGTAGGGCCCGCCTCCGTGCGTGGCCATTGTCGGCGTCCCTACGCGGTGCAATTTCATCGCCATTGCATTCTGTAGGGCCCGCCTCTGTGCGTGGCCATTGTCGGCGTCCGTCCGTATCCACGGTGCAACATTCATCGCCATTGCGATTCCGTACGGCCCGCCTCCGTGCGTGGCCATTGTCGGCGTCCGTCCGTATCCATGGCGCAACATTCACCGCCATTCAATTGACAATATTGCGGCATTCCCCTTTTCAAATTTCACATCTGTGATTAAATTTGCCAAACATCTATCTAATGGAAGCGATGATGTCTGATCTGCCGTCACGTAAACGCATGCGCCTGCCACACCACGATTATTCCTCTGCTGGTGACTATTTCATCACGATTTGCAGCCAAAACCGTTTGGCGTTATTCGCCAACACCTATGGTAATTCCATCAGAATAAATCCGGCAGGTCGGATGCTTGCGGCCTGCTGGAGCAATATTCCAGAATATTTTGACGGGGTTACAAGCCAGGATTTTGTGGTTATGCCCAATCATATTCACGGCATTTTGACCCTGTCAGAGCAATGCCCGCATCAACTTTGGGATATTGTCAGACGTTATAAAACCTTCACTACCCGACAATACATCACCGGTGTCCGACATCACGGCTGGGCCACCTTCCCTGGCCGGTTATGGCAATCAAGGTTTTGGGATCACGTGATACGAGATGAAGACGATCGTTTACGTATTCGGGAATACATTCAGAACAACCCCGCCAAATGGCTTGAAGATACTCTGTATGTCCCGTAGGCCCGGCTGCGACGTTTAGGACAGCCACGGAGGGCGTCCCTACGATGGGCTGCGGTGCAATTTCATCGCCATTGCGTTCTGTAGGGCCCGCCTCTGTGCGTGGCCGTAAGGCTTGTCCGTGTCGCGGTCGTTGTCTCGTCAGGATTCTGCAGCCAGTAACCGCAACGCGACGCCTGCGGCGGCAGTGCGGTTTTCAACGCCGAGTTTGGTGAAAATCTGTTCGAGGTGTTTATTGACGGTGCGCGGGCTCATGTTGAGGATTTCGGCAGCTTCGCGATTGGCTTTGCCGTTGGCGATCCAGTACAACACTTCGGATTCCCGTTCGGTGAGGTTGAGGTGTTCCCGCAGCATGGTGGCACCGGTCGGACGCTGGCCGTCGACCAGCTTCAGCAGCATTTCGCCATTGCTCTGTTCGTTGATCAGTTTCACTGCCAGCGGATAGCCGAGGTCGTTCAGCCGGAGGCTGTTTCCGGATTCGGGGTGATGTTCCAGCCAGCGCGCAATCTGTGGTGCCAGCAGGGATTTCTGACTGCGGTCATCGACTCTGGCGCGCGCCAGCAAGGCGTAGGTTTGTGGTGTCGCCCAGCGTAATTCTCCCTGAGTCGATACTGTCATCAGATGCTGGCCAGTGCTGTCGAGGGCCGACTGGGCGCTACTGGTGAGCCGGGCGTTGGTCAGGTGTACCCGCATACGGGCCAGTAACTCATCGGGGTTGATCGGTTTGGTGAGGTAATCGACGCCACCGGCTTCAAGCCCACGGACGATGTCGCTGGTGTCGGTGAGACCAGTCATGAAGATCACTGGAATGGAGGCCAGTTCCGGGTCGGTTTTGAGTAAACGGCAAGCTTCAAAGCCGTCCATATTGGGCATGATGGCGTCCATCAGGATCATGTCGGGCTTCATTTTGCGGGCGATGGTCAGCGCCTGTCGACCTTCGAGGGCGACCAGTACGTCGATACCGGCCCCTTCCAGCGCATCATTAATCAGGCTGAGGGAGTCGGGAGAGTCATCCACCACCAGAACCATGTCCGACGGAATGTTCACGCCTGGTGTTGTGTTGCTGGTTGGATTCATCAGGTTGTACCTCCCCGATCGGTCTCGGCCAACGCCGTTTTCAGCAGTTCTGCCAGCTCTTGCAGCTGAAATCCGCCTGCCAATTGTTGCAAATACTCCAGCTGACGAGTGGTCATGGCTGAAGAGGTTTTCAGAATTTCCAGTGCCTGGACAACGCCCTTGCGATAGCCCATTTCGGCATACGCTTGCAGTTCCAGCAGTTGCGGATGGGGTTGTAGCACACCAAACGCGGCAGTGTTACTGATGCGTGGTGCCTGGCGTTCCGCAGTCGTGGTCGACTGCGTTGACAATGCTCCTGTCCTATCGCTGTCGGGATCCCCACTCTGCCAGGTCCAGTGCAGTTCCAGCACGGTGCCGATGGTATTGAGCAGGCGACTGTTACTCACAGGCTTGACCAGGTAATCGTTATAGATAGCCCGGTCGAATTCGCTGCGATCCCCTTCCTGGGCATCGGCGGAGAGCATGACGATCGGTACGGATATGCCTCGGGTACGCAACCGGTGGGCGACTTCAAGGCCAGTAATACCCGGCATGGACACATCCATCAGGAACAGATCCGGTACCCGCTCACCAGCCTGTTCCAGTTCGTCCATCATGGTCAGGCAGTGCTCGCCATCGTGGGCTTCCAGCGTTAAGAATCCGAGCGGCACCAGCAAATCAGCCAACAAACCCCGTAGTACTGGATCGTCATCCACCAGAAACACCGTGCGCTGAAAACCTTCGTAACCAATGATACGTTTGTTCTCCAGCAACTCCGCGTGCTGACGTTGTTGGTCGGACTGAAGATTAACCCAGGGCAGCATCAGCGCGACGGTAAAGCAGCTGCCCTGACCCGGCGTACTGTCTACCTTGAGGTCCCCTCCCATGATCTCAGTGAGCAGTTTGACGATGGTCAGCCCCAACCCGGTGCCGGGCAAATTGGCTGTGGCGCGATTCCGTACCCGTTCAAAGGGATCAAAAATACGTTTGAGGGATTCAGCATCGATCCCAGGTCCGGTATCACGAATGCGAAATTCCGCCACCTGATTGCGATAGCGAATATCAAAGTCGACCTGGCCGCTGACGGTATATTTGACGGCGTTGGATAACAGATTGATCAGAATCTGCCGCAGACGTTTTTCATCCGTCATGGTCCATTGTGGCAAGGTGCCCTGCACACTGGAGTGAAAACGAACCCCCTTCTGCTCGGCCTGCATGGCAAACATGGCATTCAGCTGCGCTATCAACACCGGCAGCTCCACCCGCGAGCGATACAGATCCAGCTTGCCTGCTTCAATGCGGGAAATATCCAGCAAGCCGTCAATCAGGTCAGTGAGGTACTGGCCACTACGCTGGATAATCGCCAGGCCATTCTTGTGGCCAGCAGGGGTATCGCCCTTGTTGGCCAGCAGTTGGGCATAGCCAATCACCGATTGCAGTGGCGTGCGTAATTCATGGCTGATACCGGTCAGATAGCGGCTTTTGGCGGCATTAGCCGACTCCGCCAGCTCCTTCGCCTGCTGCAAAGCCTGGTCGGTTTCCTGGTGCGCTTCAATCTCGGCGGTGAGTTTGCGAGTCTGGCGGTTGGATTCCTTTTGCGCCACCAGCCGACTTTCATGGGCCAATAAAAACAGCCAGGCGAGTACCCCGGAGGCAATCATCAGGGTAAAAAACAGTGTCCACATGGTTTGTTGCAACAGCTCAGTCTCTGTCGCCGTTACTGGTGCCATCTGTCGATACACCACCGCCAGCAGCACCGCAATCAGCAGATTCACAATCAATAACAAGCTGACAAAGTGACCCAGCCGGGAATTCACCACCCGTACGATGCGGGGCGGCACAAACTTGGAAAGGAAATAGGCCAGCTGGCGGGAGACATGAGCGTGCGGCTTGCAGCTGTCCATACAACGCACATCCAGCGTGCAGCAGAGCGAACAGATAGGCAAATCGTAGGCCGGACAAAAACTCATGTCTTCCTGCTCAAAATGGTTTTCGCAAACACCACACTGAATGGTTTGCACATGGCGATGGCGCACGTCCTCCGGCAAGCGCGACAAATCGGTCGGCACAATATCGGTCACCAACAGATCCAGCTCCGGAGAGGTACGGGCAATGTAGTAACGACCACCGGTGAACCAGGCAATCAGTGGCACCACAACAAAGCAGATCCCCAAGCTGACAAAGTGACTCAGTGTGGCCGTGACTTCACCAAACATGCCCAGATAACTGAGCACACCACCCGTGGTTGCCAGCAACATGGAGCCAGTACCCACCGGGTTGATGTCGTACAAATGGGCGCGTTTGAACTCTACGATATCCGGACTCAGACCCAGCGGCTTGTTGATCAGCAAATCCGCCGCCAACGATCCCAGCCAGCTGACGGCCACAATCGCGAATACTCCCAGCACTGCTTCCAACGCCTGATAGATACCCAGCTCCATCAACAGCAGCGCAATCGTGACGTTAAATACCAGCCACACCACCCGGCCGGGGTGAGAGTGAGTCAGCCGCGAGAAAAAATTCGACCAGGCGATCGATCCGGCATACGCATTGGTGACGTTTATTTTCATCTGCGACACAATCACCATGGTTGCCGCCAGCAACAACGCCAGCCCGTCGGAATGGGTCAGATAAAAAAACACCCGCTGATACATATGGGTCGGGTCGGTCGCCAATTCGTAGGCAACCCCCTGGGTAATGGCCAGATAAGCCAGAAACGACCCCAGCAACATCTTGATAATGCCGATAAACACCCAACCCGGCCCCGCCAGAATCAGCCAGAACCACCAGCGGCGAGCATTTTGTGGGGTTTTGGGCGGCATAAACCGCAGGTAATCCACCTGTTCGCCAATCTGTGGTACCAGCGCAAAAAACACCGATGCAGCAGCACCAAACAACAAAATATTAAAACTGCCTGCTCCTCCACCCGGAACGGCAGCGTCGTTGCCCGATCCAGGTACAGCAACGTCTGGTAACTGATCGACCGCCAGACCGTGAAACTGCGTCCAGGCCGCGAGTTGGCCAGATTCATTCACAATCACCACGGCCAACGCCAGGCACTGCAACAACACCCAGATAAACTGCGTGCCCGCCTGAAAACGACTGATCGCAGAAATACCGTGCATCACAATTGGAATTACCGCCGCTGCACATAAAAAATAGCCGATCGCCAGCGGCACCCCGAGTAACGCCTGCAAGGCGCTGGCGAGAATCACCGCTTCAATCGCAAAAAAGATAAAAGTGAACGAGGCATAAATCAGCGACGTCACCGTCGAGCCCAGATAACCAAATCCGGCACCGCGTGTCAGCAAGTCGATATCCAGACCGTGCTTGGCGGCATAATAGGTAATCGGTACGCCGGTGATAAAAAACAGCAGACACACCACCAGCATGGCATACACGGTATTGGTAAAGCCGTAGTTCAGCGTCACCGCCGCCGCCAGCCCTTCCAGTGCCAGAAATGCCGTTGCTCCCAACGCCGTTTGTGCCACCCGTTCGATCGACATACGCCGACCGCTGCGAGCGGTAAAGCGCAGGGCAAAGTCTTCCAGCGTCTGATCCGCCACCCAGCGATTATAATGGCGGCGAACTTTGAAAATCTTTTGCGAGGCAGGCATAAGTAAGCAGTCGATATACAAACGGTCAGCGCGCAGCATACCCAAACCGCCGCCAGAAGACTGCAATTGCGCACCGCCACCACCGCATACAACCGACGCACTGGCCAAATACCAGTCCGTCATCGGCCAAGCGGTGCCCCAAATAACCTGCGATAGATCAGTGAGTCTGCACAGTAGGCTGATATAGTCCGTTGGTTTATTTTACGAGATCAAGGCAACCGACATGAGCCCAACCTCAAATACTCCCGCGTATGGACAAGGCGACGCCACTTATCAGGCCGCCGGTGGTCTGGAAGGTATCACCGCATTGGTCGACCGTTTTTATCAACGGATGGACACTCTGCCAGAAGCCAGAATCCTGCGTGCCATGCACTCAGACGATCTGACCTCATCGCGGCAAAAACTCACCTGGTTTCTGTCTGGCTGGACTGGCGGCCCGAAGCTGTATGCCGAGCACGTGGGTGCCATCAGTATTCCTGTCGCTCACGCCCACCTGCCAGCCGATGAAAGCAGCGTTCAAGCCTGGCTGACCTGCATGGATCTGGCGTTACAGGATCTGAACTACCCGGATGATTTTCGCCACTACATGATCCAGCAGCTGTCACGACCGGCCGAAAGCATTCGACTGATGTGTAAATTCCACGCCGATAAAAACGCCAATGGTTCGTAGGGACGCCCTCTGTGGCTGTCCGCAACGATGCTAAGCCGGAGCAGCAGCCACGCACTGAGGCGGGCCTACGGAATCGCAATGGCGCGGTCGATATCAGACCGACAGCGTTGACAACTGCTCTTTCAGGGAGCGAATTTCCCTGAAGCGGGCAAGCGCCGTCGGAAACATACCACTATCGTAAAACGCCAAAGTCGGCAGACTTTCCGGGCTGATGCCGTGCGCAGCGGCAAAGTGCTGAATCAAACCAGCGGTGTCGCTGAGATACTGACCCGGAGACAATTCGACGGTTGGAAAGGAGGCCACCTCGCCAGTCAGTTGCTGAAGCTCAGACCGACGAGCATTCAGCTGATCTTCATCATCCGCATCGACCCGAACCACTTCGACCTGATCCAGCAAACCGGCTTCCGTGATAAACAGCAAAAACCGAAAGCAAAACGGGCAGGAACTCTTCAACCAGGCTTTGGCTTTAAACTCGTTGGTCATCGTGATCTCCGGGATTCAAATTGGAAAAAGTGCGCCATCCTGCCAGTTTCCAGCCGCTGTTGTCCAATACCCGCACCTCCTGTCAGCTTGTCAGCCAAGACTCAACACTGGCCCGATCCGGGATTGAACCAGAATGCACCAGCTGTTCATCCACCACCACCGCCGGAGTACTCATCACCCCGTAACCCATAATGGTCTCGGGACTAGTGACCTTATTCAACTCAATCGTTACCCCTTGTTCGGCGGCAATTTTCTGTATCAAATCAGCGGTTTTCTGGCACTTGGTACAACCACTGCCGAGCACATTAAACACTTTCATATCAGTCACCTTTTACGTAAAAAAAGACACAGAACGGCATTCATATAACTCTCATCAAACCACTGTCTTCAAACCACTATCTTCAGACCAACAGTAAGGCCACCGCATTTAACACCCAACCCACCAGCGTGAACGCCACCAGCAACAATGCAAATACCGTCGCCAGCAATTTCCACTGCATCACCTGTTTCAACAAGATAAATTCAGGAAAACTGGCCGCAACCGTACTCATACAAAACGCCATCGTCGTGCCCAGTGGCAGCCCCTTCAGAAACAGACTTTCCATCACCGGGATAACCCCGGTCGCGTTGGAATACAATGGCACGCCAACCAATACCGCAGCGGGTACCGACCACCATTGCCCTTGTCCCAAGGTGTTTTGCAGCCAACCTGCCGGAATAAACCCATGCAGCGCCGCCCCAAGGCCAACACCGATAAATACCCACTTCCAAACCCGTGAGACAATGTCGGTCAGCTCAGCCAGAGCAAATACATGACGCTGCTTGAACGACAATTGACTGGCCGTTACCGCGCCCGCGTCTGTCTGGGCGCTGGCATTCAGATAAGCCTTGAGCGCAAACGGCTGCAACCAGCGCTCGGCATGAATCGCATCCAGGAACATCCCGCCCAATACCCCCACCAACATGCCTACCAGCACATAGATGGCGGTAATTTCCCACCCTACCAAACTCAGCAATAACAACACTGCCACCTCGTTGATTAACGGCGAGGTCAGCAAAAACGCCATGGTAATGCCTACCGGAATACCGGCCGAGGTAAACCCCAGAAAAATCGGAATACTGGAACAGGAACAAAACGGCGTAATGGCTCCGAAGACACTTCCCAGCAGGTAGCCCACGCCCCGGTTGGTGCTGGCCAGATAACGGCGTACCCGCTCCACATTCAGCGAGGCGCGAATAAACGACACACAATAAATCATCACCACCAGCAAAAAGAAAATCTTGCTGGTGTCTTCAATAAAGAAATGCAGCGACTGCCCAAGTCGCGAGCCAGGATCCAGCGCCAACAGCGAATACGTCAGCCAGGAAGCAAAATCGGTAAACCACGACAGCATGACAAAGTACCCTCTGAACAGATCAAGCTGATTTCTTTTTACACCCGTTCTGCAATGCCAACTTGATCCAGATTAATAACCGAATGGTTATAAAAAATGCGCTGAACATACACACTATTCAGCAGCGGTGATTCTTACGCGGAACCTGGGAAGGCGGGCCGCCCGTCAAGCCGACCAATAAAACATGCCAGACTTTTTATTCAGAATGGTCGCCACATAATGGGCATCACACGGCTTGCCTGCCAGCCCGTAACACACATGCAAGGGTAACAAGTGCTCTTCGCGAGGATGACAGAAACGGGCGGCTGGAGCCTGCTCCCATGCCACAAAACGGCGACTGCGCTCCCCTTCATCCAGCGCCTGGCTGGAACAGGTTTCCAGTAACCAGTCTTCAAATGACTGGTTACGTGCTCGCATCTCGGCTGAATCCGGCGCAAAAAACGCCCGCATATTATGGAATGAAAAACCGGAACCCAGCACCAGCAGATTGTCATAATCAAGTGCCTGCAAAGCCTGGCCAATCGCCAGATGATCCGCTGCATCCAGGTTATGTTTCAGCGACAGCTGCACACACGGAATATCCGCCTGCGGATACATCAACATCAATGGCACAAACAGGCCATGATCAAAGCCGCGCTGAGTATCCAGCCGACTCGGAATGCCAGCAGATTCTAACGACTGATAGACTCTATTCGCCAGCTCCGGCTCGCCGCCGCAAGGGTACTGCAACTGATAGGATTCTGGCGGAAAACCATAATAGTCATAAATCAGCGCCGGATCGGCTCCGGCAGTAATCGTCGGTACTTGCTCTTCCCAATGGGCGCTGATTACCAGAATCGCCGCAGGCTTCTTTAATGTGGCGGTAATTTCCTGTAACCGTTGCACCATCTCACGGTGGCCAGGATCGCCTAGCAACGGCATCGGACCACCACCATGGGAAATAAACAAAATATCTTTGTGGCTCATACTCGGGCTCTCACGTTAACCGGCAGTCAATTAACCGGCAGTAATAGGAGGTGCAGGGCTCTGAGTTCAATACGCGGCTCAATACCCTGACCTGACTTCAGACAGTCACCGGCTCCAGACGGTTAACCCGACCGCCCTTGAGCGCTTGATGCAACCACTGATCCAGCGCCAGGCTTCCGCCTCCCTGAACCGTCAGCGCCGCCGTCACCGCCAATAAGCTTAACGCGTATTCATAGCCGTTATTGCTCAGAAACAAACCATGACTGATATGAGTGCTGAAGATCGCCACCAGCATGGTCAATGCAATGACCAGCGCCGCCGGACGAGTCAGTAGCCCCAACACCAGCGCCAGACCTCCAAAAAACTCCGCACTACCGGCCAGCAACGCCATTAGATAACCGGGTTCCAGGCCAATACTGGCCATCCACTGACCAGTACCTTCCAAGCCGTAGCCACCCCACCAGCCGAACAGTTTTTGAGAACCGTGGGCGGCTAATACCAGGCCGACGGGTACACGCAGAATCAGCGCAGCCAAACCCGCATCAGAAGCCAACAAGGTCGTGATCAATTTATTACTCATGGTGAATCCTCACAGAAATAGTTAAGTGCCCGCGCCATTACGTCAGGCGATAAGCACACTTTACTCTTGCGATTCATAAACACTAAGATGGCAGCCATTGCTTAATTAGCAACGATATGTTGATAATCAACCCCTCATACTCTTAAACAGGAAGCCGCTATGGATCGTATCAGCGCCATGCGCGCCTTTATCACCGTGGTTGATGAAGGCGCGTTTGCCCGTGCAGCTGAACGGCTGGATACCTCTCCCCAGCTGATCAGTAAATACGTCTCACAGCTGGAACAACACCTGGGCGTTCGGCTGTTGAACCGCACCACCCGCAAAGTTCACCTGACCGAAGCCGGTAGCCGCTATTACCAGCGTGCCAGCCAGCTGCTGGATGACCTTGACGACATGGAAAGCCAATTGGGCGATATGCAAGGCCAAGCCCAGGGGCTACTGAGAATCAGTGCGCCGGTCTCGTTTGCCACCCAGCATCTGGCGGCGTTGCTGTGCGATTTTCAAAAAGCGCATCCCGCTGTCGGCATCGACGTCCAACTGAATGACCGCAAGGTTGATATTGTTGAGGAAGGTTTCGACGTCGCCCTGCGCATCGGCCATTTAAAAAGCTCGTCACTGATTGCCCGCAAAATTGCCCCGGTGCGCTTGCTAATGTGCGCCTCGCCGCAATACCTCGCGCAACACGGCACTCCCACCAGCCCCGACGACCTGCAACAGCATCGCTATCTGCACTACAGTTATATGAAAAGCGACAGCAGCCTGAACATCCATCAGCGGCTGAAAGATGCCGGGCGTGAACAGCAGTGGAATATCATCAGCAACAACGGCGACATACTGATAAAAGCCGCCATTGAAGGCGCGGGTATTACCATTCAGCCGAGTTTTATTTCCGGGGCCGACATTGCGGCAGGCCGACTGCACGTCATCCTGCCAGAGTACGAACCGGAACCCATGGGGCTATATGCGGTGTATGCCCATCGCCAGCTATTGGCCAGCAAGGTACGCTGCTTTATCGACTTTATGGAAGGCTACTTTGGCTCGCCACCCTATTGGGACTGTCTCTTATACACATCTCCGAGCCCACGAGACAGGCAGAAATCTC
>CAJXTI010000041.1 GCA_913061185.1 uncultured Oceanobacter sp.
CTACACTATCCTCTTCGTCGGCAGCGTCAGATGTGTATAAGAGACAGAAGCTGGGTGACCTGATTGCCGACAACGTTGATGAACTGTCGGCGATGGAAACTGCCGACACTGGTTTGCCACTGTATCAGACGCGTAATGCCTTGATTCCACGGGCTTCCAGTAATTTCTATTTTTTTGCTGAAAAAGCCAAACAAATGAATGGTCATACTTACCCGATGGATGACCAGATGCTGAATTACACCCTGTACCAGCCAACCGGTGTGTGTGCGTTGATTTCGCCATGGAACGTGCCGTTTATGACTGGCACCTGGAAGACTGCTCCCGCTCTGGCATTGGGCAACACCGCCGTGATGAAGCAGTCCGAGCTGTCGCCGCTGACCACGGATTTCCTTGCAAAGCTGGCACTTGAAGCCGGTATACCAGCGGGTGTGTTTAATGTGGTGCATGGTTTTGGCAGCACCACGGGCAACGCGTTGATTACGGATCCTAACGTCAATGCGATTTCGTTCACGGGTGGTACATCGACCGGCAAGCACATTATTGCCAACGCTGGCCTGAAGAAGTTTTCGATGGAGCTGGGTGGCAAATCGCCGGTGATGGTGTTTGACGATTGCGACTATGAGCGGGCGTTAGATGCGGCGGTGTTTGGCATCTTCTCGATCAACGGTGAGCGCTGCACCGCCGGTTCGCGCATCTTTGTACAAGAAGGCATTTACGACCGTTTCTGTGACGATTTTGCTGCCCGTGCCAGCAAGATCAAAGTGGGCGACCCGATGGATATGGACACCAAAGTCGGTTCACTGATCAGCCAGGGGCATTGGGACAAGGTCACCGGCTATATCAAGATCGGTATCGAAGAAGGTGCCACGCTGATTGCTGGTGGCCCTGAAAAGCCGGTGAATGAGTTGCCGGATCAGCTGAAAGGCGGTCATTTCGTGCGCCCGACCGTGTTCCGCGATGTTACGAACAACATGCGTATTGCCCGTGAAGAAATCTTTGGCCCAGTGGCGGTATTGATTCCGTTCAGGGACGAAGCCGATGTTGTGGCGATGGCCAACGACAACGATTACGGCCTGGCCTCGTATCTGTGGACTCAGGATGTGGGCAAGGTGCATCGCATTGCCCGTTCAGTGGAAGCCGGGATGATGTTTGTGAACAGCCAGAACGTCCGCGACCTGCGTACGCCATTTGGTGGAGTGAAAGGTTCCGGTACCGGTCGTGAAGGTGGTGACTACAGCTTCGAAGTATTCTGTGAGCCCAAAAATGTGTGTATCAGCATGGGTTCTCATCACATTCCGAAGTGGGGCGTGTAAACCATGCCGCATTTCGTCGTCGACTATTCCGACAACTTGCACGAGTTGCTGGATTTTCAGCCGCTGTTCAAGGCGTTGCATGAATACGTGGTATCGACCGGTGCGTTCCCGATAGGTGGTGTGCGCAGTCGTGCCATTCGTTGTTACGACTATCGGGTGGCCGATGGTCGTGAGGATTTCGGCTACCTGAACCTGAGTCTGAAGATCGGCCATGGCCGTGATATGGAACTCAAACAGGCGGTTGCCAAACGGGTGTTCGAAATATTATGCGATTGGATGAAACCGGTGACCGACGCGCATTATGTTCAGATATCGTTCGAAATGACGGAACTGGATCCAGTGCTCAAGTTTAATAAAAATAACATCCATCCACTGTTTGTCTGAGCGCTTTGCCGGGCAGATGAGTGGGTGGTTTTCCCGTGTTATTTGCAGCGTCGAGCCGCAGCAAATATCCAACCTGCCGTCTAAAACGGGCGGTAGATGACAATAAAAATACCCCTGCAACGAGATAGTAAGGCGTGCGCTTGACGCTTTACGTGTTTGGGGAGTGAACATCTCAAGAGGCCGAAAAATGATAACAATGAAACATCGTCTGAAATCTGCCATGTCGGTACTGATTCTTGCTGCTGGTGCAGCAATGACCGCACCGGCATATTCTGAAACCATTTTACGTGTGGGCACTTGGTTGCCGCCGACCAACGCCCAGAACGCGGTGGTGTGGCCAACCTGGGCCAAGTGGGTGGAAGAAGCCACGGAAGGCCGCGTCAAGGTCAAGATCGAGAACAGCTCGGGTCATCCAAAAACGCTGTTTCAACTGGTTGAAGACGGTGTTTACGATGCCAGTTTCAGCTATCACGGTTATGTTCCTGGTCGGTTCAAACTGCCCCAGATTGTCGAGCAACCAGGTTTGGGTGTGGGTGCCGAAGCAGCGTCGGTGGCCTTGTGGCGGGTATATGAAAAATATCTGAAGGATGCGAATGAGTTCGACGGTCTGGAAGTGATCGGCATGTTCACCCACGGCCCCGGCCATATTCATACCAAGAAGCCGATCGATTCTTTTTCTGATCTGGAAGGCATGAAGATCCGTGTTGGTGGTGGTGTCCAGAGCGTGCTGGCGGAGCGTATGCATGTCACGGCGGTAGGTGCTCCGGCCCCCAAAGTTTATGAGATGCTGCAGCAGGGTGTGATCGACGGGGTGTTCCTGCCGATGATGGAGCAAAAGGTGCTGCGTCTGAACGAAGTCACCAACTATGTCACTGTGTTGCCAGAAGGCATGTACATGGGCAGCTTCTCGATTTTTGTTAACCCTGAATTTATGGAAGACCTGGAGCCTCGTGACCGCAAAGCGATTCTGGCGGTATCGGGTGAAAAACTGTCGGCCATGGCCGGTCGTGCCTGGGATGCCGGTGATGCCGAAGGGTATCAGGCTGCCAAAGCGGCAGGGGTGAAAATTGTCCATGTTTCTGCCAAGGATCTGATGTCACGCCAGTTTGAAAAGCTGATACAGGGTATGGATCAGGAGTGGATTGAGTCGGTGAAGGATCGTGATGTGAATGCTGCGGAAGCGTTGCGTGAACTGCGCAAAATCGCCCGCAGCTATCAGCCTGCACAGTGAGGTAACAGTATGTCTTTCGCTGATTTTATGGCGGAGCACTATGAAGAAAAGGGACCAGCCGCCTGGCTGGCCCTGGCTCTTGAAGCCTTTGCGGCTGTGGTGCTGTTCGCCCTGATGTGCCTGACCTGTGCTGATGTAATTGGTCGCTATTTTTTTAATAACGCGGTTGATGGTGCGGTTGAGTTGACGGAGCTGGGTATTGCGCTGTTGGTGTTCGCCGAGATGCCTATTATCACCTGGCGCGGTGGTCATGTGGTGGTGGATATTCTGGATCGTTATCTGGGTAGCAAGCTGATTTGTGCCTTGGGTATGTTGTCGGCGCTGGCGATGTCCGGTGCGCTGTATTTCCTCGCGGGGCGGATGATGGATCTGGCTGAGCGCTCGATTCGACGCGAAGTTGTGACCGAGTATCTGGGAATGCCCGTGGGTTACATTGTCCAGTATATCGCGGTAATGAGTTATATCACCGCCGCGCTGATGCTGACCTACGGTATGTATCGGATCTTTACTGAATCCAGAGAGCCTTCCTGATTACTCTGGATGATCACTCTGACCACCCATTTCTCCGCTTTTTCTGGATTGTTTTATGACTGAAGCTCTTATCGGCTTTGCCATCCTGTTGGCATTGATCATTCTTATTCGAGTGCCTATTGCGTTTGCCATGGGCCTGACAGGTTTCTTCGGTTTTGCCGTATTGCAAGGCCTGGGTTTTGATAATTTTATGGATTTTCGCTGGACCGGGCCTTTGTCGATGGCGTCGAACCGGGTGATTGATACCGCTCAGGAATATGGCCTGTCGGTCATTCCGCTGTTTATTTTAATGGGCAATCTGGTGACCAAATCCGGGTTGTCGCAAGAGTTGTATCAGGCTTCCAATGCCTTTCTCGGGCACCGTCGTGGTGGTCTGTCCATGGCAACGGTGGTGGCCTGTGGCGGCTTTTCCGCGATTTGTGGTTCATCACTGGCGACCTCTGCCACCATGGCCAAGGTGGCGATGCCGCCGATGCGTAAATTCGGCTATTCCGATTCACTGGCAACAGCGTCGATTGCCGCTGGTGGCACGCTGGGGATTCTGATCCCTCCCAGTGTCATTCTGGTGATTTACGGTCTGTTGACCGAGTCGAGTATTCGCGAGTTGTTTGCGGCCGGATTCTTGCCGGGCTTGTTGGGTATTCTGTTGTATCTGGGCGCGGTGCGTTTTGTGGTCTGGCGTGACCCGTCGTCAGGCCCGCGTGGCGAGAAAATGAGCTGGTCTGAACGCTGGGATGCCTTGCGGGGTGTCTGGGGTGTACTGATTCTGTTTACGGTAGTGATGGGCGGGATTTATCTGGGAGTGTTCACCCCAACCGAAGCCGCAGGTGTGGGTGCAGGCGGTGCTTTTGTGATTGCGCTGGCACGTCGCTCGCTCAGTTTCGGTGATTTGTTTAATGCCCTGACAGACACCGGTCGTACCAGTGCGATGCTGTTTACGGTACTGATTGGGGCGCTGATCTTCTCTGATTTTATCAACCGTGCCGGTTTGCCGGATGAATTACTGACACTGGTGACCTCGCTGGATATTGGCCCTATGGGGGTGATTCTGGTGATTCTGGCGATTTATATCGTGCTTGGAATGGTGTTCGAGAGCTTGTCGATGATGTTGCTGACGGTGCCGATTTTTTATCCGCTGGTACAGAGCCTGGGCTTTGATCTGGTGTGGTTTGGCATCGTAGTGGTGGTGGTCACGGAAATCAGTCTTATTACGCCGCCGGTGGGGATGAATGTGTTTGTACTCAGTGCGGTACTGCGCGATGTGAACCCGGCGACCATTTTCAAAGGGGTAACACCCTTCTGGTGTGCCGATATTGTGCGTCTGGCGCTGATTGTCTTTATTCCGGCGATCTCGCTGATTCTGCCTGAACTCTTGTACCGCTAACCGGAGAGGGATTGTTATGTTGCCTGAAGTCACCCGAATTCTGTACGCCTCTGATATTCAGCAAGGCGCTCGTCCGGCATTTCGTACCGCCGTCAGTTTGTGTGGGCGTTACCATTCCCACATTACCTTCCTTCATGTGGTGGAA
Organism: uncultured Oceanobacter sp.; assembly: GCA_913061185.1. Lineage (GTDB taxonomy): Bacteria > Pseudomonadota > Gammaproteobacteria > Pseudomonadales > Oceanobacteraceae > Oceanobacter > Oceanobacter antarcticus. Next base: position 4,989 of record CAJXTI010000041.1, read on the forward strand.
CCGGTGCGTGGTAATGCCGAGCGCTTGGTGAAGACGATGATGCATGAAGATGCCTCACTGCAGGCATTACACGACGACAGTCTGGGGAAAATCCGTCAGCAGGTACGGGATCGGGTCGAGCGTTTTTGCCGCGAGGAATTGGAAGCGGAGACCATGCTGGAACAGGGGCAGCTGGATGTGCGTATTGAGGAAGGAACGCCCTGGAAAACGATTCTGGCAGTGGCTGATGAAATGGACGCAAGTGTCATTGTTATGGGGGTTCGTCACCAGAAAAGTTTGCTGGGGAATACGTCCAGTAAGGTAATGCACAACAGCAAACGTCCGGTACTGGTTGTGCCGCTGTAGGGCGAACTGATGACGGCATTTATAGCGGACGCTACCGCCCATCCGGTTGAGGTGGGGTATACCCCCAGCGATGAATCGCGGCTACGGGCAGCGTGTCGGGTCTTGAGCGGGCAGCAACGTCGGCTACTGCCAGACAGTGTGGCGGAAGTGCGTCGACCGGTGCGGGTTGAGCGGCTGGGGGAGCATGTTCAGATTGCCCTTGAACAGGTCAGTATGGCCTGTCACTGGCACGTCCCCTCGGGCGTTGTGCAGCTGTTGGTCAGCCATGCGGGTAATCATCAGTTGTCCTGCTCTGGCAAGTCGTACCAATTACAAGCCGGTGACATTCTGGTGGTGTCAGAGGGGTCTCGTATTCAGCTGGCACCAGACGGCGACGGCTTTGTCAGTATTTTGATGCTACCCGTGGCTGAGTTAAAACAGGCGGCAATGGGGATGGGGTGGTTATGGAGTGGCCGCCACAAGGATATTCCCGTTTGTCGGTCACCAGAGCTTGAGCGCCTGGTTCGGGATATGGCGAAGCCGCAGTACAGCCCCGGATATTTCCACGAGCATATTCATTATTATCAGCTGCGGGTGTGTTATGCCCTGGTGCTGCAACTCTGGCAGGAGCCGGGTCATTGTTTTATCGCTAACACGCCTATCGGAGATCGTGTGGTACATCAATTGCGCCAGCGCGTACTGGAAACGATTCTTGATGAACCGGAGGTCTCTGAGCTGGCGGCGTACTGCCAGGTCAGTGTCCGGACTCTGTATAACCGTCTAAAGGCGACACTGGGTTGTACCCTCGGTGAATTTATTCGCCAGCTCAAGATTGAATGCGTATTCCAGGATTTGAATGCCAATCCCCGTATCGTGCGTAATGTCACGGAGGTAGCCATGAAATACGGCTTCTCCAACCCCGGCCGCTTTGCCCATTATTATCGTCAGCACATTGGCGAACTGCCTTCGGAAACCCTGCGGCGGAATTCTGCGGCAGCGGCTAACAGCCAAACATCAGCGCTCCGGAGCTGAGTCTTCCGCCATACCTCATACAAGGATCCTATGCTATTTTTTTACCGTACAGCAGGCTCTCTTTGATAGGCCATTGATTGATAGACCATTGATTGATAGGGCAGAGTTGTGAAAATAACAAGACTCCAACAGACTCTGGCATTGTCGCCACAAACGTCCTGTCGCTGGCATCCAGTGACGTCAAAAGCGTCAGATTCATCACCTCTAACCAGGCATCTTGCAAAGCGTTACACTGGAGGGGACATCTGGAGAAAACTATGAACCTGTACAGCCTGACGGAAGACCTTGCCAATCAACTTGTGCTGCGCCACTGGCGGCTGGCGACTGCGGAGTCCTGTACCGGGGGTGGGGTTGCGGCTGCTTGTACCGACTTGCCAGGTTCATCTGCCTGGTTTGACTGCGGGTTTGTGACGTATTCGAACGAAGCCAAAATGCAGCTGCTGGGGGTGTCGAAAGAAACGCTGGTGGTGGATGGTGCAGTCAGTGAAGCGACGGTGCGGGAAATGGTCGCCGGTGCGGTGAGTCATAGCCGTGCCGATGTTGCGGTGTCTATCAGCGGCATCGCCGGGCCGGGTGGTTCGGTTCCGGGCAAGCCTGTGGGCACTGTCTGGTTTGCCTGGGGTAACCATCGGCGTATTAGTGCCGAGTGTTGCCATTTTGACGGTGACCGTGCAGCCGTACGCCAGCAAGCGGTTATACATGCCATCAGGGGCTTGACCCGTTGGCTGGAGCAAGCATAAAAAACTGTGAATACATCCAGTAAAAAATAATTTGCTGGCTTGGCGCTGTCCGGAAATTGTGTTTAACTACTGGTCAAATTTACAGTAAAACTTTCCGGATCAGCCAGTGGATTTCATACGCTGGCGATGAGAGGACATTCAATGGACGCGAACAAACAAAAAGCCCTTGACGCTGCTCTGAGTCAGATCGAACGCCAGTTTGGCAAAGGCGCCATCATGAAGATGGGCGAGCAGCCTCGTGAAGCAATTCCGGCTGTTTCTACCGGCTCGCTCGGACTCGATATTGCACTTGGTATTGGTGGTCTGCCCATGGGCCGTATTGTTGAAATCTATGGCCCGGAAAGCTCAGGTAAAACCACCCTCTGTTTGTCGACCATGGCCCAGGCACAAAAGCAGGGCAAGACGGTTGCTATCATTGATGCCGAGCATGCCCTGGATCCCTTGTACGCTGAAAAGCTGGGTATTGATCTGGACAGTTTGCTGGTATCCCAGCCTGATACCGGCGAACAGGCGCTGGAAATTTGTGACAGCCTGGTACGTTCTGGTGCTGTCGATGTCATCGTGATTGACTCAGTGGCAGCATTGACACCGAAGGCTGAAATTGAAGGTGAGATGGGTGACAGCCACGTGGGTCTGCAGGCGCGTTTGATGTCTCAGGCGTTACGTAAAATCACCGGCAATGTCAAAAATGCCAACTGTCTGGTGATATTTATTAACCAGATTCGCATGAAGATCGGCGTGATGTTTGGTAGCCCGGAAACCACGACCGGTGGTAATGCGCTGAAATTCTATTCATCCGTTCGCCTCGATATTCGCCGTATCGGTTCGGTCAAGCAGGGTGACGAGGCCATCGGTAACGAGACCCGAGTCAAAGTCGTCAAGAACAAGGTTGCGCCACCGTTCAGACAGGCCGAATTCCAGATCATGTACGGCTCTGGCATCTACCACATGGGCGAGATTATTGATCTGGGTGTGAAGTGTGAGCTGGTGCAGAAAGCCGGTGCCTGGTACAGCTATCAGAACAACAAGATTGGTCAGGGTAAAGCCAATGCGGCGGCCTATCTGGAAGAGCATCCAGAAATCGCCGAAGAAATTGAAGCCGGCATTCGTGCCCAGCTGATCGTTGTTCCCAACCTGAATCAAAGTGCTGGCAACGACAATGTCGAAGAAGTCGAAGCTGACTGATTTATTACCTGCCATCAGCCTGGCTGAACTGCGACCGCAGCTGCGCCAGGCTGGTATCGATTTATTGTCCCGCCGCGAGCACAGCCGCGACGAATTGCACAGCAAGCTGACCCGTCGTTTTTATGACCGTATTGACAGCGATGAGCGGGTGCGCTTCGAATTATTACTGAATGATATTCTTGATGACTTTACCCAGAGTGGCTGGCAAAGCGACGAACGCTTTACCGGGTCTTTTTTGCGCACCCGATTTCAACGAGGGCAGGGGCCATTACGCATTCAGCAGGAGCTACGCCAGAGACGCGTAGCAGACGTCATCGTGCGCACGGCATTTGAAGGCTGTGAGCTGGACTGGTTTGAATTGGCCCGAGCCGGAGCGGCTAAAAAACTTGGAGTGAGTGGCGAACTTGCCAGAGTTCGCCTTGCGGATCAGAAAGAAAAGGCGCGAGTTTACCGTTTTCTGAGCTATCGCGGATTTAACACCGATCAGATTCAATACGCACTGGATGCCTGTTGTGAAGACAGCGAGGATCAGGGCGAATAATACTCAGCGCCAATAAACTGGTGTCAGGAAAACGCGCAACCTGCCTTAAGACCGACCTTTTTCAGAATCATCGCCAAGGGGCAGAAACCGGTAAATGCCGCCTGCAGCATATTGACGCCGACAAATGCGGTAAACCACAGCCAGTACACACTGTGCAGCTGCGACAGCGCCAGACTCAATAAAATAAAGCATCCGGCAAACGCAAACACCATACGATCAACATTCATGGCAACAACCTCAAGTCTGTGGGTGTAGTACGAACTTGCCTGTCCATAATAAGCGCTTCCGGTCATTGGCAAGTCATTCAAATATTCCTTTATGGTTATATTGTTTGAGTGTCAGGTCAAGTGTTTTCTACCGGGTTTTATACCCTGGTGATGGTTTGGAGTGTGTGCGGGACTCGGACAAAGCGGAGCAACCCGCTATACTGCCGCTTTTGATGCAACCAACCTTCGGAATTACGCCCTCGTATGAAAAGCGCAGATATTCGCCAGGCATTCCTCGATTTCTTTGCCTCCAAGGGGCACGAGGTGGTGCCATCCAGTCCTTTAATTCCTGCCAATGACCCGACCTTGTTGTTTACCAACGCCGGTATGGTGCAGTTCAAGGACGTATTTCTCGGAAAAGACCAGCGCAGTTACACCAGAGCCACCTCATCGCAACGCTGTGTCCGTGCGGGTGGCAAGCATAATGATCTGGAAAACGTGGGTTATACCGCCCGTCACCACACCTTCTTTGAAATGCTGGGTAACTTCAGTTTTGGTGACTATTTCAAGGAAGACGCCATCAAGTTTGCCTGGGAGCTGCTGACGTCAAAAGAATGGTTGAACCTGCCAGTCGAGAAACTGATGGTCACCGTTTATGCCGATGACGATGAAGCCTTTGATATCTGGCACCGACAAGTCGGTATTCCGGCTGAGAAAATTGTCCGCATCGGAGACAATAAAGGCAGCCGTTTTGCGTCGGATAACTTTTGGCAGATGGGTGACACTGGGCCATGTGGCCCTTGCACCGAAATTTTCTACGATCATGGTGAGCACATCTGGGGTGGGCCTCCAGGGTCACCTGAAGAAGACGGCGACCGCTTTATCGAGATCTGGAACAACGTCTTTATGCAGTTCGACCGCCAGCCTGATGGTGAGATGGTGCCACTGCCGAAGCCATCGGTTGATACCGGTATGGGCCTTGAGCGTATCTCCGCCATCATGCAGGGGGTTCACAGTAATTACGAAATTGATCTGTTCCAGGCATTGTTGGCCGCCGCCGCGAATGCCACCGGTTGCCAGGATACCGAGAACAAGTCACTGCGTGTGATTGCCGACCATATCCGTTCTACCAGCTTCCTGATTATCGACGGAGTTTTGCCCTCTAACGAAGGCCGCGGTTACGTCCTGCGCCGCATTATTCGCCGCGCTGTGCGTCATGGTCATATGCTGGGTGCAGCGGTTGGCTTTTTCCATACGCTGGTTCCTGCGCTGGTTGAGCAAATGGGTGAGGCCTATCCAGAGTTGTCGGAGCTGTCGGAGCATGTACAAAAAGTACTGCGTCTGGAAGAAGAGCAATTTGCCAAGACACTGGACAAGGGAATGGCGATTCTTAATGCAACGATTGAAACACTCGAGAGCGATACCATTCCGGGTGAAACGGCATTCAAGTTATACGACACCTACGGCTTCCCGCTGGATTTGACCGCTGACGTTGCCCGTGAACGCGACCTCAAGGTCGACGAAGCCGGGTTTGACGTAGAAATGAACAAACAGCGCGAAAAAGCCCGTGCTGCTGGCAACTTTGGTGCTCACTATGGCGCGGGTCTGGCCATTGACGGTGAAACTGCCTTCCGTGGTTACGACGCACTGGAAAATACCGGTACGGTGAAAGCCCTGTTCAAGAACGGTGAAGCCGTGGTCGAACTGCTTGCCGGTGATGAAGCCACGCTGGTACTGGACGAAACCGCATTTTATGCCGAAAGCGGTGGTCAGGCTGGAGATACCGGCTTTCTGACCGCAAAGGGTGTGGTTTTTCAGGTAAAAGACACCACCAAAGAAGGTAAAAATCACCTGCATCAAGGTGTACTGGTGGAAGGCCGTGTGGTCGCGGGCGATATGCTGACGGCAACGGTCGATGCCGAAAAACGCCAGGCAACAGCTTTGCATCACTCCGCTACACATTTGCTGCATGCTGCGTTACGTACAGTATTGGGGTCACACGTGGCGCAGAAAGGCTCGTTGGTTACCTATGACAAATTGCGCTTCGACTTTTCCCACCTCGAAGCGATCAAGCCAGAAGAGCTGCTGCAAATCGAAACTCTGGTTAACCGTCAGATCCGTGCCAATACACCGGTAACGACACGTTTGATGGATATCGACGCTGCTCGTGAAACCGGTGCCATGGCGCTGTTTGGCGAAAAGTACGATGACGAGGTGCGTGTATTGTCGATGGGCATCAATGATTTTTCTGTTGAGCTGTGTGGTGGTATTCACGCCGCGCGTACCGGCGATATCGGATTGTTGAAAATCAGCTCCGAGAGCGGTATCGCCGCAGGTATCCGTCGTATAGAAGCGGTTGTTGGCCAGGCAGCACTGGACTTTGTTGGCCAGCAGGAACAGGCGCTGAAGGGAATTGCTGCGGTATTAAAAGGCTCTACCGACAACGTTGGTGAGAAAGTTGACCAATTACTGAGTCGCAACAAGACCCTGGAAAAAGAGCTGGAGGCGTTGAAATCCAAGCTGGCCAGCAATGCCGGTTCAGATCTTGCTGGTCAGGCTAAAGACATAAAGGGCATCAAGGTTCTGGCCGCTCGTCTGGATGGTGCAGATGTCAATGCTCTGCGTACTATCATGGATCAGCTGAAAAACAAGCTGGGCAGTGCGTTGATCATGCTGGCCGCTGAAAACGACGGCAAGGTCACCCTGCTTGCCGGTGTGACCAAAGACCTGATCAAGTCTGCCAAAGCCGGGGATGCGGTCAAGGCCTGTGCGGAATATGTCGACGGTCGCGGGGGTGGCAAGCCTGAAATGGCGCAGGCGGGTGGGCAGAAGCCAGAAGGGATTGCCGATGCGCTCGCGGCGTTTGAGCGCTGGGCTGAATCGGTAGCCTGATTTTCTGGGAATCGATTACTGCAAAGAATGATAAAACGGGCTTTAATGCCCGCTTTATCATTCTGGGCTGTGTCGGGATGGCCATCGTCACTCGTTTTATATCCACTGTTTGTGTATGGGTACTTGAGTAGATCAGTCAGTCCTGAAATCAGTAACGTTTTCCATACACTCTGTATCTTTCTTGTTTATGACAATTGTTGTTTAATTGGCGCCCTTTTTAGTTTAGTCAACCCCGGTTGTTACATCATGGCGCTATACGTACAGAAATATGGAGGCACGTCGGTCGGTACAGTCGAGCGGATCGAAATGGTCGCCGACAAGGTAAAGTCCTTCCACGATGCCGGTCATCAGGTTGTGGTGGCGGTGTCTGCCATGAGTGGCGAAACCAACCGCCTGATTGGCCTGGCCAACTCTATTTCTGATAATCCATCACCTCGAGAGATGGATGTACTGGTCTCAACCGGGGAGCAGGTAACCATAGCCCTGCTCGCCATGGCGCTTGAAGAGCGCGGTGTCAGTGCACGTTCCTACACTGGCTGGCAGGTGGGTATTAAAACCGACAGCTCATTCATGAAAGCCCGGATTGAAGATATTGATACCACATCCATGCGCAACCAGCTTGATGCGGGTGGGATCGTGATTGTGGCCGGTTTTCAGGGGATTGACGACGACAACAACATTACCACGCTGGGTCGTGGCGGTTCCGACACCACCGGGGTTGCTCTGGCTGCAGCGCTGGGAGCGGATGAATGCCAGATCTACACCGATGTTGATGGCGTTTATACAACCGACCCTCGTGTCGTACCGGCGGCGCGTCGAATGGAGCAGGTGACCTTCGAGGAAATGCTCGAAATGGCCAGTCTTGGTTCAAAGGTATTGCAAATTCGATCGGTCGAATTTGCAGGTAAATACAAGGTTCCGCTGCGTGTGCTTTCCTCCTTTAAGGAAGGTAACGGCACACTGATTACAATGGAGGAGAATGGCTCCGTGGAAAATCCCGTTATTTCAGGCATTGCATTTAATCGTGACGAAGCAAAAGTAACTGTAAAGGGGGTACCTGATATTCCCGGTGTTGCTTCCCGCATACTGGTGCCGATCAGCGATGCCAATATTGAAGTCGATATGATTGTTCAAAACGTATCGGATGATGGTACAACGGATTTTACATTCACGGTTCATCGCAATGATTACAGTAAGGCGATGGCGATTCTTAAAGAAACGGCCAAAGAATTGAAAGCCCGCCATGTGATTGGTACCGATGATATCTGCAAGGTATCCATGGTGGGTGTCGGAATGCGCTCTCATGCGGGTGTTGCCAGCAAAATGTTCAAAACACTGGCCGATGAGAATATTAACATTCTTGTCATTACAACATCGGAGATCAAAATCTCGGTTGTGATTGCAGAAAAGTATTTGGAGTTGGCTGTTCGTTCGCTGCACACCGCGTTCGGACTGGATGCCGAAGAAGAAACCCAGGTTAGCACCTGAGCTTGTTCTGCTCCTGTCTGTTTAGGGAACCTTCCTTCATGGAAGGTGCCCTAATAACCAAACGTTCTCAACATCCCAGGTTTTTTCTGATCATAATGGAATATGTGGTCAATACTGTTAGATGAAGAGAATGGGCTCAGCGCCACAGCACCCTAGACCAATAAACAGGATTTTCAGGAGTAACCCTATGCTTATTTTGACCCGTCGCGTAGGCGAGACGTTAATGGTAGGTGACGAAGTGACCGTCACTGTCCTTGGAGTAAAAGGAAACCAGGTACGTATTGGTGTGAATGCACCCAAAGAAGTCGCAGTTCATCGCGAAGAGATTTATCAGCGCATTCAGCGTGAAAAAGATGGTGATGAATCGGCCGGTAACTACTAAGGCCTCAATTTAATAGCATTTTTTTCTTTAAGTTTCTAAATAACGTGGTATCATGCGCGCCGTGATCTGGAGAGATGGCCGAGTGGCTGAAGGCGCACCCCTGCTAAGGGTGTATAGGTTTATACCCTATCGAGGGTTCGAATCCCTCTCTCTCCGCCACGTTTTCTGCTTCTGCAGAGCGTTTATATACAGTTGACTATTAAAGTTTCCTTAATATAATACGCGCCCCACGATGTGCGCTCGTAGCTCAGCTGGATAGAGTACCTGGCTACGAACCAGGCGGTCGGAGGTTCGAATCCTCCCGAGCGCACCATTCTACTGAATGAATCCAATCGTGTTTTGCTTTTCTGATGTGCGCTCGTAGCTCAGCTGGATAGAGTACCTGGCTACGAACCAGGTGGTCGGAGGTTCGAATCCTCCCGAGCGCACCATTTCAGAAATGTCTTTTCGAAGCATTCGCTTCGGCAATTAAAAAATTCTGTAAGTATTACCGTCCAAGCGACGGAGATTCGTGCCTCATCCGGTTCGATTCGAGCGCAGCGAGAAAACGTCGGAGCTTGCGACGACGGCCTGCAAGGCATTCGTCATCCTCCCGAGCGCACCATTTCAGCAATGTCTTTTCGACGCATTCGCTTCAAAATATTTCCCAATATCTGAATTTATTATTTTAAATGTCTGAGTCAACCCAGTCTTGCTGTTGTTGCACCCATTCCAGCAATTGCTCAAAACTGTCTGGAGAAAAGCAGGCGATGCCGTGTTGCTTCAGCAGGGTAGCTGTGATGCCGCTATAGGCGGTCAGTTGTTTGCTGAAACTACCGTCATAGGTGCTGTCTGGCCCACAGGACGGCGACCGTGCTGCCAGCAGTGCCGCTTTGGCGTTGTGGGTCTGGGCGTATATCAGTGTGTGCCTGGCACCGGCGAGGAAAAATTCGGTAACATCGTCACCGGTTTGTGTCAGTACCCGACGCTGGCCTGCCAATACCTCGGCACCATTGCCGCCGGCGATTTCAGCCGCAGGTCTGGGTACTGGCAAACCGCCAGCGACTTCCGGGCATACCGGGATCAGCCAGCCTTGCTGATGCCATTGCTCAAGAACAGTCTGCTGGTGCGCCAGCTTTGCAGCGTTATCGGCACCGTCATAGCGGACGCGTTGACCCAGCAGGCAGGCCGATACCAGAATTTTCATGGGATTGCTCGTTTTGCCACCACGTGAATATAGCGGCCCAGCAAGCGGTAGGGGTCTTGCAGGCCAAACTCCAGGTCTGCTTGGTTAACCGAAGGTTGACCAATACGTTCACGAATTTTCTGATGCATATGATCATGAATGCAGCGAATACCGCGCCAGCGTAATATTTCAAAGCCGTTTGCTCTCAGCTCATCCATAATTTTTATGGGGTCGAGAGGGTGTTGAGGAGCATTACCTTCCCGGCGCAGACGATCGTTAGAACCTTCTGGCGCATGGGTTCGGCCATTCATCAGTTGGCGCCATTGATGGCCGTGGAGGTTGTAGAACATCAGTGACAACCAGCCGTCTTCCTTAACAAAATGGCAAATCGTTTCCAGGGCGTCGTAAGGCTGCTCCAGCCACTCAAGCACTGCATGGTTCACTACCACATCAAACTGGCCGGGAAATACAGCGGCAGCGGTTTGCAGGGGGCGGCAGGCACTTTTGAGTGGCAGGTTTGCTGTGGCAAAGCTGTGCTGCGCTAAGGACAGCATGGCTGCTGAAATATCGCAAAGATGAATGTTGGCACCTTGCCGGGCCAGTTCCAGCGCAAATTGCCCTTGTCCGCCGCCAAGATCCAGAACCTCGCATTGCTGCAGGGGAATATCCAGATCGGCAAAATCCTGTCGCAGGGCGGCCAGACGCAGCTGGCCTTTGGGAGTATCGTAAATCGTCTTGCTAAATCGGGCGGCGATATCGTCGAAATTACGGTCGGGAATCTGGTTGCCGCTATCAATCGGGCGTTGTGTGCTCATTACTGTATCGTATGCCATGGTTTGGGCGAGTCTAGCGCTATGTCGCAAAGGATGACATCTCTGCAGTGGCAATTGATATGGGTTGGTGACGGTTACAAATCGGTGTTGGCGGGGTTCGGTGTGATTGTTAAGTGGGGAGACCGGGTTTTTTCGACGTGAGCCGCTTCGCCTTCTACACTGAATGGGTCAAATTCAGGATTGCGATTGTATGAATGATTCAGCAGCGGAACAAACGGGTGCTGCTGCCCTTGTGGCGGCGGTAGAAAATCCCTGGCAATGCCAGTCATCAGGTATTTGCCGGTTTCAAACCGAGCTGGTTACTCTGCGTCAGCAAGCCGTGACAGACCCTCTGACGGGTTTGTACAACCTCCGTTATTTGTTGAAAGCGTTGGCAACAGAAATTGAGCGTACGGAACGTACCGGTTTGTCGACATCATTGATGATGCTGGATCTGGATTTCTTCAAACGGGTTAATGACTGCTGGGGTCATGAGGTGGGTAACCGAGTGCTGCAAAGTACCTCTCATGTGATTTTGGAGACAACGCGCCGACTGGATATTTCGTGCCGGTATGGCGGCGAGGAGTTTGCCATTGTATTACCGGGGTCATCGCTTTTGGCGGCGCGCGCGGTGGCAGAAAGATTACGGGTAAATATTGCGGCGCAGGCACTGAATATCGATGGCCAGTACCTGACAGTGAGTGCCAGCATTGGAGTCACGGCGATGGCGGCAGGCGCATTACAGACTCCCGGAAAGTTGATTGAAAAAGCCGATATCCAGCTTTACCGGGCTAAACAAGCCGGCCGTAACCGGGTCTGCTATGAGGTGGATACGGCGGTAACCAGTCATGTCACTCAAGACGAAAAAGACTTAATGAGATCGTTGTTTGACGGTGGTTAGCGCTTTGCCTTTACCTGTTTTGCCAGCCAGCGATCAAGGCTGTTGGCAAATGATTGCTTGTCGCGCTGATCAAAAGCGGCTGGTCCGCCGCTTTGGATGCCACTTGAACGCAGGGTTTCCATAAAGTCCCGCATATTCAGACGTTGGCGAATGGTTTCCCGGTTGTATGGCTCGCCGCGTGGATTGATAGCATCGACGCCGAGATCAAGAATTTCGGCGGCAAGGGGGATATCCTGGGTGATCAGCAGGTCACCGGGGCGGGCGCTTTGGACAATTGAGTTATCCGCAACATCAAACCCCGCCGCCACGATACGACTGTGAATCCATTCGGACTTGGGCAGTGGCAAGGCATGGTTGGCGACAAACCAGATATGGACTTGCGTCCGTACGGCGGCTTTGCACAGAATCTCGCGAATGGCTTTAGGTGCTGCGTCAGCGTCAACCCAGATACAGGCCGGTTGTTCATTGGTGTTCAATAGATAAGTATCCAGTCTCTACAGTAAAATCTGGCAAGCGTTTCTTGTGCTCGCGTGCCTGTCCATTAAATATCGTCCACTGTTTGCGCCAGTGACAGGTTCAGCCACAATAGCTGAGACTTGTTTTCCTGGGTTGCCAACGCCCGTGTCAGAAAATTGTTACCCGGATTCATCAGACTGAAGCCAAACCGGCTTTGAAAAGCAATCGGGTAATCGCGATTGCCTGCCGTTCCCTGAGCACTGGCGATCGGAAATTGGCTGATGGATCCAGCCAAGGCCTTATAAACGCAAGTACTCGCACCCGGTGAGCGTGCCAGGTCAATCAGCCAGCCATTCCAATCCTGATTACTGTGAACGCCAAAGGCAACACAATGATCAACCCCCTGTTGGGCATCAGGACATACTCCCCAGGCAATATCCAGCTCGTCCAGTCGCGATTCCCACAAGCGATTGCTGGCAGATAACACGACAAACAAGGGGAGTTCGCTGTCCATGGCAGGACGCAGCGCTGCTTCAAATTCAGGTAGCGGCATCAAGCTGGCAGAGAAATCGTCGAGACAACCCGCCTTGTTGGCCACCAATACGATGCCAGGTGCAGACATACAGTGACGTCCCTGATTCAAGTGGCTAAACCCTACTACAGAGAGGGTAAGCGGTAAATGTATAACCACCTCTGCCTGGTTTGTAGCTTTTCTCAGCGAGTAAATCGGCTGGGAGGTCTGAGGTGGCAATCAGGTATGTGACATGAGTGGGATAAGTAGATGGGGAGCTGTCCGTCATCAGGAGGGTGTTAATGAGTGAAACAAGGTGAGAGCAAGCGCTGGAATCCATGAGGCTGTCTGGAGCGCTTGGTAATCTTTGCTGTTCTGAAGAGTGATTATTTGTATTCGGTAGAAGCCGGGAGAGCTGGCCCCATGACTGGATTTGACACCAGCAGAACATCTGCAACAGGGCTGCTGCTTGTTGTGATTCAAATATAACTGACTGATTTTAATAATATAGTGGTGGGCCTTCCCAGACTTGAACTGGGGACCTGCCGATTATGAGTCGGATGCTCTAACCAACTGAGCTAAAGGCCCTTCTGCTTCTGACTGAACGGCCAGAATGATTACTGCGAAAACAGGGCGCTGATTATAGAGGCGTGCCGCTGACTATGCAAAGACCCACTATAAAAAAACCGGCGCGTGGCCGGTTTTTCTGGGTGACGATTGTCGTTATAGGACTATTCGTCGATAAAGCTGCGCAGATGATCAGAGCGGCTGGGGTGGCGCAGTTTGCGCAGTGCCTTGGCTTCGATTTGTCGAATACGCTCGCGGGTGACATCGAACTGTTTGCCGACTTCTTCCAGAGTGTGGTCGGTGTTCATATCGATACCGAAGCGCATTCGCAGTACCTTGGCTTCACGAGCCGTCAGGCCGGACAGAACAGAGCGGGTTGCTTCGGTCAGGCCGTCGTTGGTGGCTGTGTCCATCGGTGATTCGGAGTGCGCATCCTCGATAAAATCTCCCAGGTGCGAATCTTCATCGTCGCCAATCGGCGTTTCCATGGAGATGGGCTCTTTGGCGATTTTCAGTACCTTGCGGATCTTGTCTTCCGGCATTTCCATGCGTTCAGCCAATTCTTCCGGCGTTGGTTCCCGTCCCATTTCCTGCAGCATCTGGCGGCTGATACGGTTCAGCTTGTTGATGGTTTCAATCATGTGCACCGGAATACGGATGGTGCGTGCCTGGTCGGCGATTGAACGGGTAATGGCCTGACGAATCCACCAGGTTGCATAGGTAGAAAACTTGTAACCACGACGGTATTCGAACTTGTCGACGGCTTTCATCAGGCCGATGTTGCCTTCCTGGATCAGATCAAGGAATTGCAGGCCACGGTTGGTGTATTTCTTGGCAATCGAGATAACCAGACGCAGGTTAGCTTCGACCATTTCTTTTTTGGCGCGACGGGCACGAGCTTCACCGATGGAGACACGACGGTTGACTTCCTTGATTTCAGGAATGCTCAGACCAACTCGGGATTCGACGGCATGTATTTTACGCTGGGCGCGGAAAATATCGAGTTTGTAGGTGTCGAGTTTTTTCGAGTAGGGCTTGTTGGAGGCGATCAGGCCTTCAATCCAGTCATTGTCGACTTCGTTGCCCTGGAAGAACTTGATGAAGTCCTTGCGATCCATACCGCACTTGCGCGTCATCATCATCATGATTTGACGTTCCTGGGTACGGATGGCGTTTAGTGCTTCGCGGGCATTGGTCACCAGGTTTTCGAAGTGTTTGGGCGACAGCTTGATCGGTGCAAACACGGAAGCCAACGCTAACAGTGCCGCTTCGGATTCCTTGCTGGCGCGACCATGTTTTTCAATCGAGGCGAGCACGGCTTCGTGGGCGTCGTAGATTTCTTCAAAGCGACGGTTGACCTCGGTCAGGTCGATACCGGATTCCGCTTCGGAATCGTCGTCATCGTCTGTTGTCGCTGCGTCGTCTGTTTCTTCAACAACGGCATCAGGGCCGCTTTGCGGGCCTGGTTCCGGGTCTTCATCGGATGGGTCGATAAAGCCATTAAAGATATCGCCAATGCGGTTCGGATCCTGATCGGCATCTGCAAATGCCTTGAGGATGGTCTGCACTGCACCTGGGTAGTAAGACAGCGCCGACATCACTTCACGGATGCCTTCTTCGATACGCTTGGCGATCACAATCTCGCCTTCGCGGGTCAGCAGCTCAACGGTGCCCATTTCACGCATATACATACGGACAGGGTCTGTGGTGCGGCCAACGTCGCTTTCGACCGATGCCAGTGCTGCCGCAGCTTCTTCGGCAGCGGCATCATCGGCGGCATCGTTCATGAACAGGGTTTCACCATCGGGAGCCACTTCCGATACCGGAATACCGATGTCGTTAATCATACGGATGATGTCTTCAACCTGATCAGGGTTGGCAATGTCATCTGGCAGATGGTCGTTCACCTGAGCATAGGTGAGGTAGCCTTGCTCTTTACCTTTGGCAATGAGTTCTTTCAATCGGGACTGTTGGGTATTCGCTGACATAGGGGCCCTGTGATCCGTTGGTATCAGGCGTGGCAAGAAAAGCGCCGAAGTATATCTTTTTGACCGGTTTTAGGCCAGAGCCAACGGGATGGGTTCCATCCGGGCTGTGAATAAAATATACAACAATGACTCGGTTGGTTGAGTCGGGGCATTTCTGGAACGACTTATCCATATGGGGATGAATGGTTGTTTTTTCAAGCAGCATAGACCTGGTCTAGCGCTGATGTGGATTATTCAGGTAAATCTCACCACGCCCGGCTGTGAGTTCGCGGCGTTGGCGTTGGTAGGTTTTGAGCTGTTGTATCTCGTCGGAACTCATTTGTCGGCGGCTCTCTTTGCTGTGGTAGCGGGCCAGGAGTGACTGGTATTCACTCTCTGTCTGGCGGGTTGAGAGGCGTTTGATGGCATTGCTGACTTCGGCGATAACGGGTTTGACTGGCGTTTCATTGTGGTTGGCAATACGCGTCAGTTCGGCATGGAAGGGCGTACCAATCCACTGGATCAGCAAGCCTATGCTGCTGGATTGTGGTGACTGGTGCAGCTTCTTTACGACTTCCAATAAAAGTCGCTCCCGGTCGGTGAAGGGTTCAAATTCGACAGTATCAAGCTGACTGGCGAGAACCGGGTTGCGTACCAGAGCAGATAGGGCACGCTCGACTACGGGTATCAGACGCTGGCTGTTTTTGTTGTCACTGTTGCCGCTGCGGTTGTCGAGGTTGTCACTGTCGAGTTCGGTCAGCCAGCTGGGGGTGTTGTCTGGCGCATAATAGTCAGCTTCAGGGAGCGGTTCAGTGGCTGGCTGCTGGGGATGGATCTGGTTGGCACCGCTTGTATCGGCGGCGTTGATTTTGTCCATTGCCCGGCTGTGAACACCCAGTTGTTTTTCCAGTTCCGCAATCATCAGATCGCGCAGTGTGCCGCGCGGGATTTTGCTGATCAGCGGGGCCGCCAGCTGATCCAGTCGTGCCTTGCCATCGAGGCTGTCGAAATCGACCTGTTGCTTGAGGTAATCAAACAGGAATTCCGGCAGGTGCCGGGATTGATTCAGGCGTTTTTCAAAGGCTTCCTTGCCTTCCTTGCGTACCAGGGTGTCTGGATCTTCGCCATCCGGTAAAAACAGGAAGCGTGCTTGCAGACCATCTTCGAGGATGGGTAGTACGGTTTCCATGGCTCTGGCAGCTGCGGTTCGACCGGCCTGATCGCCATCGAAGCAAAAAATCAGTTCAGGTACCAGTTTGAACAAGCGGCGCAGATGGTGTTCGCTGGTGGCTGTGCCCAGGGTCGCAACCGCATAGTGAATACCGTATTCGGCCAGTGCCACTACATCCATATAGCCTTCTACGATCATGATGCGGTTCAGCTTCTGGCGAATCTTGCGCGCTTCATACAGGCCGTAAAGTTCCTTGTTTTTCTGGAATACCGGAGTTTCCGGTGAGTTCAGGTATTTGGGTTTGTCGTCGCCCAGTACCCGACCACCAAAGGCAATGATCCGGCCACGAATATCCCGTATCGGAAACATGATGCGATCGCGAAAGCGGTCATAGTGGCGGCCATCGTCTTTTTCGATCAGCATGCCAGAGGTAACCAGTTGGTTGACATCAGCAGGTGTGGTGCCGAGGCTGCCGATCAGGTTGTCCCAGCCGGGTGGTGCGTAGCCGATGGCAAAAAATTTTGCCGCCTTGCCCGACAGCCCCCGGCCTTTAAGGTAGTCGACCGCCCGCTGGCGTTGGTCATGCTGGCGCAGTTGGCGGGTAAAAAAATCGGCGGCAAGGGACAGTTGTCGATAGAGTGGTTGCTGCTCTTGCTGCTGACGTTCCATATCCTGGCTTTGCTGGTCGCGAGGGACATCCAGTCCGACACTGCTGGCCAGTTTTTCAACGGCATCAGGAAAGCTCAGGCCGTCAAATTCCATCACGAACTTTAATGCCGTACCGGATGCGCCGCAGCCAAAGCAATAGTAGAACTGCTTTTCACGGCTGACGGTGAAGGATGGCGTGTTTTCGTTGTGAAACGGGCAGCAAGCAGAGTAGTTTTTTCCTGCCTTCTTGAGTTTGACGCGGCTGTCCACCACATCGACAACGTCGGTGCGTGAGAGCAGTTCATCAATAAATGCCTGTGGAATTCGGCCCACCATCGATTTTTCAGCCCGTAGATAACTACACCTGCGGTATAGAGTAAATGAAGGTAGCAGAAAATAAAAAACGCCACTGTGAAAAAGTGGCGTTTTGACTCTGGCGTTGGTGTCTGTCCAGCCGCTTAACCGAGTTGGGATTTCACCATTCGGCTGACTTGCGCCATATCTGCGCGGCCTTGCACCTGTGGTTTGAGGATGCCCATAACGTTACCCATGTCCTGCACAGAGGCAGCACCGGATTGTGCAATGGCATCAGCAACGAGCTGGCTCAGCTCATCTTCGCTCAGAGCCGTTGGCAGAAATTCGCTGAGCACGTCAATTTCGAATTGCTCAACTGCTGCCAACTCATCGCGACCTGCTGCCGTATATTGGGCAAGAGAGTCACGACGTTGTTTGGTCATTTTGTCGAGAATAACCAGAACACGGGCGTCATCAACATCAATACGCTCGTCCACCTCGACCCGTTTGAACTCGGCGGTCAGCATGCGTAACGCACCCAGACGATCTTTTTGCTTGGCGCGCATGGCATCTTTTACTGCCGCTTTTACCTGTTCAACCAGAGTACTCATGGTGGCTCCTATGGTTATTCAGAACAAAATCAGTAGAGACGAACCAGCTTACGTGATTCGCGCTGTACTTTCTTCAAATGACGCTTGACTGCTGCAGCTGCCTGGCGCTTGCGGATCCAGGTTGGCTTTTCGTAGTGTTCGCGACGACGTACTTCAGACAGTACACCGGCCTTTTCACAGGCACGCTTGAAGCGACGCAGTGCTACGTCGAATGGCTCGTTTTCTTTAACTTTTACAGCTGGCATCCAATCACCTACGTTTTAGCTGAATTCTTTGGTCGAGGCCGATGATTCAGGATATTCCTGCATGAACCCCAGTTAGAGGGCGGGCATTCTAATGTTTTTTACAGTGGAATGCAAAGCCTTGACGGTCTGTTTGGTTGGCTTTCGATCGACTGGGCCGTATTATGGGCGGCTTGTTGGCCGCTGCAAGGTGTTCTTGAGGCTGGTCGATCAAAATCAGGAGCAGGTAAATGAATGTGTTGAAGGGTTTGGCGTGATTGTATTGGGTCTGGAGACGTCTTGCGATGAAACCGGTATCGCCGTCTATGATACCCGGCACGGGTTGATGGCGCATCGACTGTATTCCCAGATAGCAGTACATGCCGAATATGGTGGTGTGGTGCCGGAACTGGCGTCGCGTGACCATGTCCGCAAGACCATGCCGCTGATTCACGAAGCACTGGCAGAAGCTGGCATCACGGTGAGCGATCTCGACGGCATTGCTTATACCTCCGGGCCAGGTCTGGTTGGTGCTCTGCTGGTCGGTGCCTGTTTTGGGCGCAGTCTGGCCTGGGCCTTGGGTAAACCTGCGATTGGTGTACATCATATGGAAGGCCATTTGTTGGCTCCGATGCTGGAAGACAACCCGCCGCCGTTTCCATTTGTTGCTCTGCTGGTGTCGGGTGGTCATACCCAGCTGGTACAGGTCGATGGCATTGGTCGGTATACCTTGTTGGGTGAATCACTCGATGATGCTGCTGGTGAAGCCTTTGACAAGGCCGCAAAAATGATGGGTTTGTCATACCCTGGCGGCCCGGCACTGAGCAAACTGGCAACAACCGGAGACGACAAGCGATTTGCGTTTCCGCGACCGATGACAGACCGTCCGGGGCTGGATTTCAGCTTTAGCGGTCTGAAAACCTTTACTCGTACCAAAATTCTGGCATTGGCGGTGGATGGCGT
The DNA here is from genome assembly GCA_913061185.1 of uncultured Oceanobacter sp. Classification (GTDB taxonomy): domain Bacteria; phylum Pseudomonadota; class Gammaproteobacteria; order Pseudomonadales; family Oceanobacteraceae; genus Oceanobacter; species Oceanobacter antarcticus. The sequence goes on from CAJXTI010000041.1 coordinate 24,066, forward strand.
GCTGGCCGATACCGACAAGGCCGATATTGCTGCCGGGTTTCAGGCGGCAGTGGTGGATACCTTGTCGCTGAAGTGCAAGCGAGCGATGCAACAAACCGGTATCAAACGCCTGATTATAGCCGGTGGTGTTGGGGCGAATGTACGTTTGCGTGAACAGCTGCGAGTGACTGCGGAAGCGATGGGCGGGGCGGTGTATTATCCCCGGCCAGAATTTTGCACCGATAACGGTGCCATGATTGCTTACGCCGGAGCACAGCGGTTGGCCGCTGGTCAATGTTCGGATCTGGCAGTGGCGGTGGTGCCGCGCTGGCCATTGGTGGATTTGCCTGCGGTCGCACATTCCGTTGGTGCGGAGGCGGTGGATGGATAAGGTCTTTATTGATGGTCTCAAGGTGGATGCGGTCATTGGTGTGTATGAATGGGAAAAACAGGTGCGCCAACCGCTGGTGTTTGATCTGGAGATGGCCTGGGATATTCGCCAGGCGGCCGCAACCGATGATCTGACTTTCGCGTTGAACTATCAGGCGGTGACGGAATACATTGAGCGTTTTGTGCAGCAGCAGCATTTTCAGTTGCTGGAATCGCTGCTGGAACGCTTGTCTGCTGGGCTATTGCAGGAATTCGGTATGCCCTGGTTGTCTATTCGGGTGGAAAAACCGGCCGTTGTTCCGCAAGCGCGGGCGGTGGGGCTTAAAATCGAACGTGGGGTATTCTAGTTGGCCATTGTCTATTTGGGGGTTGGCTCCAATCAGCAAGCCGAGCGTAATATCACCGATGGCCTTCGAGTCTTGAGCGCCAAGCTGCAGCTGGAGAAAATTTCTCCCTGGTATCGTTCTCCGGCGATGGGATTCGATGGTCCGGCGTTTATCAACCTGGTGGTCAAGGTCTCGACCGATTTATCCTTGCCGCAGTTGGGCCGCGTACTGAAACAGCTGGAGCTGGATTTTGGCCGGGCACCGGATGCGGTGAAGTTTTCATCGCGCACGCTGGATGTCGATGTGTTGCTGTATGACGATCTGGTCGGTCAGTACGAAGGACATTCCCTGCCACGGGGGGATATCCGGCGTTGTGCGTTTGTGTTGCGGCCATTGCTGGATATTGAACCTGAACTGAGTTGCCCATCGAGTCTCCAGCGCTTTGACAGTTTCTGGCCAGCCCTGGCCTCACAGCCACTTGAGCAGATAGTCCCTCCCGCTGATTTTTGCGTGGCGTATTGCAAACAGCAACCTGCTTGAATCTCCGGTCAGCAGACCTGAGCTGCTTTCCAGCTTCCCAGGCGGGCCTTTCTGGCCTCTGCCAATGCCGGACGAATCTCGGCGCCGGTTATGCCATTGACCATTACGTCTTTCGCCGTGATGGTCAGGGCTTGTTGGAGCGCTTGCTGCAGGTATTCCACTTGCGGGTAGTCACATTGTTCAAACCCGGTTCTGCCTCTGGAATCCGCTTTGGCGACCAGCAGGAGCTGTTCAAACCGTTCCGGCCTGCGCCACACGTCCACGCCATCCAATAACTTCAATAAGGTTTCCGGCCGCAGCTCCTGTGCCCGATGTACATGGGTGTGCCACTGGCTGGCCAGTACCGACAGTTCGGCAGCGTCTTTGGGTGCTTTCAGGCGCTTGGCGAGTTGTTTGGCAGGCTGGACACCCCGTGCTTCATGAGCGATATGGCGGGGCCATTCTTCCGGCGGCGTGAGTGCCTTGCCGAGATCGTGAGTCAGTGCTGCCCAGCGGACTGCTACCTGGTCAGACAGCGGGACGCTGGCGCTTAACGACATCAGGGCATGTACGCCGCAGTCGATTTCTGGATGGTGTTGTGGCGGCTGAGGAACACCGAACAGGGCGTCAATTTCTGCGAACCAGACTTTCAGCGCGCCGCAGTCGCGCAGTACCTGGAAGTAGGTGGCAGGCTGCTTTTCCTGCAGGGCACGCTGGGTTTCTTGCCAGACCCGTTCTGGTACCAGGTGATCAAGCTCTCCGGCATTCACCATATCGCGCATCAATGTTTGTGTTTCGTCCGCCACCGTGAAACCAAGCGGGGCCAGACGAGCAGCAAAGCGGGCTACGCGTAATACCCGCAGCGGGTCTTCCATAAAGGCCGGTGATACGTGGCGCAGCAGGCGGTTGTACAGATCCTGTTGACCACCGTAGGGATCGACCAGACTGCCGTCATCCCGTTGCGCTATGGCGTTGATGGTGAGGTCACGGCGTAGCAGGTCTTGTTCCAGCGTAATGTCGGGGCTGAAGCGGCACTCGAAGCCTTGATAGCCTTTGCCAGACTTGCGTTCGGTACGCGCCAGGGCGTATTCCTCGTGCGTTTGAGGGTGCAGGAAGACCGGGAAGTCTGCGCCAACCTGTTCGTAGCCGAGATCAACTAACTGCTGTGGTGTTGCGCCTGTCACGACCCAGTCCCGATCCTTGACCGGAATACCCAACAGTGCGTCGCGGACGGCACCGCCGACCAGATAAGATTGCATGGTGATTGTTATCCTGAAAGCGTGCGGAAGCCCGATTTGCCAAGTCGGAAGCATAAAAAACGCCAGCGGGCTTGTCACCCGCTGGCGTTTTAATCGTGCAGCTGAGGTTTCCTGCTGGAAACGCCAGGGCGTGTATCAGAAGTAAAAACCGGTTTCCAGTGCGACACCGGCTTCTTTTTCGACATCGTTAGGGTTAGCCATGGCGGCGATGTCGATATGTAATCCAAATGGCGAGAAGCCGAAACCGATTGAGGCGACTTCAGCATCAGATACACTCAGATTGGTGCGGTAACCGGCACGTAGCTGCAGGGTATCAAAGACATCAAATTCTGCACCAATGGCGGCGTATTGGGTCGGGTTTTCCCAGGCAATCGGGTCGTTTTCCGTGAGGTCAACGTCGATGGCGACGGTTGTCCAGTCGCCATTAAAGGCCAGACCCGCGCGGTATTGCGGCTTCAGTGAAATTTCCGGGCCGTCCTGATAGGTGGTCACAACCGCACCACGAACTTCGGCGGGTTTGGTTTCGTAGGTTTTGCTGATCAGGTTTTTACCGACCAGACCAAATACCCATTTGTTGGTGGAGCCAAAGCGGAACGAAGCGCCAAGGTCGACGTTAAACTGGTTAAAGGTTTCGGAGGAATCTTCGAGATCCTGCTCATCAATATCACCATCGTAGTCGGCTTCAGTGACGTAGTGGAGAGTGATGACGCGTTGCAATTTTGGCGTAATACCAATGGCGATTTTTTTCTCCCAGAAGCTGAATTCACGGGAAAAGGAAACACCGAGATCAGAGACCGCAACACCAACCAGCTCCAGACGGGAGTTCAAGTCGGCGTCTTCAGCTTCAGAGCTCAGTTGCCCATCTTCGATAATGCTGATGTCACCCGATGCGGTAGTGATGGTGTCCGACGTATAGTTGCTGGTGGACTGAGCCTGATCGGTAATGGCTGTTAACTGGGCTTCGGTCACATCACCGTTTTCTGCGCCATCCAGCAAGGTATCAAAGTCGGTCGTCAGCGCTTGGGCATCGCTGGCGTAACCGTTGGCGGCATCAGCGTACCCATTGATCAGGTTGTTATCTTCCGGGCTGAAGTAGGCCCGGCCAGAAAAGGTAACGTTACCAGAAAGACTGATGGCGGCGGCAAAGCGTTTGCCCGGAAAGGCGATTGCCGCTGAAGCACCCAGGCGACCGCTGAGCGGGTTGCCTGAAACCGAGTTCAGGTCGCTGGTCAGTTGATCCGTCAGGTTGTCGACGTCGTTGATATCCGCAGTCACTGTGGTCAGGGCGGTTTGCAAATCGGCATTTTTGGCGCGCAGATTGGCGATGGTGGCATCGACATTGTTAACGTCCGTAGCCGACAGGCCGTTCAGAGCGTCATATAAAGCCTGGGAAGCCTGATCCAGCGCTTCGATGTGCTTGTCGAAGTTGTCGCTTTCCGCGTTATCAAACAGGGCTTCAAATTCCGGTATCAAATCATCGTTCATATCGACAAAGGTGTCGTACATTTCCGCTTCATCGGCTACTGAAATACCAAGCTGTGGAATCAGAATGGCAAAATCATCATCGTGTTCTGCCTGCGACAGCAGCGACGGGTTGTAGGATGGCGCATGGGCGCGCTGGGCGCTGGCAACACCGGTGTTACCCATCGCCAGGCCGCGGGCATCCATCGGCAAAAAAGGAGTCGCCTGGACACTGGCGGCCCCCAGTGTGGCAATCGTTACGGCAAGCAGTGAACGTTTTGTCATAGTCCTGATCCTGAATCCATGTTGTTGATCTGATTGGTCGTATTGGCACCATTCCCTGGACAGGTCTGCACTGCCTTTGCGCTCAAGGCGACCGGTGGTTGCACCAGGTGCATTGCAGGGGTGTGGCCATCGCGTGGGGCTGGTGTTTCTGGGCTAGCAACAAAGTTCCATAATCTTAGCTATTTTTTTTTTGTCTTGCACGGTCATTGCTTAAAGAATAATCACCGCAGGCTGCGGTTGTCTTGAATTGCGGGCAAGCTGCCCGCGCTCCGGGTTAGTGATAGTGATAGTGATAGTGAGATTAAAATGACCTATCAGTCAGCGTAGTGAACGTCGCTGGTGATTGAGCAGTAATCTTCGATGGCGGTTTTGTAACGGAGATAGGTGTCATGCTCGTTATTTAACGTCAGTAACCCTGATGCTGCTATATCGCTGCAGTGGGTGTTGGTAGAAACCAGTTCTGCGAGTGCAGTCACTGCGGCAGCGGCCTGAATCTGGCTGGTTCCGGTGTCGAGTATGTCGCCCATGGTGACGGTCAGGCTGTCTTGTTGGGTCACGCCGTCGTTATCTTTCCAGCGAATCTGCAGGGTAATTTCATCGCTGCTGGCAAATTCTGTATCGGCGGAGAAGGCTTCAAAGAAAAACTGTTCGCTGTTATAGGAGTAGTTGATGGTCTGGATGGCGTCGGCGTCGGTGGAAGATTCTTCAGCTGCCGATACCCCGTGCTCCCAGTTTGGTGGGTAGTCGAGCATAAACAGCACGTCTCGTACGGCGACATCGACAAAGCGCATAAAACCGTCGCCAAACAGGCGGCTGGCGTCTGCCGGTGTCACCATGGCGGAGTAGGTGCCTTTACCGGCGTCGGTCAGTTCATCCAGAAAATCGGAGTCGAAGTCCGCGCCAATCCCAATGCCGGAAAAATAGATGCCTTCCTGATCATTGAGGGTCAGGTTGTTAGCAATGACATCGACATTGGTTTCACCGGTATTGGCGTAGGCGTCGGTCAGCATGATGACGCGGTTGTCCTTGCTGGCATCGAAGGTTCGTAAGGCAACGCGGTAGGCTTGTTGAATACCGGCATCCAGATTGGTGCTGCCATTGGCCACCAGTTGGTCGAAGTAGTTGGCGAGTGCTGCGGTATTGACAGTATCTGAGCCTGAGTCCAGGTCGTAGTGCCAGCCTTCGAGCAGGGTGCTGGCAGCGGTATTGAATTCGACCAGATTCACGACATCGCCGGCCTTGAGGCTGAAACGCAGTTTATCGAGGCCGTATTTTACTAGCTCGATACGGGTATCGAGGCCATCAATGGTTTCATATGTACCGTTGTAGAAAGGGCTGTCCATGGAGCCGGAGGTGTCGACCAGGAGGGTTAACACCAGATTGTCGCGTGCGTCTTTGCTCAGGCTTGGGCCTTGTATATCAATACCGAGGGCGGTGAAATACGCGTGCTCCGAGTTGACCATCAACTCGCTGGCAGTGGTGTTGTAGGCACCGATAGAGACCTCAAATGGTCCCACCGTCTGGCTGTTGAAGGCACCAAAGGTTTCTGCATTGAGGTATTCGTAAGCCCGACCCCAGTTGGCCAGCGGTGTCTGGCCCTGGTCTAGGTAAAAGAGCGTCAGATCACGGGAAGCGGTGCTGGCGGAGTCGTCATAAGAAAAATAGAAGTAACTCAGATCCGTGGTGTCGATTTCGGAGGATGGTTCATCGGGCAAAGAGGTTTCTGCCAAACTGTCTTCGGTAGCGCTGCCAATTTGCGTGGACGAGGTTAATGAACTGTCACTCTGTTCGTCGCTACCGCAAGCGGCCAGTAGCAGGCTTGTTAATAACAATGCTCTCCAGTGGTGTACTGGAGTCTGGTGGCGAGCTCGGGTCTGGTGGTTATGGATCATGGCGAAAGTCCTTTTGTGGTAAAGAGCCGTAAAAGAGTCTTGTTAGAAAGAGGACGGCAGACTCCGTCAGCAACCTGGGTCTGCCGTTGATGTGCTTGCGGTCGCTGGTTTAGTCTGGCGGCTTATTGTGCCGTCCAATCCGTGACTGAGCCGGAGGTTACCTCGCCGTTGTTAACCAGATGCAGGCCATCGGCTTGTAATGGCACTCGGGTGTATTGATAGCTGTACCAGTAGTTGGCGTAGCTTTCGTCGTTGGGTTCGAGGTAGTTGGTGTTGAGTATTTCGGTGAGGGTTTGGGTGCTGGTGTTGATGTCGGCGATATAGATCTTGTCGCCTAGCCATTGATAGCCGTTGTTTTCGTCGTAATGAGACCAGGTAAACGCCAACCGCACCCCACTGTCGGTCGCCAGAAAGCTGGCGGCGTGGTGATCCTGGAGAATGTCGGCGCTGGAGCCGCGCCCACCCAGTCGGGTGCTACTGATCGCCGTCGGGTTGGCAGCATCCGAGGTATTAAACAAGGTAAGTTTCAGGCCTGCTGTGCGACCGCTGCTGTCGGCGTCCTGGCCAATGCCCAGTAGCAGTGAGTCGGACAGCGGATGCAGGTAGGCCGAGAACCCGGTGATCTCCAGTTCGCCTTCCACGAAAGGATCACTGGCATCACTGAGATTCAGCACGTACAGCGGGTCGGTTTGCTGAAAAGTCACCACATAAGCGCGGTCACCGCGATAACGCACCGCCTTGACGTCTTCTCCCGGTTTGCCAATCACGGTGGTGCGGCTGGCGTTGGGTAGCTGTGAGATCAGATCCAGAGTGCCATCGCTGGCGGGGGTGACGATAAACAGGCGGTGTTGCCAGTCGCTGCTTTCCATCAGATCGGTGCTGTTGGCGGCGACAGCCGTGGTGCTTGAGCTGGACTCCAGGGTGGCAACGTCGTCGATGAGCACGTCTTCCCAGAACCACCAGTTCCAGCTGGAAGTCAGAATACGCAGGTTGCCGTCTTGTTCGCTAAGGCGGAAGCCGGGCATGCTGCCGTCCAGTGTGCCAGGTACTGTGCCACTGGCTTTCAGCGTCAGACCATCGAGCGTGTACCAGTCGAGGCGGGTGCTATCCCAGTGGCTATTGTCGTAACCCGTCATAATAAACGCGTCGGTTGAGGCGTAGACTCCGGTGATACGACCGCTGTTGCAGCTGGCCTCCCAGTCGGTCGGGTTATGCAGGTTGATTCGCACCAGTGCGACGATGCTGGGATAGCCTCCCTGAGCCAGATCGGGTACGTGACAGTCGCCATCTTCGAACAGGTGTCCGGTTTGTTCACCGTTGATCCAGATCCGTGGTAACAGCTCGCTCAGAGGGGTGTCGAGCACGGTGTGTTGCCAGCTGGCAATCGAGACGTTATCGCCATACTCATTGCTGTTGTCGGGGGGACTGATCGTCGGGGTGAACTTGGTTGCCATATACAGCTGGCCATTTATCACACGGCTGCTGATCAGATAGCCTTCGATACTCAGTTGATAATTCTGGTTCGGCTGAGCGGGTGTACTGAGGTCGAGTACGCGGACATCGGTGCTGTACGACTGCCAGTACCAGGGGTTGTAGTAGCTGTCTGATGCCCGTGTTGTGGCGAGATCGTTGCGGCTGGGGTCGAGCCCTGAGCGGGTCAGTGCAATCAGCCGGTTGTCCTGCAAATACAAACCTTCTACGTCATAAGCTCCCGCCAGCGTGACGCTGCCTTGCAGGCTGCTACTGACCGGGTTGGTGTGGGTGGCCCAACTGAGAATTTTGGGTGCTGTTGTGCCGCTGGGGTCGAGCCAGGCAGGCAGCGGCTGCTGGACGGCATAGAGGTAGCTGCCGTTCTGTTTGACCAGATCGGCTTCGTCGACGCCGCTTTCCTGGGTGTTGGTTACGGAGTAATTCCCACCGGTTGAGTCATCGGCGCTGGTATCTGTGTCGGTTGCTGGTGCAGCGGTGTCGACTTCGGTGCTGGCATTGGTCGACTCTGAATATTGATTGATATAACCGCGTTTGAGGTAGTTTTCCAATGTGGTGGCGTTTTTCAGTTCGGTATCCAGATTCACACCCTTGCTGTCACTATCGCTCTGGCAGGCAGTGAGGATAGCGCTGATCAGCACCGTCGTTGCGATGGTGCGGAAATGGGTTATGACGTCTCTGTCCATGATCGGATGCCTCTGCGGGATCGTTGGTTCGATTATTGTTCAGGTTATATGGGAAAATTTCCCATTTCAATCCGGCAAGATAAATTTCATAAAAGTGTTACATAGCGGACTGGTAGACTGGCGTCCTTGCTCTGTTATTTTTTGAGTCTGTTTTTTGGTGTGTTTTCGGGATGTGTATTTTTGGTGCACTGGTGTGATGTGAATGGTCAGGGACAGCGATACGGGACAACGATATGGGTAGAGTTATCAACGGTTCGGTGAGTCGAGTCGGCATATTCAGCACAGCCAAGCCGGTGAAACAGGCTGGCTTGTACCTGTGTGGATTGCTTGTCGGTATTGTCAGCACCAGCACGGTTGAGGCCCAGTCAGCCCCCTTGCAGGCAACGCTGGGTTATCACACCGGCCTGGCCGATGTGCCGGAGACGGATCAACGCTGGCAGTCCTGGACGCTGACACTGGGAAAAACGCTGCCAGTCGAAGCGCCGCTGGTACGTATTCGTGCCACTCTGGGGGTATTACAATCCGATAGTGCCAGTGGTCTGGCGGATACCTGGGTCTCGATGACCCGGCTGGGGCAACGACGGCATTGGCAGCACTGGTGGGATGTTCGGGCCAAGGTGAAGTTGCCCACCGCCGATGCAGCTGCTGGTCTGGGCACCGGCAGCGTGGACGAAGAGATTGGCCTTCGGGCGCTGGCTCAGTGGGGAGATTGGGTGCCCTGGTACGCTTTGGGTTATCGCTGGCGCGGCGCTAGTGATTACTATGATTTGCAGGATGGTCTGACCTGGGGAGCGGGGCTGGGTCATGCTGGCTGGAACCTGAGCTATCAGGGGCGCACGGGTAGCCGCAGACAAGACCCGAGTCGTCACGTGATGAGTGTCGGGCATGGCATGACGCTGTTTGGGCGGCGCTGGTCGCCCTATCTCAGCCTGAATGTCGGTCGTACCTCGCGCTGGGGGACGGGCCTCAGCGCTGTTTTCTGACGGGATGGATGTGGCTATTTAGCAGGCTGTTGATTTTATTCCTGATGTCTACTGGCTTCGGTAAAATGCTCTTTTTCAATGGATTCCCGGACTCC
>CAJXTI010000042.1 GCA_913061185.1 uncultured Oceanobacter sp.
CGAGATTTCTGCCTGTCTCGTGGGCTCGGAGATGTGTATAAGAGACAGATCCTTAATCGTCCAACCGCAGTCATCAGGGTATAAAGAGAGATTGCCATAGAGTCACACTTGCCCACACCCGCTCCGGAGGCCACCCATGACTGAGATTTGTATATTCCCCATCCCGGACTGCGTTACCTTCCCCGGCACCGTATTCCCCTTGCATGTGTTCGAACCGCGCTACCGCAACATGATTCAACACTGCCTCGACAGCCACACCCCCGTCGCCATCTGCCATACCCAAAAACTGCTCAGCCCGGCCAAACCCAACCAGGATCTGGAAACAGCGCTGCATAGCAACCAGGCCACCTACAAACCCTACCCGATATTTTCAGCCGGCCAACCACAACTGCTCGAAACCCTCGACGACGGCCGAATGCTGCTGAACATTCATATTCGCCAGCGTTACCGGGCCATCACCGAAAAACAAACACTGCCCTACATGATCTACGACTGCGAACCCTTCCTCGACCGCACAATCGATCCGGAAGACCTCGACTATCATGAAGAACTCAAACAACGCATTCTCAAACGACTGGACGCCCTCGCTTTCCAGCAACCGGAATTCCTCGACGTCTATAAAGCCAACGACTGGCAGGTCAAACCCGTCAACGAATTCAGCTTCCAATTGTTCGGACTGATTGCTTTCGGAGCAGACATCCAGCAACACATACTGGAAATGGACAACATCACCGACCGGCTCGAACAAGCACTGGAACTGCTGATCCGTATTGGATAACGGCCAAACACAGAGATGAGCCGAATACATACGCTATTCGGCTTGAATTTTGAGCCGAATACCCGTAATAATTGGCTCACTGACTAAAAAACGAACACACTCAATGGACACCACCTGGATCTGGCAACAGCCAACATGGCCACACTTTTTATGGGATGACAGCAGGATACAACCGCGTCTACGCCAAGTACGCCTGCAGCTTGGCATCCTGCTTGGCAAGACAACAATGCACCCAGGAGAGCAACAAACCCTCGACACCTTGCTGAACAACATCCTGTCATCCTCGGCGATTGAAAATGAAACCCTCAACGCCAGCTCCGTACGCTCTTCGCTGGCCCGGCGGCTGGGCGTCGACGAAGCACAACCGTACCCGGTAACCGACCAATCCGAAGGCATCAGCCAAATGCTGCTTGATGCCATCCAGAACGTGCAATTACCGTTAACACTAAAACGTTTGTGCCGATGGCACCGGTGGTTATTTCCGGCGCCAGAATCGGTACTCACAAGCAGACCGGTACTGGTCGGAACACTACGCGGCGACGAACCGATGCAAGTGGTATCTGGCCGCATTGACCAGCCAGTCGTCCACTTCGAAGCGCCCCCCCGCACCACCCTGAACGCAGAAGTCGACGCCTTCCTGCAATGGTTTCAAAACAGCCAGACCGATCCATTGCTCGACCCACTGCTGCGCGCAGCGCTGGCACACCTATGGTTTGTCACCCTGCACCCCTTCGACGACGGTAACGGTCGCATTACCCGCGCCCTCACGGACATGGCACTGGCGCAAGCCGACCAGCAAAGCATTCGTATGTACGCCATGTCGGCGGCCATACTGACTCATCGCACCGAATACTACGACAGACTGGAAACCACCCAGCGCGGCGATATGGACATCACTGAATGGCTGATGTGGTTTCTCGATATTCTGCAACACACCCTCGACCAAGCCTTGAACGATATTGAACACACGCTGGCCAAAGCCCAATATTGGCAACAATTCCGCCACACAGGGCTAAGCCCGGAACAAATAAAAGTCCTGAACCGTCTGCTGGATGGAGGAGAAAAAGGCTTTGAAAACGGCATCAGTGCCAGCCAGTATCAGAAAGTCGCCAAGGTGAGCAAAGCCACGGCCACCCGCCATCTGGCCGACCTGTTGGTTAAAGGGTGTATTAAAAAACTGCCTGGTGGTGGGCGGAGTACGAGGTATAGCATTCAATAATCAGCCTGATGACAGCTTTGCCGCCTCGTGCTACATAAAAGCAGCCATTCGCTGCTCCAATCCTCAGATGATATTCACGAGTTGGGAGCCAGATTGACTTATTTACTGAAATTCGATAAAGACACAGACACAGAGATTTCAAATGAATTCAGAAAAGGCAACTGGTATTTTTCATGCTGTTCATAATCAATGAAACCAGGATCCGTAACCTTGTTATCAACCAACAATCTGGCTTGCTCCAAGCTTCTTATATCGGCAGACTCACATGAAGATCAATGCCAATTGAATACTGACTACAATTCGAGGAATGGCTATGGGAAGGCTTTTTCACCTACCTCCGAGTGCTGCTTGCCTGTCTGCTTCGATGAGAGATCTTGGCTATTCTCTGGAAGCTGCAATCGCAGATTTGATTGACAATAGCATCACCGCCGGCGTGGGCAACGTAGACATAATCTGCGATCTGGCAGCTGAAATACCAGTCCTTGTTATTCTCGATAACGGCATAGGAATGAGTCAGAACGAACTGATAAACGCCATGCGCCATGGTACAACCAGTCCACAGCAACATCGCTCGCAACAAGATCTGGGGCGATTTGGTCTGGGTCTGAAAACAGCTTCTTTTTCTCAGTGTCGTTCACTAACTGTTGTCAGCAGAAAAAACGGGAGCATCTGTGGTGCGGAGTGGAACTTAGATCAGATTACAGCCGATGATGAATGGAATCTGACTGTTTTCGACAATACGGATATCGATGCTCTGCCCTACATGCAACTACTCGGCAACCATGGAACCGCTGTAATCTGGAGAGATCTTGATCGCTTGCTGGAAGATGAAGGAGAAAACATCCGGGACGAAATCGTTAATGAAAAACTTGAAATCGTACACCGTCACCTCGCTCTAGTTTTTCACCGGTTTCTTTCAGGAGAAGTAAAAGGGCATAAAAAGCTCGCTATAACAATCAACGGTCACTCTGTAACCCCATTCGATCCATTCTGCAGAAAAAACCCAGCAACCCAAGTACTGCCTGAAGAAGTTATCCATATTGATGAAACGGAAGTTCGATTTCAGCCCTATATTCTTCCACACCACAGCCGTCTGTCCGCTTCAGAGTATGACTACTATCAAAGCCGCAGTGATTTTATCTCTAACCAGGGCGCGTATGTTTATAGAAACGGTCGATTGATGGCTTGGGGGGACTGGTTTCGAATGGTTCCCAAAGGAGAAGCTACCAAGCTCGCCAGAGTGCAAATCGACTTTCCCAACAGCTTGGACGAAGCATGGACAATCGATATAAAGAAGTCCAGAGCACGCCCCCCACAAGTAGTACGTGAACGCTTGCGCCAAATCATCAGCCGAATCACGGACAGAAGTGTGCGAGTTCACCGCGGACGAGGGCAAAGGCTGTTTCAGGAGAGTCAGGCACCTTTATGGGAGCGTTATGCGGATCACAGTGGCATCCACTTTTCATTGAATGAGCAACACCCATTAATAAAAGCACTAAAACAAAACCTTGAGCTAAAAGGATCAGAGATTCTGAATATGCTGCTAGCCTCGATATCTGCCACTCTACCTATCGAAATGATCTATTCCGATTATTCAACCAATCCCCGGGAGATTCAACAATTACCGCTAACAGATATCGAGATGCAAAACCGCCTATTTAGCTTATGGAACGCGATGTATGATGAAAATACGGGTGACATTGAGAACTTTATTCAGGTTGTGCGCTCATCTAAAGTATTCGATAACCAGATAGAACAAGCTGAAAAATACATCAGGGAAACGTTGATATGAGAATTACGTCAATGACAGAAGAACGCAACATCACCAACGCTCTGATTTCAGGCCTGTCCAACAAATCCAAAAGCGAAATACCTACTCGAGAAGAAGTTGAAGAAAAAGCAAAAAAAATTGCAGAAGTATTTGGATATACTGGAGAGCTTGCCAATGTTGTAACCGAAGCTCTGGAAGCAGTAGTCACCCGCATGGGCGAAGGCGTTTCCCTAGTCGGTGAGGATGCAGATCATGACCCACTATGGATCGAAAAGCGCGATGATATTAACTGGACTTATACAAATGCCTACGAAGAATTCCTTCGACAGGAAGGTTGGGCACCTCAACTGGTACAATCTCTGAGCGATGTTACAAAGCGTATTCTTAGCCACTTGCAAGACCCGATAAGTGATGGAATAAGCTGGGATCGTAGAGGACTTGTAATCGGTCATGTCCAGTCAGGAAAAACAGCCAACTATACAGGTTTGATAGCTCGGGCATCTGATGCAGGCTATAAATTTATCATCGTTATTGCCGGGATTCACAATAATCTGAGAAAACAGACACAACAACGTATTGACGAAGCATTTATTGGCCGATCAAGTGACCCGGAAAACCGTATTTCGATTGGAGTCGGACTCAAACCTGATTACCCGTACCCTGCAACGCTTACTAACATCAATGAAGATTTCAATAAAAGAACAGCAGAAAAGAGTGGATGGAGAATCAACGACTTTAGCAAACCCATCATTCTAGTGATAAAGAAAAATGTTTCCACTCTGACCGCGCTTCATAAATGGCTAAAAGAATTAAATGCGAAAAAAGATGGTCGAATTTCAGACGTTCCAATGCTTTTAATTGATGATGAAGCCGATAACGCATCGATAAATACAAATAAGGAGGAAATAGACCCGACCAAGACAAACTCCATGATTCGTCGAATTCTTGGGTTATTTGAAAAATCCTGCTATGTAGGTTATACCGCGACACCATTTGCAAATATTTTCATCAATCCGGAATCCTATGATTCCGAAGTTCGCGAAGAATTGTTCCCAAAAGATTTCATCCATTGCCTGGATGCACCAACAAACTACTTTGGGGCAGAGAAAGTTTTCCTCAATGACAAAACAAGCAGTAATGTAATCCGATCAATTGAAGACTGCGAAGAACTGATCCCTCATTCGCACAAGCGTGATGATCCCATCATTTCATTGCCACCCAGTTTGTATGAAGCATTTAATGGATTCATTATCGCTCGTGCAATCCGTAATCTCAGAGGCCAAAAACGGAAACATTGCTCAATGATGGTCAATGTATCCCGTTTTGTGCCTGTTCAGCAGTCTGTACGTAGTTTCTTGAGTCTGAAAAAGAGAAAGATTAACGATGCCGTAAAGGCAAATTATGCAATGCCAGAGAGCGTATCATCCAAAAACAGGTATATGCAGGAATTAAAACTGGCCTTTGATAACGAATACTCTGAGTTGGAATTCTCTTGGCCTAAAGTAAAAGAAGCATTGCACGAGGTATTCGAAAACTTCCATCTATATGTTATCAACAGCAAAAGTGACGAAGTACTCGACTACACAAAGTATACAAAGGAAGGGGTTGGGTTAACAGCAGTAGCTATTGGTGGTTTAAGCCTTTCTCGAGGATTGACCATAGAAGGTCTCACCGTAAGCTATATGTATCGTAACACCAAAATGTACGATACCCTTATGCAAATGGGAAGGTGGTTCGGTTACCGCCCTGGCTTTGAAGATCTATGCCGTGTATATCTTTCCCATGATTCGATCAACTGGTATTCTCATATTTCAGATGCTTCGGAAGAACTTGTACAACAAGTCAAACAAATGAACAGATATGGCCTTACTCCTCAGCAGTTTGGTCTTTATGTACAGGCGCACCCTGATCGCCTGATTATAACTGCAGCCAATAAGATGCGTACAGGACAACAGGAAACAGTTCAACAGAGTTTTAGCGGGAAGTTGCAGGAAAGTCATATTGTTTCCATAGATAAAAATGTTAATGCCCGCAACATTGCTTTAATTTCATATTTTTGGAAAAACGAATTTTTTAATGGGAATAAAGCTGAAGCCACGAAAAAAGGTTATATATTCAGGGATATTCCCGTTAAAGTCGTTGAAGACTTCCTTTCTCGTTTTGAATGTCATTCCAGCTTCGAAGGGGATAAGGATAACATCATTAATTATTTGGGACAGATAATCGAAAGACGTCCAGTTGCCGATGTATTACTGATTTCTCCCCCTACAGGAACTGGTGGTGAATACCCGTTTACACTCAAAAATCAGAAGCGCGCTGTCAATGTAAACAGAATGGATGGCAATTTCTGGCGTCTAAACAAAGACAGAGTTGCATCACGGGGCGATGAGCAGTTGGGGCTTTCTGATGACCAAATCGCCGCAGCCAGCTCACTCGCTAAAAATGGTGAGATTACTGCCAACGTATCTGACGTACACTATCGGGCAATTAGAAACAAGCCTCTTCTTATGCTGCACAGCCTGACTCCCAAAAGCGATATAATACAAGGCCCTATTGCTGCTTTTGGTGTGAGTTTCCCCGATGGGGACTGGTTAACAACCATCCATGTAATGGTGAATCAAATTTGGCTACGACATCAAATGACAGGCGAATCCGACAATCCGGACGATGAAGAAGACTATGATGACTGATTCCTCCCCATGGGACGAAATTTCTATTCCCAGCTGCAATTTGAACATCAAAAAACTGGCCGACCAAACAGCCGTTCCCTGCTACTGGGGAAAAGACATAAACGGTAACTGCCTGTTCATTATCGAGCTTACGGGAGACCTCGTAGCCCAATACCGCCAGAATGTAGTGCCAATGAAAGGTCTAGGTGTCGATCTGCGTGGTGGACTGCTACATGGCCAGCAGCATTTGATACTGACCCTTGAAAAACAAACCGATCGCGACCTGTTTGAAAGCCTTTGTCGAACATTAGTCTCTACCCTCAAAAATGCGTCAGATTCAGCAAGCTCCCTAGCCATTGCCTTGGCACACCTTCACCGATGGAAGTCTTTTATGGCTGGTCGTAGCCAACAAATGTCCCCAGAAAAAATTCGAGGTCTATTTGGAGAAATAGTGTTCCTTCTGGAGCTGCTCGAGCAAGAGACACTGAGGGATATTGCCATAAAATCCTGGCTGGGCCCGGAGATGTATCATCAGGATTTTATCTATGGCAATACTGCTGTCGAAATAAAGTCTACTTCCGGTATAGAAAAGAGCTCTATTCGTATTTCATCAGAAGACCAACTGGAATCTGTCAATGATCATCTTTTCTTGAGGATTTACAGGCTAAGCAACCTAGCAGATTCAAAAAGTGCACAGTCATTGAACGATGTCATCGAAAAGGTCTATAGCAAGCTCGACGATACCGATGCTTTTGACGAAAAGCTCGCCACTCATGGTTACACTCCTCTAGCTGTCTATGATCAGCCACGCTTTGTCGTCAGTGAGTGTCGCAACTACAAAGTAGAGAACGCATTTCCAAGGCTTATTCGGTCAAATATATCAACCGGCTTGATGAACGTCGTATACGACATTCGACTAGAGTCCATAGCCTCGTTCGAATGTGATAGGGAACAGGTTTTCAAGGAGTAATGTTGATGGAACAAAGTGTCGAAGAATTCTTTCACACATTTCGCCAAGAACGGATGTCAGGCGCTTTGGCGAATGGCAGCTTCGAGCTTTCTGAGTTCATGGAAACAATAGCGAACGAACTCTTGGAGACAGGCTTCACCGAAGGGTTTGAGCTGTGCCACTACCGTGCCCAGAGAGGAATGCGCATAGATGGGTACTGGTTCAACGATGAAGGTGTTCTTAGTCTTTTTGTTGCTGACTTTGATTCAAGAGTTGACTTATCGTCACTGACCCGAACAGAAGTAGCCACAATATTCAAGCGTATTACCAATTTCTTTGAAGCATGTGTGACCAAAAATCTGGTCTCTGAGCTAGAGGTCACTTCACCAGAATATGGACTTGCAAGGCAAATTACTGATCGCTTCAAATCTATTCAACAGTTAAAACTGGTGATCTTCTCAGAAAGAGCTCTCAGTGGCCGTATAAAGGAACTGCCTGATGGTGAAATATCGGGTATACCGACCTCTTTTCAGATCTGGGATATATCACGACTTCATCGCCAGAGAAACTCTAAAAATCAAAAAGAACCCTTGGATCTGGACTTCGAGAAAATGTTTGGAAATGGTATTTCTTGTCTGCCTGCTCATCTTGGGGCAGACACCTATCGTTCCTTTCTGATCGTTATGCCGGCAGAGATTGTCGCGTCACTATATGGCAAGTATGGAGCACGGCTTCTGGAACAGAATGTCCGTACATTTTTACAAGCCCGAGGCAATGTAAACAAAGGGATCAGGTCTACAATCCTGAACGAACCTGAAATGTTTTTCGCCTATAACAACGGAATTACAGCGACTGCTCAAGACGTTGAAGTTAGAGATACCGGAAAAGGGCTTGAGATCAATCGTATCCTAGACCTCCAGATCGTAAACGGTGGGCAAACAACAGCTTCTCTTTTCCACACTCTAAAACGGGATAGCGCCGATCTTTCCAAAATATTCGTACAAATGAAATTATCTGTAATTGATAGTAATATTAGTGAAAAAATCGTCCCTAAGATCTCAGAATATGCCAACACCCAAAATAGGGTCAATGCAGCAGATTTCTTTTCCAATCATCCATTTCACATCAGGATGGAGGAGTTTTCCCGTCGCCTTTGGGCTCCAGCACAGCAGGGGGTGCAAATTGAAACGCATTGGTTCTATGAGAGGGTACGTGGACAGTATTCAGATGCCCAATCCAAACTCTCTCCTGCGGAACAGACCAAATTCAAGACAGAAAATCCAAAGCCACAAATGTTCACGAAAACAGATCTTGCCAAATTTGAAAATGTCTGGGATGACCATCCTAAATGGGTAAATCTCGGAGCACAGAAGAACTTCGCTCAGTACGCTACCCGTATCGGTAAGGACTGGGATAAAGCCCCGGATTTCTTTAACGAATTCTACTTCAAGAGAGCTGTCGCTCGCGGTATTTTGTTCCGCACAACAGAAAAAATCATCTCTGCCCAACCTTGGTACAGTGGAGGCTATAGAGCCAATATTGTCGCATACACTCTTGCTGCTTTAGGAGAGATAGCTAAACGTCAAAAGCAGTCTGTCGACTTTCTGGATATATGGAAAAATCAAAAGACGAATCCTGCTATTGAACGCGCAATAGCTGCTGTTGCATACATAATTTTCGATGATATCAACCGCCCTCCACAAGGTATCTCCAATATTTCAGAATGGTGCAAAAAGGATGCTTGCTGGATAAGAATAAAAGATCAGACCAATACGCTTGCATCTTCCTTATCAGATGAGTTTTTCCGTCGGCTAGTATCTGATAATGAACAACAACAAATTGAGCAGTCGGCACGAAAAATTCAAAAAATAGATAATGGAATAAATGCCCAGCAAAAGATTTTGGCAGTACCAGCAATAAGCTGGAATAATATTCACAACGAGTTGGATCGTCGTGGTCAGCTCACCCCCAAGGAAGCAGGTATCCTTCGCATAGCAGGACAAATTCCAATGAAAATACCGTCCGAAAAACAAAGCCTTGTTTTACTTGATCTGCATGCAAGAGCTACGTTATCAGACGCTATGAAGTAATCGATATTACTCAAATAACCCTGACACCACCTCTGCCAGCTGTACTGCCAAAAATGGTGGTACAGCATTTCCCACCTGAACATACTGCTGAGTTCTATTACCCTCAAAGAAGTAGTTATCTGGGAACGTTTGTATCCGTGCTGCTTCTCTGACTGTCAGGCTTCGGCACTGGGTAGCATCAGGATGTATAAAATAATGGCCGTCTTTTGAAATATGACTGGTTATTGTCGTTGCAGGTCTACCACGCCTCTGAACCCGAAAACGATCTGCAAACTTGCCTGACTTCCAATTCACATGGGCTGGTGCCAAAATTTCAGGGTAGTCTTGCGCTTTCGGAAAAGGTTTTTCGGCACCAGACCCATTCGCCAGGGCCCAACAAGCACTAAACAAATACCGTCCAAGGTCGCTGTCCATATGCCCTCTGGCTTCGTGATTGAGTACAGATACGCAACGATTCCGAAGAAGCCAATTACGTAATTCAGCAGGTGCATTCCACAGTTCTGATTCAGAGTAAATACATGACTGCGTCGGGGCAGAACTTTTCAGGTTTTTAACAACAGCTTGAATTTGTTCAAGTAAATAATCATGGCCCATAGTCCGTAATTCGCTTGCCATGGAACGAGCCTGGTCTTCTATCGCTGTTTTCCACGCCATCCCGGAGTCTGCACTTTTTGAGAGTTTGCTTCTCAAATCTGGCAAACCGTCCAGAACCTGCTCGATCGATACCGGTCGCTTTGGTTCCAAGACTTCTGGTTTTCTCTTCAGATTTTTTGCTACGCCCAGTAAAATTACACGATGACGAGCCTGCGGAACGCCGTATTCTTCAGCTCGAATTATATAGTCTTGATCATCACAATACCCATATTCCAATAGATTTGAGCTATCCGGTGCTTTTACGAAAGAGTAGATATCATATTCCCGACTCTCTGACTCGGAGAACTCTCCACATGCCAGAGACGGATTACAAAGATCTCTACGAATGGTCGGAAAAATACGTTCGCCATCAATTCTTGACGACAGAATGCCCTTTACGTTTTCCATCACGAAAACATCAGGTTGAATAATAGACAATACTTTCAGATACTCCTGATACAGAAAATGACGATGATCTGACTCCGCTTCATAACCCTGGATCCCCTTATTGCGTGCTCTTCCGACCAGAGAATAGGCTTGACATGGGGGTCCACCAATTACGATCCACGGCTCATCAGAATACTGTTCTTTTAACTCGTTAAGTCGACGGTGAATTTTTTCATTGTCTTCCCCAAGCGCAGTAGGGTTTTCAAGGGTTTCTTGGCAAGCCTCTGCCCAGGCATCAGGAAACTGGTTAATCATCTCCTTTTTTTCAAGAGCACCTTTCACATATTCAAAATATGCAGAAGTAGCATTACTTTCTTTAAGTATTCGATAGAATGCTCTCAAGGTAAGCGTCTGGTGGGCACTGGGCTCTTTTTCAACAGACATTCGGATTTTGAATGGCGATATTTTATCAGACGATTTCTTGACAAATGCGCTAAAACCCTCACCAAGACCACCAGGGCCTGCGAACAAATCGATAATATTGATACGGGATGTCATAAATAAGGGTAAGTCTTCCGTGTAAGCGCGTCAGAATACTGGTCAAATCATCCTAATTCCAGGAGAAGCCTTTCAGATGACCGACATCGTTGATAAAAACATCCGCTCCCGCATGATGTCGGGTATCAAAAGCAAGAACACCAAACCGGAATTGCTGATTCGCAAAGCCTTGTTTTCACGAGGCTTCCGTTACCGCCTGCACGACAGCCGTTTACCAGGAAAACCCGATCTGGTTTTCCTGAAATACCGGGCGGTGATATTGATCAACGGTTGTTTCTGGCATCGACATGAGTGCCATCTGTTCAAATGGCCATCATCCAGGCCGGACTTCTGGCGAAAGAAACTGGAAGGTAATTACTCCAGAGACCAACGCAACCTCCAATTACTACACAGCTCAGATTGGCGTACCCTCGTAATTTGGGAATGTGCTATCAAAGGCAAGCAACGCCTGCTCATGGATGTTCTTGCTGACCAGATTACTCATTGGCTGACAGACTATTGCCCATCAACCGATATACCTGAACCCCGCAGCGCTATTAACGGCACATTCGCCGGGTAATCGACATCACATCATGACCTGCGGTTGGTGCTGGCAAAAGCACACCTTCTGCAAAGGCATCGTCGATACAATCCCGTACTTCATCAAAAAAGTACATAATTTCTTCAATATCGAGTTCCGGCCATTCAAAAAACGAACGAGCAAGTGGTATCGGGTGAGTTGCATCCAGCAGGTACATATTCGCATCAGCATATTCATTGATATCGGAATAACTGCCAACCGTAGAATGGAAAAAGCCTGCTTTCTGATCGGCCCTGATCATGGCAACTGCCACTGCAGCCCGGTATACCACCAACCCCTCAAGAGTAAGAGGATCGGGTAAAGTGGCACAATGCCGGTACCCCTCAGGACATTCGCAAGCGAGGCAGGTTATTTTCTGGATCATAATAGATTCTCCACGTATTGGTAAAATCAGCTTACCAGCCTTATTCATTCCTTTCCAATAATTACTGGATATTTATACAGTAATATCTATTGCCCTTTAAATACCAACCCTGTGTAATGTCATTAACTTAGTTGGTAGACGAAAATTTGTAGGAGGCCGCTTTCATCTGATGAATGTCATCAATCGCAACGCCATCGCTGGCAAGCCCGCTCCTGCATGAATAATCCGCATCAAGTTAATCGTATCGCAATCCCGTAGTGGCATATATTTTCCTCTCCATCGCATGGCAATAATCTTGCTACCCCAGCACTTCCACAAACATCTCGGCGGCTTCTTCGGTCACCACATAGCCTTTGCTGTTTAGCGCGGTAAAACCGTTGTTCAGTACCGGCAAGCCATCGCTGCCTTCCAGGCAGGTCCAGACGCATTCCGGGGATTCTTGCATAATCAGCAGCACTCGTTGGTATTCCTGCCCGGTGGTCGCCATCAGGCAACCGTTGTAGTCGGCCTGTTGGTTAAAGACGTTGGTTATCGGGCGGTATTCGTCAAAAAATTCCTGGCGGGTAATGGTACTCATACGGCTCTCCGGTCATTTGGTTCAGTGTGCCTTGCGGCATGCGGGCTTGGCCATCAAAACCGTACTGACATTCCCTGTCAGTACCCCTGCCCCAGACTTATTTGCGTCCACTGGACATTTATTTTGCTGATTTTTACCTTTTGAAGGAGTCACCGGATGGAAGTAGTCAATCCTGTTCGCCAGGCTGTAGAGCTGGTGTTGTTTTCACTGAAGCCAGATACCGATGAAGTCGCTTTTCTGGCATTAAATGCAACCGTTCAAACCTATATCAATACCTTGCCTGGCTTTGTCTATCGAGCGTTATGTAAACAATCCGATGGTATTTGGCAGGATATCGTATTCTGGCAAGACCGAGTGGCAGCACTACATGCTCAGCAGTTGTTTATGAAAAGTGAGGCCTGTGTGACCTGGCTGGCGATGATTGATCCAGCCAGCATTAATATGCAACACAGTGAGGTAATGTTTGCCAAGCTGGCAGAGCGGTTAGCCAGTTAGCCTGTTAGGGTTTATCAACAGTGAGAATCACCTGTGCGAGTATCAGGGAGTTTTGAGGTGTCATTGCAGCCGCTGGATTGCAGTACGGTGTCTGGTGAAGGTAAAGATAGCCATTTAACGCTGGAGGTAGTGCCCGATTCTGCCACGGGAGAGTTGTGTGGGATAACCGGGCAGATGTCTATCGAGATGATGGACAACCAACATCGCTATGAATTTGTCTATCAGTTGTAAGGTGTATGCAGGAGTGGTATGACCCTGGTGGTCATCCGCTGCTGGCACTGGGTTTTCTGCAGGAATTGAGTATGAATAAGGCCGAACGGCTGTTTTTATTAACCAATTTGCTGCGCAGTAAACGTACGGTGATCACCGCACGTGAGTTAGCAGAACGGTTGGGAGTCAGTGAGCGCACGATTTACCGGGATATCCAGTCGCTGGAGCTATCGGGCATTCCGATCGAGGGGGAAGCCGGGGTCGGCTATCGCATTCGTCATAACTTCGAGTTGCCGCCATTGATGTTCGATGCCGAGGAAATTCTGGCGTTGTTACTGGGCAGCCGTATGGTTCGAGCCTGGGCAGATGCCGGTCTGGCCGCTGGTGCCAGCCGGGCGTTGGCAAAAATTCAGTCGATATTGCCGGATTCCCTCAAGCAAATCGCCGAGCAGCAAAGCCTGATTGTGCCGAATTTCAGTAGTGAGCCAGAAGCCGCTGCGCGAGCGCTGATATTACGCAAAGCCATTGAACGACAATTGCAGGTGCACATTCAGTATATTCGCGCCGATGGTGAGTTCTCTGAACGGACGTTAGAGCCGCTGGGCCAGATCTTTTGGGGTGGCAAATGGACGCTGATTGCCTGGTGTTGCTTACGTGATAGTTATCGGGAATTCCGGCTTGATCGGATTCAGCAGCTGGAGCCGCTGGAGCAACACTTCACAACCGATGCCAGTAAAAGCTTGCCTCATTATCTTGAATTAGTGAAAGCCCAGTATCACAACAAGCAGACGCAAGGCTAATAGCTGGTGTTTTGGCCAGCATGGCAGCTGGCACTCCCAGAGGACGGTGTCCGCCAGCGGCTGCGAAAATACGCGAGGCTGATAGCCGACGTTAAGGCCAGCGTGGCAGCTGGCACTCCCAGGCATCCGGGAAGGCGGGCCGCTGCGCCCGCCCATGGCTGAGAGCCGTTCTTCGCCACCATGCTATTCAAGCGGGCTGTTTACCTTCCATGGCCAATCCTCCGCATGATCCACCAATCCGGCTTTTAGCGGATTTTCCTGGATATACCGCATGGCGGCATCAAGGTGCTGTTGGCTACGGATATATCGGTCCCAGTAGTCACGCTGCCAAATGCCGGGGGGATATTGAATACCGTTTGCAGTGAGGTACTCACGAATGTGCTTGCCACTCCATGTTTTCCAGCTATGAACAATGGTTGTTAACGACACGTCGTCGATGACTTCAATCAGCACATGTACGTGGTTCGGCATGATCACGCCGCCAAGCAGTCGATAACGTTGGCCGTGAAAATATTGCCAGTTATTGAGAATAGCGGTCGCGATTGAGGGAATTTTGAGGAGGCATGAGCCATAGCCAGCATCCAGCTGCCGTTCAATATATTGGCGATAAGCAGGGGTATTTTTCGGGGCAAGGTTGAGGGTTTTCAGTGGCAGCGAGTCAGCCAGGCGGTAAGTGATCATTTGATGGATTGGCCCATCCAGATGCGGCAGGCTCGTACGATAGTGTGTTCGACTCATGGCATCGTCCTTGATTCATGGTACGCACAATATAGCGTTGGAAAGCATGGCAGGCCAGAGTTACAAGCGGCACTTTGATACAAACGCAACATTTTGGCCAGCATGGCAGCTGGCACTCCCAGAGGACGGTTTTGGCCAGCGTGGCAGCTGGCACTCCCGGACTCATGTGTTTGTGCGGTGCGGTTAAAATCCTATCTGTACGCTGGCTCCGGCCAGATCGAGTTGTTGGCGGTCGAACAGGAAGCGCTGGTAGCGTATGCCAATGCCCACTTCAGTGTTGAGCTGGTAGTCGAGCCCCAGCCCTCCCATCGGGGCGGTGCCGGAGTCGAGGTGGCTGTTGAGGTCATCGCGACGGGTATCCACTTCGCCACTCCAGCGATACAGCCCCAGTTCAAACGAGAGTGTCAGCTGGTTATTGATGGCGTCGCTAAAGCGCTGGCTAAGTACGATGCCGGAGCCGCCCACCGGGTGATGTCGGCGCAGGCTGGTTTTGAGGTCGTTGGGGGCGGCGTTGGCACTGAGATCCGTGCTGGCTGCTCCCATGTCGAGATAACGAATTTCTGCGGCATACCCCGGTAAGTAGCGATAGCCGATACCCATATCAAAGGCGGTGCGCTTGGCGTCGTAGTCGGTCACGGTGGCATCAAGGCCATCGGTCTGTAGCTGACTTTGCAGTTCGCCGCCGCTTTGGCTGCTATGCGCCCGGTAAAGGCCAATGGTGACGTAACCCTTGTCTTTGTCGAGGCCAAGGTCTTCAAGCCAGTGGCTGTCGTACTCGCTCGCCGGTGTGGCTGCCTCAACCGTTGCAGTTGGCATCAGTAACGCCAATCCCAACACGCCTGCCAACGGCAATATCACCGCAGGCAACGCGGATCGGTGAGTCCCTGGACGACGGCGGTAACCACAACTGGCAACAGCAGCCAGCAGCAGTAATCCTAGCACGCCCAAACTACCGCCACTGCGGTCGGCTCGGGTGCTGATGTCTGCCAGCGTTTGGGTCTGGTCCGCGCGTAATATCGACACGGCTCCCGGATCTTCTACTGCACCGTTCACTTCGTTATCGGCGTCGTTCGGGCCACCGTCTTCAATGGTCAGCTGCACACAGAAATCTCCTTCGGTCAGTCCTGCCACCCAGCTGCTATCTCCCGGAGGTGGGCAATAGCCAAGGCTGCCGGCGCTGGAGTAAATGTGGTTATTGGTATCGCTGACAAAGCTGTTCCAGCGACCATTCTGGAACTTGCGATAGACGGCATTGGCCGGAATTTGCTGAGTTTGTGGTACGACTATGCTGACGCTCTGGCCCATGGTCGGCAGGTCGTGGATTTCGAAATCGAAGACACCGCCTTTAGGTTCAAAATCGTCGTCTGCACCCAGATCCTGTTGCGCCGCAACATCGTCATCGCTCAATCGAGCACCACCGCTGCTGCCCATGATGGCGAACTGACCCAGTCGGCACAGCACGCCAGGGTCACATTCCACCAGGAAGCCGTCGGTTTCGCTGGCAGTTTCTGGCAGCAGGTTGCTCTGGGCAATGTTGTCGAGGTAGTCCGGAATGCCGTCATCATCGCTGTCGGCGGTGCCTTCGTCGGCATCGACGATACCGTCACCATCGCTGTCATCACTGCCAGATAGTACCGGTGCCGATGCTTCGACCCGGAAGTAGATGCGGGCGATATCGGCAGCACCCTGGCTGTCATCGACCCGTACCTGCACGTTGTAACGGCCACTGCTTAATCCGGACGGATCAAAAACCAGTGTGGTGTTGGTCAGGCTGCCATCGGTATCCACCAAGGCGCTGTGGCTGCTGGCCCAGTCGAAACGGTGGGTATCTTGCAGGTTGGCGTCGGTCACACGGACCGTCGCCGTCACCATACCGCCATCACGTGCCACCAATACGGTATTGCTACCGCCCTGCTGCAACACCATGCTGGCCGCTGGCGCGAGGTTTTGCTCGCCTATCGTTATGGTCACGCGGTGGCTGGCTCCAGCGTTAATGTCGTGAATATCAGGGGCACTTGGGTCGTAACCACCACCGAGGTCGTCGCTCTCGGTGGTGTCGTCATCCAGGGCCAGTACCAGAATCTCTGCTCCTTCGGAGATGCCATCATCGGTGAGCTGGAAGCTGATCCGGGCCTCGGTACTGTCTGCTGTGAAAATGACGCTGCCAGCACTGAGATTATGGTCGGCGCTGTCCGCCGTACTGCTGGTACTGTCGATCCGGTAAGGCACTTCGAACGGGTAATCCGGTGCACTGCCGTTCAGTACTACGTCGACCTCGACATTACCGCCTTCGACACTGGCGATATCGCGGTTGAAGGACACCAGCGGGCGAACCCGCAAGGTCTGGGTCGTGGTACTGGTATTACCCTTGGCATCGGTGGCGCTGTAGGTCACCGTGTGAATACCCGGACGCATCCGTAAACTGCCACCTTTCAGGCCCAGTACGCTGGTGTTGCAGCAACCAGGGCCGTCGACGTTGTCGCTGGTCATTGCTGCCAAGGCTGCACTGGTATCACTCACACCGAGCAGGTCCGCCACACTAACGCGAGTGAAGACTCCGGTCGCATCGACAATGGCATCCACTGGTGGTGTGATCACTGGCGGCGTGGTATCGAGGTAGTCACTGCTGTTGCTCGGGTCAGTGCCGTCTTGCTGTTCCTGGCCATTGGGGATGGTATCGCCATCACTGTCGGTCAAGGCATCACTGTCATCGAACGGATCAAAACCGTAGCGGGTTTCATAGTCGTCCGGCATGCCGTCGTTATCGTCATCACTGTCGTCAGCGTTGGCAATGCCATCGCTATCGTTATCACCGATCACGACAAGGCTGAAGGCTGGCAATGAGCCGGTAGGATTCACCGTACCACGGTCATCTGCCGTCATCACGATACCGCTGTAGCTGCCTTCATCGCCAACCGCCGGGGTGCCGGTCAACTTACCGGTAGTCGAATTGATCACTAGCCAGGCCGGTGCGCCACTGAGTGTGAAGTTAAAGCTGCTGCTGTCGCTATCCACCACGGTGGGGGTAAAGCTGAAGGTGCTTCCTTCCAGAACGCTGCTGGCCGGCGTACCGGATAGCAGCGGCGCATCGTTCACCGCCGCAACGCTCAGGCTGACGCTGGCAACGGCGGAGGTGCCAGCTTCGTTATCTGACAGCTGGTAGGTAAAGCTGTCACTGCCGTAGTAGTCGCTATCCGGTGTGTAGGTCAAGCTGCCATCGGCGTTGTCGACCAGGGTTCCGTGGCTGACATCCGTAACAACCACGATACTGCTGAGATCGAGGCTACCATCGATATCGCTGTCGTTTGCAGCCACGTCGATCACCACCGCACTGTCTTCGCTGGTGCTGGCACTGTCGTTATTGGCCAGTGGCTCGTCGTTGACAGCAGTGATTGTCATCACAACCGTCGCCGTATTTGACCAGGCACCACTGTCATCCTGCACCCGGTAGCTGAGGCTGTCGGCACCGTTAAAGTCGGCATCTGGGGTATAGTTGATCACGCCGCTGAGCACGCTTGCGATGCCCTGGGCTGGTGGTTCCACCAGCACCAGAGTCGCAGCCTGTATTGAGCCATCTACATCGCTGTCGTTGCCCAAGGCGTTGATGTTGAGGCTGGCGTCTTCCAGCAGGGTCACGTTGTCGTTGCTGGCGACAGGGGCATCATTCACGGCAGTAATCGTCAGGCTGACGGTCGCGACATTGGAAGTGGCATCGCTATCGTCTTTCACCACATAGGTAAAGCTGTCGCTGCCGTTGAAATCTGCCGCAGGGCGATACGTGATTTCACCGCTGCTGGCATCCACGGTGATAGTGCCGTGTGCCGGAGAACTAACAACCGTTACCTTCGAGCTGTCCAGCGTACCGTCGATATCCGTGTCGTTGCCGATAACGTCAATCACCAGCTCGGTGTCCTCGGCGGTCGAGCCGGTATCGTCAGCCGCCACTGGCGCATCGTTCACGCCACTGACGTTGATGATCAGAGTCGCGACATTAGAGGTTGCACCGTGCTGGTCTTTGATCTGGTAAGTCAGTGAATCAGAGCCGTTAAAGTTGGCAGCTGGTGTGTACTCAATCTGGCCAGACACCACGCTGGCACTACCTTCCGCAGCTGCACTGACAATGGTCAGGGTAGTGGTATCAACACTGTCACTGTTATCAACATCGGTGTCGTTATTAGCAACGTTGATGGTCACTGCGGTGTCTTCCGCTGTCGTTGCCACATCGGCGACAGCGACGGGGGCGTCATTGACAGCCGCAACGGCGATGCTGACGGTTATATCACCCGAACTGCCACTGTAAATATCATCCACCGCGTAGGTGAAAGAATCCACACCGTTAAAGTCGGCTAACGGTGTATAGGTAATCACACCGTTGGCGGTGTTGACACTGGCCGAACCATGAGCCGGAGCATGAGTAACGGTTACACTGGCAGCGTTGAGCGTGGAATCCACATCGCCATCGTTGGCCAACACGTTAATGTCTACCGCAGTATCTTCCTGGGTACTGCCGCTGTCGGCCCCTCCGGTCGGGTTGTTGTTGGCCACCGTAAAGTTGAGTTCGCTGGCGACACTCAATCCGGCCCAGCCATTAAGCGCGGCATCCACCAGCAGGCCACTGTCAGCCAGCAGGTAATAACGATGGGTTGGCGTCCAGTTGGCCGCCGGGGTAATGGTCACTTGTGTGCCACTGATAACCACCTGCCCAGAGCCAACGGCAATGGCTTCCACCAGCGTATCGCCATCCGCATCGTACAGCTGGAAGTTGCCCGTGGTTGCGCTCACTGCCTCGCTCAGAGTCAGCACAATGCGGCTGTTGTACTGCACACGGGTGGCGTCATCCGCCGGGGTTGAACTGCTGAGAACCGGATCAGCGACATCCAGCGTACTGGTATCGGTAACCGCCGTCGCGCTGTTACCCGCAACGTCGGTCAGTATCACGCTGAGGGTCAGGGTGCCGTCATTCAGGCCTGACAGGTCGATACCGCTAACCTGTTCAGCAGCGGTGCCAGAGCCAGTGACGGCGGTACCGCCACCACTGGAGCTGATGGAGTAGCTATAACTGCCAGCGACTTCGGCGCTGGCAAAGGTGAAGCTGACGGCGTTGTATTCACCAGAGCCAATCAGGGAGTCGTCGAACGCTACGCTGTGGCCGGAGGGTGCGCTGGTGTCCAGAGTACTGGTTGCCGTGACGGCACTAGCCGCGTTGTCAGCGCTGTCGGTTAAGAACAGCGAGACCGTCAGAGTGCCGTCAGCAAGGCTGGAAACATCGATTGCGGTGAGTGGTTCGCTGGCACTGGTTACCGTACCGCTGCCGGTTACTGCAGTGCCGCCGCCGCTGGATGAGATCGAATAACGGTAAGCCGCTCCGACTTCGGCTCTGGCCATGGTCACACTGATCGAGCTGGCTTCAGTGCTGTTGATCAGACTGTCGTCGAAGCTGATGCTGTGACCACTCGGACCAGTCAGGTCAATTTCAAAGCCGCTCAGACTCAGTGCTGAACTGGCGTTGTCTGCAGCATCGGTGACGGTCAAGGTGCAGTCGTTGTAACTGCCTTCAGCCAGAGCCGAGCTGTTGTCCGGCTGCGACAGGCTAATCGTCTGATTGCCGGAAGAGACTGCCCCTTCGCTGGCACTGCCACAGCTGCCGCCCACCGCTAACGTGCCCGCCTCATTAGTCGAGAAGGTCAATGCTGGCGTGGTGTCATTTCCCAGGGAAGTGGCTGCGCTGACTTCGGTCAGAACCGGAGCCGTGGTATCCAGCGTACTGGTATCGGTAACCGCCGTCGCGCTGTTACCCGCAACGTCGGTCAGTATCACGCTGAGGGTCAGGGTGCCGTCATTCAGGCCTGACAGGTCGATACCGCTAACCTGTTCAGCAGCGGTGCCAGAGCCAGTGACGGCGGTACCGCCACCACTGGAGCTGATGGAGTAGCTATAACTGCCAGCGACTTCGGCGCTGGCAAAGGTGAAGCTGACGGCGCTGTATTCACCAGAGCCAATCAGAGAGTCGTCGAACGCTACGCTGTGGCCGGAGGGTGCGCTGGTGTCGACCGTGGCATTACTGCTGTCTGTCGCGCTGGCGTTATTACCGGCGTTGTCGGTCGCGGTGGCGCTGATATTCAGCAACGTGCCATCGGTTGAGCTGCTGGTAATGCTGTAGCTGGCGCTCCAGATACCGCTGTTGTTTGATGCCACCACGGCAGAACCACCACCAAAGGCGACGAAATTCATCGTCACACTGCTGATGGTGTCGCTGTTGTTGTCGCCAGCGGCGGTATTGTTCCAGCGGGCGGTCAGGGTATCTCCGGCAATAAATACACCACCGCTACCGGATGCACCGGAGATCGACAGGTTGCCGTCCGTTATGGTGGGAGCCATGTTATCCACTGTGGCATTGGTGCTGTCGGCGCTGGTGGTGCTGTTACCGGCATTGTCGATCGCCGTCAGGGAAATATTGCGGTTACTGCTGTCAATGGCACCACTGACAAGTGTGTAAGTCGCGCTCCAGCTACCGGCGCTGTTTGATGCCACTACGGCGGCGGCACCACCAAAGGCGGAGAAATTGACACTGACGCTGCTGATGGTGTCGCTGTTGTTGTCACCACCGGCGGTGTTGTTCCAGCGGGCGGTAACGGTATCGCCCGCACGGAAAGCGCCGCCGATACCGGAGGCGCCAGAGATCGACAGGTTAGTGTCGGTGACGATGGGAGCAATATTATCTACGCTGGCGTTGGTCGTATCCGCTGTCGTGGCATTACCGCTGCTGTTGGTCGCTGTCACTGAGACATTACGATTGCTGCTGTCGATGGCTCCGGCGGTGAGGGTATAAGTGGCAATCCAGCTGCCCGATGACTCACTCGCACTGATGGCAGCGCCACCGCCAAACGGGCTGAAGTCGACCGTCACAGCGCTGACGCCGGTATTGTTGTCGCCACTGCTGGTGTTGTTCCAGCTGGCGGAAATGGTATCGCCAATGACGTAAGTTCCGCCGGTACCGGAGGCACCCGAGATGCTGATATGAGCATCTGTTAACGTCGGCACATTGGTCGCCGTCAGCTGGCTGCTGTTGGTGGTTGTCAAGCTGCCGGAACTGGCCTGCAGGTTAAAGGTTTCGCTACTGCTGCCCGAGGTGGTGTAGGTAATTTGCATCGCTGTAAAGGTAGCGACCCCGGACGACGGGGTCAGGCTAACCGTGGCAGCACTGCCATCGGTATCGCCAGTGGTCGTCATCAGCGCTGAGCCAGCGCCGTTCACTTCCGCCAAACGGATATCGCTGCTATAGCCGGTATCGACATAACCGTTGGCATCGACGGCTTTCACCACCGGCACGGTCGTCAGGCTTTTGGCTTCGCCACTGCTGACCGTTAACGGCGCAGGCTGAGTGGTCAATTGCAGTTGCGTGGCCACCACATCGGTAAACAGCAGGCTGGTACTCACGGTGCTTAAATTACTGCCAATACCATCCTGATCATTAAACGTTACGATCAGCGCCTGGCCATCGGTGGCGGTGGTATTGGTCAGGCTGGTGAATGTCGCTACCCCGGCCACTGCCGTGACGCTGTTATTGGTGAGCACATTACCGGGGTTTATGCCTTCGTCGGCGCCTGTTACCACTTCGGTAAAATCGCTATCGATATTGCCGAACGCATCTTCCGCAGCGACAACCGGCTGGGTGGTCATGGCCATACCGGACACCAGCCCCGCAGCCTGGGTTGTGAGCCTCAAGCCGGTGGCGGTGACATCAACTGTGGTGCCGGAGCTGTTGGAAACGGCACTGGTGGCCCCCATGGAGGTCCCGCCGGATATGGTGACGTCGGTGTCGCCATCCATACTGAGGATCATGGTGTGATCTTCGGTCAAGCCGGTGTTGTCGTTGTAATAGCCATTAATTGTGTAGATCTCGCTGCCACCATCGGCAATCGAAAGACTCAGACCTGAAAAGGTAATGGTGTCGTTCGCGCTGCTATAAACCCCAGTGACGTTGCTGGCATCTGCGCCGTTCAAACGCCAAGTGACATTCGCTCGTTCGGCATCGCTACTGGTGCCCGATACATTGACCACCAGCTGGCTGATTTCCATTGCCAGACCGTCACTGCTGGCGCCATCGGAGAGAGTAAAGTCGAACAGATCCACTGCTTCGCCAACACTATCCACAGTGGTATCCAGCCCCACCGGCTCAGTCACTCCGGCGGCGGGTGTCAGACTGCCATCGCTGTCGGCCGGGCTGGTAGGGGTCACATAGCCAGCAATAGTGCCTGTGTGGTAGTGGATTTCCCAGTCACTGGAATTTTCCGACACCAGCATGATGCGATCGGCGGTGCTGTTCACCGCAAAGCGGTCGTTCATCCAACCGTCGAGTTCAAAATCAAAACCATCGACCCAGTCGCTGCCGTTGTAGCTGTTGATGAAGTATTTGCTATCGCCGTAGTTGGCGAAGTAATACACACCGTTGTCATACTCCATGCCATAGACCCACGGCGTACTGTGCCCTGCATGGGTGATCGCCGTACTGACCCAGCTGCCAGAGGCATTGGTAACATAGTAGGAAGCACCACCGGTTTGGTCTGAATACGCGTAGTGAATCTTGTTGCTGCTGTCGATCAGCACATTCGCCATACGATAGACTTTGGCATCGTCCTTACCGTTGAGGATTTTGGTCGAAGCGCTGAAGCCATCGCTGGATGACTCCATGTAATAGTTGTCCTCACCATTGTTCTGCGAGTCTTCACGGCGGTAGAACACGGTCGCGGTGCCACTGCTGTCGGCCACGACATAGGTATCGTGAGCCTCATCCGTGCCATTGCCAGCAACCACGACATTGGTTTTAACCCAGCTACCACTCTTGTTGGTGGCGTAATCCACCTGATAGCCAGAGCCGTTGTAGACTTTCCAGGAGACGTGAACGTCATCGTTGGCGTCGACAAACACATCCACTTCATCCACCGAATTGCCGGTCTCGGCTATTTTGGTGAAGCTCCAGCTGCTGCCATTGTAATAGCCATAGAAGGGATCGCCGGTGTTGGCATAGTTGGTTTCGGTGGCGCTGAAAACGGCGTGAATATGGCCGTTACTGTCGAAGTCATAATCAACGCGCTGTTCATTGCCCCAGCTGACGTAAGCGCGACCCGAGATGGCACTGGCATTAAACGAGGTGTAATTGGAGAAACCGGCACCGTTCCAGAGCAGGAAGGTAATGTCGTCACCGCTGCTGCCATCTTTGGAATAGCCGAGGTAATAATTACCGCTGTCATCCACACGGATTTTCGGAAATTTCCAGGTGCCATCAGCCGAGATCAGGCCGGTCTCATAGGCCGGATTGACCTGGGTCGAGGCAGAAGTGACTTCACTGCTGCCATCCACGGCCGCCAGATAAACCAGATAATACTTGCTGGCATCCAGGCCACTAAAACTCAGCGTGGTGCTGGTGGCCGCCGCCCCGCTGGTCGTTTGCAGCGCCGCATTATTATCGCCATCGGTTCCGGCAATCACCTGGGCAGGTGTCGGGGCGGTTTTGTTGCTCTCCACCAGCACAGCATACACGGTGGCCGATTCACTCATGCTGACACTGACATCAAAACTGCTGCTGGTTTTGTTCAGGATACTGGTGGCCATCACCACCGGTGCGCTCACCCCTGTGTGCCAGGTGCCGCCCCAACTTATTTCACAACTGGCCTGATTCAGGGATGTATAAGTGTTGGTGTAATACACACTGCCCCAGGTGAAATGACAGTGATCGTATGGGCTGTCGCTGGCAAAATATTTGCGTCCCAACAAGGTGCCAGACAACGCCGCCGTAGCCTTGGGTTGTGACCCAAGCCGTTGGTTTTGCTGTAAAAAAGCCAGTATTCCGGCGTCGTCAGACAACGTATTCTCTGACAACGTATTCTCTGACAACGTAGCGCCAGTATTATCCAGTGCCCTGCCAGATGTCTGGCCACGTCGAAAGGCATCAAACGCGCTCCGTGGCATCTCGTACTGCTCGGAAGCAGCGGCGTCGATCTGCAACGCTTGATCAGCCACCACAATGGTCGCCCCCCGTGCCAATCGGCGACTGCTGCTGTGACTGGCAGAGCGGCTCATGCTCGCCGGTGCCGCAAAGGCTCCGGCCATGGCAATCAACGGTAATGCCAAGGCGGCCTTGCGTAACGGCTGCGAAGTGGAAGACGGTTCTCGGGATACGGGTTTGTTGGTATTCATATACACGCCTCAGGACGCAGCGGTTGCATCGGGGGATGACAAAAATGGTTACGCATCCGTGGATGCGACGGCTCAATAATTTCGGGGAAGCAACAGCCGGTAAGTACTGCTACGTCGTAGATTTGCTCAACGTTGCCGGTAAAGCGGATCTGGCCAATTTCAGACAGGTCATCGAGATTGAAGAACCACAAGCCCGACAGAGTTTCGTCATACTTTTGTGCCAGTGGCGCTGGCCGAGAAACATCCGTCTGTCGCACGCGGGATAGCCCCATCACCAGAATCGGGCCATGGAAATCCATGCCTCGGGTAAAACCAGGGACTTCCGCCAACACCCGGTTCTCACCGCTGGCCGGGTCGTAACAACACAGCTGGCCCAGACCGGAATGGCAGTAGTACACCTTGCCGCGATACCAGCGCGGAGAGTGCGGCATGGCCAGGCCAGCGACCAGAATTTCGTTCCGTTGCACATCCATCAAGGTGCCATTAAAGCCCTCGCCATCGCGCCATTTACCGCGTTCATCGGCGGTCGAAAAGGTGGTCACGTAGGCGGGTTGGCCGTCTTTCAGGGTCATACCGTTCAGATGACAGCGATCTTCCGCAACCAGCGCACTGATAAAAGGCGGCTTCCAGCGCGGAACAAAGCTGTAGCGGGGATCGAGTGAACTGAGACAGGAAAAGCTCGAGTTCACCACCCATAAGCCGTCGTTGCCCCACTCCACATCGTGGATATTGATCATGCCGGTGTAATGGCTGGAGCGAGCGATGAAACAGGCATCGACACGGCTGTCGACCGGCTCATACAGCGAGGTTTGATAAGCCTCGAACGCCTCCTCATCTGACGATTTTGCCGCACCCGCAGCAGGCTGGGGCGCGGCAACCTGGCCATTGTTTTGCAGCAGCAGTCGCGGGGCCGTCACATCGTCTTCAATACGCTTCAGCGGCTGTTTGATCTGTGGCAGCAAGCCGTCTTCACGCTGGAATTGCAGTACCTGGGTGAAGATCCCCAATGTCAGGCCGTTACTATCGGCCGTTAGCCCCATTGGCCGGGGGAAGTGTTTAAAATTGACATCCAGTGTGACGCCGTCAGTGCGCACCAGCATCAGTCGTTGAGCCTGATAGGAAGTAAATGCCAGCGAGATATTCAGGTGCTTGAGCAGGGCCGGCAAGTTGGCGGAATATTCACAGCCAAAATCTGCTTCCGGCTCAGCAGCAGCGCCAGTGGCAAGCGGTGATTCCAGCGCCGGATTGATAGACGTCATGGGTACTTCCTGACTAGGGATGTAAGTGACAAGCCGAACTCAGGTGAGCCGGAAACAGGGGCAACCGCAGTAGCAACGCCTGCCGGTTCAGAAATAACAGCGGGGTCAGGCGTACCAGCAGAGGAAGCAACAGACATGGGAGCTGGCAATAAATCCGCCAGCCGCTGCTGCAGCGCGGACAACGGAATGTCCGGTTCCGTGGCAATAATCAGCGCCGCCAGTCCTGACACAATGGCGGCCGCCAGCGAGGTGCCGCCAAAAGCATGGTAGCCACCCGCAATATCCGTACTGTCGAGCGGCAGGCCGAAGGCATAAAGATCCACCGTCGGCCCATAATTACTGTGTGGCAGCCGTTGCTGTCGAAGACCAAGCGCCCCCACCACAATCGCCTCCGGAATAGCCGCTTCCGAGCTATGAGGAGTAATCAACCGACCTTCGTTACCGGCCGCAAACACCACCGGCAACCCTCTGCCAGCGCGCCCCCAACGAGCCAGGTCGCGCACCACATCCTGCACTGGCTCCAGTAACAAACGGGTGGTCCAGCTGCAATTAATGACATCGGCGCGAGACATGGCCGCCAGCTGAAAAGCCAGCAAGGTATTGGAAGTCCAACTGTCTGGCTGGCGAATGCCAATCAAACCGGCATCCGGCACCAACCCCTTCAGGCCATGACCGTCGTGGGCGGCAAACAACACCCCGGCAACCCGAGTGCCGTGAGTATCCTGGGAGTTCTGCGGAGCTGCGTTTAGCTGCTGCGATGCGGTATCGTATAAAAACGTCGGTGACAGCTGTACAAACTGTGGGTGGTTCAACGCGAAGCCGTCGTCAATCACCGCGACCTGGACGCCCTTACCCTCGGTGGCTTGCCACAACGCCGCCAATCCATTGACCTGGTAATGACCGGATGAGTGAAGGTCCGTCGTCTCGTCGCCAGCCTTGTCGCGCAACTGCAAGAGATCGGGCTGTACCCGTTCAACACCGGGAATGTCGGCCACCGCAGCCAGCATCTCCGCGATGTCCACACCCGGGCTTAACGCCACCAGCCAATACTGATAATCGTGACCCAAAAACAGCGCACTGACGTTATCAATACCCGCTGCCGCTGCAATACGCTGTCTGGGGAAATCTGCGGCTACCCGTACGACCAAACGCCGAGCCACCATGACCCGTTGTTGTGACGCCTCAACCTGATACACCTGCTCACCCACAGCATGCAGCACAACCGGAGTGGAAAAATTCTCAAACTGCAGAGTAGCAGCCGACTGTGTCGTCACTGGCATTGCTGCCTGCGCTAACACACTCGCCCACATACCCATCAAGATCCAACAGCATTTCACCATCTACGGCCTCACCGACACCACAGGCACGCCAGCGCTGCCCTCTACCAAGCCAAGCAGAGGATTCTGGGTTCAGCAAGAAAGTCACTTAAATATTCAGGATAAAAATACCTGACAACGAAACGCCGCAGAAACAGGCCAATGTCTGCACCAGCAGCCGGGCGGGATCCAGCCCCGAGATTCAGCCAGCATGGCAGCTGGCACTCCCAGGTAAGCCACTATTTACCGCCGCGATCACTCAGCCAGCATGGCAGCTGGCGCTCCCAGGTAAGCCACTATTTGCCGCCGCGATCACTTTGCCGCACTATGCCGCTCCCTTTCCCGGCCCGTGTACTGACCATGTCTGATACTCCCCCTGTTCTCGAAAATGCGGTCACCCGCTTGCGTCAGCAAGAGCTGGCGCAATCACGGCGGGCTTTTATTGCTCGGGGAGGCCGGATGATTCGTTGTCAGCATTGCCTGTTATCCTTGCCGCTGTGCCTTTGCACACAACGGCCCGCCCCTTCTGACGAGGTCGCGGTCTGCCTGATTTATTACAAAGGCGAAGTCTACAAGCCCAGTAACAGCGGTCGTCTGGTGGCGGATGTACTGAGTGATAACCACGCATTTCTGTGGAACCGCACCGAGCCGGATGCCGCCTTGCTGGCATTGCTGACCAACCCGGCCTACGCGCCGTTGGTGATCTTCCCGTTCCAGTACGCCGATACCCAGCAGTGTCTGGACACCCCGGACAAGCTGCAGCAGTACCAGGTGCAAGCGTCAGAGCAACAGCGCAAACCCTTGCTGATATTGCTCGACGGCAGTTGGCGCGAAGCCCGCAAAATGTTCCGCAGCCCTTACCTCAGTGGCATTCCAATACTGGGGATTGAGCCACTCGAACCGGGTAACTATCAATTGAGGGAAGCGGCGCACGATTACCAGCTGGGCACCGCAGAAGTAGCGATAGAAATACTGCAACAGCTGGGCGCAGCCACCGCAAGCAGCCGCCTGGCAGCTTATTTTGCCTTGTTCCGTGAGCGTTATTTGGCGGGCAAGCCACGTCACTGATTCACCGACTCACGCCACAGAGAGAACACCGGATCACACACCTTTATTCCGTAGACATTCATCACGCTGGATCAGGGTTTATCTCTGAAATCCCCGGACGGCAGCGGATCGACAAGACAGCCTCGACAGCAATGGGTACAATTCAGACGTTTTTTGACTTATTCACCCAAGAAAAGACTGATTCCCATGGGCAGAGCGTATCAAAACCGGAAAGAATCCATGGCCAAAACGGCCGCGGCAAAAACCAAGGTCTACTCCAAGTATGGCCGAGAAATCTATGTAGCCGCCAAGGCAGGCGGCCCCGATCCATCGGCCAACCTGTCGTTGCGCTCACTGATCGACCGGGCCAAAAAAGATCAGGTGCCCACCCACGTGATCGAAAAAGCCATCGACAAGGCCACGGGTGGTGCTGGAGAAGACTTCCAACCGGCACTGTATGAAGGCATTGCGCCTGGTGGTGCCATGGTGTTGATCAGCGCCCTGACCGACAACCCGAACCGCACCTTCGGTGAAATCCGGGGCGTGTTTTCCAAGTGCAAGGCCAAGCTCGGCAGCCAGGGTTCGGTCTCTCACATGTTCGATCATCGCGCCATGTTTGTGTTTGCTGATGACAGCGAAGATGAAGCCCTGGAAATGCTGATGGAAGCCGATATTGATGTTTCCGATATCGACTGCGAAGACGGCATGGTCACGGTGCTGGTGCCACCCACCGAGTTCTTCAAAACCAAAACCGCACTGACCGAATGGCGTGCCGACATTGATTTTGAAATGGAAGAAATCACCTACCTGCCACAAATGCCGCACCCGATTGCAGCAGACGACGCCGATCAATTTGAGCGTTTTGCCAGTTTGATGAATGATCTGGAAGACGTACAGGAAATCTACCATAACGGTGAATTTGAAGGCTGATCAGCCGCGTCAGCCATCGCCTCAGCCTTCCGAGTAGATGAGGCCATCGCTAACCAAAACGACAGCGTACAAAACGGCACTTTTATATAAAGTGCCGTTTGCGTATTTACTGCCTGTTAACGGTAAAACCTTACCGCCCAACCTTACCGCCCACACCTTACCGCCCAAACCCATTCCCCTGCCAGCTCCCACTTGTTTTGTCTTGCCTTGCAATCGTCATATTCGTGTCATTTTCAGGTCACCCGGACGTCACAAAACCGTCATACGCTTGAAGCCTTTGAATACCTGTTAATACCGATAACAAAGGAAAGATCATGTCTCTCGATCTCTGGAAAAAAGGCACGCTGGCGATGGCCATCACCGCAGCCTTGACTGCCTGTGGCAGCGACGACAACGATAACAACAACAGTGCGGATACCAATACCGACACACCGGCCGAATTCGACATCAGTAATATCGTGATTAACGAAGTGCGCTCTACCGGCGACTACGATTATGTTGAAATTTACAACGCCGGATCTGAATCCTATACCTTCGCCGACGGCGAATGGGGTCTCTTGGATGGCGACAGCACCCATACCGCCATTGCGATTCCAGCCGGTACTGAAATTGCCGCCGGTGGCTACCTGCTGGTACTGACCGATGCAACTGAACTGCCAGCGACCGTTGCCAGCGCCGTACTGGGCGGAGTCGATGGCTTTGGTCTGGGCAAGGGCGATACGGCCAACCTGCTGTATCAAGGCACAGCTCACGACAGCTATAGCTGGACTGACGGCGAACACGCCGACACTCTTGGCCGCTACCCGGACGGCGGCGATTGGGCTGAAGGTGCCATGAGTGCTACTCCCGCCGCCGCTAATACCGCACCGGCCGCCGCTGAAGAAGAAGAGCCAGTCACCGCTGTCGCCACTGACATTCTCATCAACGAAGTGCGCACCAAAGGTGACTTTGACTTTGTTGAACTCTACAACAGCGCCGATGCCGAGTTTACCTTTAGCGGCACCGACTGGACGCTGCTCGACAGCGACGATGGCCATACCCCGGTGACCATCCCTGATGGCACTGTTATTGCCGCCAAGGGGTTCCTGGTCATCATGCCGAATGAAACGACACAAGTAGACGGTGCGCCAGCTGCCATTGTTGCCGCAGCGGATCAAGACTTCGGTCTCGGCAAAGGCGACACCATTCGCCTGTTCTATCAAGGTAACCTGGCCGACGACTACACAGTCACTGACGATACCCACGCCAACAGCGCCGGTCGCCTGCCCGATGGTGGAGACTGGGCCACCGGTGACATCTACGCCACCCCAGGTGAAACCAACCTCGCCGCCAGCCCTGCTGAACTGGCCGTTACCACGCTGTTTTTCGATGGTCTGAACGATCAGGAAGCAGCGCTGGAAGCTGAAGGGTTCCGTGTCTTTGGCCCTGGCGCTGATCTGGCCACGGATGTGGAACCGGAATACGTCGCCATCAGTGCCGATGACACCACAGCCTGGGTCTCGCTGCAGGAAAACAACGGACTGGCAGTGATTGACCTGACCGCCGATGCCGAAGCCATCACCAAAATCCTGCCGCTGGGTCTGCAAGACTACGGTCTCGAAGCCAATGCCATGAATGCCTCCGACAAGGAAGCAGGCACCGCGCTGACCGCTTACGCCAACGTCAACGGCTTCTTTATGCCGGACGCCATCACCACCTTCGAAGACAATGGCACCCATTATGTCATCAGCGCCAACGAAGGTGACTCTCGTGACTACGACGGCTTCTCAGAAGAAGCCCGTGTCGATGACCTGACACTGAATGCAACCGCTTTCCCGGACGCTGCGACCTTGCAAGGTGAAACCGTGCTGGGGCGTCTGAAAACCACCCTTAACCCGTTCTCCGACGAAGCCGTTGCTACCGACATCGAAACCATCTATGCCTATGGTGGCCGTTCCTTCAGTATCTGGAATGGTGAAACCGGCGAACAGGTGTTCGACAGTGGCAACGATCTGGCCGAAATGACCATTGCCGCCGGTGTTTACCCGGATGGCCGCTCCGACGACAAGGGCACCGAACCGGAATCCGTCACCACCGGTATGGTGAATGGCCTGCGTTATGCCTTTATTGGCATGGAACGCGCCAGTGCGATCGCGGTGTACGACATTTCTGATATCAGTGCACCAGAACAGCTACAACTGCTGACCCACGAGGGTGACGAAGCACCGGAAGGCCTGCTGTTCCTCGATTCGGATAGCGTCAGCGAGTTCGGTTTCGCCGCCGCGCTGGTCACCGCCAACGAAGTCAGCGGCACCCTGTCCCTGTATGCAGTACCCGCTGTCGCCGCTGCGGATAGCGCCAAACCTGTTTTCAGCCACCAGTACACCGTGACAATTGAAGGCGGTGAACGCGCGTCAGAAATCGTCGCCTACGACAGCACCCTGCACAAACTGTATGTCGTTAACAACGGTGCGATCAGTGATGGCCCTCGTGTTGATATCGTGACCCTGAGCGACACCGGCCTGGCAGTCACCGGGGCGATCAACCTGGCCGCTTACGGCGCTGGTGTGAACAGCGTAGCAGTCAAGAACGGCAAGCTGGCAGTCGCGATGGAAGCCAACGACAAGCAGGCCTTCGGTACTGTAGCGGTATTTAATACCAGCGACGACAGCATCTATGGTTATGCCCGCGTCGGTTCTCTGCCCGACATGGTGACCTTCAGCCATGATGGCAGCTTTATCATGACCGCTAACGAAGGCGAACCAAGTAGCGACTACCTGCGGGATGCCAAAGGTTCGGTGTCTATTATCCGTTTGAACTGAGAAACCCGCCGGGTTGATGGCGTGAGGGTGTCAGCCCGGCAGGCAATATGAGCAAGGATGCCGGAGCCATAAACCAGGGATAAGACCCAAAGAGAAACAAGAACCACAACGGGAGCCAAGGCTCCCGTTTTTTATAGGCGGATTTTGAGTATCAATGCGGCAGAATGCCCGTATCTGCTTTTGCTATTGCAACCGATCCAGCGGGTTTTCTGTACCCGCGAAATGCTGGCCGATCACGTGGGTATATATCTGTGTGGTTGACACATCTGAATGCCCCAACCACTCCTGTACGGTGCGAATATCCCGGCCGGATCGTAACAGCTCGGTGGCAAAACTGTGCCTGAAGGTATGGCAGCTTACTTTTTTTGCAATACCACTGTTTGCTACGGCGATTTTTAGCGCTTTACGCGGAACAAAAATACCAGAGCATTCAAGGCAACTCGCTGGCTATTCTATGACTCATGCTGGCGATGACACCTGTTGGTCAGACGCCAGGTGATCCAGAAAACCCATGACCTCAACAGGCCCCATTGCATTCGGGTGCTGGCGTTGATGAAAGCGTATGTAGGCCTTGATCCAGTAGAGGTAAGTTTTTTCTGTTCGAAGGCTGTATCCATTCAGCCGTATGAAACGCGAGATCTGGTTTAAAAACGGACGTTTACCCATGGTTCTACTCCTCCAGAAAGAACTGTATACATAAACAGTATAACCAAATCGAAGAGAAAATCCATGCTCGTATTTCCAGAGCGGTTGCGCATTTTTTCGGTTGCTGTTAGCGTAACCTCATGAAGTTCAATGGTTTTGCGCTTTTGGCGCAAAATTAATGCGCACGTTAAAACAGAAAAACGCGCATGCGCATGAATAAACTGTTAACGGCCATTTAAAGTGACCCACTTCTGGCCATTAATTTTGATCCACCT